>NZ_CP083349.1:1463750-2195625 GCF_020035535.1 Ensifer adhaerens | reverse complement strand
CGATTACCGTCCCATGGGCGACCTTGACCCTGTCCGTCGTGCTCTACATCGTCGTTCCTGTGATCGTCGCGCAGATGCTTCGCAAGTACCTCAAGGTAGGTGAATCGTCGTCAGGTCTCGATCGGTTCCTCGCGAAGGTTCAGCCGATATCGCTGGTCGCCCTGCTTGCGACACTGGTGCTGCTGTTCGGCTTTCAGGGCGAACAGATCATCGCACAGCCGACCATCATTGCTCTTTTGGCAGTGCCGATCCTCATACAGGTCTATTTCAACGCCGGGCTGGCCTATCTGCTCAATCGCCTGTCAGGCGAGAAGCATTGCGTGGCCGGCCCCTCGGCCCTCATCGGAGCATCGAATTTCTTCGAGCTCGCCGTTGCCGCTGCCATCAGCCTCTTTGGCTTCCAGTCGGGCGCGACGCTTGCCACCGTCGTCGGGGTGCTCATCGAGGTGCCGGTAATGCTGTCGGTCGTCTGGATCGTGAACAGGTCGAAGGGCTGGTACGAGGCGGCACCGGCAGTCGCCAAGGGGTCCCTTTCGGAAAGCGCATGAGCGCCTCAGGTGCCGCTGTCCGCGAGGCTTAGGCCTCAGCCTCGTGGCAGACGGCCTCGATATTGTGCCCGTCCGGATCGAGGACGAAGGCGGCGTAATAGTTGGCGTGGTAGCGCGGGCGCAGGCCGGGGGCGCCGTTGTCCTTGCCGCCGGCCGCAAGGGCTGCTTGGTAGAAGGCGTCGACCTGCTGCCGGGTCGCGGCCATGAAGGCGAGGTGAAGGTGCGCCGGCGTTTCTTCGGTCTGGTAGAGGCACAGCGACGACTTGCCGTCCGTGCTCATTTCCACGCCGTGGGCGCCATGATCGACCACGGAGACGCCGAGCGGTTCGAGCGCCTTCAGGTAGAAGTCGAGGCTTGCCGCATAGTCGCGGACACCGAATTTGACGTGGTCGAACATCGCGTTCTCCTGTGCGGGTTTGACTTGCGCTGGCGAGGCGGCGCTTCGCGGCCGGGATTGGGCTGATACCGCGATGGCCTGCCATAGGCAACAGCGGCGGACATGGCCCTGCAGGTCTCCGGCGCGGCGCATCGCGGATGGTGTCAGTCCACGGGGCTGGCATTTTGCTCCGGACGTAAGCGGGACCTTACGTGGTGCACACCTCCCGCACGCACGCCCTTAACCACCTGTGCGCCGGATCCGCATCCAGGCGCGGGTGCCAGAGCAGCGAGATGGTGATTTCGGGGAGCGCGACGGGGAGCGGGAAGGTGACGAGGTCTTGGCGCAGCGTTCCGGTGTAGCGTTCGGGCACGCTGGCGACGAGATCCGTGGCGCGGGCGAGCGCTAACGCCTCGGAGAAGCTGCCGACGGAGGCTGCGATCTGACGGCTGAGACCGACCGCCTGAAGGGCGGTGTCGATCGGGCCGGTGTCGTTGCCACGGCGCGAGATCTGGACGTGGCGGGCTTTAGCGTAGCGGGCGGTTGTGATTTCGCCCGATGCCAGCGGATGGCCGGGGCGGATCACCCCGACGAAACGGTCGTGGAAAAGGGCCTGGGCGCGAAGTTCCGGGCCGGTCATGTCGCCGACAACACCGGTTTCGAGGTCGACGCCGCCTTCGCGCAAGGGACTGCTGTCCCGGTCGAGCTTCTGCACGAAGCGGAGGCGCACGCCGGGGGCTTCGGCGCCGACGCGGGCAATCAGATCAGGACCGAAATTTTCGACGAAACCTTCGCGGTTCCTGAGCGTGAAGGTGCGGGTGAGCGTCTTCAGGTCGAGGTTCTCGGCGGGGCGGAGGCAGGCTTCGGCCGCTTCCACCAGTGGGCCGACGCGGCCGCGAAGTTCCAGCGCCCGTGGTGTGGGGACGAGGCCGCGGCCGGCGCGCACCAGGAGCGGATCGCCGGTAGCCTCCCGTAGCCTTGCCAGCGCCCGGCTCATGGCCGAGGGGCTGAGCTGCAGGCGCCGGGCGGCGCGGGCGACGCTGCCTTCCGAAAGCAGCACATCGAGGGTCACGAGCAGGTTGAGATCCGGTCTGGTCATCGTCCTTCATAACATGAGTTCATGTCAGATGTGGCGTTGAACGCACGAATGAAGTGCAAATGCTGCGCCTTCCGCCATGTACGGCCGGGGCCTATTTTTTCGGAGAACCGAATTGGAGGGTTTTCCGATGATCCCATACCTGCTTACGCATGCGGCACCATCCCCGATTTCCCGGTCTGACCGGAAGCAATTGCCGCATATCTTGATTCATGACGGCGCTATATCTCTTTGTTTTAACGCCATTTCTTGCGCCAGGAACGGGCGTCGCGAAGCCTCGCGCGCGGGAGGTGGCCGATGAGCGTCACGAAGACTGCCATCGCTCCCGCCGCCGCACCGGTTCGCTGGGTGCTCGCCAGCCTGTCGCTATCGATGCTGCTCTCTTCGCTTGGCACCAGCAGCGCCAATGTGGCGCTTCCGGCGCTGGCGGATGCCTTCGGCGCGTCGTTTCAGGCGGTGCAATGGGTGGTGCTCGCCTATCTGCTTGCCATCACCACGCTGATCGTAAGCGTCGGGCGGCTCGGCGATATCGTCGGCCGGCGGCGGCTGCTTCTTGCCGGCATCGCGCTCTTTACCGCAGCCTCGGTCCTTTGCGGCCTGACGCCGAGCCTTGCGCTGCTGATCGCGGCACGGGCGGTGCAGGGGATCGGCGCGGCGATCATGATGGCGCTGACCATGGCCTTTGTCGGCGAGGCCGTGGCGAAGGAGAAGACCGGCAGCGCCATGGGCCTGCTCGGCACCATGTCGGCCATCGGCACCGCGCTCGGGCCATCGCTCGGCGGCGCGCTGATTGCCGGCCCCGGCTGGCGGACGATCTTCCTCGTCAACGTGCCGCTGGGGCTCCTGGCGCTCGTGCTTGCCCATCGGTATCTGCCCGCAGACCGAAGCCTCAAGGGCAGGGAGCGCCCGCGCTTCGATCTGGCCGGCACGCTGCTGCTTGCGCTTTCGCTCGGCGCCTATGCGCTGGCGATGACGGCGGGGCGCGGCAGCTTCGGCGTTCTGAATGTCGCGCTGCTCCTGGCGGCTGCCATCGGCCTTGGGCTGTTCCTGCTGGTCGAGACGAAGGTAGGCTCGCCACTCATCCGGCTGGCGATGTTTCGTGAGCCGACGCTGAGCCTGGGGATTTCGACCAATGCGCTGGTCTCGACCGTGATGATGGCGACGCTGGTGGTCGGGCCGTTTTATCTGTCGCGCGGGCTGGGGCTCGATGCGGCGATGGTCGGGCTCGTCATGTCGGTCGGTCCCGTCATCTCGGCCTTCGGCGGCGTGGTCGCCGGTCGCATCGTCGATCGCCTGGGTGCACGCTCCGTGGTCTCGGTCGGTCTGGTGGCGATGGTCGCGGGCTGCGTTGCGCTCGCCGTTCTGCCCGGTCTGGCCGGTGTTGCCGGCTATATCGCGGCGATCGCGCTGCTGACGCCCGGCTATCAGCTGTTCCAGGCGGCCAACAACACGGCCGTCATGGCTGAGGTGGCGGCGGACCGGCGCGGTGTCGTCTCCGGCCTGCTCAACCTCTCGCGCAATCTCGGCCTCGTTACCGGCGCGTCGGTCATGGGGGCGGTCTTCGCCGCGGCGGTTGCGGCAAGCGATATCGCCAAGGCCGCGCCGGAGGCGGTGGCCTGGGGCATGCAGGTGACCTTCGCTGTCGCAGGGCTGCTGACGGCGATCGCGCTTTTGATCGCGGCCGGGAGCAGGGCGCTCGGCAAGCGCGCCTTGCGCCGCGGGGAAGCGTCGGCCTAGCGGGCGGGGCCGGGGCCTGCCGCCGGGCGCGGTTGACGCCCGGCGAATGCCTGTGGCAGCCTTGGTGCCACACCCTTTCCCCATCTCTCCCGGCGGCTTCCTCCCGATGCATCCTCGCCTTCTCACGACATTCCTTGCCGTCTCCCGTCATCGCAACATCACGCGGGCGGCGGCGGAGGTGCATCTGGCGCAATCGAGCGTCAGTGATCAGATCCAGTCGCTCGAGGCCGAGCTCGGCGCTACGCTGCTGGTTCGCGCCAAGGCCGGGCTGGAGCTGACGGCGGCCGGCGAAGCGCTGCGTCTTTATGCCGAGGAGATGCTTGCCCTGGCCGACGAGGCGCGGGCGGCAGTGGCGGCCGCGGCCGGGCAGCAGGCGGGCGCGCTGACGATCGGCGCGCTGGAGACGATCGCCTCGGCGCAGCTTGCGCCCTTCCTGTCGCGGTTTCGCGCCGCCCATGGCGACATAGATCTGCGGCTGACGGTTGCCGGCAGCGGCGACCTGCTGCGCAGGCTCGAAACCGGAGAGATCGACGTCGCCTTTTCGTTTGGCGAAGGCACGGTCGACGAGCGGCTGGTGCGGCGGGTGATCGCCGCCGAGCCGATCGTTCTGATCGTGCCGCCGGGGCATGCGGCGCTGGCGAAGATGCCGACGATGGCCGAGCTTGCGGCAGCGGATTTTCTCATCACGGAGCGCGGCTGCATCTACCGCGCGATCGCCGACAGGGCCTTTGCCGAGGCCGGGGTTTCGCCACGGCGCGCGGCCGAGGTGGGCAGCCTTGCTGCGATCGCAAGGCTGGTGGCGAAAGGCGCAGGTGTTGCCCTGGTACCGCGCCTTGCCGTTGCCGATGCACTGGCGCGCGATGAAATCGGCGCGGTCGCGTGGCCGGGACCGACACGCAGCGTGCCGCTTTCCATGATCTGGCGCCGCCGCCGCGTGCAGCTGCCGGCGCTCCGGCGTCTGCTTGCCGCGGCGAGCGACGATCTTGCGCCGGCTGTGGCCTAGACCCGGCTCAGATCAGTCGGTGCCCGCCCTCGACATGCAGCACCGTGCCCGTTGTGAAGCCGTTGCCGATGAGAAATTCTATGGCATCGGCGATGTCGTCGGCCTTGCCGATGCGCCCGACCGGCAGGCGCTCGGCCATCGCGCTCAACGTCTCGTCCTTCCTGTCGCCGGCAACGAAGGTCCAGATCGGCGTATCGACCCAGCCGGGCGAAACCGCATTGACCCGGATTGGCGCCAGCTCGACGGCAAGCGCCCGCACCAGCCCTTCGAGTGCGGCGTTGACCGCGGCGACGACAGCGCCGCGGGCGGCCGGGCGGTAGGCGGCGATGCCCGAGGTGAAGGTGAGGGAGCCTCCGGTCGAAAGCGCCGGCGCGCCGTATTTCGCCAGGAGCAGCGGGCCGAAGAACTTCGTCTCCACCACCTTCTGCGCTGCCGCAAGATCGATGGAAGGCAGGAGTTCGTAGGCGCCTTCGATATCGGCAGCGGTGCTGACGATATGATCGAGGCGGCCGAGTTGCCGGAAAAGCGCCGCGACCTGGTCTTCGCGCGCGATATCGGCGGCGATCGTCGTCAGCGAAGAGTGGTCGAGGTCCTGGCGCAGGCGGTGCAGCCGCTCTTCGTTGCGTCCGACGACGATGACCTCGGCGCCCTCGGCGAGCGCCCGCTTCGTTAGCGCCAGGCCCATGCCGGAAGCGCCGCCGGCGATCAGGATCCTCTTGATGGCGATTGCATTCATTGTCCGTTGTTCCTTTCGGTGGTGACCGGAAGGAGACGTGGCAGAGCATCGACGCCAGCGGAAACGGAGAAAACCGATAGCGCCATCGGCATTTCCGATGATGACAAGGGATGCCGGTCTGTGGGCAATCAGGTGGCCGCGGCGCCCTCCAGCTTCACGCGGAGCGCCTCGAAATCCGGCACGAACCAGATGGCATTGCCCTTGTTGGTCTCGCGCACGAAATCGGTCAGCGCCTTGCTGGCCTCAAGCCTCGGGCCGATATCGCCGACGATGGCGAGCCGCATGCGGTAGTTGACGAACTTCTGGAACACTTCGCCGGCGATACGCGTCGAAAGATTGAGGAAATCGGCCCCGAGCCGTTCCACCGGGATCGCCACGACGGTCGCCTCATGTGCCCAGGCGTCGCCAAGAAAATCGTTGGCGTCGCCGGCCGCCTTGAGCAGCGTTCCTTCGTTTGCGCATTTCAGCACGCGCGCGGTTCCGATTTCGATGAGTTGTGTCATGCGACGAGGAATAGAAGGTGAAGCCCTGGGTTGCAAGGGCGATCTGGACAGGCGTTGCCGCCTTGAAGCCGCGGCATTCGCCGTCCGTGAGATTCGCCCTGTGCTTGCATTGGGCCACCGGGCCGGCGAAAGTGACGCAAGCGATATATTCTTGTAAATATAACGAATATCGTAAATCTGATTGATCTCCGTGTGTTATTTCGGCGCACGATCGGAGAATTGCCGTCGATTTTTGCATCGGATTCCTGTCGCTTTGACACAGATCAATGACCGGCTCTGTTTGGCCTCTACTCTGCGGCAGGATGCGGAAGTGTCATCCTTAGGTCATGGGATTGATTTTTATTTCGGTTGGCGCATCTTACCGTAGATTGTGTTGGGGGACGCAGGAATGCCAGAGCTCGTTCAGCAACAGCCGACTGAAAACCGTCCGCGTTCGCGGCGTGCGGAGCTCATTACCTTCTTCGTGCTCGCCTTCGGCATCTGGCCGATCGTCGCCGTCGGCGTTGTCGGCGGCTATGGTTTCCTCGTCTGGATGCTGCAGATCGTCTTCGGCCCGCCGGGCCCGCCCGGACATTGAGGTGAGCCATGGGCGCTGAGCCTCTTTCACGCCGTGAACTCTTCACCGGCCGGGTTGCTGCAAAGCCCGTTCGCATCCGTCCGCCGGGCGTTTCGGATCTGAGCCTTGCCGCCTGCACCGGCTGCGGCGCCTGCGCGGAGCGATGTCCCACCGGCATAATCCGTCTTGAAGGCGGTTTACCCTTCGTCGACTTTTCCGGCGGCGAATGCACCTTCTGTGGCGCCTGTGCGCAAGCCTGTCCCGAACCTGTGTTCGAGGCCAAGGACGTGCGGCGTTTCCCGCATGTCGCAAGCATTGCCGACACGTGCCTCGCGCGCCGCTACGTCGCCTGCCAGTCCTGCGGCGAAAGCTGTCCGGAGCAGGCGATCCGTTTTCGCCCACGCATGGGCGGGCCGTTCCTGCCGGAACTCGACGAAGCCAAATGCACCGGCTGCGGCGCCTGCCTTGGCGGCTGCCCGGTGAGCGCCATCGTGGTCAAGGCATTGGAAGCGGAGGTGGCTCATGTCTGAGGCCGCAATGGCAAAGGCGGGCACGCCCTATCACATTTCGAGCGCCGTGGTCGCCACGATGCCGCAGAGCACGGAAGCGGTGCTAGCGACGCTCGCAGGAATGGAAAACGTCGAAATCCACGGCCATGGCGGCGGCAAGATCGTCATCGTCATCGAAGGCAGAAGTACGGGCGCGCTCGGCGAATGCCTGACGCAGATCTCGCTGCTCGACGGGGTGATCTCGGCCAACATGGTTTTCGAGCATGTCGAAATGGAAGAGGAAGGGCAGGAGCCATGAGCGGAGAACTGACGCGGCGTGACATTCTGAAGGCCCATGCGGCCGGCATCGCCGCCGCCACGGCCGGCATTGCGCTGCCTGCGGCCGCACAGCCGGTGCCGGGCGGTGTCAACGCGCTGGAGATCAAATGGTCCAAGGCGCCATGCCGCTTCTGCGGCACGGGCTGCGGCGTGATGGTGGGCGTGAAGGAAGGCCAGGTGGTCGCCACCCATGGCGACATGCAGGCCGAGGTCAACCGCGGCCTCAACTGCATCAAGGGCTATTTCCTGTCCAAGATCATGTACGGTAATGACCGGCTGACGACGCCGCTCTTAAGGAAGCGCGGCGGCGTCTACGCCAAGGACGGCGAGTTCGAGCCGGTGAGCTGGGACGAGGCCTTCAACGTGATGGCCGAGCAGGCGAAGAAGGTCCTGAAGGAGAAAGGCCCGACGGCGCTCGGCATGTTCGGCTCCGGCCAGTGGACGATCTTCGAGGGCTACGCGGCGACCAAGCTGATGCGGGCGGGCTTCCGCTCCAACAACCTGGACCCCAATGCCCGCCACTGCATGGCGTCCGCCGCCGTCGCCTTCATGCGCACCTTCGGCATGGACGAGCCGATGGGCTGCTATGACGATTTCGAGAACGCCGATGCCTTCGTGCTCTGGGGCTCGAACATGGCGGAGATGCACCCGATTCTCTGGACCCGCGTCGCCGACCGGCGTCTCGGCCAGCCGCATGTGCGCGTCGCGGTGCTCTCGACCTTCACCCATCGCAGCATGGATCTCGCCGATATCCCGATCGTCTTCAAGCCGGGCTCGGATCTGGCGATCCTCAACTACATCGCCAACCACATCATCGAGAGCGGCAAGGTCAACGAGGACTTCGTCAAGAAGCACACGAAGTTTGCGCGCGGCGTGACCGATATCGGCTATGGTCTGCGGCCCGACAACCCGATCGAGGTCAATGCCGCCAACTCCAAGGACCCGGGCAAGACCGAGCCGATGGATTTCGAGGCGTTCAAGGAATTCGTTTCCGAATACACGCTGGAAAAGACCGTCGAACTGACCGGGGTCGAACCGGAGTTCCTGAAACAGCTGGCCGAGCTTTATGCCGACCCGAGCCGCAAGGTCATGTCGCTCTGGACCATGGGCTTCAACCAGCATGTGCGCGGCGTCTGGGCCAACCAGATGGTCTACAACCTGCATCTTCTGACCGGAAAGATCTCCGAGCCCGGCAACAGCCCGTTCTCGCTGACCGGCCAGCCGTCTGCCTGCGGCACCGCGCGTGAGGTCGGCACCTTCGCACACCGCCTGCCGGCCGACATGGTCGTGACCAATCCCGAGCACCGCAAGCATGCGGAAGAGATCTGGCGCATTCCGCACGGCATCATCCCGGAAAAGCCCGGCTACCACGCCGTGCAGCAGGACCGGATGCTGAAGGACGGCAAGCTCAATTTCTACTGGGTGCAGGTCAACAACAACGTCCAGGCGGGGCCGAATACCGCCAACGAGACCTGGCAGGGCTATCGCAACCCGGACAACTTCATCGTCGTTTCCGATGCCTATCCGACGATCACCGCGATGAGCGCCGACCTGATCCTGCCGGCAGCCATGTGGGTGGAGAAGGAAGGGGCCTACGGCAATGCCGAGCGGCGAACCCACGTCTGGCACCAGCTCGTGCAGGCGCGCGGCGAAGCGCGTTCGGATCTCTGGCAGCTGGTGGAGTTCTCCAAACGCTTCACCACCGACGAGGTTTGGCCGAAGGAAATCCTCGACGCCAACCCCAACTATCGCGGCAAGACGCTGTTTGAGGTTCTGTTCAAGAACGGTGAGGTCGACCGCTTCCCGCTGACGGAGGTGAGCGCCGAATACGACAACAACGAAGCGAAGGACTTCGGCTTCTACATCCAGAAGGGCCTGTTCGAGGAATATGCCACCTTCGGCCGCGGCCATGGCCATGACCTGGCGCCCTACGATACCTATCACGAGGTGCGCGGCCTGCGCTGGCCCGTCGTCAACGGCCAGGAGACGAAGTGGCGCTACCGCGAAGGCTTCGACCCGTATGTGAAGGCGGGCGAGGGCGTGAAGTTCTACGGTAACAAGGACGGCAAGGCCGTCATTCTCGCCGTACCTTACGAGCCGCCGGCCGAATCCCCCGACGAGGAATACGACACCTGGCTGGTGACCGGCCGCGTGCTGGAACACTGGCACTCGGGCTCGATGACCATGCGGGTGCCGGAACTCTACAAGGCGTTTCCGGGCGCGCGCGTGTTCATGAATGCGGAGGATGCCCGCAAGCGTGGCATCAACCAGGGCATGGAAGTGCGCATCGTCTCGCGGCGCGGCGAAATCCGCTCGCGCGTCGATATCCGCGGCCGCAACCGCATGCCGCCCGGCGTCATCTTCGTTCCCTGGTTCGACGCCAGCCAGCTGATCAACAAGGTTACCCTCGACGCCACCGATCCCATCTCCAAACAGACGGATTTCAAAAAATGCGCGGTCAAGATCGTTCCCGTAACCCTCTAGGGTTTTCTCGGCTGAAGCGGATTGCTGGAAACGTCCTGTCTCTTTGTTTCGGGGCAGTTCCTCAGGCTCAGCCGCTTCGCACCTTTGCCGGCCCGAAGCGGCCCGTCTGGATGGCAATCGCCGCCGGCGTGATGGTGTTCGTCACCACCGCCGCGGTCGCCCAGGTTGCGGAAAAACTGGTGCCGCAGCTCGAGGGGCCCACACCGCAGATGGCGACCGAGGCGGCGGCACCGCTGCCGAAATGGGTGGTCGACGACAAGCGTCGGATGCGCGCCTATCCCGACCAGCCGCCGGTCATCCCGCATTCGATCGAGGGCTACGAGCTTTCGGTCAATGCCAACCGCTGCCTTTCCTGCCATAAGCGCGAGTTCACCCAGGATTCCGGCGCGCCGATGATCAGCGTCACCCACTACATGACGCGCGACGGGCAGATGATCGCCGACGTTTCGCCGCGGCGCTACTTCTGCACGGCCTGCCATGTGCCGCAGGCGGACACCAATCCTCTGGTGCCGAGCAACTTCAAGGACATGAGCGAGTTGGGTTTCAAGCCGGCCGGAAGCGAGTGACGACATGATCGCATGGATCAGGAAAATCATCCTCTGGGCCTGGGGGATCATGAAGACACCGGCCGGCACGCTCGGCTTGGGCTTCCTCACGCTCGGCGGCTTCATCGGCGGCGTCATGTTCTGGGGCGCCTTCAACACGGCGCTGGAGCTCACCAACACTGAAAAGTTCTGCACCTCCTGTCACGAGATGCACGACAACGTCTACCAGGAGCTGACGCGCACGATCCACTTCTCCAACCGCTCGGGCGTGCGCGCCACCTGTCCGGACTGCCACGTGCCGCACCAGTGGACCGACAAGATCGCCCGCAAGATGCAGGCCTCCAAGGAGGTCTGGGGCAAGATCTTCGGCACGATCAACACCCGGTCGAAGTTCCTCGAAAAGCGGCTGGAACTGGCGCAGCACGAATGGGCGCGCATGAAGGCCAACGACAGCCTTGAATGCCGCAACTGTCATTCCTCGGTCGCCATGGACCTGCAGAAGCAGACCCAGCGCGCCGCCGAGATCCACACCCGCTACCTGCTTTCCGGCAAGGCCACCTGCATCGACTGCCACAAGGGCATCGCGCACGAGCTGCCCAACATGGAAGGCATCGATCCCGGCTGGAAGATGCCGCCGGAACTGGAAGGCAAGAAGATGGCCAACCAGACGCCGATCGACGATCTGCGGCAGGCGCTGGCGGACCTGCACACGCAGGTGCAATAGGCGCTTGGCTGCCGCGGCATTCGGCAGGAGCAACAGCGATGACGGAGGGCCATGCCGGCGCGGCGTGGCCCTCTTTTTTTGAGGTCTTGTGCCGTGTAACGCCAAGCCGCCCTCATTCCTGTGCTTGTCACAGGAACCCAGCCGCGTCGCGTCGGCGGCGCGAGAAACCTGGTGGCACAAAGGTGGTACGCCAGGACCGCATTTCCCGCCGTGCCGACGCACGGCTGCTGGATCTCTGTGACAAGCACAGGAATGAGGGGGTGGCGCTGGCCTCCTGCCAAATTGCCAGATGAGGGTGGACGGGGAGGCTGTCCCTGAGCCAACGGCGCACATTTGGATCGGCAGCGATGGTCTCGTCGCGCAGCGCTTTTTCTCCTCGTTTCTCCGCGCCAATCTTTTTTCGGAAAATTTTCGACGCCCCTGTCGGCACCGTCATTTCCCGTTCGTCATTTAGTCAGGGAGGCCAATCCGGCTTCCTCCACCGGAGCGGGATAGGAAAAAAATCCGCGCGGGTCTTTCGCCCGTAACCTGCTCTACCTATCTGGGTTTCACCATGCCGGCACCCCTTGAGGTCACGAGGACCGGGACCGGCGTGACAGAGGAGAATGGACAATGCGCGTAGTGGTTTTTGTAAAGGCGACCGAGGACAGCGAAGCGGGCAACATGCCCTCGACAGAGCTGCTGGCCGCCATGGGCAAGTATAACGAGGAACTGGTCAATGCCGGCATCATGCAGGCGGGCGAGGGGCTGCAGCCCTCGTCGCGCGGCGCCCGCGTCGCCTTCGACGGGGCGGACCGCATGGTTATCGACGGCCCGTTTGCCGAGACCAAGGAACTCGTCGCCGGCTTCTGGATCTGGACGGTGAAGGACATGGCCGAGGCGATCGCCTGGGTGAAGCGCTGCCCGAACCCGATGCCGGGTCCGAGCGAAATCGAAATCCGCCCGGTGTTCGAGATGGAAGATTTCGGCGACCTGGTGACGCCCGAGATCGCCGCCCAGGATGAGCGGCTGCGCGAGAAGATCGCCAACCAGTAGGGACGCCTTCTGCGCAAGGGCGAGTTTGGCCTCACCTCGGGTTTAACCCGAGAGCCAAGCCTGCTTGCCCCTCGCCCTAACCCTCTCCCCGCCAGGCGGGGAGAGGGGACGAGCCGGATCGCCGGCATTTTCGGATGCGGCCGCGGTCAGCGTCGAAGCGGGTTTCGTCTCGGGCCAAGCAATTGGCGCAAAGTGAACCTGTGGTATTTCCTGTCGAGGCGAGCGGTGGCCTTCTCCCCGCCAGGCGGGGAGAAGGTGGCCGGCAGGCCGGATGAGGGACGAGCCCTCACCGGGCGGATGAGGGGCCGGTCCTCACCGCGGGATGAGGGCAGCCGCTGGTGTCGTGCGGCGACAATGTGTTGCGCGGCGCGGCGAGTGGGGACGAAGGTCGCCCGCGAGATGAACGGCTGCCACAGTGTCCGGATCGTGTCGACTTTGGCAGGGTGTCTGATCTGTTTCCCGTAGAGATTGTATTAACCGTGTTCGTTTACCTTTCCCCCGGGGTTTGAACCGGAGTGGGGCAATGGTCAGGGCGAGCGGTTTCGTCATTTTTCTTCTTTCAAGTGTTTCGATCGCGGCCGCGGCCGATATCGATGGTCCGCTGGTGGGGCCGCAGGATGCCTATGAAGTGCCGGTGGAACAGGCGTCCGGCGGTATCGTCGGCTACGTCGAGACGTCCTACGGCGCTGCCGTGGACTCGCCTGGCGATATCGATGCGGATGCATGGGATCTGCGGGGTGCGGTGAACTTCGATGCCGGCGCCGGCTTCAACCTGCAGGTCGATCTCGGCTACACGCGCGCCTCCTTTGAGGACCTCGACACCAACAGCTATGACGGTGCGCTGCACGGCTACTATCGCAACGATCTCTATGCGGCAGGTGTCTTCGTGCAAGGCGCACGCCTCGACCCGGGCATCGGCGTCGACCTCAACGATTACATGGGTGGCTTCGAAGCGGCCTATTTCCTCGATACCTGGACGCTGCATGGCTCGGTCGGCTATGGCCAGGCGAGCATAGAAGACTTCGACGACATTGACGCCAACCACTATATGGGTTCGCTCGGCGCACGCGTTTACGCGACCGATAACCTGCGCTTCGACGTCGATGGTTCGCTCCATCGCATCAGCGAAGACGACATCGATTACGATCTGCGCAGCCTGAAGCTGACGGCGAACTACCGGCTGGACGCTTTCCCCGTCACGCTCTTTGCCGGCTACAAATACACCAACGAGGAGCTTTCAGGCCTGAGCGCTTCGGTCTCCGGCGACACCAGTACCATCTTCGGTGGTCTGCGCTTCTCCTACGGTTCGGCGACGCTCAAGGAAGAAGAGCGCCTCGGCCCGGTCTGGTCCAGCAACCGCCTGTCGTTCTGATCGGCTGCTCCGCAGCCGAATGCATCTTGCGCTGCCCCGCCTCCGGGGCAGCCGTTGCCGACCCACTCCGGGTTGCGTTGCGAATTTGCCGGCAGAGACGGGTCTCAGGAGGGCCCGGCGGCGCGATCGGGCAGTTGTCGCGATCTGGCGCGAAATCCGGGCCGATACAATGCCTAGTAGTGTTATTTAGTGTGTGCTAACTTTCTTGCCGCCATGAAGGCAAGAGGGAGGCGAACATGGATATGACACGTCGTGCCGTCGCTTTGGGCGGTGCCGGTCTGCTGGCAACGGTATCATTTTCACATGCGAATGCTCTGGAATCTCCGCTGATCGATCCCATCGAGGCGGCTGACGATTTCTGGTTGGCCGTCGAAGCCTATATCTACGGCTATCCGCTGGTGACCACCGAAATGACCCGCCGGGTCGTCACCAATGTCGAACAGCCCGAAGGAACCAAGGGCCCGATGGGCCACATCATCAAGCTGCGCGAATATCCGAACGCATCCTTCAAGGACGTCACGGCACCAAACGCCGATACGCTCTATACGACCGCCTTCGTCGATGTGGGCAAGGAGCCCTGGGTTCTGTCGATCCCCGACATGAAGGATCGCTACTTCCTGTTTCCGATGCTCGACGGCTGGACGACGGTGTTCCAGGTGCCTGGAAAACGGACGAGTGGCGATGGCGCGCAGTCCTACGCAATCACCGGGCCCGGCTGGCAGGGCACCGTCCCTGATGGCGTCACCGAATACAAGTCGCCGACGAGCATCGTCTGGATCCTCGGCCGTATCTATTGCGACGGCTCGCCCGAGGACTACAAGGCGGTTCACGCGCTGCAGGACGAATGCAAGCTGGTGCCACTCAGCGCCTACGGCAAGGATTGGACTCCGCCACCGGGCAAGGTCGATCCGCACATCGACATGAAGACGGCGGTGCGCGAGCAGGTCAACAGCATGGATGCGGTCGAGTACTTCACGCTGCTTTGCGAGTTGATGAAGACCAATCCGCCGACGGCCGCGGACGGAGAAGCGATCGCCAAGTTTGCCCAGATCGGCATCGTGCCCGGCAAGGATTTCGACAAGAGCAAGCTGGACGCCGCCTTCGTCTCGCGCATTCCGGTAACCGCGTTCCATCGCATCATGCTGCATTTCAAGTTCAGCGATGGCGATATTCAGGAGATCAACGGCTGGGGCTTTACCACCAAGACCGGCATCTACGGGAACGGCTATCTGCAGCGCGCACTGATCACGGCAATCGGGCTGGGCGCCAATCGCCCGCAGGATGCGATCTATCCGACGTCGCTGAAATCCAAGGACGGGCTTTTCTCCCGGGCCTATAACGGCGCCAACAAATACATCGTCACCTTCCCGAAGGGGCAGTTGCCGCCGGTGCGCGGCTTCTGGTCGATCACCATGTATGACCAGAACTATTTCTTCGTCGACAATCCGCTCAACCGCTATTCGATCAGCGCCCGCGTGAGCCCCAAGACCAATGCCGACGGATCGACCGAGATCTATATCCAGAATGAATCACCCGGCAAGGACAAGGAGGCCAACTGGCTGCCGGCGCCGAAGGGCAAGTTCATCCTGATGATGCGGCTCTACTGGCCGGATGACAGCCCGCCTTCCATTCTCGACGGTTCCTGGGTCATCCCGCCGGTCAAGAAGGCTTGAAGACGGACCAGTTCGAAAACGTCGGCATCGGCGACGCTAGAGATAGGGCGGGACCTTCACCTTCAGCAGTTGGATGAGGGCCGGCTCCATGAACGCATAGTCGTCGGGAATGTGCAGGCAGATGAGCCGCTTGTTCTTGAGAGCGGTTCGATATTTTGCCTGCACCTTCGTGCGGTGGGCGCGCTCCATCACGAAGATAATGTCGGCCCATTCGATCTGCTCCGCCGACAGCGGATTTTCGGCGTCGTTGTTGGTGGCCGGCCGATGAGACCTCGATATCCGCCCAGTCGGCGAAAACCTGC
Source organism: Ensifer adhaerens (assembly GCF_020035535.1). Classification (NCBI taxonomy): domain Bacteria; kingdom Pseudomonadati; phylum Pseudomonadota; class Alphaproteobacteria; order Hyphomicrobiales; family Rhizobiaceae; genus Ensifer; species Ensifer adhaerens. Next base: position 2,180,108 of record NZ_CP083349.1, on the reverse strand, counting down.
TCGGCGGTGGGGCTGCGAAGCTTGTTCTGGCTGCAGACGAAGAGAACGTTTTTCATCGGGGTGACGGGCCTTGCCTGAAGCGGAAGGTGACGGCGATACCACCTGTGCGCGCAGGCGTCCATGCGATGGGGCGGCGGCGCGTCGAGAGAGGAGAAGGCTGCGCGGCCAAGTGCGTGCATCGATGGCCGGCTTTCGCTGACCTCAGGTTCTTCCAGCCGTTGCTAAAACTTGCCAAATGGCAGAAGCTTCGTTCACGCCCCTCGGGCCCAGTGAGCCGGAGCAGATGCAGACCATGACAGAAGCTTCTACTACCCAGCCGACCCAACGCGGCGACGCCCGCATCTGCCGGGGATGCTGGGATCAGATGCATGTGCCGATCCCCATTCGCGGGCCCCTGGCGCTGCCGTTTCGTGCCTTCGGCATCACCCGCAGCAAGATGAACCCGAACATCTGCACGATCTGCGAGCGCTCGTTCCGTTACGTGAAGAAGCAGAGTCACGTTGCGGCAAGCGCGACCATTCTGTTTGCCGATATCCGCGGTTTCACCCATCTTTCGGAGCGGATCGAGCGCATCCGCCTGAGCGAGATCGTCAGCCTGTTTCAGGATCGCTGTGCGCAGGCGATCTGGGCGCATGACGGCATCGTCAACAAGCAGATGGGCGACGGCCTGATGGCGATCTTCAACTTCCCGATCATCCGGAAAGACCACGCCGAGGCGGCGATCCTGGCGGCCCGCGATATCCAGCAGCTCTGCGCGGCCGCCCTCGGCAGCCTCCAGCTCGGCGATCTCAAGGGAGAGACGCTCGGCGTCGGGGTCGGCATTCACACCGGCGATGTCGAGATCGGCGAATTCTCGACCTTCCGCAGCGATTTCACCGCGATCGGCGGTACGGTCAACCTGGCGTCCCGGCTCGAATCCCAGGCCGAGGCGGGTGAGATCCTCGTCTCGCCCGAGACTGCGGCCGAGGCTCAGGCGCTGACGGCTGGCGCCGGAACGCGGCTGCTCGTGCTGAAGGGCATCAACCAGCCGGTTGAGGCGTGGGTACTGGCGACGCATTGACGGGGCCGGGGGAGCGACAGCGTCGCACCGCCGGTGCGCGGCAAGCGCCTTGCCGGTCAATGCAGGGCGGCGCTTGCTGCCTACCGTTCGTCCTTGTCGTGCAACGCAAAGCGATCGACCATGTCGGCGCTGGCTTCGTTGAAGCCGAGCACCTCGACCTCGACGCCGAGGCGGCGGAACTTGATCACCATCTTGTCGAGCGCGCCGACGGCGGTGATGTCCCAGAGATGAGCCGCATTCAGATCGATCACCACCTTCCGGGCCACGTTTGCGAAATCGAACGCCTGCACGAAGCTTTCGGCCGAGGCGAAGACGATCTGGCCTGACACGCGGTAGGTCGTGGTGCCGGTGATCTCCTCGCTTTGCTCACGCTGAAGAGTTTTGCGACCTTGCCGGCGAAGAAGATCTTGTGGATGGCCCTTCGTAGCCAAGAAGCCGGGGCCGCGCAACAATCGCTCCCAGTAAAGGCAAGTGCGTTGGCGAAAGGCGGTTCACGCTCAGTCGATCTGCCTGACATCGCTGGCAAAGACGCCCCATTGCCAGCCGCGTCCCGCGATCGCCACCCGTGCGCCGGGGCCAGGCGTGCCCTTCGATTTCGTCGCAGGACCGCAGAAATTGTTGGCGAGCATTGGCAGTTCGGCGAGTGTAATGCTGTTTGAATGGATGAAGCGTTGCTGCTTACTCAGTGGAAGCTCGCCTGATAGCTGGTCGCTATGAGGGAGACATGAGCGTCAAGAGGCGGGCGCAGTTCGAAGGCTCGCGGATGGCGCGAGAAATCATAGAGACGGAGGAGACACCATTCCTGGCGTCGCATCTCGGCCACCTCAAGCTCGTTGCGGGAAATATGAAAAGGTGTTCGTTCCCAACCATTGGTGGTCTTTACCTCAATCAAACGCACTCGCCCATCAGGCGTGAAGCTTGCGATGTCATAACCCGCTCCATCGCCATCTTCCTGGGCCACCCATCGAACCTGGCGGGCCAGATCCTGGCGGCCGCTTTGTTGCAGCTGCAGGCGCTCATGGTGGAGTACGCGCTCTTCCCCAGCGCGGCCAAGGGCGCGATTGCGTTCGTCTCTCCCGGCCACATCGAAACGCCGTGCAACCGTCTGCATCTGCGTCAATTCAGCGGGTGGTGGGGCATTGTGCAAAGTGGGCGCGACGCCGATGAAAAGCGCAGGTGGCTCCGCCACACCGGACACAAGGTCAGGGCCAAGGGCGCTATCCCATTGCGGATGTTGGGCCAACCACCGGGATATTGCCTCTGCCAGCGACATCTGAAAATTGAAACGCGGCTGGTAACCGCTGAGGACAGGAAGGCCAAAGCTTTTTGCAGCTGCTGAAATGTTGCAATGTTTGAATTCTATCGAGCCGCGACTTCTTGCGAGCTCTCCCTGGAGAACCCGGTTTTGCAGGGCCTTGTTGTAAGGGCGACCAGAAAGCTCATTGCTCAGCATGGAAAAATAGCTCGCGACGATCGCGTCATTTTCCTCATCTGTCCAATCCCCTGCGCCCATGCTCCCCAGGCTACGCAGTGCACCGGTATCTGTCATCCGAAGAAAATGCGCTCCGGCCTGCTTCTATGCCTTCATCCCCCGAAATTGAGTGCCTCAACCCATGGGTGAGGCGTGGGAACGGGGCGCGAGGACCTTTGGAAGTCGCCCAAGCATCCTCGAGAGGTTTTGATCACATGCGCCGGCCGCTGTGTGGCGATGCGTCGATGCCCGACGACAGCCACGCGTTACGCCCAGAGATCGCGCACGCATTTTCCCCGGGACGGCAGGTCCTCGAAGGTGTCGAAGCCGTCGAAATGGTCGATGGGGAGATCGGCGACTTGCTCCAGTTCCGCCAGCCTGAGATTGACGGCCATGCGCCGGCGTCCGTGTTCGTCGAGATGCAGGCTCCGCCAGGCGACGACGCCGGCGCAGGTCGGGCAGAAGAGGATCTCGAGCGAGGGGGTCTTCTCGTCGGCGCGGGTGTAGGAGGTGGTTTTCCCGGTCACGGCGATCCGCTCGCCCTCGTAGTCATAGGCCCAGAGCGTGCCATAGCGGCGGCAGAGCGTGCAGTTGCAGGCGGTGATCGATCCGGGGTCGCCTTCGAGTGACCAGTTCGCGTTGCCGCAATGGCATGAGCCTTTCAGCATGGTGCATCGATCCCGTTGTTGAGGTGGAGGAATACTGCGCCGGCTGGCCGGTGGCTGCAATGGTGACCTGTGACGGGCAGACACTGCCGACAGGTTGACGTGGCCGCTGCGACGTTTCGTCAGGCGGAACGAACTGCCGTCTCGGCCGTTTTCGGCCAAGGGCGGGCCGAAATGGTATATAGACAGGGAAGCGCAGAGGCGCCCGAATGGCGCCTTGACGACCCCGGAGGTTCTTGTCCGGACTCGCCGCAAGCATCTCTGCCACGATTGCCGCTCCGCCCTCGGGCCCAAGTTGAAAAGGGAGCGCCTCGATTATGAACGACGACGCAAGCCTGTCCCTTGCGGCTCATGAAGAGTTCGAGCGCAGCAGTGCCTGGCTGACCGGGCAGATGGAGGCGTTCCAGGCCGCCGTCAACGGCGCTCCGCTCACGGCCTCGCTCGATATCCTGATCGCGCTGGCGTTGCGCCAGGTGGCCGGGATCGCGCGCTGCGCCTTCTATATCGCCAGTGCCGACGGCACCGAGCTCAACTATGTCACGGGCATACCCGATACCTTTGCGGGCGGGGTCAACGGCTTCAAGCTCGGGCCGGGCGCGCTCGCCCACGGCCTTCCCATCGATTTCGGCAAGCCGCTCATCACGCCCGACGTGGAAGACGAGCCCAGGTGGAAGCCCTGGCTGTGGCTTGCGCGGGAATCCGGCTATCGTGGCTGCTGGTCATTTCCGGTCGAAACGGCTGCGTCCAAAGTCGTCGGTACCTTCGCCATGTTTTTCGCAGAGCCGCGGCAGGCGACTGCGGACGATCTGGCCGTTGCCGAAAACCTGACGCGCACCGCCTCGATGATCATCGCGCATCATCAAAGCCGGCAGCAGATCAGTGCCGAGCTGGAAGACAGCGAGCGGCTGCAGGCCATCAGCCTGGAACTGATCAAGGACGGACGGCCGGAGGCCGTCTACGAGACCATATTGGACGGCGCCGTCGGCATCATGCGGTCGCAATTCGCCAGCCTGCAGATGCTGCATGCCGACCGGGGACCGGGCGGCGCGTTGAACCTGCTTTCCCATCGCGGCTTCAGCGACGAGGCAGCCCAGTTCTGGCAATGGGTTCGCCTGGGCTCCGGGTGCACGTGCGCGCGTGCGCTTCACACGGGAAAGCGCGTCATCGTCGCCGACGTCGAGGCCGCGGAATTCATGCGTGGAACCGCGGACCTTGCTGCCTATCGACAGGCGGGTATTCGTGCCATTCAGACGACCCCGCTGTATTCCCGTGGTGGCGCGATCATCGGCATGCTGTCGACGCATTGGGAGCAGGTTCACGAGCCGACGGAGCGGGAGCTGCGGCTGCTGGACGTGGTGGCGCGTCAGGCGGCCGACCTGATCGAGCGCGAACAGGCGGAGATGGCGCTTCGGGCGAGCGAGGAGCGGCTGCGAACGGCGATGCAGGTAGGCGGCCTCGGCCTCTGGGACTGGAATGTCCTGACTGGAGACGTGCACTGGAGCGACGGGCATTTTCGCATGCTGGGCTATGGCGTGGACGAGGTGGCGCCGAGCTATGAAAACTGGTCCGCACGCATTCACCCGGACGACCGGGCGGAGACCGAAGCCCTGCTGGAGCGGGCGCAGGCGACGCGCAGCGAGTTCGTCACGGAGTTTCGCACGAAGCATCCGGATGGCGCCGTTCGCTGGCTGCAGGCGCGCGGCCGCTTCTTCTACGATCAGGCCGGGCAGGCAGTGCGCATGGTGGGCGCCATGACCGACACCACCGAGCGGCGGGAATGGGAAAACCGCCAGAAGGTGCTCGTCGCCGAGCTCCAGCACCGCACGCGAAACCTCATGGCGGTCGTCAGGGCCATTGCCGAGACCACCGCGCGCAGAGCCAAGGACCTGCCGGATTTCTACGCTCATTTCCACAGTCGCCTTTCGGCGCTGGCCAGGGTCCAGGGCCTGTTGTCGCGCCTGACCGACCAGCAGCGAGTGGCTTTCGATGAGCTTATCCGGGCGGAACTGGCGGCGGTGGATGCGGATATCGGCCGCGTGCGGCTTGAAGGCCCCGCTGGCGTAAAGCTGCGTTCATCGACGGCGCAAACGCTGGCGATGGCGCTGCATGAGCTGGCGACCAACGCCGTCAAGTATGGCGCCCTGGGACAGGCCGGCGCCACGCTATCCGTTCGCTGGCGCATCGACGCCGGGCAGGACCAAAAGCTCTGGCTTCACATCGACTGGCACGAATACGGCGTGCGCATGCCGCCTGCAGCCGAAGCCGGCGAGGGCATGGGGCATGGGCGCGAACTGATCGAGCGGGCACTGCCCTATCAACTTCAGGCAAGATCGAGCTTCACCCTCACGCCGGATGGCCTACGCTGCACCATCTCCATGCCGGTCTCCGAACTGAACACGGCACGGTGAAGAGCGCTTCCAGGCGTTGTCATCGGGTGGGGCGACCAGACTAACGAAGTCGTGGTTTCTGCCCCAACTGTAATCGAAAATGGCCTTGCTGATCATTTGCCCGTGCCGAGCGCGGCGCGCTTCTGCTCCCATCGCACGCTACCGAAACCACGAGGTTCGGGCCGACGCATCAGGTCTGGCGGCTTCTGCCGGCTCGTGCGGCAATATCGTGGGGCTTGCCGCGTTCCGCCATCCGGTGTTAAGTGCCTGCCATCGCGAAAAGCGACTGCCTCCCTTGATCCGCTCAGTGGCGGAGTAAACAGGTGGACGAATTCCCGTCCAGGCGGTCAAGCACACGCCATCCCTGCTTTTGTGCGCGGATCGGCCAGCGTTTCCCAAAACCTATCGCCTGCATCGTCAGGTCACCCAATCGCAAGGCATCGGCGCCTGTTGGCGTGCGCGTGCTTGCGTCGATCGGAACGCATCATGAAGAAACCTCTCATCGTCATTTTCACTGCCATCGTGCTCGATGCCGTGGGCATCGGCCTCATTTTTCCCATCCTGCCTTCGCTGTTGAAGGAGGTTACCCGGGCCGAAAACGTCGCGCCCTATATCGGCACCATGACCGCGCTCTACGCGGTCATGCAATTCATCTTCGCGCCGGTTCTGGGGGCGCTCAGCGACCGGCTGGGCCGCCGGCCCGTGCTCCTGATTTCGCTTGCAGGCGCTGCCATCAACTACCTGTTTCTCGCCTTTGCGCCCAGTCTCTGGATGCTCTTCATTGGCCGCGCCATTGCGGGGCTGACGAGCGCCAACATGTCGGTCGCGTCAGCCTATATCACCGACATCACGCCCGAGAACAAGCGCGCCCAGCGCTTCGGCCTGTTCAACGCCATGTTCGGCATCGGCTTCATCATCGGACCTGTTCTTGGCGGTGTTGCCGGCGATCACTGGCTGCGTCTGCCCTTCATCGCCGCAGCGACGCTGAACGGCTGCAACTTGGGCCTCGCCTATCTCGTGCTGCCGGAATCGCGCACACCGAGCCGGGAGAGGATCGACCTCCATGCGCTCAACCCGCTTAAGCCGCTGCGCTGGGTGTTCTCGGTCAAGAGCGTGCTGCCGATCGTCTTCCTCTTCCTGATCTTCAGCGCCACGGGAGAAGCCTATGGCACCTGCTGGGCGCTCTGGGGCAGCGAGACGTTTCAGTGGAACGGCTTCTGGATTGGCCTGTCGCTTGGCGCCTTCGGCGTCTGCCAGACGCTTGCCCAGGCGTTTCTTCCGGGGCCGGCAGTAAAACTCTTCGGCGAGCGCGGCGCCATTCTGGCGGGTATCGCCGGCGTATGCCTTGCGCTCACCGTCATGGCCTTTGCGAGCGAGGGCTGGATGATCTTTGCGATCATGCCGGTCTTTGCACTCGGCGGCATCGGCGTGCCGGCGCTGCAGTCGCTGGCAACCCGGCAGGTCGACGAGAGCCAGCAGGGCCAGTTCCAGGGTGTGCTGGCCTCGGCCGTGAGCCTCGCCTCGATCATCAGCCCGCTCGCCTTTTCGAGCATCTACTTTGCCGTTCGCGAACAATGGCCGGGCGCCGTCTGGCTGTCCGTCGTCTTCGTCTACGCGCTGGGCGGCTTGCTGGTGCTCGGCCTGCGCCTGACGAAGCCGGTGGCGGCCCCGGTCGCGTCGTAGCGCGCCGAGGGCAGGGTTATGGTACGCGGATGGGACCGGATTGATCCCATCCGCGCCGAGCGGGACGCAGCCCCGTGGTCTACTTCGACGTGCGATCCAGCCACATGACCTTTTCCTCGCCGAGCATCATGCCGGTCTCGCGGAAGCCGAAGCGGTGGTAAAGGGCGTGGGCGCGGGTGTTGTCCGGGTAGACGCCGAGATAGATGTCGCCGCATTCGGGGATCGTGGCCATGTGGTCGAGCAGGGCGGCCAGCGCCTTGGCGCCATAGCCCTTGCCCTGGTGGCGGGCGTCGATCATCAGCCGGTAGATCCAGTGATTGCCGTCATCCGGATCGAGCGCATACATTGCAAAGCCGACGGGGGCGCCCTCGGCCATGACGGCAAAACCCACGCATTCCGGGCGCTCGGCGAGTTCTTCGAGAGACTCCTCGTTGCTGGCGATGAAATTCATCTGGTTTTCGTGAACATCGAGCTTTCGGATGACCTCGGCATCGACGGCATCCACGGGCAAAAGTGTAATCGTCATTCGTTCCTCATGGTCGACGCTTTGCTTCCCGGCCGTCCTGCAGGCGCCTTCTCCCCACAGTGGGGAGAACGGACGATGCGGCGCTCGCAACGGCCACATCCCAAGCCTGGAGAACGCGCCGGTCGCGTCGCAGCCTACGCGAAACGGGCGGTCGTCAAGTGGAACGTGGTGCGGCCGTTTTCCTCTCCTCGCAGCCTAGGAGAAGGTGAGGCATGGCTTCCAGGTGCCGGCGCATATCCATCGGGGCAAAGGCGTCAATAACAATTTGATTTATAGGTGTTTTCTATTCAGGCCGAAGCCGGCCTCGGCAAGTGTAGCGCGAGAAACCGGAAAGGCGAGCCCTTGTCGGGGATGCGCATTGCGGGAACATTGCGGATCGCTGGCGGCTCCGCGGTCACACCGGTTCGCCGCTCAATCCTCGTCCATGCGCGGCTCCGGCGCGCCCGACCATTGAAAGGTGATGGTGCGGCCCTGGCGGACGTTTTGGATGACCGAGGGGCGGAAGACGGCGAGGCACTCGCCTTCCGGATCGCGGGTGGAGGGATAGATCAGGCCGTTACCGCCTTCGGCAAGAATGGTGGCGGCGAGCGCCTGGCCGGCGGGGTAGGCGACAGCGGTATCGGGGGAGAGATAGGCGGCTTCCTTTTCGCCGCGCACGTCATGGAAGCGGCAGGTGAAGCCGGCGATCAACTCGCGGTAACGGCCGATATCGTGGAAGCTACCGGCTTCGCGGAGCGCCCGGGTCCGGTGGTAGACGATCTCCGCCTGGCAGGTCTGAAGTGCGCCCGGGCCGAAGGCGCAGTACCAGGCGCCACGCTCCTCGCCATTGAAGCGGTTGCCCGGCAGGCGGGCATGGCAGAAGGCGGCATTGATCAGCGACCAGCCATAGCCGAAGGTCTCGTTCAGAAGCTCGGCCGGATCGACGCCGACGGGCAGGGCAAGCGGGCTCAGCCGCGCCGAGGTCATCGCCTCCAGCCGGTTGAGGATCTCGACCTCGTCGTCATCGTCGGCCAGCGGCTTGACCGCGGGCTCGGTTATGTAAGCGGTCGAGATCAGGCGGACGGTCGCCGGCTCGTTGAAATCGATTTCCGGGATCATCCGTTCACAGGCCGCCGCGCAGGCCATCGAGGTAGCGCCGCACCTTCAGCATCATGGGAATGCCGCCTTCGATCATCAGATCGACCGGTGAATGGCCATTGAACAGTGGGCCAGTGTTGACCGCCTTCGGCCACTGGTAGGTGAGCGGCCCGTTGAAGAAGAGGCGCAGCCCCTTGAAGATGCCGACGATCAGGCTCGCGCGCATGCGCTTGTCCTGGTCGAGCTTGCCCTTGAAGTCCCCCGCTTTCATGCGGTTCCAGGTGGCGATCGGCACATCGAAGAGCTGGGCGGCCTCCCTGTTGGTGAGATGCCAGAGGTCACAGGCTTTGACCACGGCCTTGACGATGACGGCCTCTTCCTGGCGGGCCGCTTGCCTGTCGGGGGCGAAAGCCGGTTGAGCGCTGGTCATGGTCGTCTCCTATGCGGTGACTGAATGTATCATATGATATGAAATGGCGATGTGGTGAGGAAAGTCAAGGGACGATGACGAGTTTGCTGTGTGGAGTGTTGCCGAAGGGATATCGGTGGCGAGGCTCGGCTTTGTCCGGCATTCGGTCGAGGTCAATCCAACTCGTCAATTGAGGCCGGCACGGGCTAGTCCCTCGATCAGGCGCGCGCGATCCTCGGCGCGCACGAAAGACGATGTTGCTCCGACAGCGTCGCGTGAGATGTCGGGAACGATCGATTTCAGCCGTCCGAGCAGGTCCTTGGCAGCCTCCTGGTTGTCCAGAAGCCCGGCACAGGCCGTGCCGATGATCAGCGGAACCGCGTGGCCGGATCGCAAGCGATGCGCCTCTCGCGCGTAACTCAACCCAAGCTCGTAATTCGCGCCCTGGAAATAGGCCATGGCGTAGTAAAACTGAAAGTCGCCGAGAAAAGCCTCGCGCGGGCTCAGCCTGAGGGCGTAGTCGATGCAAGGAATGGCATCCGCTGCGCGGCCCCCGTTGGCATGCGCAAGTCCCAACTGGCCGTGTGCAAACGCGGAGTTGGGATTGATCGCGACAGCCTGGCTGATTGCCGCCATTGCCAGAACATTGTCACGCGTGGCAAAGGCGATCATCGCCTGCGCAAGGTAGGTCCACGGTTCCTTGTCGTCCGCGGCAATGGCTTGCTGGACGAAATCCCTGCCAACGGCCAGGGCGTACCCCATGTCCTCCCACCCCTGGAACGCGCGCCACATGGTAATCCAGCCTTTCATGGCGAGCGCCTGGGCATAACCGGGAGCCAGTCCGATTGCCCGGTCGAGCAGGGGGAGCATCTTTTCGCTGCTCTCCTCAGACAATTGCGAACATAGGAACACCGCCCGCACGACGCACTCCCAGGCATCAAGGCCATGATGCGGCTTGGGACTTTCGCGGGCATGCTCTGCCGCGAGCAGTTCCGGCCCGATGCGGCCGACGACGCTTGCGGTGATTTCGTCCTGAATGGCAAAGATGTCGCCGAGGTCGCCGTCGTACCTCTCGGCCCAGAGATGGACTTCGGAGGCCGCATCGATGAGCTGCGCGCTCACTCTCATCCGGTTGCCGGCCTTGCGGACACTCCCCTCCAGAATATAGCGGACCCCGAGTTCGCGCCCGATGGCGCGCACATCCACGGGCTTTCCCTTGTAGGTGAACATCGTGTTGCGGGCGATCACGAAGAAGCCCTTGAGCTTGGACAGCGCGGTCGTGATGTCCTCGGTGAGCCCATCGCTGAAGAAGTCCTGCTCCGGGTCGGCGCTCATGGTGTTGAACGGCAGCACGGCAATGGATGGTCGGTCCGGAAGTGCGGGCCTCGGCGATGCCGTTTGTGCGGTCGTCCTTTCCAGAACGGGGCGGTACAGCCGCACCGGCCGGTCCATGTTCTTGAGCGCGCGTTCGCCGAGATACTCGTAGTCGCAGTCAAGCTTGCCCTGGAGGTGATCGTAGGCCGTGCCGGAGATGCAGATGCCGCCTGGATCCGCCACGGTCTGGAGGCGGGCGGCGATGTTGACGCCATCGCCGTAGAGATCCCCATCAACCTCATGGATCACATCCGCGAGATTGACGCCGATCCGAAAGATGATGCGTCGCTCCCGCGCGACATCGGCCTGGTTCTCGGTTACCCCCTTCTGGATGGCGACCGCGCACGCCACGGCATCGACGACCGAGCCGAACTCCACGAGCGCACCGTCGCCCATCAGCTTGACGATCCGGCCCTGATGCTCGGCGAGCAGCGGATCGATCACCACCCGGCGCAGATCCTTGAGAGCCGACAACGTCCCAGCCTCGTCATGTTCGACGAGGCGGGAATAGCCGACGACGTCAGCGGCCAGGATCGCGGCCAGCCGCCGCTCTGCTCTTGCAGTTGCCATGGCTGTCTCCCCCTCAGGAGATCCGCCGAATGAACCCCAGGCGATTGACGCGACATGCACAATCCGGCTGCCCGACACCGCGACCATGCCGGTTGATGATACCACCGCGGCGGTCATCTGGCGACGCTAAGGGAGTGCCGCCTTCAATGGCACTTGCTCCATAATGCCGAAGGAGCGTTGGCGGGCCGGATAGGGAACCGCCCTCTACAGATGCGGCCCCAGCAGCGACAGATCGGCCTCGCCGAGACGGTCCTTCGCGGTCCAGAGTTGGTGCCAATAGGGGTAGATCACCGGCGGCAGGCTGACGGCGTCGAGCAGTTCGCGTTCCTCGTCGGACAGCTTCAGGTTGGCGGCGGCGAGGTTGTCCGAGAACTGCACATCCGTGCGGCCGCCGATGATGACCGAGGTGACGCCCTTGCGGCCGATCAGCCAGGCAAGCGCCACTTGCGCCGGCGACACGCCGCGCTCGCCGGCGATGGCAACGAGCATGTCGACGATCTTCCACAGCCGCTCTTCGTCGCGGATCGGCGGCTCCTTCCAGCCGGCGAGCTGGCGGGTGCCCTCGGGCGTTTCGTTTCGGCGGTGCTTGCCGGAGAGCAGGCCGCCGGCAAGCGGGCTCCAGACGAGCACGCCGAGCCCCTGGTCGATCGAGATCGGCATCAGCTCGTATTCGGCCTCGCGCGCCTCCAGCGTGTAGTGGATCTGCTGGCTGACGAAGCGCTGCCGGCCTTCGAGCGCACTGATGCCGAGCGCCTTCATGATGTGCCAGCCGGAAAAATTGGAGCAGCCGATGTAGCGAACCTTGCCGCTTCGAACGAGGCTGTCGAGCGCCTCCATCGTCTCTTCGAGCGGTGTGAGGCCGTCCCATTCATGCACCTGGTAGAGATCGATGACGTCGGTCTTCAGCCGCTTCAGGCTCGCCTCGCAGGCGGCGATCAGGTGCTGGCGCGAGAGGCCGCCGTCGTTGGGTCCAGGCCCCATGGAGAAACGCGCTTTGGTTGCAACCAGCACGCCATTCTTGCGCTTGCCGCCGAGCACGTCGCCGATGATCTCCTCGCAGGCGCCGGTCGAGTAGATGTCGGCCGTGTCGATCAGGTTGACACCGGCATCGAGGCAAAGATCGACGTAACGGCTCGCCTCCTTGAGGCCGACGTTGCCGACCTCTGCGAACTTGCCGCGCCCGCCGATGGTCATCGTGCCCATGGTGATCGTGGAGATTTTCAGGCCGGAGCGGCCGAGCAGCCGGTATTCCATGGTCGCGGGTCCTTTGCTGGTGCAGGCAGAACGGAACGGGACGCAAGCCACCGTTGTGGATCAAGCCGAGCGTGTTTCTGGCCGTAAGGTAGCAGCGTGTTCCGGCCGGGCAAGGTGTGTACGCCTGCAACACCCTGCAAACGGATGTTCACGCTTGGTGAGGCTCCTGTTTCTTAGGGCTGGCTTGCACACGGTGAAATGGTATCGTCCCGGCCGAGAGATGAGGGGAATCACTCGATGAGCGTTGCGAAGAGTTTGCTGTCCGCATCGGCAATCGTTGCCGGCCTGGGTTCCATGGTTGCGCCTTCGACGGCGAATGCGGCTGAAAACGGCGCCGGCTTCTATCTGCTCGGTGCGCGCGGCCCGATGGCCGGCCTGCTGGCACCGCCCGGACACTACATCCAGAACGATACCTATTTCTATTTCGGCGAGCTCAAGGGCAACAAGCAGCTTCCGCTTGGCGGCGAGATTGTCGGCGAAGTCGATGCGAAGCTCTTTGGCGACTTCGTCACCGGCCTCTGGGTCCTGCCCGAGGAAGTGATGGGCGGCAATCTCGGCTTCACGGCGATCGTGCCTTTCGGCGGCCCCAACGTCGAGGCCACGCTTTCCGCCCCCAGGGCCGGCCGCTCGGCCTCTGTCAGCGACTCGATCTTCACGATCGGCGATCCCGTGTTCGGCGCCGTACTCGGCTGGCACGAGGGCGATTTTCACTGGACGGCGAACGCCACGGTCAACGTGCCGATCGGCGATTACCAGAAGGGTCAGCTCGCCAACCTGTCGTTCAATCGCTGGGCGGGTGACTTCACGCTCGCCGGCACCTGGTTCAATCCGGAAACCGGCCTCGACCTTTCGGGTGCGGCGGGCTTCACCTTCAACGGTGAGAACCCGGCGACCGATTATCGCACGGGTACGGAATTCCACGCGGAATGGGCGGTCACCCAGCACTTCAATCCGGAATTTTCCGCCGGTGTCGCGGGCTATTTCTACCAGCAGGTGACTGGCGACAGCGGCGCCGGCGCAAGGCTCGGCCCCTTCAAGGGCCGTATCGCCGCGATTGGCGGCACCATGGGCTACAATTTCAAGATGGCCGAGACGCCGGTGTCGCTGACGCTGAAGGTCTTCCAGGAATTCGGCGCCAAGAACCGGCCGGAAGGTACCGCCGGTTTCGTCACCGTTGCCTTCCCGATCGGCACGCCACCGGCGCAGGTGAAGTAAGCTTCGTCAGCGCCTGCTGCGCCGGCTCTTTCGGCCTCGGGCGCAGCCGGAGTTGCTTTGTCGCCGGATCGGCGCATACTGTCGTTATCGCTGGGCTGTGCTAAGGGCCCCGGCGGCTGGAAGATCATCGCGCTTTCGCCCCAGTTCAGGAGGTCGCGCGATGTATTCCGCGAAGATGCTTCTCCCCCACGAAATGAACGAGATAGATCAGATCTTCGGTGACATTCTGCGTGAGCGCGGCCTGACGCGAGATTGCGAGGCCGCGTCCACAATCGCAAAACGCATCCTCAATTGCTACCAGCGGGGGATCCGTGAGGCCGGAGCCCTGAAATACACGATCGGTTTCGAGCTGAGATCGGTGTCTCGGGAAAACGCTGACAAGCTCGTCCACGGGAGCCGGGAGGTCTTGATACACGAGATCGCAGGCGAAGTGGACGGCCAGATCAGCCCGGACGAACTCGACATGCTTCAACGCACCTTCGATCGGGTGTGCATCTGGTGCAACATCCCACGTTATGGAAAGCGCGCCGATCGGCTGGCGCGCCAGCTCACGGGTCAGCTCCGCAGCGGTATTTCCGACGAGACGGCTTTGTTCGAGAGCGCCATGTGGCTGGAGCAGCACTTCGGCGCCACATGGCGCCGCTCGGATGCCTGACTTCAACGCGATACGGCGACCTTTGCGCGTCTGACGCGGGCTGTAGGGTGAATTGCGCGCCTACATATCGACAAAGCGCGGCGGCATCAGGTTCCTGTATGGGAACATGTGGAAATAGGGCCGCGCTTCGGCGAGCACACGGCGCACGGAGGCGCGCTCCAGCAGGCGCTCGAAATAGGCCGAGAGGTGCGGGTATTTCTCATCGAAGGGCTCGACGATGCCGCCATAGAAGAGTGCGGGCGTCGCGGCGCAATCGGCAAGGCTGAAGGCATCACCGGCGGCGTATGTGTTGTCAGCGAAGTGCTTGTTGGCCATGCCATAGGCAAGGCCAAGCGCCGCGCGGGCGTCGCTGACGCCGCGGTGGTCGTTTTCGCCGGATGCGCGCAGCGTGTCCGTGACGATCTTCTGCATGGGCACATGGATATAGAGATCGAAGAAGCGATCCCAAAGCCGCGCCTTCAGCGCGGTGTCCTGATCATCGGGGATCAGCCGCTGGCGGCCGGGATAATGGCGATCGAGATATTCGATGATGATCGACGTTTCCGGCATCACAACGTCACGGGCGCTATCGGTGAGAACCGGCATCTTGCCGACCGGCCAGAGTGCGGCGAAGCGCGCTGCCTCCTCCGGATCCAGCAGATCGACAAGGCTGCTCTTGAAGGGCGTCTCGTTCTCATAAAGCGCAATCAGCACCTTATGGCAGAAGGATGCGAGCGGATGCTGGTAGAGTGTGAGGGACATGCGGAGGGTCTCCGGTTCGGACGGGTCCAATGGGCCGATGGCGTTGCGATAGAACTAGCGCCACGCTTTCGATTGTCGATCTCGATAAATGATATAATTTCACAACCGGTTTGCATAAACAATCGGATTTTGACGCCGAGCGAAGCTGATAAATGCGGCGGCGGGCGCCGGATCTGTGCCGATTTTGCGCACAGCCATTGAAAGCGCAAAAGCTGCCCTAGAATTAATAGAGGGAAGGGTGTCGTAACGCTCGGCGCCTCTACGGCACCGCGTCTTCATCAGGCGCGCAAAGGTCGCCGTAGTCCTTTGATCTGCTGCATGTCTTTGTCCTTAAATCGACGCCGTTTTGAGGAGACATGTATTGGCAATCGCGACAGGGGAGGATCGCCGATGCGCTGCTTCACGGTACTTGGGCCCTCACAGACCGGAAAGACCACGCTGGTAGAAAAGCTGGCCGGTCTGGAGGGGGCCTCCAGAAAAGCTGTTTCACCCTATGGACTGAACCTCACGGAATTCGAGTTTGGCGGCGAACCCTGGTGCGCGCTGGATGCGCCCGGCGGAACCGAGGCGCTAGGCCACGCGCAACATGCGCTGATCGCCAGCGACGCCTGTGTGCTCTGCGTCTCGCCGACGCCGGAAGAGGCCGTGCTGGCCGCACCCTATCTCAAGGTCATCGAGGCCTCCGGCACGCCCTGCATTCTCTTCATCAACCGCATGGACGAACCGCGGGCGCGGCTGCGTGACGTGATCGCGGCGCTGCAGGACTATTCCGGCCACATGCTGCTGTTGCGCCAGGTACCGATCCGCGAAGGTGACAAGATCGTCGGCACCTGCGACCTGATCTCCGAGCGTGCCTGGCGCTACCGTGAAGGGCAGACTTCGGCGCTGGTCGAGATTCCCGATACGGTGATGGAGCGGGAGAAGGAGGCGCGCGCCGAGCTTCTCGAACATTTCTCCGAATTCGACGACTGGCTGCTCGAAGAGCTGATCGAGGACCGGGCGCCGGCGAGCGACACGATCTATGCGATCTCCACGCGGCTGCTGAAGGAAAACCGGATCATCCCGGTGCTCGTCGGCTCTGCGAGCCATGCCAACGGCATCCTGCGGCTGATGAAGGCGCTGCGCCATGAGGCGCCTGATGTCGAGGCGCTGCGAAAAAGACTGGCGGCGGCCGGTCCGATGGCCGAGGCAGCACTCTCCGCCGTGAGCTTCCACGCCTACCACCGCGCCAATGTCGGCAAGACCGTGCTGGTGAGGGCGCTGACATCGGGGATCAAGCAGGGCTCGGCGCTCGGCGGCGGCAGCCTCGGCTCGCTGCAGGATCCGGCAACCGGAAAGCCGCTGCCGAACGCCACGCCAGAGGCGGGCGCGATCATCGCGGCGGTCAAATCCGAGCACCTGCCGGTGCCGGCGCTGCTTGCCGCCAACACCACAGCGGAAGCGCCGGACTGGACGGTGCCGCCGACGCCGATGCTGGAGCGCATATTGGTGCCCGACAGCGAGCGCGACGAGACCAAGCTTTCCGGCACGCTCGCCAAGCTCGCCGAGACCGACCGCGGGCTTGCCGTCATGCAGGAGGAGGGAACCGGCGCCCAGCTCGTCTGCGTGCAGGGGCCGATGCATCTGCGCGATCTCTGCAGGACGCTCGCCGACGTCTTCCATGTCGGCGTCACCGACAAATCTCCGAGCCCGACCTATCGCGAAACGGTGCTGAAGCCCTCCGACGTGCACTACCGCCACCGCAAGCAGACGGGCGGCGCCGGGCAGTTCGCCGACGTCAAGCTCAGCGTGCACCCGAACGAGCGCGGGACAGGCTTCTCCTTCGCCGAAACGGTGAAGGGCGGGGCGGTGCCGCGCAACTTCATCCCGGCGATCGAGGCCGGCGCCCGCGAGGCGATGGAGAAGGGCCCGCTCGGCTTTCAGGTGATCGATGTCGGCGTGACCTTGACCGACGGCCAGCACCATTCGGTCGACAGCAACGACTTCGCCTTCCGCGCGGCCGCCAAGATGGGCGTGCGCCAGGCGCTGTCGCAGGCTTCAGCCGTGCTGATGCAACCGGTCATCCGCATCGAGATCCACATCCCCTCGATCTATTCCGGCAGCCTCGTGCCGATCGTCTCCACCTACAAGGGCCAGGTGCTCGGCTTCGACCGCGACGAGACCGCCAAGGGCTGGGACATCTTTCGCGCCCTGGTGCCGGGATCGGCGCTCGACGATCTCGCCCGGGCGCTAAGGGCGGCCACACAAGGCATCGGCTACTTCTCCAAGAGCTTCGACCATTTCGAGGAGCTCTACGGCAAGGAAGCGGATGCGGTCATCCACGCGCATGGGGCGCAGCAGGCGGGATGAGAGTTGCGGGCTTGCCGCTGCCGGCATGCCGGCGGCAGCCGGGACTGTTGCTTCCACGCTGCTGACCGGCCTGCGGGCGGACGTCAGATGATGCCGTGTTCCTTCAGCAGCGCCTGCTCGTCGCCGGAGATCCAGCCGAAGACCTTTGCCTCTCCACCCACGACCTGGACGAGGTAGTGGACGTCGAAATCGATCGACGTATCCGCCTGGCCCTTTCGGGCATAGGTGGCCGTCCAGGCGGCATGCGCCATGCAATGGCAGTCATCGATCGGAGAGAGGCGGAGATCGCGCAGCTTCATCTGCCGGGTGCCGATCGCCCGGTAGTGCTCGTAGCCCTTCGCCATTACCTGTCGAAGCGCGTCGTCGTTCTTTCCCGACGTCACCCCGGTCGGCGAGGCGGCGATGAAATCCGAGGCGTAGAGGGTCAGGACCTCGTCCATCTCGACCTTTCCGGCGAGGGCGCGGCCAAACGTGGCTTCGTAGCGCGTGAACAACGCCCTTACGGCTTCTTCCATCGCATGTTCTTCCATGGATAAACCTCGGTATTCGTTGGGCATCTGTCTAACGGCCGGATGGCCTCAAGGTTTCAACGGGGCACCGGAACGATCGGAAAATGCTCTTGTATGTGCGGTGTCTTCCGACACTTTGCCGTCGCTTGCCCCAGAAGGGGCACTCGCGATCGCTGGCTTAGGCAAAGCGCGTCGGCCAAGGTTACAATTAACAGTTACGTACTTCCCGTCCGATCATAATTGGTAGTTGATCGATCCCGACAGCGACGGCTGTTGCGAGAAAGCGCTTCGACGCCTTCTTCAAGTGCAGTCTCATCCAGGCGACCACGTCGCCCGGCACTTTCATCCGAACAAAACAGGAGAAGTGAGAATGCGAATTCAGCGTTATTTGTCAGGCCTTTCGATCATCGCGCTGGTGGCGGCCGGTGCAGTGTCTGCTCAAGCCCAAAGCCCGCAGAAGGACGCCACCGAGGCGACGAAGGCCGCCAACGCGGAACTGCTCAAGCAGCTGCCGTTCAATGACACCAGCGATTTCGAGGACGCCAAGCGCGGACTGATTGCGCCGCTGCCCGCCGAGATCGTCAAGACCGAGGGCGGTGATCCCGTCTGGAACCCGCAGCAATACGGCTTCATCAAGGAAGGGGCGCCGGCACCCGACACCGTCAACCCCAGTCTCTGGCGGCAATCGCAGCTGATCAACATCAGCGGCCTCTTCGAGGTGACCGACGGTATCTATCAGCTGCGCAACCTCGACCTTTCCAACATGACGATCATCGAGGGCAAGGAGGGCATCACCGTCGTCGACCCGCTGGTGTCGGCAGAGACGGCGAAGGTCGGCCTTGAACTCTACCGCAAGCATCGCGGCGACAAGCCGGTGAAGGCGGTGATCTACACCCACAGCCATGTCGACCACTATGGCGGCGTGCGCGGCGTGGTCGACGAAGCCGACGTCGCCTCCGGCAAGGTCAAGATCTATGCCCCGGAAGGCTTCCTTGAAGCCGCCGTCGCGGAGAACGTCATGGCGGGAACGGCGATGAGCCGGCGCGCGAGCTATATGTATGGCAATCTGCTGCCGCCCGATCCGAAGGGGCAAGTGGGCGCCGGCCTCGGCACGACGACCTCCGCAGGCACCGTGACCCTGATCCCGCCGACCGACATCATCACCAAGACCGGCGAGAAAAAAACGATCGACGGGCTGACCTACGAATTCCTGATGGCTCCGGGATCCGAGGCACCCTCGGAGATGCTCTGGTATATCGAAGAAAAGAAGGCGATCGCCGCTGCAGAGGACGCGACCCATACTCTGCACAACACCTACTCGCTGCGCGGCGCCAAGATCCGCGAGCCGTTGCCCTGGTCGAAATATCTCAACCAGGCGCTGGTGATGTGGGGCGACAAGGCGGAAGTCATTTTCGCCCAGCACCATTGGCCGAACTGGGGTAACGACAAGGTCGTCGCTCTCCTGTCGAAGCAGCGCGACCTCTACCGCTACATCAACGACGAGACCCTGCGCATGGCCAACCAGGGCATGACGATGCGGGAGATCGCCGAGGCCTTCAAGCTTCCCGACAGCCTGTCGACCTTCTGGGCGAACCGCGGCTATTACGGATCCGTCTACCATGACGTTGCGGCAACCTACGTGCTCTATCTCGGCTGGTTCGACGGCAATCCCTCGACCCTTCACGAACTGCCGCCGGTCGACGCCAGCAAGCAGTATGTCGAATTCATGGGCGGAGCGGACGCCGTCCTGGAGAAGGCGAAAAAGTCCTATGAAAAGGGCGACTATCGCTGGGTCGCCGAGGTCGTAAACCATGTGGTCTTCGCCGACCCCAGCAACCAGGCGGCCAAGGATCTGGTGGCCGACGCGCTGGAGCAGATGGGATACCAGGCGGAATCCGGCCCGTGGCGCAATTTCTACCTGTCGGGCGCACAGGAACTGCGCAACGGACTGGTGAAGGCAGGAACGCCAAGCACCGCCAGCCCGGACACGGTTCGCGCGATGTCGCTCGACCTGTTCTTCGACTATCTCGGCGTTCGGTTGAACCGCGAGAAAGCCGGCGATAGCAGGATCACGCTCAACTTCGACTTCGGCGAAAAGGACGGAAAATACCTCGTCCAGCTCGAAAACGGGGTGCTCAACAACACCCCTGACCTGCAAGCGGAGAAGGCAGACGCCACGGTCACGCTGGAGCGCGCCAGCCTTGATAGCATCGTGCTCGGCGAGACCACACTCGACAAGGCGATGTCCGACGGCAAGATCAAGGTTGACGGGGACAGCGCCAAACTCGTGCAGGTGATGTCGATGATGGACAACTTCGAATTCTGGTTCAACATCGTCACGCCGTAACAACTACTCTGTCGGCCAGCCGTCCAATAGGCGGCTGGCCCCTCTACCTTTGCGGCCTTTGCAGGGATGGGGAGAGGGGCGCGGGCGCGCGACCTCGCTGCACTACTCGCTGTGACCGGCGCCGCCTCCTGCCATCTGCCGCTCGCGTGTCTCGATCTCCGCGATCAGCCAGTTGAGAAAACTCTTCGTCACCGGTTTGGTGCGCAACAGTTCCTCCTGGCAGACGAACTGGTAGGTTTCTGCGGGTTCGTAGAAGTGGTCGTGCACCAGGCAGATCTGACCGGTCTTCAGCTCGTATTCCACCATGGTGCGGTCGATCAAGGCCACGCCCTGGCCCTCCTTCACCGCTTCGAGAATGATGTGCTGGTCGTCGAAGATCAGGTCCTGATGGCTGCGCGGCAGCGCCAGGCCCGAGGAGGTGATCCAGCTTTGCCATTCCGACAGTGCGCGGTAGTGCAGCCGGTTGCCGGAAAGCAGCGCCTGCTTGTCTTCCTGCCTCTGCCAGAGGTCGCGGCCGCAGACGGGAACCAGGCGTTCGCGCAGCAGTTTGCGGGCGAAGCGGCCGGGTGGCGGCTGCAGGCAGTAATTGATGATCACGTCGGCCGGGCCGGTGCCGGCGGTGATGGTTTCGAGGTGGGAAAGGTGGATCTGCACGCCGGGATTGGCGGCGAGGAACTCCGAGATGCGCGGCGCGATCACCTTCATCGAGAAGAACGGCCCGACACGGACCCGCAGGATCTTGTCGCTCGTGCGTGGGCGGATGTGCTGGACCACGCCCTCGAGATCGTCGAAGGCGCGCTGGCAGGAGGCATAGAGCAGCCCGCCTTCCGGCGTCAATTCGACGCCGTGCTGCTTTCTGACGAAGACCCGAAGGCCGAGGTTAAGCTCCAGATTCCTGATCTGGTGGCTGATCGCTCCCTGGCCGATGCAGAGCTCGTCGGCGGCCGCCGTCAGGCTGCCGTTGCGCGCGGCCGCCTCGAAGGCGCGCAGGGATTTGAGGCTCGGCAGGTCACGCATCCGCTTCTCCGGGGTCAGGATCGCCGGTAACCTAGCATGAATTTTTTCGATGGCTGGAATGATTTCTTTCACATTGCGAAGGTCCGCTCGCTCCCGCATTGTCGAAGCATAATAAAGCAAAACGAAAACTGAAATCGGCCGAAAATCCAGGCAGTTTCGCGCAGATTGGCATGTCGGGTGCGACCCGAATGTCCTTGCGGTTGAGGCTTCCTGTCCGGCCGACGGGAACGACAGAGGGAACGAAATGATAAAGAAGTTCATGACCGCATCGGTCGTTGCCACGCTGCTTATGGTCGGCACTGCCAGTGCCGAAACGCTGGCGATCGGCACGGAGGGCGATTACGCGCCGTTCAACTACGTGACCGCGGCCGGCGAGATCAAAGGCTTCGACTACGATATCGGCCAGGCGGTCTGCGCCGAGATCAAGGTCGATTGCGTCTGGAGCACCAACGAGTGGGCGGGCATCATTCCGGCACTTCAGGCCAAGAAGTTCGACGTGATGATCGCCTCGATGGCGATCAATCCGGACCGCAAGACGCAGGTCGATTTCACCAATCCCTATTACTTCAACGCCATGCGCTTCGTCGCCCGCAAGGATCTGGGTCTCAAGGACATCTCGCCCGAGGCGCTGAAGGGCAAGGTGATCGGCACGCAGTCCGGCTCGGTCGCGGTCGAGGCGCTGCAGGAGTTCTTTCCAGACAGTGAAGTGAAGCTCTATCCGACGATGAGCGAAGTGTTTCTCGACATGGAAAACGGCCGGCTGGACCTGATCCTCGAAGGGCAGATGGCCTTTACCGAATGGCTCGCCAAGGAAGAAAGCGGCTGCTGTGCCTTCGTCGGCGAGAGCTTCGTGCTCGACACGGCCGAAGGCAACGCGATGGCGGTGCGCAAGGGCGACGAGGCGCTGCTCGCCAAGCTCAATGCCGGCCTGAAGACGATCATGGAAAACGGCACCTACGACAAGATCCGCAAGCAGTATTTCGACTTCGACATCATGGCGAAGCCGAAGACCACGAGCGAGTATTTCCGCTGAGGTTTGCGGCTTTGCCTGCCGAGGTTTGAGGTTCCGGCCTCATCCGGCCTGCCGGCCACCTTCTCCCCGCTCGCGGGGAGAAGGGATGCTGCCGGACCCGCTCGCCCGTAACCTCCCACGTTCGCGGTTTTCTCTGGCGGCGGCGGAGTGCCCCGCGTGCGCACGTTCGCGGCTCGCTCTCGTTCCCTCTCCCCGCTTGCGGGGAGAGGGTTAGGGTGAGGGGCAAATCCCGATCCGAGCAGTGAGGGAGAGCCCCGACCGGATGCGCGTAAGGCTGCCTGGCCACGCGCTCGTCGAATGACCAGCAACCCGTTGTCAGAGGTGAAGCGGCCGTGGGCCGCTTGCCCAGAATTCGCCTGCCGCGTGCTGCGCTCGATGCATCGCTAGTCAGGCGGACAGGCGCGGCGCCGGGGTTTCGCGTTTTCCCCGGCGCCCGTCTCCTTCTCCAATCCGAAGATGAAAGTGCATGCAATGAGCTTCAGGGTCGCCGTTCTCGAATTCAACCAGGAAACCAACACGTTCTCGAAGCTCAAGACCGGCTTCAGGGACTTCGAGGCGTGCCACTATTTCGTCGGCGCCGAGATCGAAAGCCATTGCCGCGGCACCAATTCGGAGATCGGCGGCTTCATCGACTGCTGCGAGCGCTATGGCTGGCAACCGGTCTATACCGTGGCGGCGCGGGCCGAGCCCGGCGGCAGGATAGAAGAGGCGATGCGGCAGCGCTTCGTCGCTGATCTCCAAAGCGCGCTTGATGGCGAAAGGCTCGACGGCGTGTTCATCGTCTTCCATGGGGCCATGTGCACGGAAACGGCGGACGATGCGCAGATCCAGTTGCTGGAGGTGGTGCGCGGCATTGTCGGGCCGGAGCTTCCAATCGCCGCGACCTTCGACCTGCATGCCAATTCGGCACCCGAGATGGCCGGCCTGCTCGATATCGCCGTCTCCTTCCGCACCTATCCGCATGTCGACATGGCTGAATGCGCCCACAAGGCCGGTGCGCTCTTGAACCGCGCCATGCGTGGCGAAGTCCGCCCGGCGCTCGCCATCCGCCAGCCGCCGATGCTGAACGGCTGCAACGACGGGCGCACGACCCATGCCTGCGCCATGACCGAGCTTTTGGAAATTGCCGACGAGATCGCCGCCCGCGACGGCATGCTCGCGACCTCGATCAACGCCGGCTTCTACGATGCCGATATCTTCAACACCGGCCCATCGGCCGTCATCTGCTACGACCGCAACCGGGTGGGGGCCGAAGAGGCGGAAGCCGAGGCCGCGCGCCTCTGCCGCGAGATCTGGGACCGACGCGAGCACCAGGACGTGCAGCTGCCACTCGACGCGCTGCCCGGCATCGTCGCGGCGCATTCAGCGAAAGATCGCGCCGGGCCGCTGGTCATCGCCGATTTTTCCGACAATCCCGGCTGTGGCGCCTATAGCGATTCCACCTGCGTGCTCGCGCGACTGCTGGAGATCGGCGTCGAGAGGGCGGCCTTCGGCGCGCTCTGCGACCCGGAGGCAGCGGCCGAGCTGATCTCTGCCGGTATCGGTGCGACGCGTGAAGTGACGCTCGGCTGCAAGATCGACCCCGCCGTCGGCGGCGGGCCGATTAGGGTCCGGGGCAGGGTGGAGGCGATCTCCGACGGCAGGATCGTGTTCGAGGGGCCGATGTTTCAGGGGCTGCCGGCGACGATGGGGCCGAGCGTGCGCTTTCACGTCGCGGGCATCGACATCCTCATCTGCAGCGAACGCCAACAGATGCTCGACCGCAACCTCTTCCGCGCCGTCGGCATCGAGCCTTCCGATTACCAGATCGTCGTCGTCAAATCGCAGCAGCATTTCCGCGCCGCCTTCGGCCCGATCGCGTCCGAGGTCGTCGAGATCGACGGCGATGGCCTGAGCAGCGCCAATATCGGCGCGCGGAAATACAAGCGCGTGCGACGTCCGGTCTATCCGCTGGATGGTGGTGAACTCGGCTGAGGCGCGCTGTCGTTCACCGGCCCATGCGGCACGGATGGTAACCGTTACGTACTTCCGCGCGCGAGGTCTCCGGAGCTAGCCTCCCCATCATGAAGGGGAGCGAAACGTCATGAGCTTCATCGATCTTTTCGCCTGGATCGTGCTGATCGTGCTCGTGGCGAGCACGGTCGCGGTCCTCGTGTTTCTCGCCATGCTGCCGGGGTCGATCGCGAGGCGTCGCAATCACCCATGGGCCGAGGCTGTGAATGTCGCCGGCTGGGTGACGCTGTTCCTCGGTTTCGCACTGTGGCCGATCGCGCTCGTCTGGGCCTATGTGGATGTGCCGCGCGCGCATGAGGCGCATACAAATGGGGGCCACTCGAGCGAGGCGGGCCAGCCATGATCGTTGTCCTGCTCAATGTCTATCTGGCCATCCTCTTCTGCCTGGTGAAATTCAGGATCGTTACCTTCAACCTCTTCTGGAAGGTCTCGCCGGCGATCGTATTCCTGCTGCTCCTCATCGGCCTGTTCATCCCGATGAACTGGGGCGCGCCGCAGGGCAAGGCGCTGGTGGTGCGCAATTCCGTGGCGATCGTGCCCGATGTCGCCGGCGAGGTGCTGGAGGTGGCGGTCGCTTCCAACAGCCCGCTGAAGGCCGGCGATGTGCTCTTCCGCATCGATCCCGTGCCCTACAAGGCGAAGGTGGACGCGCTGCAGGCGCAGCTTTCGCTGCAGGAGCTCCGGCTTTCGCAGATGACGAAGCTGCAATCGCGCGACGCCGCGACCGAATTCGACGTCCAGCAGCGCCAGGCGGATGTCGACAATCTGAAGGCGCAGATTACCAATGCCAAATGGGACCTCGACAAGACGACGGTCCGCGCACCCGCCGATGGCTATGTGACCAATCTTGCGCTCCGCAAGGGCGCGCGGGTCGCGACCCTGCCGCTGTCGCCGGCCATGGCCTTCATCGATACGTCCGAGACGATCATCGGGGTGGAGATCAACCAGATCGACGCGCGCTACATCGAGCCCGGCCAGAGGGTGGAGGCGACGTTCAAGTTCGCGCCCGGCGAGACCTATACCGGGACGGTCGAAGGCGTGCTGCAGGCAATCGCCTCCGGGCAGGCGCGCGTCTCCGGCACGGCGGTAACGCCGGAGGCGGTCGCGGCCGCACCCTTCGTCGTGCGGGTGAAACTCGACGACCAGGCCTTCGCCGCACGGCTGCCCGCCGGTGCTGCGGGAGATGCGGCGATCTTTACCGACCGGGTAAAGGCGGCGCACGTGATCCGCCGGGTTCTCCTGCGCCAGATCGCGATCACCAACTACATCAATCCGTTCTGATTCTTTGTCATACGCAGCCTCGTGCCAGTGGTTGTTAAGCGACCGTTTGGGACATAGCATGGCGTCCGCACACCCGGATCAGAGCCGCGACAGATCATGACACTTTCCGCAATCCAGACGCCGCAAGTGCTGTTGACCAGCGCCGGCAGAGCGTGGCGCGGGCTTGCCGCGGATTTCATCCATATTCCCCGCGGGCGGGTCGATGTGCCCGGCGGCGAAATGCATCGGCTGGGCATGCATTTCGGCCCGCCGGTCAACGCCGATTGTCGCTGTGGCGGGCGTCGCATGCGCCGGGTGCAGAAGCCGGGGGATATCGACATCGTGCCGGCGGGCGTCGACGGGTCCTGGGAGGATGATGCGGACTGCCGGATCCTCAGGCTGAGTTTCTCGCGTTCGCTGCTCGATGGCGTGGCGGCGGATCTCGGGCGGGGGAGCGTCGAGCTGCTGCCGCAGATGCAGGTGCGCGATATCAGGCTCGAGGCGATCGGCTGGGCGATCAAGGCGGATCTGGAGGCCGAGACACCGTCCGATCCGCTCTATGTCGACCTTCTTGCCAATGCCCTGGCGGTCCGGCTGATCGAAACCGCGACCGGTGGTGCGCAACAGGCAGAAGGGTGCAGCGCGCCGAAGCTCTCGGCGCGGCAATTGCGGGTGCTAACCGAGTACATCGAGACCCATCTCGACGGTAGGCTGCATCTCGCCGATCTCGCGGCGGTCGCGGGCTTGAGCGCCACGCGGCTGAAGGTCCTGTTTCGCAACAGCACCGGCCTGCCGGTGCATCAATATGTCATCCGCCGCCGTGTGGAATTTGCCCGTGCGCTGATGACCACGACGGCGATGCCGGCAAGCGAGATCGCTGTCGCCGCGGGCTTCTCCCATCAAAGCCATATGGCCTCGACCATGCGCCGACTTCTCGGCGAGACGCCGGGTACAATCATGCGACGCTCCAGCGAAATCTGACCGAAGCTGCAAAATCCTGGCCGAACCTGTGCGACGGGCCTCGGCATGATCCCTAGTCCTTGCCCGTCTTCAGCAAGGAAAAGAGATCATGTTCGTCATTCTCGGAGCGGCCGGAAAGGTCGGGATATCAACGGCGTCGGCTCTGCGCGCGGCAAAGCTGCCGGTGCGGGCAGTGCTGCGCGATGCGGCAAAGGCCGGGCCATTGCAGGCGATCGGCTGTGACATCGCCTTTGCCGATCTGCGCGACACGGCAGCGCTCGGCGTGGCGATCGCGGGGGCCGAGGCCGTGCAGATCATCCTGCCGCCGCCGCTTGGGGCCGAGGATGCCAGATGGGAAATGCGTGCGCTCACCGAGAGCATGGCCGAGGCGCTGGCGCAGGCGCGGCCGAAACGGGTGCTGGCGATCTCCGACTATGGTGCCCATGTGCCCGAGGATATCGGCATGCCGACCGTCTTCCGTCTCTTCGAGGAACGCCTTCGCCGGCTCGACATGCCCAAGATCTTGCTGCGATCGGCCGAGCATATGGAAGGCTGGGCGCGCAGCATTCCGGCGGCGATCGCGACCGGCACCCTGCCGAGCCTGCATCACCCGGTCGAGCGGACCTTTGCCGTCGTTTCGACTGGAGACGTGGGGTGCGCGGCTGCAGACCTACTCTACCGCCCGGGCGCGGATAAAGCAGAGCAGATCGTGCATGTCGAGGGGCCGCGCCGCTATAGCGCCAGCGACGTGGCCGTGGCCTTGGGTCCGTTGCTCGGGCGCACGATCACGGCCCAGGCGGTGCCGCGCAGCCGATGGCAGGAAGCGCTGGAGAAGACTTTGAGCGCCAGCACCGCGCGGCTTCTGGTCGATCTCTACGACGCCCATAACAAAGGTGGGCTGATCGATGTCGAGCCGGGCGGCGAGGTTCGCTACGGAACGACGGGATTGGTCGAGGCTCTGCGGCCTTTCGTGCCGGCCTGATCGGGGCGGTGCGGGTCTTCCAGGCGCCCCGCTGATACGGAAGGAGTGGTCGGCCGTTATCTACCGATCTCCAAGCGTAACCGGTGCTCGTTCCCGGGGCGAATATGTCGAAGCCCCGCGGTCGGATCACCGCGGGGCTTGATTTTTGAGGCCTGGTGGTGGGAGAGGCCCATTTTCGCCGGCGCGGGCCAGTCGGTACGGGCGAGACAAACGCGAAGGGCGGCACCGGCGAACTGGGGACAAGACTGCCGGTGCCGTGCGGGCCTCTACTTCCTTGCCCCCTTCGACAGCAGGGTGAGGCCGAAGAGGAGGAGACCAGCAGCCGTGAGGACAAAGCCCGCCCAGACGGCCGAAAGCAGACCATGGCCGGCGGCGATCGCTGCACCTCCGGCCTCGGCGCCGACGGCATTGGCAACGTTGAGGGCGGCAAGATTCATGGCGCCCATCAGGCTCGGGGCTTCGGGAGCAAAGCGGGTGAGGCGCACCTGGATCGTAGGGATGGCGGCCATGGTGGCAGCACCAACTCCGAAGAGGGCGGGGAAGAGCACCCAGGTATTTGCCGCGCCGAGGGCAAGCACTGCCAGCGTTGCGAGCGCTGCGGCAAAGCCAAGCACGATGCCGCGGGCGGGATAGAGGTCGGCAAGCTTGCCGCCGACGAGGTTGCCGGCCGTCATGCCCATGCCGAACAGTGCCAGAGCGACCGGGATCATGGCCGGCGAAAGGACAGCGACATCGGTGACGATGGGGGCGATGAAGGTGTAGACGGCAAAGATGCTGGCGATACCGACCGCTGCCACGAGCATCACGCCCCACACACTTGGCTTGCGCAGCGACGAGAGCTCCTGCACGACCGGAACCCCATCGAGCGCCTTGGTGCGCGGTACCCAGGCCCAGATCGCGAGGAAGGCGAGGACGCCAAAGGCGGCGATCGCCAGATAGGTTTCACGCCATCCAAGCGTCTGCCCGAGGAAGGTGGCGAGCGGCGAGCCGACGATGGTTGCGACCGTCAGCCCGGTCATGACGATGGCAAAGGCCTTGCCGGCCTGGCCGGGGCCGACGACGTAGGAGGCGACCACGGCTCCGGCGCCGAAATAGGCGCCCTGCGGCAGGCCACTGATGAAGCGGGCGACCATCAGCATGCCCATGTTTGCGGCAATCGCCGAAAGCACGTTGCCGAGGATGAACAGCCCCATCAGCGCCAGAAGCAGCGTGCGCCGGTTCATTTTCGCGGCCGCCAGCGTCATCAGCGGCGCGCCAATGACGACGCCGAAGGCGTAAGCGGTGATGGCGCTGGTGGCTTCCGGCACGCCGATGTTCATGGCTTCAGAAAAGAGCTGGATGATGCCCATACTGGCAAATTCCGAAGTGCCGATGGCAAAGCTGCCGAGCGCCAGCGCAAGCAGCGTCAGGCGGTTGTTGCGCTGGGTCGGGGCCTCGACGACCGGCGGTTCTGCGCGCTTCCGGGTTGCGATCTGCGCACCACTGACCCGCTGGCGCAGGCTCGCGAAATCGAATGCGGCGGTCGGCGGGGCAAGGCTGGCTTCGACGGTGTGGGACATCTCGGTGATCCTTTTCCTGTTGTGCTGGACCGTCGCTTCTGGACGGTTCGCTTGAGACAACAGATCTCACGACAGGCGGCGAAGCAGTAGACGGTGAGGGTTCCCAGGATCTGATAGGGAAATTCACAGATGCAGCGGCGGGGGCCTGCAACGCCGCGACACAGTGGGTTTTCAGCGCTAATCTGGCGGCAGATCTATGAATTCAAATCGGGGGGCGTCATGGATAACCGGGCAGGCGAGATGATGGTGTTCGTCCAGGTGGTCGAGGCTGGCAGTTTTTCCGAGGCCGCGCGGCAATTGCTGATGACGCCGTCGACCGTGTCCAAGCTCATCCAGCGGCTGGAGGCACGTCTCGGCATCCGCCTGGTCGAGCGCTCGACGCGGCGGCTGCTACTGACGAGGGAAGGCGAGTTTTACTACGAGCGGAGCCAGCGGCTGCTTGC
Source organism: Ensifer adhaerens (assembly GCF_020035535.1). Lineage (NCBI taxonomy): Bacteria > Pseudomonadati > Pseudomonadota > Alphaproteobacteria > Hyphomicrobiales > Rhizobiaceae > Ensifer > Ensifer adhaerens. The sequence continues at coordinate 2,150,549 of NZ_CP083349.1, read as the reverse complement.
CGATCTCGACGAGACCGAACAGCAGATTGCCCACGGAGGTGCCGAGCCCGAGGGGCTGATTCGGGTGAACTCCTCCGTCAGTTTCGGGGCGGCGGCGCTGGAGCCGATCCTGCCTGCCTTCTGGGAAGCCTATCCGAAGATCGTCATCGACCTTTCGCTGTCGGATGAAGTCGTCGATCTCTACCTCGAACGGACGGATGTGGCGATCCGGGTCGGGCGGCTGCCGGATTCCAACCTGGTGGCGCGCAAGATCGGCGAGACCAAGCGGCGGATCGTCGCGTCCCCCGCCTATCTCGAAAGGCGGGGCGTGCCGGAAACGCCGGAAGACCTGCTTCATCACAATTGCATCGGCTTCAACTTTCGCCGGGCCAATCCGGTGTGGCCGATGCGCGAAGGTGGGCGGATCGTCGAGCGGATGCTGAGCGGCTCGCTTCTGACCAACAACGGCGAAACCATCCGCCGCATGGCGATGGCAGGCGTCGGCATCGGGCGGATTGCCGACTATCACGTGCGCGGTCCGATCGCCCGTGGCGAACTGGTGGAGGTGCTGGCCGACAGCGCGATTGCCGAGGCCGACGATATCCATGCGCTGTTTCGTGGCGCCCAGCTTCTGCCGGCGCGTGTGCGCGCCTTCCTCGATTTTGCCGTGCCCCGCCTGCAGCGCTTTCTGGCCGAGGAACCGGCAGAGCTTTCCCCGCCCGTGGGATGACGGGCGGGGATGGTGGTTTCGGGGTATCGAGTTGTCGCAATTCCGACCGGAAAACCGTTTCACACTTTTCCTGGAATTGGTTTAGCCGGCGATCGGTAGCGGAGCGGCCGGGTTGACGAGGCCGGCTGACTTGAGTTCCCGCCAGAAGTCGGCCGGTACGACCTCGTTGAGGGCGGCGCGGTCTTCGGCGATGCGGCTCGGCTGGCTGGCGCCGGGGATGACGGCTGCGACGGCCGGGTTGGCAAGCGCGAATTGCAGGCCTGCCGCCTTCATCGAGATACCGTGGCGGTCGGCGATCGCCTTGATATTTGCCACCTTCTGCAGGATTGCGGGCGTCGCCGGGGCATATTCGAAGTTCGGTCCGCCAACCAGCGCGCCCGAGCTGTAGGGGCCGCCGACGATGATGCCGAGGCCGCGTTCGGCGACCGCAGGCATGACGCGCTGGAGGGCGCGGTCATGGTCAAGCAGCGTGTAGCGCCCGGCAAGCAGGAAGCCGTCTGGCCGGGGACCTTCGAGCGCCAGCAGCAGTTCGATCGGCTCGACCCGGTTGACGCCGAGGCCCCAAGCCTTGATCACGCCCTCGTCGCGTAACTTGTCGAGCGCCTTGAAGGCGCCGTTGCGCGCGGTTTCGAAGACACTCAGCCATTCGTCGCCGTAGAAATCCTGGGCAACGTCGTGGACGAAGGCGATCTCGATGCGGTCGGTCTTCAGGCGCTTGAGGCTGTCTTCGATCGAGCGCAGCGTCGCGTCGTAGGTATAGTCGTTGACGATCTTGTTGGGGCGGCCATAGCGGAAGACGTCGCCCTTTTCGCCGAGATCGCGGGCGCTGACGTCCTCGATCTCGTCGAGGATGACCCGGCCGACCTTGGTGCTGATGACATATTCGTCGCGCGGGCGCCCTGCGAGCGCTTCGCCCATGCGGATTTCCGCAAGGCCGGCGCCGTAGAACGGGGCGTTGTCGAAGTAGCGAATGCCGTCGTTCCAGGCGGCCTCGACGGTGCCAAGCGCTTCCTGTTCCGGAATTTCGCGGAACATGTTGCCGAGCGGTGCTGCGCCGAAGCCGAGCTTGCCGGGAAGAATATCCTTGAGTGCCATTGCCTTGTCCTTTGATCGAGAGGCAGGTCGTGCCTGCGTCGTTGAAGTCTACGTTGGTGATACCCGGGACGATGTTTGGTGAAGTGCATCGCCGTTGGGTAGAGAGATAGGTCAGGCGGCGGATGGCCGGTAGCCGTGCGGGTTTCGCAACATCTGGGAAGCGAATTCACAGATGCCGAGACAGTCGATCTTTCGGGTGTGGCATGGCGCTCGCAATCTCGCGGCGCTGGGCTCGACGCCGAATGGGACCGCCCGGCCAACGCTCCGGGTGCGTAGAGGCGATCGATCTGTCGGCGCGGGGTGCGGGCCGCCATTGCGGGCTCGCTCGTCTGGCAGCGCTGGGAGACGAACGGGTTACGCGGCCCGGCAAAGGCCGGGCGGGCAATGGGGCAAGACGCTGCTTGGAAAGTTCACCGGGGAGTGGCCGAGGCCTCGATAGCTCGATAGCGAGCACGGGTCTTCACGCGGTCACGGTGTTCGCAGAGCGCCAGTATCGTCCTTGGACGCGCTGATGATCTTCACCGCGCCGGCCGGACAGTCGTTCTCAGCTGGAGACGCTCAAGGTAGGCCCGTCCACCGGGGTGGGGGCGAAGATCGCCCCAACCGTCGACGTCAAGCCGCAGATGCATTTTACCAGTTGTTGTAGCCGCGAACCGGGCAGCTGGGCTGAAGGCCGAAGATGATCGTCCGGCGGTGCGATCCTCTGATTTCGATCCACTGATTGGTGGTTCGACCGACTCTGGCGTTCTGCAGGCCCTCGGCCCGTGCTATCGCCAAAGCGCGCTGCGGGGTACAAATGCGGCCGGCGCGGCGATCACGATAGTAGCGGTCGCGATAGTTGCGGTCGCGATAGTTGCGGTCGCGATAATAATCGTCGCCATAGTCCTCGTCGTAGTAGCGTCGGCCATCGTCATATCTTGGCCCACCGCCATCGATATAGAGCTCTACGCCCTGAGCATGGGCATCGCCCGGCATCAGGGCTGCGCCGGGTATCAACGACGCGAGCATCAGGCTGATTGAAATGATCTTTCTCATGGATATACCTCCGAATCGGTAGCCTATCTAACGCTTCTGTTTATGAACGCAGCCCGAACGGAATTGTTCGCGCAACGAAAGACGCGGGGTCCGGCCACCCGGACAGACCGTCTGCGGCGCATTGGCCGGAGATGACTGGGGCTCGAAAAGACCGGTCGTAAAGCAAACGCGCGTCAGGTTGTTCTACCTTTCCCGTGCGCGGTGATTTGCGTATATTAGGTCACCCTAATTCGGAGAGGGTTCAACGATCTGCAACAGAGGTGTTCGCCATGACCATTGGCCAGAGCATGCTTGCGGGTGCAGCTTTCTTCGCGCTTGGTTTTACGCCCGCATGGGCACAGCAGGTTTCAGGGACGCTCGGCGCACCCGGAGCGACCACGACAATCACGGGTAATCAGTTGCCGTCGCCAAGTCCGGCTTTTGGCGGCGTGATCAAGGAAAAGGCCTCGGAATCGACGCCCTGGTGGACGCCGCGCGTCGTGCCTCCGAAAGGCGCCCCCAATGTGCTGCTCATCATGACGGACGACCAGGGCTTCGGTGCACCGAGCACCTTTGGCGGGGTCATTCCGACACCGGCGATGGACCGTATCGCCAATGAGGGGTTGCGCTTTACCAACTTCCACTCGACATCGCTTTGCTCGCCGTCTCGCGCGGCTCTGATCACCGGGCGCAATCACCATTCCGTCGGTTTCGGCGTGGTCGGTGAAATTGCTACCGGCTATCCCGGTTACGATTCGATCATTCCCATCGAGAAAGGAACGATCGGCACGATCCTCAAGGAGAATGGCTATGCCACCGCGTGGTTCGGCAAGAACCACAACACGCCGTCCTACCAATCGAGCCAGGCGGGGCCGTTCAACCAATGGCCGACAGGCATGGGCTTCGACTATTTCTACGGCTTCGTCGGCGGCGATGCCAGCCAGTGGCAGCCGAACCTGTTCCGCAACACGACCGCCATCTATCCGTTTGAGGGCAACCCCAAATGGAACCTGGAAACAGCCATGGCCGACGAGGCGATCCAGCACATCAAGCAGTTGAGCGAGATCGCCCCCGGCAAGCCCTGGCTTGTCTATTACGTGCCCGGTGCCACCCATGCGCCGCACCATCCGACATCCGAATGGATCAAGAAGATCAGCGACATGCACCTCTTCGACGAGGGCTGGAACAAGGTTCGCGAGACGATCTTCGCCAATCAGAAGCGGCTCGGCATCATGCCTGAGAGCGCGAAGCTCACACCATGGCCGGAAGGGCTGCCGCAATGGGATTCCCTCAGTATCGAGGAGAAGAAACTGTTTATCAGGCAGGCCGATGTGTACGGTGCCTACCTTGCCTATGCTGACAACGAGATCGGGCGCGTCATCCAGGCGGTGGAAGACCTCGGAGAGCTCGACAACACCCTGATCATCTACATCGGCGGCGACAACGGAGCGAGCGCCGAAGGCATGGTCAACGGTACACCGAACGAGTTCACCACGTTCAACGGTGTCGAGGTACCGGTAAAGGACCAGTTTCTCTGGTATCCGTTCTGGGGTTCGGAGCGGACATTCCCGCATTTCGCAGCCGGATGGGCCTGGGCGATGGATACGCCCTTCAAGTGGGTCAAGCAGGTGCCTTCGCACTTCGGCGGGACGGCGCAGGGCATGGTCATGTCCTGGCCGGGCCACATCAATGATGCCGGCGGTATCCGCGCGCAGTTCCACCACTTCATCGATATCGTGCCGACGATCCTCGAAGCGGCCGGGATATCGCAACCGGAGACGATCAACGGCATCACGCAGGAGCCGATCGAAGGCGTCAGCATGGCCTATACATGGGACAAGGCGAATGCCACGGCCCCGACGCAACACCAGACGCAGTACTTCGAGATGCTGGGAAACCGCGCGATCTACCACGACGGATGGGTCGCCGCGACGACGCCCGCGACGTTGCCGTGGGAACTCAGCACCAAGACGCCTCCCGACGTGATCACCGGCTATAACTGGGAACTCTACAACGTCGACGAAGATCCGACGCAGTTCTCCGATCTTGCCGCCAAGATGCCTGACAAGCTGAAGGCGTTGCAGGACCTCTTCTATGCCGAAGCGAAGAAGTACAACGTGCTGCCGCTCGACAATTCGACGCTCGCACGCTGGAACGCCCCTCGACCCAACCTGACGGCCGGACGGACGGAATTCACCTATCGGGGAGAATTGAGCGGTGTACCGGCCAGTGCCGCGCCCAGCACCTTGAACAAGTCCTATACGATTACCGCCGAGGTCGAGATACCCGACGGCGGTGCCCAAGGCATGATCGTTACCGAAGGCGGCCGCTTTGGCGGTTACGGCCTCTTCCTCAGCAAGGGAGACTTCGGTGTCGGCAGCGGGAAGGTCGTGTTCCTCTACAATCTCCTCGACCTCAAGCGCATCATGTGGGAGGGACCGGAGCTCGAACCCGGCAGGCACACGATCGTCTTCGACTTCAAGTCCGATGGAAAGGGACTTGGCGCCGGCGGCATGGGCGTACTGTCGGTGGACGGCAAGGAGGCTGCCAGGAACAGCATAGACCATGGCATCCCGGTTACCTTCCCCGAGGATGAGACCTTCGACGTCGGTCTCGACACACGCACCGGCGTCGCCTTGCTGGAATACCGCTATGACACGCCGTTCCGCTTCACGGGCAAGATCGACAAGCTGACGTTCGAATTGAAGCCAAACGCAACGCCCTAGAGCGACTTTTCCGCTTTCAGTGGGTCCACTGAAAGCGGGATGCTCTAAGCGCCGTGCGTTCAAGCGAACGCACTAAGGACGCTCTGGCTCTTTGAATCTAGAGCATCTTTTCCGCTTTCAGTGATTCCACTTGAGGGCGGGAAGCTCTAGCGCCGGTGGATCGCAAGGCTTGGACTTAAACGGCTGGCGGAGGTGCGTTCCTATGATACGCGTGCTTGATCTCGCCGCCTTCGGGGAGTTGGCAACAGGGCTCGCGCTGGTGGTCGTGCCTTCGTTTGTGGGGCAGGTATTGCTTGGCGAAGTACTGACCGGCCCTGCTATCCCGACGGCCCGGGTGGCAGGAATTGCCCTGATCGCACTCGGGCTTGCCTGCTGGAGGAATTCAGGTCTTCTCGGCATGCTGATCTACAGCGCGGCAGTCACGCTCTATCTCGCTTTCTTCGGACTGACGGACGGTTCCGTGGGCGTCCTTCTGTGGCCAGCGGTCGCAGTTCATGCGGTTCTGTCGGTCCTGCTTTGGCGCAGTCGTGACAAATCCAACACCAGCTAGAGTGCGGTGCCTTCAACCGAACGTACCAAGGACGCCCTGGAACTCTCATTCCAGAGCATCTTTCGCCTCCGGTGCTTCCACTTGAGAGCGGGATGCTCCTGTTCACCCGTCGGCAACCATATTTAGGCGGATGACTGTTCATTCAAGCCGAAGCGGCGCTCGATTTTTCTCTCGCGCCTGTCGGCGAGCGGCGCCTTCGTTCGTCTTCATAGCGTGTATGCAGGGAGAGAGACCGCATGAAGCTCTATTTCAGCCGTAACCCCAATCCTCGACTGGCGGTCGCCGCCGCCCGCTTCCTGAGGGCGGAGGTCGCGTTCGAATTTGCCGAGCCGCTGGCGCCGGGTAAGGCGGAGCGCTATCGGCCGCTCAACCCCAACCTGCTGCTGCCGATCCTGGAACGGCCGGGCCGCTCGCTCTGGGAGGCGGATGCGATCGCCTGCTTTCTCTCGCGCAGGACAGGCTCCAACTTCTGGCGAGCGGATGACGACGAGCCCGAGATGATCCGCTGGATCAGCTGGGGCAAGGAGAACTTCATCAGGGCCTGCGACATGGTGCATTGGGAGCGCGGCACCAAGCTGCGCTACGGTATCGGCTCCTGTGACGAGGCCATGGTGGAGGAGGGGCTGAAGGCCTTTCACAAGGCCGCCCGGCTGCTTGAGGCCGAGCTCTCCGGCCGCGCCTGGCTGGTTGGCGATACCGTCTCCTTCGCCGATTTTCGCATGGCGACGTTCCTTCCTTACAACGATGCGGCGCGGCTGCCGGTCGAGGACTATCCGGCGCTCAGGCGCTGGTCTCGCCAACTCGAGGAGATCGACGCCTGGCGTGATCCTTTCCGCGGCCTCACTGCGCCGGAAATGCCGCCGCTTCCTGCCTGAGCGGAAGGCGCAAGGGCGTATCGAAAGGCCGCTGCCGCCGGGTCCGCTGCCGCTGGATTTCGTCTGCATTCCCAGTATGATGGGGGTCCAGCCCTCTTTCCGCTTGGCCGCCATCCGCGCGGTTGAGCGCGCCGAAAACTCCCATCATGTCGTTATCCGTCGTTCCCGCCGCGGCGCTATCGCCGCCTTATTCTGCCGAAGATCTGGTCCGGATGGATCGCTTTCGCGAGGGGCTCGATTCCGCTGCGCGCGAACTGCTGGAAACCCATCTCGCCCTGCCGCGCGAGGTGCACTACGTGGCCGATCTGCGGCGCTGGATGCTCAGCCAGATGACGATGGCCATGCATTTCGAGCATAGCCAGGACCGCACATGCCTGCCGATTTCGCCGGGCAATCTCGCCCGCACCATGAGTGCGATCGCCAGCCGCAACACCGCGCATGCATTCCTTTTTGAAATGCGGAGATACGGTTTTGTCGAGCCGTTGGAGAGCGAGGACGGCCGGCAGCGCGCGGTTCGCGCAACCGAGATGAGCGAACAGCTCATCCGGCGATATTTCGATATTCATCTCAGGGCGCTCGACATCATCGATGGCGGCGGGCGCTTCGCGCTGTCGCGGCAGCAGCCGGACCTCTTGCACCGGGCGCAACCCCGTTTTGCGCGCCTGCTCTTGGAACGGCGCGATTGGCACAAACCGCCGCCAAGCATTGCCAAGTTCGTCCGCTCCGACTCCGGAAGCAGCGTCCTGCACGACCTGATCAAGAAAGTGCCGTCGCTGCCTGCCGATAGCACGGCGTCGGTCTGGATCGGAAAGGTGTCTCCCAACGCCCTGTCGAGCCGATACCGTATTTCCAGAACGCACACGGCGCGGCTCTTTGGCCTGGCGCGGGAGGCGGGGCTGATCGGCTGGGCGAAGAAGAGCAATCGCGGCGCGTGCTGGATTTCGACGGCGCTGGTGCACGACTACCGCTACTGGCAGGCCATCAAGCTTTCGGCCGTTTCGACCGCCTTTGCCGAAGCCTGTCTCGCAAGCGGTGTATTGAAAGCCGCCTGAAGACGCATGCGGCGGGGGTCCGCTAGGGCCCCCGCCGGGTGCTCATTACTCGTGGATCGTATAGGAACCCATTTCGCAGAGGTCCTGCGTATCCGTCGTCGTGTCGAGATCCTCGCCCTGGAATTCGAAGCGCATGTCATACCGGCAGACGCTGCGGCCATCGGCGACGGTGATTTCCATCTCTTCGCCGGGGCCAAGAGCCTGGCGGCCGAAGATGTCGTCTTCCCAGCTGTCGACGCCGGTCGGCGAGGCGTAGAAGTTGTTCAGAACCGAGTTCGTGCCGTTCTTCAGCGTGAAGACGAGATCCTCGGCATGGGCTGCGGTCGATGCGCACAGCACGGCCGCCGACGCCAAAAAGGCGAAGCGAAATTTTTTCATGTTTTCAACCTGTTGGAATATGTTATTGCGAAGTACTGCGGAAGTTCTTTAGCCGAACTCGAAACCGATCTAAAGGTCGCTGTCGTACCATCTTTGGGTCTATCGGGATCTATTCGACCGGGCCGGCAGGTGACGGCGAAATCGTCCCGAGGTTGGCGTTGAACGCCGTTGCCGAAGGGCCCGCACGGACGCCGGAGCGGCTCCCACGCATTCCCGTCCGAATCCCGAAAGGTGTTTCGCGTTTTTTAGGAAGGCGCGATTTGCATACCTTCCGTTACCTTTTGGTTGTCCCGCTGGAGACGGGGCAATCACAAAGGTATGGAGGAGATACCCTTGGCAAGCATTGCAGAGGATAACGCACTACCAGAGAATCCCGAAGACGAACGGCTGAGCATCGGCGCCAATCTGGCCTATGGTCTGCAGCATGTCCTGACCATGTATGGCGGCATCGTTGCCGTTCCGTTGATCCTCGGCCAGGCGGCGGGCCTGAATTCCGCCGATGTCGGCCTGCTCGTCACCGCCTCGCTCTTTGCCGGCGGTCTTGCGACCATCCTGCAGACGATCGGCGTGCCTTTCTTCGGCAGCCGGCTACCGCTGGTGCAGGGGGTTTCGTTCTCGGGCGTCGCGACGATGATCGCGATTTCGGGCAACGGCGGCATCCCGGCGATCCTGGGCGCGGTCATCGCGGCCTCGCTGATCGGCCTTTTGATCACGCCGGTATTTTCGCGCATCACCCGCTTCTTCCCGCCTCTGGTTACCGGCATCGTCATCACCACCATCGGGCTTACGCTGATGCCGGTGGCGGCATTCTGGGCCATGGGCGGCAACAAGGCGTCGCCGGATTTCGGCAGCACCGCCAACATCCAGCTCGCGGCGGTCACGCTGATCATCGTGTTGCTGCTCAGCAAGCTCGGAAGTGCCTCGATCTCGCGGCTCTCGATCTTGCTTTCGATCGTGATCGGCACCGGCATTGCCTATGTCGCCGGCATGACAGATTTCTCTCAGGTCGCAAACGGCCCGGTCTTCGCGCTGCCGAAGATCTTCCATTTCGGCTACCCGACCTTCGAGCTTGCCGCGATCATCTCGATGCTGATCGTCATCATGGTGACGCTGGTCGAGACCTCGGCCGATATTCTCGCCGTCGGTGAGATCGTCGAGACCAAGGTGGACTCGCGCCGGCTCGGCGACGGGCTTCGCGCCGACATGCTGTCGAGTATCCTGGCGCCGATCGTCGGTTCCTTCACCCAGAGCGCCTTTGCCCAGAATGTCGGGCTCGTTGCGGTCACCGGCGTCAAGAGCCGCTATGTGGTGGCAACCGGCGGCCTGTTCCTGGTGACGCTCGGGCTGTTGCCGATCATGGGGCGCATCGTAGCCTCCGTTCCGACCTCGGTTCTCGGCGGCGCCGGCATCGTGCTCTTCGGCACGGTTGCGGCAAGCGGCATCCGCACGCTGTCCAAGGTCGAGTACAACAACAACATGAACCTGGTCATCGTTGCGACCTCCATCGGCTTCGGCATGATCCCGATCGCAGCCCCCGGTTTCTACGAGCATTTCCCGGCCTGGGTCGCGACGATCTTCCATTCTGGCATCTCGTCGGCGGCAGTCATGGCGATCCTGCTCAACCTGCTGTTCAATCACTTCACGGTTGGAAACTCGGACCAGCAGTCGGTGTTCGTCGCGGCGACGGAGCGCACGATCCGCTACCAGGATATTGCGCGGCTTCATGACGGCGACTATTTCCTCAACGGCAAGCTCTATGACGCCAAGGGCGTCGAGGTGCCACTGATTGCGGCGGAGGCGCACTGAGCCGACCGTCGCCTCGTACATGCAATCCCGGGTGGACGCCCTCTTGAGACGTCTTGCGGAATTGCCTTGAAATGCGCAATCCGAAGGCCGCTTCGGATTGTTTTGAGAGCCCGCCATTCCGGGCAGGAACCGCTTCCTGTTTTTCCTGGCGTTGATTGAAAAACCCAACAAAAGGACATTGGGAATGACAACGGAGACCGACACCTACCAACTGCTGGACGCGCTGCTTGGCACCATGGAGCACGGCATCATTCCGGCGACGGAAAAAGGCGTTGCAGCCGGAAACAAGATCTTCGGTGCCGCGCTGATGCGCAAATCCGATCTCTCCACCGTACTCGTCGAAACCAACAACGAGACGGAAAATCCGCTCTGGCATGGCGAAGTGCACACGCTGAAGCGCTTTTACGAGATCGAAGGAACCGAGCGGCCGGACAGCCGCGATCTCATTTTCCTTTCGACGCATGAACCCTGCTCGATGTGCCTTTCGGCGATAACCTGGGCAGGTTTCGACAATTTCTTCTATTTCTTCAGCCACGAGGATTCGCGTGACTCGTTCTCCATTCCCCACGATCTCAAGATCCTGAAGGAGGTCTTCACGCTGGAGCCGGGCGGCTACAACCGGACGAACGCGTTCTGGAAGGGCCAGTCGATCTATAAGCTGATCGACAGTCTGCCGGCGCCGCAGCGCAACGAGCTGAAGTCCCGCGCCGATGCCATCCGCGCCAAGTACGACGATCTCTCCGCCGTCTACCAGGCGAGCAAGGACGACAACGCGATCCCGCTGAACTGACGCGCGAAAAGCCTTTACCTGCACCGGGCCATTTCATTGTCTCATCGATTCAATGAAATGGCCTATTTGTTTGAAAGATTGCGCATTCCTGCCGGCCCGAGCAGGTGATAGGTTCCGTGAAATACAGTCGCGTTTCGGGGGAATTGCGTGAACTGGTCCAAGCCTCTCAGAGTGCATCTCAGCGTGCTCGTCGTCGCGCTCCTGCTTCTCACGGCGACGCCGATCATCTGGATGGCGTTCAGCCAGGGACGGCAGGCGGCGATCCTTGCCGGCGAGAAGCATATGCGCGAGATGAGCCTGCGGCTGATCGAGGGATACAGGAACGCGCTGGAGGGTGGCCATGAGGCGGTCGCGCTCGCCTCCACCGTGCCGCAACTGGCCGTCGCACCGCCGGGGGACCTGGAGCCGAAGGAGCAGTTCTTCCTGGAGGTGCTCAGAAGCGTTTCCAACGCGACGAGCGTCTATGCCGGCTATCCTGACGGTTCTTACCTGCAGGTCATCAATACGGAACGGGACTATGTTCGCCAGAGCCTCGCGGCACCGGTGGGCACGGCCTTTGCCGTACGGCTGCTCGCGCATGGGCAGGACACGGGAACCGTTTCGACCCTTCGGTTCCTCGACGGCCAAGCCAGGCAGATCGGGGAGCGCCCGTTCGAGCGGACGAATTTCGACCCGCGGCAGAGCCCCTGGTATCAGGCCGCCACCAAAAGCGGCGGCGCGGTGTCCGTCGGGCCCTATGTCACCGGAACGCTCAAGGTGCCGACCCTGGCGCTGGCGGCGCCGCTGAAGGGCCAAAACGGCATCGTGGTCGGCACGAACATTCACCTGCAGACCGTCAGCCGCCTGCTCGATGCGCGGGAGATATCGCCGCGAGCGCGATCCTATGTCATCGGCAGCGACAACAACCTCGTCGCCCATTCTGATCCCGCGGTCATGAGCACGATCCTTGGCGCATGGTCGGGCGGCCGCGGGGCCGACATGCACAGCCTGGACCCGAGCCTCGACGTCGTCGCGCGGCTGCGCAAGGACCCGGCCTATGCGGGCGGCGGCCTTGCCGAAGCCGATTTCGCCGGCGAACGCTATCTGGTCCAGATGGCGCCGGTCAGCGTTTCCGGCCTGTTCAAGGGCAGCTCGGTCGCAATCGTCGTGCCGCTGCAGGATCTCGTGGCGCAGGCAAACCGGCTGCTGTTGCGCAATCTCCTGATTGCCGGGGGCCTACTGGTGGCGGGCGTCGTCGGCTCGCTCATGCTGTCGCGCGTGGTCAGCCGCAAGCTCTATCATCTTGCCGACGAGGCGCGGCGGATCGGCGACCTGAACTTTGCCGGCAAGGATGCCCCGCATTCCTGGATCACCGAGATCAACACGCTCGGGGGCGCACTTTCCGCCAGCCGTCGCGCCATCGTCCAGTTTGCCCTCTATGTTCCGCGAGAGGTGGTGCGGCGCATCATCGATCCCGAGGGCGGCGCGACCGTCAGAGGCAGGCGGCAAAACGTGACCGCGCTCTTCACCGACGTGCGCGACTTCACGACCATCTCCGAACAGCATTCTCCCGAGGAGGTCGTCGATATCCTCTCGGCCTATTTCGAGATGCTGAACACGGTGGCGGAGCAATACCACGGGACGGTGATCCAGTATCTCGGCGACAGCATTTTCGTCATCTGGAACGCGCCGGTAGAGGATCCGCAGCACATCGAGCATGGTTGTCATTGCGCGCTGGCGATGAAGGCGGCGGTCGACCGCCTGAACGAGACCAACCGCAAGAACGGCCGTCCCGAACTGTTCACGCGGTTTGGCGTGCATACGGGCCCGGCGGTCGTTGGCAGCTTCGGCGCGATTGCGCGCCAGCAATACACGGCGATGGGCGACACGATCAATGTCGCCTCGCGGCTCGAAGGGCTGAACAAGGAGTACAACACCTCGATCCTGGTGAGCGGGGCGGTGCATGCCGCCGTTGCCGATCAATTCGACTTCCGCGCGATGGGCATGGTGCACGTCAAGGGACGCTCCGGAGGGGTCGATCTCTGGGAGCTGGTCAGCGGGAAGGCCGGCTAGCCTTCGCCGCTTCGCCGCCTCGAACAGGTGCGCCTCAGCGACCCGCCAGCAGGCCGGTTGCCATGGCGCGGAAGGCGTCGATCGCTTTCGGCAGAACCGTCTTCGGCTCATCGCTGGCGGCGACCCAGAGGGCGGCGTTGAGCGCGGCACCGCTGAGCAGCCTGGCTGCCGCTTCGGGATCCACCGGCTTCAGGATGCCCTTGTCCAGCAGCTGCTCCACCGACCGCTGCGTCGCCACGAGGCAGCTGTTCTGGCTCGGCCATTTCGAGGGATCGCCGAGCACGGCCGGGCCATCGAGCAGCACGATCCGCTGGACCTCGGGATCGAGTGCCATCTCGATATAAGCGGCTCCCTCGGCAAGCATCGCCTGCCAGTGGTCGCCGGCTGCAGCATCTGCGCCGATCTCCTTGGCGCGGGCGGCCATTTCGCCGTCGATCTGGGTTACGACCGCGGCCAGGAGCCCGCGCTTGTCGCCGAAATTGTGATAGAGCGCGCCGCGCGTCAGCCCGACATCGGCCGTCAGTTCATCCATCGAGGCGGCGGCATAGCCCTTTTCCGCAAAAGCCTTTCGGCCCGCCGCAATCAGCTTCGCGCGGTTTTCCTCCATCGTTTCCTGGCGGCTTCTGGCCATCATCGCCCTCAATTTCAGATACGGTGCGTATATGGATTTGACATACGCGTCGTATTTGGTTAGTTCATATACGTGGCGTATATCAAATGAAGCGGCTTTTGTGAAGTTCTGCCTGATCGGGCAGCGCGCGCCCGTTTCTGCGCCCTGGATTTAGCTCGAATTTCAGAAAGGCCAGAGAAATGACACGTGATGCAATCTTTCCCGCCAACCGCCACGCACTCTACGAGGCGCACCGCTATTCCGCCGCCATCCGCTCCGGCGATCTGCTGTTTGTTTCCGGCCAGGTGGGCAGCCGCGAGGACGGCACGCCGGAGCCGGATTTCGCCCGCCAGGTCGAGCGCGCCTTCGACAATCTCGAAGCGACGCTGAAAGCCGCCGGCGCCACCTTTGACGATATTGTCGACGTGACAAGCTTCCATACCGATCCGGAGAACCAGTTCGAAACGATCCTGGCGGTCAAGGACCGCGTCTTTTCCGAAAAACCCTATCCGAACTGGACCGCTATCGGCGTCAACTGGCTCGCCGGCTTCGATTTCGAGATCAAGGTGATCGCGCGGATTCCGGAGAAGGGTGGCGCCGAGCAGGAGCGGGCGGCTTAGTTCGCGCGGGACTGTTGGCAGGCTGCGGAGCCGAAGATGCCTTATCGCGAGCGGTGTCCCAATCTCCCTCATCCTCGCCCGTGTGGCTGGGATCCAGCGACCCGACGTCCGTCGGGTCAAAGGGCTGCTTTCAGCCCAAGGACTCGGGCTGGTTCCGCAGTTCAAGCTGAACTGCTCGAGATTCCTGTGACGAGCACAGGAATGACGGAGACCTTGGCGGGTGCACCAGGTTCTCTCGAAAACCCACAAACGGTGTTTGCCTGTCTATCGCCGGCTAATGCAGATGCGTGAGCTTGTCCGGGTTGCGCACCACATAGATCGCCACCACCTTGCCGTCCGCGATTTCGAGGGCGGTCGATTGCAGCTCGCCGTCGGCCTCTCGGGTCACAAAGCCCGGCAGGCCGTTGATGAAGCCGGCGCGTACCAGGGTCGAGCCGTTTTTGGCAAAGAGGACGGCCAGCTGCGCGTGCACCTTCATCACAGCATCGAAGCCGAGGATCGGCTGCAGGGCGGCCGGGCGTTTGCCGCCACCGTCGGAATGGACGCTGACGTCGGCTGCAAGCATAGCGCCGAGCGTCTTCATGTCGCCGCCGCGCGAGGCGGCGTAGAAGGCGTTGGCAAATTCGAGGCCGCGCTGCTGCTCGATCTGGAAGCGGGGGCGTTCCTCGCGCACATGGGTGCGGGCACGGGCCGCCAGCTGGCGGCAGGCGGCGGCATCGCGCTCGATCGTCACGGCCACCTCGTCGAAGCTCTGGCCGAAGACGTCGTGCAGCAGGAAGGCGGCGCGTTCCAGCGGCGACAGCCGTTCGAGTGCCAGCATCAGGGGCAGGGTGACGTCGTCCTCCGGCTCCGCCTCGACGACGGGATCAGGCAGCCAGGGACCGACATAGGTCTCGCGCTTCAGCCGCGCGGATTTCAACTGGTCGAGGCAGAGCCGCGTGACGGTGCGGCGCAGGAACGCTTCGGGCTCGCGCACGGACGTGCGGTCGGCCCCCATCCAGCGGATGAAGGCCTCCTGCACCATGTCCTCCGCATCGGCGACGGAGCCGAGCATGCGGTAGGCGACGCGGATCAGCTGCGGACGCAGCGGGTCGAACACCGCCGCTGCGTCCTCATGGGCGCTGTCCGCCATCAGGCGGCAGCCTGTGCGGCGGCCTTGGCGGCGGCCGGGTCGACCCAGAGGCCGAAGCCGACGGCGAGACGGTTCCAGCCGTTGATGACGTTGATCATCAGCGTGAGCTTCACCTGTTCCTCCTCGGTGAAATGATCCTTCAGCACCTGATAGGCCGATTCGTGAGTGTGGCCTTCAGACAGACGCGTCAGCGCTTCGGTCCAGCCTAGCGCGGCGCGCTCGCGATCGGAATAGCAGGGCGCCTCGCGCCAGGCCGAAAGCAGGTAGATGCGCTGTTCCGTCTCGCCCTTTTCCCGGGCTTCCTGCGTGTGCATGTTGATGCAGTTGGCGCAGCCGTTGATCTGCGAGGCGCGGATCTTGACGAGTTCGATGACGGTCGCGTCCAGGCTCGCGGCGACGGCCATCGAGACACTGGTCCAGCTCTTCATCAGTTGCGGGGCAGCGGCGAAAAGGTCGATCTTGGCAGTCATGGTTCCGTTTCCTTTCGTTGGTTCCGATACCATGACGAGACAGGAACGGCCGGTGTGACATCGCCCGTGAATTTTTTTACGGATCTTTTGTGGCGCGCCCGGCAGCGCCTATTCCGCGGCCGGTTGGCTGCGGCGTTCCACGATCGACTGAAACAGATCGGCCTGGCGTTCGGTGGCGAGGCGAATTTTCTTGAGCTGTGCGAGCAATGAGCCGAAGGCCGCAAGCGCGATACCTGCGCCGATGGTGGGTGCTGCCGACTGCAAGGCAAGGACAATGCCCAACCAGCCGAACGACGGCACGGTTGCCTGCAGCGCGATCGCCAGCGATACGACAACGACCACCGCCCCGGCAATTTTCAGAAACGCGTCCATGGTAGTTCCTCTACTCGCATTCCGTGCAGATTTTCTTGGTCCACACTTCATGTCAAGGGAGCTTGTGTTCTTCCGGTCGGGGAGCGCGACAGGCAGCTTGCCGTTCTTTCCTGTCACACCCCTGTAAAAGGGCCGCTCTATCCCTCGGCGCCAGTTTCAACACGAGGGTATACTCATGAAATCGTTCGTTTCCGTCCTTGCCGGCGCGCTGGTCGCAGGCCTGCTTTCGACCGCGGCTTACGCCGAAAAACTGGTGCTCTATACAAGCCAGCCGAACGAGGATGCGCAGGCGACGGTCGACGCGTTCCAGGCGGTAAATCCGGGCATTGAGGTGGAGTGGGTGCGCGAAGGCACGACCAAGATCATGGCCAAGCTGATGGCCGAGATCGAGGCGGGCAATCCGGTCGCCGACGTGCTGCTCATCGCCGACACCGTGACGATGCAGCGGCTGAAGGAAGCAGGCCATCTCGCCGACTACAAGTCGCCGGAAGCGGCGAACTTCGACGCAGCTCTCTATGATGCGGACGGTGCCTATTACTCCACCAAGATGATCACGACCGGCATCGTCTACAACACGTCCGCCGCCATGAAGCCCGCGGGCTGGCAGGACCTGGCGAAGTCGGGGGCCAAGGGTCTCGTCACCATGCCGAGTCCGCTGACCTCAGGTGCGGCTCTGATCCATGCGCAGACGCTGACCGGCATCGACGGTCTCGGCTGGGATTATTACAAGGCGCTTGCCGCAAACGGTGCGACGGCTGCCGGCGGCAATGGCGGCGTGCTGAAGGCAGTTGCAACTGGCGAGAAGGCCTATGGCATGCTCGTCGATTTCATGGCGATCCGCGAGAAGGCCAAGGGCGCGCGTGTCGAGTTCGTCTTCCCGGCCGAGGGCGTGTCTGCCGTGACCGAGCCGGTCGGCATCCTGAAGACCGCCAAGAACCTGGATGCTGCCAAGAAGTTCGTTGACTTCCTGCTGTCCGAGGAAGGCCAGAAGGCGGCGGTGAAGATGGGCTATATCCCGGCCCGCAACGGCGTGGCGCTGCCTGAGGGCTATCCGGCGCGCGAGACGATCAAGGTGCTGCCGGTCAACGCCGCTGAAGCCGTGAAGAATTCCGACGCGGATCTCAAAACCTTCTCCGGCATCTTCGGCACGAACTGATTGCCGGAATGCTGGAACGTAGTGATGCGCGCAGCCGGTCCCGCTGGCTGCGCTTTCCCTTTCAGGGCCGGACGATCGGCGTGTCCAAGGTGCGGGCAGGGGCGAGCCCTGCTGCGGAGCCGCGCTGGCTGGTGCCCTTCGTTTTCGCCTGCCTGCTTCTCCTCTGCCTGCTGCCGCTCTTCAGCCTGGCGAAGGCCGGCTTCGCAGGGCTCGTCTCTGGCCGGTCGATTGGCGTGCTCACGGAGCCGGCGACCTTTGCGGCGATCCGCAACACGCTGATAACGGCGACCGGCGGCATGGTCGTCTCCGTCGTCATCGGCGCGCTCTTTGCCTTCTCGGTGGCGCTGACGGATGTGCGCGGCAAGCTCATGCTTAGCTTCGCCTTCATGCTGCCGATGATGATCCCGCCGCAGGTGACGGCGCTTGCCTGGGTGGAGATGACGGGGCCGGCGAGCCCGCTGTTAAAGACGCTCGGGATCGCACCGCCGCTCGGAAGCCCGCAGCCGCTCTATTCGCTGGCTGGCATCTCGCTGCTTTTCGGCGTCCAGCATGCGCCGCTGGTCTTCCTGGCGCTGAAAGCCGGGCTTTCCGCCGCGCCGCGCGACGGGGTGGAGGCGGCACGGCTTGCCGGGGCCACGCCATTTCGCGTCTTTCGCGACATCGTCGCGCCGCTGTCGTTGCCGGGGTTGATTGCAGGTGCTGCTATCGCCTTCGTTTCCGGCGTCGGCAATTTCGGCATTCCGGCAATCCTCGGCATTCCCGCGGGGATCGAGGTGCTGCCGACCCTGATCTATACGCGGCTCGCAAGTTTCGGCGCCGGCACCTTCGGCGAGATCGCCCTGCTTTCCAGCCTGATCGCCTTGATCGCCGCCGCCGGGCTGATCCTGCAACAGCGGGCGCTTGCGGGGCGGGACTATCGCATCATCGGGATTTCCGGCGCCAATGCCGCCTTTTCGCTCGGGCGTTTCCGCGTGGTCGTCGAACTGGCCCTCGTGGCAATCCTGTTTCTCGTGCTGGTGGCGCCGCTGTCAGCCCTTGTCGCAAGCTCGCTGGTGCCAGCCTATGGCGTGCCGCTCAACTGGCAGACCGTGTCGCTGCGCGCTTACGAAGAAATCCTCTTCCGCCAGGCGATGACGCTGAAGGCGCTTGGCAATTCGATGTTCCTTGCGACCGGCGCAGCACTCGGCCTGCTCGCGGTCTCCGTGCCGGCTGCCTATCTCATGACCCGGCGCAAGGGGTGGCTGGCGGATACGCTCGGCATTCTCATCGAAATTCCCTATGCGCTGCCGGGCATCGTGCTGGCGGTCGCCTTCATCCTAACCTTTGCAGCAGCGCTGCCTCTGCTCAACGTTTCGCTCTACGGCACGATCTGGATCATCCTCATCGCCTATTTTTCCTCGTTCCTCGCCGTCAGCCTCAAGCCTGTCATGAGCGCCTTCCTGCAGATGGATCCGTCGCTGGAGGAGGCGGCGCGTCTCTCGGGTGCGGGTTTCCTGCAGCGCATGCGCGACGTGATCCTGCCGCTGGTGGCGCCGGCCGCCGGCGCTGCGATCATCCTCGTCTTTCTGATTGCCGCCAACGAGCTGACGGTTTCGGCGCTGCTCTGGTCTGCCGGCACCCAGACGCTCGGCGTTGCCATCTTCAACCTCGACGACAGCGGCTCGTCAGACCTTGCGGCCGCGCTCTCGGTGCTTGTCGTGGTGATGGTCGTCGCCCTGATGGCCGCACTCGAGGCGCTCGCAAGATATCTTCCCGAAGGCGTGCTGCCATGGCGCAACTGATCCTGAATCATCTCACCAAGCATTTCGGCGGCGGCCGGCCGGCGGTGGCGGATGTATCGCTGACGGTACGAGAAGGCGGCTTCCTGGCGCTGCTCGGGCCGTCGGGCTGCGGCAAGACGACGGTGCTGAGAATGATCGCCGGGTTCGAGCAGCCAAGCGATGGCTCGATCGATTTCGGTGAAAGACGGCTTTCCGACGCGGCACGGGCGCTGCCGCCGGAACGGCGCAACATGGCGATGGTGTTCCAGTCCTATGCGCTGTGGCCGCATATGACGGTGGCAGAAAATGTCGGCTATCCGCTGAAGGTGCGCGGGGTTTCGGGTTCGGCGTGGCAAAGAAGCGTCGGTGATGCGCTGGCGCTGGTGAAACTGACGGACTACGCCGATCGCCGGCCGGCAGCGCTTTCTGGCGGCCAGCGTCAGCGCGTGGCGCTCGCCCGCTGCCTGGTGACCTCGCCGGACGTAGTGCTGCTCGACGAGCCGCTCGCCAACCTCGACCAGCACCTGCGCAAATCGATGGAAGAGACCTTCCGCATCTTCCACGAGCGCTCGGGTGCCACGATGATCTATGTGACACACGACCAGGCCGAGGCGATGGCGCTTGCGACCGATGTCGCCGTGATGTCCGAGGGACGGCTGATGCAGATGGCGCCACCGGCCGAGATCTACGCCAGGCCCGAAGGCGCCGTCGTCGGCGGCCTCATCGGCCGAGGCTCGGTTCTCAAGCTGGCGGTGCCGGAGGGCGCGCCGCGGGCGCTGGAGTGGCCGACGCTGCGGTCAGCACTTGCCGGTAGCGGCGAGGCGGGCGCGGGGAACGCAGCCGTTGGTGACGTGCCAATGCGTGACATTCTCGTGCGCCCGGAGCATGTACGCCACGACGGCGAGGGCATGGCGTTTCGCGTCATCTCCTGCGTGTTCGAAGGCGAACGCTTCGCCCTGACGCTGGCGCTGCCCGATGGCCAGGCGCTGAAGGCCTATGGCGACAGGGCGATCATGCCGGGAGAAACGGCGCGCTTCGTCATCAGCCAGGGGTGGCGGCTCTAGCGTCGGCCTCAATCGCAATCGGGCTTGTCGAGCTGGACTTCGAACTGGCGCGGGCCGACCACCCCGGGCTTCGATGGCAGGCCGACGATCCGCGCGATGACGGTGCATTTGCCGGCGATGACCGCATAGCGGTCGCGACCCTGGCTGATGATCTTGTCGATCGGATATTTGGGAACGGCGACGGCGACCGCGTTGATGACGGCGTTGAGTTCGCGAGCGCGCTGATAGTTCGGCGCAAGGGCTGCCGCCGCCTGGCTGGCGGCAAGGAGGAGGGCGAGGCAAAAGGCGGCAGACCGGGTGAACATGGCAGGGCTCCTGTTTCAAAGGAGGCAAGCATGATGGCCGACGATATTCAAGCTGCCGCTCCGCTTCCGATTTATCCCAGGCAATGGGAGACTGGCGGACAATTCAGGAATTTCGGGGGAGACGAAATAAACCATTGAGTTAAATAAAACCGGTTGCTATAAGCAATCGGTACTCCGCGCTATGCGGTTGAGGAGGAACGAGGCGGATAGCCTCATCGACAGGAGGATAAGATGAAGCTTTATCAGGGCATGGGCCCGAATTCGTATCGCGTTCGCATCTTCATGGCGGAGAAGGGGATTTCGCTGCCGATGGTGGATGTCGATTTCGGCAAGGGCGAGCACAAGGCGCCGGAGTTCCTGGCAGTCAATTCGCTCGGCCAGATCCCGGTGCTCGAACTCGACGACGGCACGATCATCACCGAGAGCGTCGCGATCTGCCGCTATCTCGAAGAGACCAAGCGTGAGCCGCAGCTTTTCGGTCATGACGCCGTCAGCCGCGCCAAGGTCGAGATGTGGAACCGTCGCGCCGAACTGGTCATCCTCGGCACCGTCGGCAATGTGGCCCTGCATTCGGATGCCTTCTTCGCCGAGCGGCTGACGCAGTTTCCGGCCTTTGCCGAGACCGAGCGGGTGGCGGTGCCGAAGAAGTGGGGCTGGCTCGACGACGAGCTCTCCGATGGTCGGCCCTATCTCGCCGGCGAGGAGTTTTCGATCGCCGACATCACCGCCGGCGTCACCGCCTGGCTCTGCGACGTCTTCGGCATGGAAATCCCGGCATCGGCGAAAAACGTCCAGCGCTGGCTGGAGCGGGTGCGCTCGCGGCCGAGCTTTGAGGCTTAGCGCCACGTTTGAGGGAAGGGCGCCTCTCGTATTGCCTCTAGATGTCGAGATCGACCCCTCATCCGGCCTGCCGGCCACCCTCTCCCCGTTGTCACGGGGAGAGGGTGACTCGCGGCAGCTGCTCGCTCTACATCAGGCATTCCCAATCGCTGCGTTGTTTTGCGGCAGTTCCACTCGGCGAGGTGGCCTCCGTCCGCGTCCCCTCTCCCCGCTTGCGGGGAGAGGGTTAGGGCGAGGGGTGAAGTCACCTAAAGCGTTGATTGCATGGCCAAACACATTCCCGAACAGAGCGCTGCCAAAGCCGTCTCTTCCGCCTTTCCGGCCCCGCTAAAATACTTATGTGGATAGCGCTTCCGTCCTTTTTCCTTGCCTTCTCCATGGCTTTTTTCAATTCCTAAAATACAAGCTGCCCCGATTCGCCGCTGCCGGTGCCGCGCGAGGCGCCGGCTCTAGGAGACAAGCCATGAACGATTTCAAGAAGCCCACGATCACCGAAATGCGCCCGAAGATCACTGTCATCGGGGTCGGCGGCGGTGGCGGCAACGCCATCAACAACATGATCAACGAAGGGCTTCAGGGCGTCGAATTCGTGGTGGCAAACACAGACGCGCAGGCGCTTGCGATGTCGAAGTCGTCGCGCATCATCCAGCTCGGCGCGGCCGTGACCGAAGGTCTCGGCGCCGGCTCGCTGCCGGATGTCGGCCGGGCGGCGGCGGAAGAATCGATCGACGAAATCATGGACCACCTTGGCGGCACGCACATGTGCTTCGTCACCGCCGGCATGGGCGGCGGCACGGGCACGGGCGCGGCACCCGTGATTGCGGCAGCGGCGCGCAAGGCCGGCATCCTGACGGTCGGCGTCGTCACCAAGCCGTTCAGCTTCGAGGGCAAACGCCGCATGGAAACGGCCGAGCTCGGAATAGAGCGCCTGCGTGAGGCGGCCGATACCGTGATCGTCATCCCCAACCAGAACCTGTTCCGCATCGCCGATGCCAAGACCACCTTTGCCGATGCCTTCGTGATCGCCGACCGGGTGCTCTATTCCGGCGTCGGCTGCATCACCGACCTGATCGTCAAGGAAGGCTTGATCAACCTCGACTTCGCCGACGTGAAGTCGGTCATGAAGGGCATGGGCCGGGCGATGATGGGCACCGGCGAGGCGACCGGCGAGGGCCGCGCGCTGAAGGCGGCTGAAGCGGCAATCGCCAACCCGCTGCTCGACGAAGTATCGATGCGCGGCGCCAAGGGTGTCTTGATCTCCATCTCCGGCGGCATGGACATGACGCTGTTCGAGGTGGACGAGGCCGCGACCCGCATCCGCGAAGAAGTCTATGACGAAGCCGACATCGTCGTCGGTTCGATCTTTGACCGCACGCTCGACGGCACCTTCCGCGTCTCCGTCGTCGCGACCGGCCTCGATTCCGGCCGATCGGCCAACAATGCCGCGGGCGCTGCCGCCGGCCAGCCGGCACCGGCACCGGTCCGCACGCTGCAATAGCTTCACGCGTCCATCGCTTCCTTCAAGGATCCTCCCGATGTGAACGCCATATCGGGAGGATCCTTGCGTTTGGGGGCTCGAATGTGCAGCAAGAGTGACGACCGTGTGGCCGAGGCGCTGGCTGCGGCCGAGGCGGTTCTCGCCGAGCGCTTTCCGAAGGCAAGCTTTGCCATTGTTGCGGGCTCGATCCTGCGTGGCGAAGGCACGGCGTCCTCCGATATCGACCTTGTGGTCCTGCACGAGACCGTGCCCGCCGCCTGGCGTGAGAGTTTTCATTCCCATGGGTTTCCGGTGGAGGCCTTCGTGCACGATGCCGAGACGCTCAACTGGTTCGCCGATCAGGATGTCGCAGGCGGCCGGCCGGTGCTTCTGGATATGCTGGCGGGCGGCGTCGCGGTCGGCCGCGGGCTGGCACGCGCTGAAGCACTTCAGGACGGTGCGCGGCGGCGTCTCGGGATGGGGCCGCCACCGCTGACGTCGGAGCAGCGCGACGCGCTTCGCTATCAGATCACCGACCTCATCGACGACCTTCGCGATCCACGCCCGGCTGCCGAGACACGCACCATCGCCGCCGAGCTGGTGACGCCGCTTGCTGACCTGATGCTTCGTGGGCGCGGGCACTGGTCCGGTCGCGGCAAGTGGCTGCCGCGGCTGGTTTCTCACCTGGACGAGGGCCTTGCCGAGCGCTTCGATGCCGCCTTCCGGCAGGCGGGCGAAGGGCAGGTGGCGGAATTGATCCGGCTTGCCGAAGAAGAACTGCAACCCCATGGCGGGCCGTTGTTCGACGGTGACCGGCGTGTGGCGCCACCGAGCGCCCGGCGCGCCGGCGACCTGTCCGGGTGAGGACCGTCATTGGCCTCGACAGTGTTGCCCGTGCTATTGGACGGACAATGCCGCAGTCGCACTTGGATCGGCTGTGCGTCTTTGCCCCTCAAGTCGAGTTCGACACAGGCAGAATTCAGGCGGCAGGCGGAGGCGCTCAAGGGGTGGCATCGGGCAGGACCGGCTGCTCGTCAGGACCTGATGCGAGCATGCGCGCGGCGCGCCCGCGGCCAGCCTTGCCGCGGTTTCCCGGCGGCGCCAGCCGGTAGATCAGCATCGTGTCGTCGTCGACGACGCGCTCGGCTGTCTTGTCGAGGTGGGCAATCAGGCCTTTGTTGTATTCGAGGAAGCGGCGTCGCTGCATGTCGCGGGCGTTCTTGGTGATGCCGAACCAGCTGGCGTTTCTGGCGCGCAGTTCTTCCAGCGCCTCGATCGCGTCGTCGTCTTCCAGCAGCATTGACCATTCGGTTTCGCCGCCGCCGGGCGGGAAGACCCAGCCGCGGCGGCGGCTGTAATAGATCGCCACGGGATCGCCGATCGTCGGCGTTGCGGTGATGACGAGCTCGCCGGGCTGGCTGAGTTCGCTGAGCCTGGTGCCGAGCTTTTCGCCGTGATCGGCATAGGGCGTTTTCATCAGCGACAGGCCGGGGATGCTGCCGCCGATGACGACGACGGCGGCGATGGCCGCAAGCCGTAGCGCGCGGGTGTGCAACCCCTGTTCGCGGCCGATGCCGACGAGCAGGATGAGGCCGCGCCCGGCAAGGGCCGCCATCGGCACATTGAAGATATGGAAGTTCCAGGGGTTGGTCTTGATCTCGCGCGCGGCGAAGACATAGACGAGCGCGGCCCCCAGAAACCAGACGTGGAAGAACCAGCGCGCGCTGGAGGCGGATGCGTCGTCCGGCGCCCCTTCGTTTGCCGCCGGCGGTGCGGTCAGGAGCGCGATGCCCGTGAGGATCACCACCGGCAGGGTGAAGAGCCAGCTGCTGGCGATCTTCCAGGTGGCGGGAATGTAGAAAGCCTCTTCGAAGAACCTGGCAAAGCCATCGCTCCAGAGGTAGCCGCTGCCGGCCACATGGTAGGGCGGGTAATTGGTGCCGAGATAGTGCGCCCAGCGATAGTAGCCGAGGATCAGCGCGCCGGCGACGAGCGCCACACCGAGGATCACGAGCAGGCGGCCGAGGCTGAGCCTGCCGCGCTGGTGCAGGATGACAAAGGTCGCGTAGGTCATCGGCACGACCACGGCGATGCCCGGGAGCTTGGCGAGCACGCCTATCGTGGTCAGCAGGCCGGCGGCGATGAGCACGGGCAGGCGATCGTTCTCAAGATAGGCGACATAAGCCCAGGCGCCCGTCGTCACCAGCGCCAGCATGGCCGGATCCGGCAGGAACGAGCGGTCGATCATGACAGCGCCCGGCATGATCGCCAAAAGGAAGGCGCCGGCATGGGCGTGGGCCTCGTCCCAGAGCCGCGCGATCAGCCGATGCAGCGCGAAGACGCCCCATACGCCGAAGGCGATGGCGACGAGCCGGCCCCAGGTGTCGTCCCAGCCGAAGACGGCATAGAGAAGAGCGGTGATATAGGAGATGACCTGCAGCTCGCGGCCCTGATAGGAAGGGTCCGGTCCGGTCCAGCTGACCTCCGGAAAGAAGATGTTCCAGCTGCGCAGGAAGAAATTGTCGGCCATCATCGCCGTGCTGGCCTCGCGCCAGCTGAAGGCATCTACCAGCGGCTGCTGAACGTCATGCAGGCGGAAGAGGGCGGCGAGCACCAGGATCGCGGCAAGCACCGCGCCATTCATGTGCTTGTGATCGAACCCCGACATATGCCTCCCCAGGCGCGCCGAACGACCCTGACGACGCCCGCGAACGGGACGGCCGCCCCCATCGAGGGGGCCGCCGAGCGCTGGCCTCTGCGGCCGCCAGTCTAGATCACTATAATTAAGTAATCGCTGATTGTCTTGGTGTGAAAAGTCGGAAAGCGGCCCTGTTTTCCGGCCGAGATGCATCGTCAAGTCTAATCCCTGGCGTGTGCTGTAGCCCAAAGGGACAGCTTGTCCAGAAACGCGCCCGGTCCTATAACGTTAATACAAGCAAACTGTTGAGCACGACGCTCGCAGTCGCGCGTTGCTTTCGACTTTGACCACGGATGTACTGGCACGGTTTTGAGAGCGCAAGAAAAGGAAGGCCGGAGCCGCGCCCAGCCACTTACTTAAATGTGGAATCGACTTTCGGGTCGATTCCACATTTATTAGTTATCGCTAACTTTCAGTCGAAATAGAGGATATCCTCGAAGCGAACTGGCCCCTTGGCGAGGCCCAAGCGCATGGCGGGTGTCTGGCCATCCTTGCCCTTGGCGATGAAGTTGAAGTAGGTGCGGAAGATCACCAGGCACTTCTCGACCATGTCCGGTGAATAGAACCCGTACAGGTACCACTTCCGAGCCGCCCGCCTCGGATATGACGGCGCTCGTTCCAGCCCGGCGATGCTGCGGCGGACCTGCATGAAGAACCTGTCGACCTGGTGGAGCGAGACATCGTGGAGCACCCTTGCGATCTGCAGGCCAGTCCGCCTGCCGTCGTCTGTGTACAAGCGGACACGCTTTCCGGGTTCTGACTTGTTGATGTACGGGTATTCGACCTCGGTGGTCCTGAGGTGCTCGCTTCGCTCCGAGGTGCCCATCCGATCCAGCCCGCTAATCTGCAGGAAGAATGTCAGCCAAGCCACGAATGGATGAAGGAAGGGATACGCCTCCTCGGCGAGCGCCTTGATCTTGTTGGCCGCCATCACCCGCTCGTTCTTCTCGTCGATGGTGGAGTTCTTGTCGAACGACATCACTGCCACGTCCAGCTTGCGGGCCATCGCCTTGTCGACCCAGCCCGCCAACACCGCAGTCGGGAGACCGGGGTCAGCGTCGAGCGAAAAGTACACATGGTCGGCGCGGCCGAGCAGATGGCGGAGATATCGGAAGTGCCCTATTGCCAGATAATCGATGTGAACCATCGCCCCCTGCCTGGGTAGCTGGCGGTCTTCGGTCATGTGCTCTGGCGACTCCTGGTCCTCGCGGACTGGTCGAAACACGTTCGATGGAAGTGACAGGGCGCTGGCGTAATCCTCGAAGTTCCAAAGGCGGGCGTACTCCCGGAAGGCGGGGCGCTTCAGGAGATCGTCGCATTCCTCGACGAGCTGCTGGACCTCCAGCGTATTGAACCGGAGATCAAGCTGCGGGTGGCAGGCGAGCACGTATCCGGTGTTGAGGCAGCTCGTTGCGATTGCCCGGAACTGGATCGTCTTGCGCATCGCCTTGGTCGGCCAGTTGACCATGTAGTCCTGCATGTCCGTGCAGAGACGCATGTCGCCCAGGTCCATCGTGGGAAGGCGACGCTCGCGGTCCGCGACGAACTTGGCGCACTGGCCGTGGATAAAATCGATCTTGTCGTAAACCGTCTTGATATTCAGGCCCGTGACCTGCGCGATCTTGGCAAGGGCGACCTTTGCGACGAGAAGCTGGAAGACGGTCTTGTTCTCGTGCGACTTCCGATGCCTTGCATGCCGCCTTGCCGCCGAAAAGGTCGTCCGGCATTTACGGCACCGGTATCGTGGGTCGCCGCTCGCGTTGGTGCCGTGGCGGTAATATTCTCCGGGATGCGAATCAAGCGGCTTCGAGTGGTTCGAGCAGGCCTTCTTCGTGCACCTGTGGCCACGAGGCGCGGCGAGCGACTGGAGGTGTCGGTCGAACTCCTCCCATACCGCCTTGTTGCTTTTGACGATGGAGGATACCCCGCAGGTGCGGCAGACGAGGAGGGCATCATCCGACTTCCCGGACACCACGTATGGCGATCTGCCGTTCGACTTGCCTCTGCCACGCTGATCCTCGATGTCAGCTTCGATCCCGAAGTTCGGGCAGTGCGGGTTCTTGCAGAAGTTGACGTTCACTCCCTGGAAGGGGAGAGGCAATCGCAAGCGTTTTTGGGTCTCCGAAAAAATCTCCGGCATACGCAATACCCCCGATAACCGACGTTGTAAGGGGTATTGCTGAAGACGGTCCTAACGATTCCACATTAAAGTAAGTGGCTGGGGAGCCGCGCGCTCCGGCCTTTTTGTTGGCGCGGGGCTCGAGGGGCCGATGTGGTGGGCCAGCAGGGCTACCTGCGAACGTGCCGTCATCAAGGGAAGCGCGGTTCCCGCCGTTCGGCTTCCTCGAGCACGGAGAGCGGAAGGGAGGGGCGGTTGATTTCCGCAAGCGTCAGCCTGCCATCGATGGCGACAGCGACATAGCGCCGGCAGAGGTCCAGCGCCATCTCGGCCCGACTGGAATAGGACGTTCCCTCGAGGTCCGTCTCCTTGAACTCGGTCTCCGCTTCCTGTGCGCACGTCGCCACGAGTTCCTGCGCGGCACCCGGGTGCTTGCGCAGTGCCGCAATCCCCCGCTCGTACCTGGCATAGCCGATGAGCGGATCGGGCCGGGGCGCGAACAGCACGATGGCGGTTGCGCACAGAAGCGCGACGCACATGCCGGCGGCGACGAAGCGGAGGTTCATGATGACTGTCGTATAAATTGTTTTGTGTGATCTTCTATCGCAACTTTGCCGTTTGGCAAGGTGCCTGAAGATCTCCCGACAATTCGGGCGAGGCGGCGCGAACTCGCAATGGCCGACGGCCGAGTCTCGTTTGGTTCCCTTTCACGAATTGTTCCTCACCCAATTGGGGGAAGCGAGTGTGATAGAACTGCTTTCGTGCTCGGAGCGTTCTCTCATCGTTCGTAGCGTATTAGCCCTTGCGCAATTGGGCGCGACCAATTTCCGATGTGGCGGGGCGATGGCTAGGCCGCGGATGGGGCAAGCGAGGCCGCGAGAGGTCGGTCGTCCACGGGGCGGTTTAGAGGCTCAACAGCCAGAAGAACGCGCCAAACACGAGGATGAAGGCGACGACGGCGCCGATGAACCGCAGCATGCCGGTGTTGGTGTCGCCGGTGCCGACAAGACAGTACCAGAGATTGTCGTTCTTCATGGTGCAGCGCTCCGTTATGCGTGTTGTGGTCTTACCAGAACCACCCGGGGATGAAAGCGCAAACCTGCTTCTGGCTCCTATGCCGCGGGGCCCTTTGTGTATTTTCGCAGGTCGAGGCCGAACTGGCGGCAGGCTTCATCGAGTATCGTCGGCGCATCAGTGTCCGGCGCATCCCGGTCAAGCCCGAAGGGATTTTGCACGCGGTGCGTTCCGGATGCGTGCCGATGACGGCCAGGTGTGTTTGGCCGTCATCGGCGCTCGCTGCTATCCGGAGCGCGCCTCTGTCAACTTCGGGAATGCGCAGAGGATGGCCACCGAAGCGAAGTGGATGGCGCTGACGACGAGGGCTAGGGCCCACAGGCCCATGGTGATGACGGGCGCTGCCGCCATCGTGCCCAGCGTCGTCGTCATGAAGACGAAGAAGACGATGAGCGCTGCGCCCCGGGCATCATTGCTGCCGGACGCGACGATGCCGCGGTAGAAGCCGATGGGGCCGCGCAGGCCGAGGCCAATGCCCATGGGCAGAAAGAGAACGGGCACGAGCAGCGGGTTGGTTCCGCCCGAGAGGCCATAGGCGAGGAGGGCAAGCGCGCTTGCGGCCGCCATCGCACTGCCGGCCAGTATGACCTCTTCGGTGCCGAAACGTTCGGCGATCTTCGCGGTCAGGTTGGCGGCGACGATAAAGCCCGCGACGCTGACGATCTGCACGATGATGAAGTCAGTGAGCGTGCCGCCCATCGTCTCGACGATGACCATGGGAATGCCGAAGACGAAGGTCAAAAGCCCGCCGAGCGTCATCGCCTGGCTCAGCGCATAGCGCATGAAGACGGGATCGGTCAGCAGTTGTCGATAGGTGCCTTGCGTGCCGCCCGTTCGTTGCCCGCGGGGAAGACCGATCAGCAGCATCAGCACGAAGACGATCGCGCCGGCGGCACCGAGAAGCTCGAACGAGGATTGCCAGCCGAAATGCGCAAGAAGCGCTACGCCAGCAATCGGCACAAGGGCCGGAACGAGCGACTCGACGCTTCCGAGAAAGCCGACGGCACGCACGGCCGTCTTCTCGCTGAACAATTGCCGGATGACACCCGGCGCAAACACAGGCGCTGCACTGGCAGCAACGCCTTGCAGGAAACGAAGGCCGATGAGCACGTAGATATCCGGCGCGAAGGCCCCGGCGAAGGAAGTGGCGGCAAAGGCGGCAAGGGCTGCGACCATCAGCGTCTTGCGATCGAAGTGATCGGCAAGGCGGCCGAAGAGCAGGAGGCCGAAGGCACTGCCGCCGACATAGGCGGCAAGCACCATCTGCGCAGTCGCCTCGCTGGTGGAAAACACGCCCGGCAGAACCGGAACGGCGGGCAGGATCAGATCGGTGCCGGCAAGGGAAAGTGCTGTGCAGATGATGAGCAGGATGAAGGTAAAGGAAGCGCTGGATGATCGGGTCATAGCCGAACCACCAGGCTGCGGGAGAGCGCATGTCGCATCGTGAACGTCTCGATATCAGTTGGGAGGGTCGGCCTGATCTCCCGCCCCTAGAGCGGGAGGGTCGGCCAAGCCGTTCCCGCTGCTATCCAGAGACGCAAATAGGGAATGCGGCCGCCGGAGCGGTCAGAGGTTTGGCAGCAATGACGGCGCGAAACGATTGCATGCGGCGATGATTGCAGAAGACGGAGGTCGCTGCAAGACGGAATAAAACCTATGCGGGAGCCAAACGTCAGATTTCGCGGGGGCGAATTTGCGGGTGGGAGTACGTCCGCCTTGTCGGGAGCGGGTTGCGAAGAAGGGCTGCGGCGGCGCCATTACAGCGCGGCCAGTTCCTCGGCCGTTGCGACGATCTGGTGGTTGCCGAGCGAGTGGTCGGCATACTTGAACGCCAGTATGCTCATGACCGATGCGAAAAGTGCTACCAGGATGATACGCATTGGGGCGCTCCGAGCTCTTCCTGCCTGACCATTATCCTTCGCTGTGTCAGGCGTTGACCGAACCGGAACCGCTGCCCCGGCTGAAAGGCCTTTGGCCTTTGTGTGCTTCTTTTACCAAGGGGAGAGGTCGTGCGTTGTTCCCGCGGGGACAGGGCGCAAGGGAAGGGACGGGGCGGCCACGCCTTGCAGCCGGATGCGCTTGTGGTCTGCCGCGATGGAGCGAGGAGGGCTGGTCCGTGCCTCACCTCCAAGAGGCGCGTGGGAACTCAGGGCGACCAGGCCGCCCTGAGCGCGGCGCATTAGCCGGCGTACGTCTTTCCTTTGGTCGGTCCGCCGTTGTTGCTTGGGCCGTTGCCGTTCCTGTTCGTGCTGTAGCCGGGGTTACGGTTTGGCCCCACGGCCAGTTCGATCGTTTGCTCCGTCGTGAGAACGGTCTTCTCTTCGGTCGGCACGGCAAAGCCGGCCTGGGGCACGGCCGCGAAGGCGGACGTCGCGAAGGCGAGTGATATCGCAGTGGCAAGGATGGTTTTCATGGGCAGTCTCCTCAGTTCGATCCACGCGCAGCAAGCGCGGGATCGCTTGGGCCTAGATGTTCTGGCGACCGCGCGACATACGGCACTTGCCGTAGTTCATGAGTAGCAAGACCCGCGAAATTTCGGGATGGTTACGGGAGGGTTGAAGAAGGTGGCCACAAGGCGCGTGGTGATCCGTGGCGAGCGCCTGGTGCTATTTCCTGCAACACTGCGCGTCCTATCAGACGCGCCACCGTCGCTGTCGCGCTTTGAATTGCTGCATGTTTTGCCCTTTGATCGGGCGACCAAAGTATATGTCTCTCAGGTGGGGTATGTGAAGGTTGCAGCCGGCGCCGGCGCCAGCCTGGAAGCCTGGAAGCCTGGCTACGGTGTTTGGTGGCGCAACAGCAGCGTGCCAAGCCGCGGGTACCTGCGCAGCACCAACTCGATTGCGACGCCGCCGTAATCGCGCCCCTCGAAGATGCCGACTTCATCGCAGGTGCCGCAATATGTTCGGCTTTCGCCATAGCCAAGCGAACATTCACGCTCGGGGCAGGTGATCTCAAGTTCGCGCTTCCCCCTGCCGAACTTGAAGGTCATCTTGCTTTCGGCGGACGGGGTGAATTCGCACGGTTTCTCGACGAAACAGGCGACCTCGCCTGCCACGGGATCCTCACCATCCAGCATCAGCGCATAGTGCAGCGCGTAGGTGGGCGGTTCGGCGTGGACGGTGGCCAAAGGCAGAAGCGAAAGGGCAAGGGCAGACAGGGCTAGAGCAGACGGGGCGAGGCGCATGGATCGCATCAGGCAACATCCTCGGGGCAGCGGCAACATGACAGCATCGGCAGGGTGCCGCAGCGCCTGAGCCTCGTCTGTTGTGCTTGAGGTAATGCAACAATGATGTCAAAACTGTAGCGGGCGCTGGCCATCGGATGCTCTTTTTGCTTGCGTGGCCTTGCTTGTCCCGATCGGCCCTATTTGGCCGGCTTGTCGAGCGAAATGAACCGCGATTTTGCGGGGGGCAGCCAGCCGATCCCATTGTCGCATTCCATCGGCAGCAAGCCGGATGACCTGGCCTGTGCCTTAGGTTCCATCGACCGTGAAAATACATGCCGCTCAAGCTGTGGAAGGAGTTGTCGCTGACAGGGCTCAGGCTTTGCTTGATGGCGAGGCCACGCTGACACCAGCCCGCGACGGCGCAGGAAGTCTGTCACCGCATCGCGCGGATTGGCCGTTACCCCTCCGCGTCGGCCGCCTCTGCCGCCGCCGGCTTCTTTGCCAGTGCCAAGTTTGCCGCTGCCGCCTCGGCTTCCGCGGCACCGGCAGCGCCCGAGCGTACGGTCACGGCGTTGGAGGCGAGGTCGAGGCCGGCTTCGCGCAGTGCCGGCAGCAGTCGCTTCATCGCCTCGCGCTGAAGGATGCTGGGGTTTCCGGGCCTTGCAGTGAACTTGAGGCGGACGACGAGGGAGTTCTCGGTGACGTCCTGGATGCCCTGCATCTTCAAGGGCACGAGGAACTCGCCGCCGATCTCGGGATCCTCCAGCATGGCGAGACCGACCTTCTTGATGGTCTTGCGGATCTTTTCGGGGTCGGCGTCGCGTTCGAATTTCAGCTCGAACTTCACGGTGCTCCAGTCGCGGCTGAAATTGGTCACCGCCTGCAGCTGGCCGTAGGGGATGGTGTGGATCTGGCCGTTCTGGTGGCGGAGCCTCAGCGACCGCAGCGAGATGCGCTCGACCGTGCCCTTGAGCTTGCCGGTATCGACATATTCGCCGACGCGGAAGGCATCGTCGGCGATGAAGAAGATGCCGGAGACGACATCCTTCACCAGCGTCTGCGAGCCGAAGGAAAGGGCGAGGCCCAGCACGCCGAAGCCTGCGATGAGCGGTGCGATGTTGATGCCGAGCGCCGAGAGGATGACGAGGCTTGTGACCGCGAAGATGCCGCCGAAGATGAGGTTGCGGACGAGCGGCAGGATGGTCGACAGCCGGCTTGCCTGATGAGCGATCGTCTCCTCTTCGCTGTCGCCGGGCATGGCGACGCGGGCCGACGGCGAAAACGCCTCGAAGCTTCGCCAGAGGAAGCTGCAGATCACCCAGGCGACGACGACCGCAAGGCTGATGCGCTCGAGGATGACGATCCAGCCGATGGCAGCGGCAGTGTCGTCCCGGATCATCACAGGGCGCCAGAGCTCGATGATGATATGCAGGCCGATCAGCCAGGTGGCGCCGGCAAGCGCCGTCTGGATGCTGCCTGAAATCGCCGCATGCAGCCTGGAGGAGGCGGGCGTGCGGCGGCGCTCGGCTGCGGCACCGGCCAGCGAATGAATGCCGAAGGCGAGGATCGGCAAGGCGAGCAGGATGATCTGCGTGGTGCCGCCGGCAAAGCTCCAGGCGGCGCTGTTGGGGCTGCCGGCGACGATGACGCTCATCAGCCAGAGCACGATGGCGCTCAAGGCATAGAACTCCGGCACGCCGAAGGCGATGGCCCGGCGCACGGGGCCGGGGTTCTGGCCGGCAAAGAGTGCGCGGATATCGCCGCTGCCCGCAATGAACCAATGGAGTTTCACCAGCGTCAGGATGCTCACGCCGATCAGCAGCCAGCCGTCGGTGGCGGCGAGCTCCAGCCCGCGCTGGTGGGCAAAGCGCACGCTGGCGCCGACGACGGCGCCGAGCGCGCCATAGGCGGCAAGCATGGTGGCGTGAAAGCGCGGATGGGCGATATCGAGCAGCCGGATCTCGGGCCGGGTGGGTGCGAAGAGGAAGCGGGCACCGACCGCATAGGCCGCGGAGACGACGCCGATGGTAACGAGCGCGTGGGCAAGCTCTGCCGAGGCCGTGCCCGGCGCGAGGAACAGGCGGGTGAGGCTATGGGCGATGACGGCGAAGATCACCAGATAGGCGATGTCGAGGCCGAGCCGGATCAGCGAGGCGCGCATGCGGTGCAGGAGATCCACCACCTCGAAAGAGGCGCCGAAGAGCCGGTGAATGAGGGACCGGCTGGCAAAGGCGGCGGCAAGCCCCGCGGCAATGGCGAGCACAGCAATGGCGGCGACGGAGACGACCGACCAGCCCTCGGCGCGGATGCCTGCCGCGACGTCAGCCATCACCCCGGCAATGCCGGACATGCCCGTAAGGCCCATCTGCAAGCCATTGAGAAAACGCGCAGAAAGCGTGTCGAAGGAATCTTCGGGGTTTGCCGAGGGAGCGCTTTGCGGGGTCGCTGCCGCGCCGCTTTCGGCAGCCGTCGGTGAAGCGACTTCGGCCGTCGGCGCGCCGGCTGCACTTCCGGGTTTCGTCGCGTCGCCTGCTGCCGCCGGGCCTGTCGCGTCACGCCATTCGACCGTGACCGGCCCGCCGGTCTTCGCCGCGGCCCTAAGCGTCTCCTCAATCTCGGCTGCACTTTGGCCGGGCGTGAGAATGACGGTGATCGGCGGTGGCGTCTCGGCGAAAGCGGGCAGGGCGACCGCCAGAAGCAGCGCGAGCATTGCCGGCAGGAGACGGCAGAAGAAAGAGACACGCACCATGTAATTCATCCAACAAGATCGGTTTTGCGCCGTACGGCTTTACGCATCACATTACATAACGTTCTAAAATTCCAATCGTATTTTGAGCGACAGGACCTCGCAGCGGCTGCCGCTCTCTTCGGGTTTAGCCCCGGGACCAACTCTCTCGCCGCTAACGGGGAGAGACGCTGGGCGCACGTTCGAATGCAAACCTCACCCTCTCGTGGTCCGGCTTCGGATTTGGCAAATCCGGTGCCGTTTGTCCCTTCTCCCCGTGGAAACGGGGAGAAGGTGCCGGCAGGCGGATGAGGGGCTACTCCCTTACGGATGAAATTCCCTCACCGCGCGGAAGGGGCCTCTCCGCGGGCATGAGATCACTTCGTCGTGTAGCCGCCGTTCACCAGGATCGTCTGGCCGGTCATCCACCAGCCGTCGGAGACGAGGAAGCGGATATAGGGGACGATATCCTCGATGTCGGTGAGGCCGGTCTTGGAGAAGCCGGAGAGGGCGGACGCGGTCTTGTGGTAGGCGACGGCGTCTGCCCCTTCGGCCGGGTAGAAGAAGGGCGTATCCATCGGGCCGGGACCGATGGCGGTGACGGAGATGCCGCGGGTGCCGAATTCCTTGGCGGCCGCGCGGGTGAAGTGTTCGACCGGCGCCTTGGTGCCGGCATAGGCCGCGTAGAAGGGCGTGAAGGCGCCGAGAAGCGAGGTGACGAGCGTGCAGACCTTGCCGTTGTCGCTGACGTTTCTGCCCGCTTCACGCAGGAAGAAGAAGGCGGACTTGGAATTGACCGCGCTCATCTCGTCATATTCGGCCTCGGTGATCTCGACGAAGGGTTTCTTCAGCACCTTGCCGACGGTGTTGACGGCGATGTCGATGCCGCCGAGCGCCGCCTTGGCATCGGCAAAGAGCTGCTCGACATTGGCGGCGCGGGTGAGATCGCCGGAAAAGGCGTGGGCCGCGGCACCGGTCGCCTTGATTGCCGCCACCGTTTCTTCCGCGGCCGCCCTTGTGGCGGCGCTGTTGTAGTGGATCGCGACGCCGCGGGCGCCGTGTTCGGCGAGATCGCGCGCCAAGAGGCCGCCGAGGTTCTTCGCGCCACCGGCGATCAGAACGGATTTACCCTTGATGCTGTGGTCTGCCATGGTCGTCTCCTTTATCGGCCGCTTGCTGCGGCCGGTTTGCGGGCGAGCGTGGGCTCCGGCGCGCGAGATGCGCAGGTCCCCGGTGCGTTCTGGCGGTTTGTTCTGTGCTCGATGACCGTCCGGGCGCCGCACGCCGCGTTTCAAACTGCGCGGGCCTTGCCGCCGCCTGTGCAAAAGGCCAGGGCAACGACAGGCATCGCAGGGTTGAGAATATCGTCCGCGCTGCTGGTATAAAGCTACCGTTCGTGACATGACTTGTCAGATTATACGAACAATGGCTTTTGGATCGGCAT
The DNA here is from genome assembly GCF_020035535.1 of Ensifer adhaerens. Classification (NCBI taxonomy): domain Bacteria; kingdom Pseudomonadati; phylum Pseudomonadota; class Alphaproteobacteria; order Hyphomicrobiales; family Rhizobiaceae; genus Ensifer; species Ensifer adhaerens. The sequence goes on along the minus strand of NZ_CP083349.1, from coordinate 2,114,467 downwards.
GGACAGGATCGAGCTTTTCCGCATCTTCACCCGTGTCGTCGAAAGTGCGAGCTTTACCCGCGCGGCCGATACGCTGGGCCTGCCGCGCTCCTCTGTTTCGGCGGCGGTGCAGACGCTCGAAACCCGGCTCGGCACGCGGCTGCTGCACCGCACGACGCGCAAGGTGGCGCCGACACAGGATGGCGCGGCCTTCTACGAGCGCTGCCTGCGGCTGATTTCGGATATGGACGAGGCGGAGAACCTCTTTCGCCGCGATACGAGCGGCCCGACCGGGCGGCTGCGCGTCGACCTGCCGAGCCGCATCGGCCGGCTGATCGTGGCGCCGGCGCTGCCGGAGTTTCTCGACCGTTACCCCGGCATCGATATCGATCTCGGCATGACCGACCGGGCGGTGCACCTGATCGAGGAAAGCGTCGACTGCGCGCTGCGCGTCGGGCCGCTTGCCGATTCCGGCCTGATTGCCCGGCCGTTCGGCACGCTGCGGCTGATCAATGTCGCAAGCCCCGACTATCTTGAGCGCCATGGCACGCCGAAGACGCCCGCCGATCTCGCCGAACATTTCGCGGTCAACTATGCCTCGCCCTCGAGTGGTCGGGTGGAGGACTGGGAGTGGATAGAAGGCGGCGAGGTGCGCACGGTTGCCGTTGCCGGCCGGGTCAGCGTCAACAGCGCCGAGGGCAGCATCGCCTGCTGCCTTGCCGGCCTCGGTCTCATCCAGATTCCGGCCTATGACGCGATCGACCACTTGAAGGAAGGGCGCCTCGTGGAGGTGATGCCCGACCATAACGCCGCGCCGATGCCGATGGCGCTGCTCTACCCGCACCGCCAGCACCTGTCGCGCCGGCTCAAGGTGTTCGCCGATTGGCTGGAAGCGCTGATGCGGGGCGTGATTGCGGCGTGAGGGGCGGTGCGGGCGTGGTATCGCGTGCGCTAGCTGATCGTCTGCATGCAGCGTCGGCCGTTCCATGGCAGGAAGTCCGATACGCCGGCGTTCCATTTGCCGGTGAATTCGGAGAAGTCCGGGGTGAAGGTGACGATCAGCTGGCCGTAGCCGTATTTGTCGCGCCACATGAAGGTTCGGGTGAGATCGCTGCCGTCGCCATCGTCACCGGTTTCGGCAAGCTCGCCCTCGACGGCGTTGCCCTGATCGGAGAACACGTATTTCCCGATGACGGTGCCGCTGGCATCGGTCTCGAAGTGCGTTTGCGCGTCCGTCAGGACGCCGGCGGAGGAAAGTTGGCCGCAATAGGTTCCCGAAGGCGCACGGCTTGTCTCGCCCGCCATCGCGGCAGGGGCAAACGTGGCTACGAGCAGGATTGCGGCGGTCCATGAAATCGTTGCTGTCAACGCGGCACCTTTGCGTGTCGGGCATGTTGCGGCTGCGTCGCCACGCGGCAGCGACTCGGCGCCCGCTGCCATGGGCGGTCATCGCCGCCTCAAAATCAAGGCGCTCATGCATTCCTTGCCGGAGCGCTCACCACGCCGTTGCCGAAAGGGCGGACTTTCCCGACCGCGGAACCGCCAGCAGGCAAAGCCCGCCTTTAAGGCTCCCCGGCGGCCTCTCGCGCTTGCGGCGACTGGCCGGGCTCAGCGGGCAGTTCATCCCTCTTCCTGAATTTTAGTTTTCCTGAACCGATACGCCATCCTGGCCGATCTTGATTTCGACGCCCGGCTTCGTCTCCTCCTGGTAGATATAGATGCCGAGGCCGACGACCGCGACAGCGAGCAGGGCGATGACGAGATAGAGGCCGTTTCGGTTCATTCAGAGCTCCTGTGTTCGGTTTTGTCAGGGAAATAGGAGCTTCATCAGGAAAGACAACAGGATAGCGGCTGAACGCGACGGCCGAAGCCGTCCTCGGTCTTTCCTTGTTCGGGTCTGCGGGGCACCTGGATTTGGCGCCAGAGCGGTCGATGGTGGCGTTTACGGCACACGCGTCCATCGCCAAAGCCGTCCTGACGCTGCCGTCTCCGCGCCGACCGACGCTTCTTCGATTGGGAAATGCCGACATTGACGGGATACTCCGCCGGGAGGTTCAGGCAGATCGCCGAGAAACTGCCGCCGCCATGGCAGCATGGCCTCGGCGCCTACCGACCCTGCATCTCGTGCAGCCATCGGCGCACGTCGGTGGGCGGGAGGTCAAAGCCGGTCGCAGCCGCGCCGCTCCAGTTTATACCGACCATTATCGTGTCTTTCTCGAGGCCTGTTAACCAGCGATCGACAAAGACGTCCAGTGGCAGTCGATGAGGTTTGAAGCTGCGATAGGCCGGCATTCGGTCGATTGTCAGCTGAGCCCTGGCCTGCGACGACCAGAAGGGCATCGCGGTTTCATTCGACTGGTTCGTCGAGGTCGGAAAACCCGCTTCGTCTTGAATTGCCCAGACGAAACCCGTCTTCAAAACCTCTTCGAAGAAGGCATGGGTGTGGAGGGGCGCGACGCTCATCGCGCAACCTAAGCAGCACGGTGTGGTACTTGCAACCCTGCGGTTGTTACGGATCGGAGCGGGGTGTCGTTGTTCACCCCGCTCCGGTGCTTTGCCGCCAAGTCAATCAGCTTGCGTCAAAGCCCTCGTGGTGGCTGACGCGCCCCGAAGGCACCGGGCCTTCGAACGCCTGGGCCATGAAGTATTCGGCCGGTACGCCTTCCAGCCGCAGGGCCGTGTGGGTTTCGAAGCCGAAGCGTTTGTAGTAGGCGGGGTCGCCGAGAAGGACGCAGCCTTTGGCGCCGGTCTTGGCGAGGCGCGCTAGGCCCTCGCGGATGAGCCTGCCGCCGATGCCGCCATTCTGACGATCGGGTCTGACGGAGACCGGGCCGAGCGCGTACCAGCCCTTGTCTTCGCCATCGATCGTCACCGCTGAGAAGGCGACGTGACCGACTACGTCGTCGTCGGCGACTGCGACCAGTGAGATCGTCAGCGCGCCAGCGACGCGCAGGGCGTCGATGATCTCGGCTTCCGTCTGGCTGCTATATGCCATGGGCGCGAAGGCGGCCTTGGTGATCGCTCGGACGGCGGCGATGTCTTTCGTCCGCTCTGAGCGGATTTCGATGTTGGTCATGATATGAACCTGTTCTGTGAACCGTGGTCACGCGCCGCCGTTGGCGAACGACTGACATCGTCCGCTGAGGGCGGCTATGCGTCTCGACCGGTCGAGACGTCAGTGGTTCAGAACAAGCTCCAGCATCGACAATTCCTCTGCACAATTCAGGCAAGCAGGGGCGATATAGGCACAGGGGTCCGGAGCGGTCAACGGTTGAGGCCGGTCCGGCGCGTTGCGACATTCGTCTAGCGCGCCTTCGGGGTGCCACGGCTTCGTATCCTTGGCGGTGCGCCGTCTGTGGGAGGCGGCTGCTCTCCCGACAAGCGCGGGAGAGCAGCGATCATAGATCGTGGGTTGCGCTCACACCGATCGCGTCAGGCCGCCGTCCACCTTCAGGTTCTGGCCGGTGATGTAGCCGGCTCCTTCGGAGGCGAGGAAGGCGACGGTGGCGGCGACTTCGGCGCTGGTGCCGTAGCGCTTCATCGGCACGGCGTCGCGGCGCTCTTCGGTTGCCGGCAGGCTGTCGATCCAGCCGGGCAGCACGTTGTTCATGCGCACATTGTCGCCCGCATAGGTGTCGGCGAAGATCTTGGTGTAGGAGGCAAGGCCGGCGCGGAAGACGGCCGAGGTCGGGAACATCGCCGACGGCTCGAAGGCCCAGGCGGTGGAGATGTTGACGATCGAGCCGGCCTTCTGCTTCTGCATGATCGGCGCCACGAGGCGGACCGGGCGGATGACGTTCATCAGGTAGACGTCGAGGCCGGTGTGCCACTGCTCGTCGGTGAGCTCGAGGATCTGGGCGCGCGGGCCGTGGCCGGCGCTGTTAACCAGCACGTCGATCCGGCCCCATTTTTCCATGGTCAGGTCAACCAGGCGCTTGAGGTCGTCGTTTACCTGGTTGGAGCCGGTGACGCCGATGCCGCCGAGTTCAGCGGCCAGGGCCTCGCCCTTGCCCGAGGAAGAGAGGATCGCGACCTTGAAGCCATCGGCGGCAAGACGCTTTGCGCTCTCTGCCCCCATGCCGCTGCCGCCGGCGGTGATAACGGCTACTTTTTCTACTGCCATGTGTCCATTCTCCTCGTCGCATTCAGGATGATGCCGGATTTTGCGGTTCTCGTGATTGAAATACCATCTCCTTCATGCGACGACGAGAAAGTTTCGCTTTCAAGTGGCAGTAGAAAAACTATCGGATGAGTGACGCACCGGGAAAGCTGCCCTCGTTGAATGGGCTGAAAGTGTTCGAGGTGGCGGCACGCCATCTGAACTTTCGGCTTGCGGCCGAGGAGCTGGGCGTCACGCAAGGGGCGGTCGCCCAGCAGATCCGCGCACTGGAGGCCGAGCTCGGCGTCAAGCTCTTCGAACGGCTGCCGCGCATGCTGGCGCTGACGGGCGAGGGACGGGCCTATATCGCCGACGTCCGTCGGGCACTCGACATCATCGCGCGGGCGACCGATGGGCTGAAGCCGCAGCCGGTGCGGCTGACGATCAGCACCACGCCATCCTTTGCCTCGAAATGGCTGATCCCGCGGCTGCCGGATTTCACCGCACGCCATCCCGATCTCGACCTGCATATTCTTGCGTCCGATCGCATGTCGAATTTCCAGGCCGATGGCGTGGACCTGGCGGTGCGCTACGGGCGGCCGCCCTTTGGGCCGGGGCTCGCGGTGGAACTGTTGTTCGAGCAGGAGATCGTCGCGGTCTGCAGCCCGATGCTGATGGCCGGCCGGCCGGTGCCCGAGACGGCGGACGAGCTTGCCGGCTACACGCTGCTGCACGATGCGCACAATTTCTGGCCGGAGTTCATCGAGCGGCATTTCGGCGGCAGCCGGCAGGCCTCGTTCAAGGGCATCAGCTTCAACCAGACTTCGCATGCGATCGAGGCGGCGATCGCCGGGCAGGGCATCGTGCTCGCCAATGGCGATTTCGTGGCGCAGGACATCGCCGAAGGCCGGCTCATCCGCATTTTCTCGGGGTCGATGTCCGGGCCCTCGGATTTCTATCTGGTCTGGCCGCGCTACCGCAAATCTCCGCCGTTGCAGACGGTGATTGCCTGGATCAGCGAGGAAGCGGGCAAGGCGCGGATGCGGCCCCCGGTGTGATCTCCCGCCTCGCCGCGCGCTTGGTCAGGGGCGCAGGGCGGTATCGAGCCGGTAGAGCACCGCGTGAAAGGCGCCCTTGCTGGGCTTGCGCCCCGGCAACTTGCCGATGATACGCCGGATGTCCTGCGATGCGGCGGCGATCGCTGAGCGCAGTTCGGTCTCCATGCTGCCGGCCTCGTCTTCCGCGCCGAGCGACAGCGCCTGGATGGCATAGGCGGCGGGGCCGAGGATGTGGTTGATCTGGTGCGGCGTTTCGATCGGGTGGGTGTAGGGCGCACCGGCAGCGGCAATCGCCGCGCGGGCGGCCGCCTTGGCGGCGGGATCGTCAACCGCGCGCGCCGCCGCTTGGGCGCTCCAGGCCGCCTTGCGCAAGGTCGCGGTGCGCGGGCCCCCTTCAGCAAAGGCGAGGGCCGCGGCAATCGCCTCGCGCGGGCGACTGTCGCCCGGCACCGCCGCCTCGAAGAGCGGAAGCGCGCGTTCGGCGCAGAGGATCGCCCAGCGGGTGATGTGGCGCAGATCGTCTTCAGTCAGGAGCGGCGCGGGGGCTTCGTCGGTCATTGGATGCGACTTCGTTGTGCAGACGGGGGCGGCAGGTCCAACGGAATGCCGGCGGTTTCGTTCACCGGCCTGACGTCTCCGGGAGGCTCAGCGCTCCCAGCCCTCCGTAAACGGAAAGCGTTCCGCCCACAGGGCCGAAAGCCTGGGATCGGCGTCGACGCGGCGGATCGGTTCTGCGAGCGCGGGCGCGACCTGATAGAAGCGACGCCGGCCGGGCGACCAGCGCGAGGCGGTGGCCACATAGAGGTCGAGCACCGACAGTTCCTCGCCGAGCAGGTATCTGCCCGGGCGCAACTGTGCCCCCATCCGCTCCCAGCAATGGGCGACCCGGTCGAAGATGCGCGCTTTCACGGCCGCGTGGTCCTCGGCCTTTTCGATAATGCGCGAGGGATTGTCGGCGATCCAGTAGAGGGCATAGATGGCCGAGGATACGAAGGTCATCCACCGCAGGAATTCCGCTCGTGCCGGGTCTGTCGGCGCCGGCGCGAGCCGTCCGTCGGGATGGGTATCGGCCAGCCAGATCAGGATCGCCGCACTTTCCGTCATCAGCTCTCCCGTCGGCAGCACGAGGGCGGGAACCTGCGCCAGGGGATTGATGCGGGCGAGCCGGCTTGCTTCCTCTTTTCCCGCCCAGGGGGCATGTTCTTCCACGCGATAGGGCAGGTCGAGAAGGCGAAGGGTTGCCTCGATCGGAACGGATCCGGAGCCTGATGCTCCATAGACGACAAACGGCTCGGCCAACGATTTTTCTCCCTGCATGACCCAGGCCGGGACTCGAAGTCCGGCCGCTTCCATTCCATACTCCGGGTTGTCGCATGGATCGTCGCCTTCGCGCTATAGGCGATTCTCTTGCGTTGTGCGGGGAATCGGATACCGGCTCTGCGGGTGGCAGACACGGATCACGGCCGCACCGGGACTGTGCAATTACCATCGGGAGCGCGGCTTGCGCCAGGCGCTCAACACGGGCAGGACGAAGCGATGCCAAAGGAAAGTACCGACGCACCTTCGTTCGGGTTCGACCGATCGAACATGTTTGAGCCGCTTCTGCGGGCCGCCCCGTCCTTTGGCGAACCCTGGGCGGCGTTCCAGGAAGAATACCGTGACGACGACCATCCGCCGCTTTACCTGGCTTTGGCGGAGCTGGCTTGCCACCTGATCAAGAAACTGGAGGCCGGCGACACGCGTCACTTCGGGGCCGTTTTCGATGTGGTCGAACGCTGGCACACCAACGGCGACGCCTATGTCAGGGAGGCGGCAACGGTGGGGCTTCTCGAGGACTTGCAGAACGTAAACCTTCACCGCGAGACCAGCCCCGACGGCTTTGTCCGATGGCTTGGGCCGGAAAGTCTCGGGTGGTGGATTCGGGTCCGCGAATTCTGGACGCTTGGAAAACCATGGCTTGAGTGCCTCGGGCAATCGAAAGGGCGCGCGAGCGCCATTCTTCTCGCACGGGTCAGGCGGAAATGGCTATAGTGTTGATCGGCGGGGAACGGAGCGATATTGCACCAGTCGCCGAGTTGCATCGAGCCATACCGCTACGGAGTTCCAGAGATTGAGCGTTGCCTTCACCAAGGAAGAGAGTGCCGAAACCGCCGCCGAGACACTGTTGCCGGATCGTCCGATTTCGCCGCATCCGAACCTGGTGACCGAAGCTGGGCTGAAGGCGCTGGAGGCGCAGATGCAGGAGGCACGGGTCGCCTATGAGGCGGCGGCCACGATCGACGACGTGAACGAAAAGCGCCGCCAGCAGGCAGGCCCCTTGCGCGACGCGCGCTATCTCACCGAACGGCTGCGCACCGCCCAGCTGATGCCGGAACCGGTTTCGACCAAGGTCGTCGCCTTCGGCAGCACGGTCACCTTCAACCGTGACGACGGGCGGGTGCAAAAGTACCGGATCGTCGGCGAGGACGAGGCCGATCCGAAGGCCGGGTCGATCTCCTATGTCTCGCCGGTCGCCCGGATCCTCATGGGCAAGGCGGTCGGCGACGTCATGAGCGTCGGCGATCAGGAACTCGAAATCACCGCGATCGCCTGAAAGCGATTTCCGAAAACGGTTGAGGGTGGTTCCCATCCGGGCTGTGCGTTCCCGGCGGCCGTGGCCGTCGGAGGGAGACGTGCGCCTATTATTGTCGCATGCGATTTAATTGCTTCCTATTGACATTGATGCGTACCGGCATGTATATCGCATCCGATTTAATTTTGCGGCATGGCCGTGGATGGACAACGACACCGGGCCGCTCCAGGCGCCGTCGGCAAGGAAGAAGCGCATGCACAGTAGCGACGCTCAACGCGCTCAGGCCTATCGCGAGTTTACGCACGTGCTCGATCCCAAGGTCTATGAGCCGCTGCCCGGCGACTGGCTGATCGGGATCACCGATGTGGTGAATTCGACCGGGGCGATCCGGGCGGGGCGCTATGAGGACGTCAATTACACCGGCGCCTCGGCGATTGCCGCCATCGGCAATGCCTGGGGCAACTTCGATTTTCCCTTCGTCTTTCGCGGCGATGGCGCGGCCTTTGCCCTGCCGCCGGAGGGGGCTGCGACCGCGGCCACGGCGCTGCGGCAGGTTGCGGCGTTCGTGAAGGATCGGTTTGGTCTGGACCTTCGTATCGGCCTGCTGACGGTTCAGGAGATCCGTGCCGGCGGGCAGGACGTGCGGATCGCCCGCTACGCCGCTTCGGACGTCGCCACTTACGCGATGTTTGCCGGCGGCGGGCTCAAATGGGCGGAGCAGCAGCTGAAGAACGGGCATTATCGGCTGCAGCCGGAGATGGATGGCGGCGAGCCCGATCTCACGGGGCTTGCCTGCGAATGGCGGCCGTTTGCGAGCCGGCAGGGCCAGATCCTGTCACTGCTGGTCGAGCCCACCGAGCGCGTGACGCCCGAGCGTTTCGCGGCTCTCGCCAGAGATGTCATCGCCGTTTTCGACGAAGGGCCGCGGCAGTCGCATCCGCTGCCGAGCGTAATGGGCGTGCCGAAGGACGAGCGCGTGCGGGTTGCGCCCGAGCGCTGGGCGGGCGTTGCCGCCAATTCGGACTTCCGCAAATATGATGACGGCCTGCGTCTCACGGTCGATTGCGCGGTCGAGCAGATCGACCGGGCCGAAGCGATCCTGGTTGCCGCGCGGGCACGGGGCGAGGTCATCTTCGGGCTGCACCGGCAAAGCCACGCGCTGATGACCTGCCTGGTGCCATCGGCCCGGCCCGATGCGCATCTGCATTTTCTCGATGGCATGGATGGCGGCTATGCCAAGGCGGCGGAGATGATGGATCCGCGCAAGCGTCTGAGCGCTTAGCCCGACGAACAAGAGCGACATTGCGGGACGCGCTCACGCATCCCGGCCGCCGCCATCATTCCCTCTATTCTTTCCGTGAACCCGGCTGCGTGGCGTCGAGCAGGTTGTCACGCAGCTTGGCGACAGACTGCTGCACCGTTGCAAAGTCGTCGCCGAGGCCAATCGCGTCGGTCAGTGCCGCGCCAGGGTCGGCATCCACGAGCGCCTGGCCGGCGGGCGTCAGGGTGAGGCGCACCTGCCGCTCATCCGCGGGATCGCGCCGACGCTGCAGGTAGCCGTCGGCCTCGAGCTTCTTCAGGATCGGCGTCAGCGTATTCGATTCCAGGAAGAGCTTTTCGCCTAGCATGCTGACCGTCTGGCCGTCCTCTTCCGAGAGCGCCACCAGGGTCACGTACTGGGTATAGGTCAGCCCCAGCTTGTCGAGCAGGGGCTTGTAGGCGCGGCCAAAGGCGAGGTTTGCGGAATAGATCGCGAAGCAGAGGAAGTTGGAGAGCTTCCTGCCGCCCTTGGCAGACGTGGTCTGCGGGCCTTTCGTTGTCTTGGAGCCGGGCATTGGGGTGTCCTTTTTTCTCTTTCCGTATCTGCACTTAATATAAATCGCATCCGATTAAATCGCAATGGTGTTGACGGGATGTTCGACTTCATCTATATACATCGCATCCGATTGAAGCGGATACGCTTTAAATATCAAATAGAGAGGAAAATGACATGACCGAGAAGCTCCTTTTCACCGGCAAGACCCACAACACCGGCGGCCGCGACGGCGGCACCGTGAGCCAGGATGGTATCTTGGAACTGAAGCTGTCGCAGCCGCATCCGGCCGCGGAAAACCTGTTCGGCGCCGCCTGGTCGGCCTGCTACATCGGCGCGATCGAGCTTGCTGCACTGCAGCGCAAGGTGAAGCTCCCGGCCGGTCCGGAGGTTGACACCGAGATCGATCTCAACGTCAACGACGGGTCCTACTTCCTGCGCGCACGCCTGAATGTCCGCCTGGAAGGCCTCGAGCGCGACGTCGCCGAGGAAATTGTCCACGCCGCTCATGGCATCTGCCCGTATTCGAAGGCGGTTCGCGGCAATATCGACGTCGAGACCAATCTCCTCTGATTTCGCCTGAAAGATTCTCTTTGATTATCATCGGGATGTGCCGCCCTGGATCACCAGCCGCGGCGCATCCCGATACCGTTTCGGGGGAGCGTTGTTCCTCGGTGCGAGACGTCAGCGGATGATGGGAGGGGCGGGTTTCCGGCTGGACTTCACGGGATTGTAATTTGGCCGATCGTCAACCCTGTTGTTATTTTCGCGCCTTCGCATGTACAGGGGACGGCTCCGGCCGATGGTGTCATGCCTTACAATCTCACTGTGAATGGTCAGAACTATGCCGTCGATGTGGACGGCGATATCCCGCTCCTTTGGGTCCTGCGCGACACCATTGGCCTTACCGGAACCAAGTTCGGCTGCGGCATCGCCATGTGCGGCGCGTGCACGGTGCATGTCGACGGCCAGGCGGTGCGCTCCTGCGTGATGCCGGTTTCGGAAGCGGCCTCCGCGGCGATCACCACGATCGAGGCAATCGGCGACACAGCCGAGGGTGCGCGGGTGCAGAAGGCCTGGCTCGAGATCGACGTGGTGCAGTGCGGCTACTGTCAGTCCGGGCAAATCATGTCTGCGGCCGCGCTCATTGCTGCCAATTCGCAGCCGACGGACGCCGACATCGATGCAGTGATGGCCGGAAACATCTGTCGTTGCGGCACCTATCCGCGCATTCGCGCCGCCATCAAGCTGGCAGCAAAGGGGTGATGCGATGTCCATTTTCGACAGGGCCGACTTTGCCGTATCCCGCCGCCAGCTTCTGATCGGCGCAACGCTGACAGGGGCGGGGCTGATGGTCGGCCTCAGGCCGCCCACGGCCGCCGCCGCAACCGAACCGTTCGCGCCGAATGCCTTCATTCGCATTCCGCCCGAAGGCAAGATCACCTTCGTCATGCCCTCCGTGGAAATGGGGCAGGGCATCTACACCGCGGTCGCGATGATGCTCGCCGAAGAGCTGGAGGTCGACCTCGATCAGGTGGTGCTGGAACATGCGCCCGCCGATCCAAAGCAATATGCCAATCCGCTGCTCGGCGACCAGATCACCGGCGGCTCGCTCGCGATTCGAGGCATCTACGAGCAGATGCGCAAGGCGGGTGCCACGGCCCGCATCATGCTGGTTGGCGCTGCGGCGCGCAATTGGGGCGTTTCGCCCGACGCCTGCAAGGCCGAGGCGGGCCATGTGGTCGAGACGACCGGCAGCCGGCGCGCGGCCTACGGCAGCCTGATCGCGGCCGCGGCATCGCAGGCCGTTCCACAGGAGGTGCCGCTGAAGCCAGCATCCAGCTACCGGGTGATCGGCAAGCCGGTGCGCCGCCTCGACAGCCCGGAAAAAGTCAATGGCACGGCGAAATTCGGCATCGACGCCCGGCCGCAAGGTGTGTCCTACGCGGCGATCGCGATCTGTCCGCACTTCAACGGCAAGCTGCGCGCGGTCGACGAGGCCCCGGCCATGGCAGTCAAGGGCGTCTCCCAGGTGGTGCGGATCGAGGAGGCCGTCGCCGTCGTCGCCAACAATACCGGGGCTGCGCGAAAAGGGCTGGCGGCGCTTGCGATCGAATGGGATCCGGGGCCGAGCGCCTCGGTCTCGCAGGACGAGCTTGAGCGCCGCATGGACGAGGCAATCGGCGGCAACGCCTTGCCGCATGTCGACGAAGGCGATGTTGCCAAGGCCGAGGCCGAGCACGGGCCGGTGCACGAATTCATCTTCCGCATGCCGATCCTCACCCATTCCGCCATGGAGCCGATGAACTGCACGGTGCATGTGAGGCCGGATGGTTGCGACGTGTGGGTTGGAACGCAGATCATGAGCCGGGCAAGACAGGCGGCGGCCGATGTCACCGGCCTGCCGGTCGAAAAGGTTGTGGTGCACAATCACCTGCTCGGCGGCGGCTTCGGTCGCAGGCTCGATGTCGACGGCGTGATCCTGGCGACGAAGATCGCCAAACAGGTGAATGGTCCGGTCAAGGTGACCTGGAGCCGCGAGGAAGACATCCGCCACGACTGCTATCGCTACCTCAACTACAGCAAGGTCACGGCGACGCTCGGGCCCGACGGCATGCCCGTCTCCTGGCGGCACCGCGTCATAGGTCCCTCTGTGATGGCGCGCTGGCTGCCGGCCTTCACCAAGGGCGGGGTGGACCTCGACCAGATGGGCGGGGCGGAAACACCCTATTCGATCCCGAACAAGCAGACCGATTTTGCGCGCCACGAGGCGCCCGACGGCATGCTGACCGGCAACTGGCGCGGCGTCGGAGCGACGCGCAACGTGCCGCCGGTCGAGTGCGGCATCGACGAACTGGCTGAGGTGGCCGGCATCGATCCGCTCGAATATCGAAGGCGGCTGCTGCAGCACAAGCCCAGGCTTCTTGCCGCGCTCAACCTCGCCGCCGAAAAAGCAGGCTGGTCGGCGGCGCTTGCGAAAGGCAAGGGGCGGGGCATTGCGATTGCCGAGGATTTCGGCAGTTTCGCCGCCATGATCGCCGAAGTCAGCCTTGGTGAAAACGGCCAATTGAAGACCGACCGGATCGTCTGCGCCGTCGATTGCGGCCAGGTCATCAACCCGGACACGGTGGAGGTGCAGATCCAGAGCGGCGTCGTCTATGGATTGAGTGCTGCGCTCTACGGCCGCATCACGGTCGAAAACGGCGCCGTGGTCGAGGGCAATTTCGACGATGCGCCGGTCCTGCGCATCCATGAGACGCCGGCGATCGAGGTGCATATCGTGCCGAGTTCGGAAGCGCCGGGTGGCATAGGGGAGGTCGGAACGCCGGGTGTGGCGCCGGCGCTTCTCAACGCGATCTACATGGCGACGGGCAAGCGGCTGAGAACGCTGCCGATAAACCAGACCGACTTGCGGAGGGTGTGACCATGTTCAGGCGAACCCTTGGCCTTCCGCTTGCCGCCGCTCTGGCCGCCGTCGGCCTCATTGCCGTCTTCGACCCGATCAGCGGCTATGCCGAAACACCCGGTAGCGGCGCGTTGAAGCCGGTCGCCGAGTTCTCTTCGATTGCCGATGCCAGCGCGCGCTCGAAGGCGATCTTCGCCGAGGCGAGCCGGGTGCTGACGCATCCGCGCTGTATCAATTGCCACCCGGCAACACGCAGCCCTACACAGGGCGAGGACATGCACCCGCATGTGCCGCTGATGATCGCCGCCGATAGCTCCATGGGGCCGGCCGGCCTTGCCTGCAGCACCTGCCATGGCGCGGAGAATCGCCAGATCGTCGGCAGCCGCCTCAAATCCATACCCGGCAATGCCCATTGGCAGCTGGCACCCGAAAGCATGGCGTGGCAGGGCCTGAGCGTTCGCGAAATCTGCGAGCAGGTGAAGGATACGGAGCGCAACGGCAACCGCTCCCATGCCGATCTCATCAAACACATGGGCGAGGATCACCTGGTCGGCTGGGCCTGGCATCCGGGCGAGGGCCGCAGCGCGCCGCCCGGCTCGCAACCGGAGCTCGCGGCGCTAATCGCCGCCTGGGTGGATACGGGTGCGGAATGTCCGGACTGAGCTCTGGCTCATGCCCGAACTGAGCGGGCATGATATCTCCGTGGCATTTCGTGGCGTGCTGCGCACATGCGGCACTGGGTACGTTGACGCAGGAGCAATCGCCAGTCGGACCGAAGCTTCGGTCGCGACTTGACAATGGGCGGGGACTGTTCGACTTTCCTCGCCATGTCCTGCCGCCTCGCAAAACTGACGACTGTGAAAAAAGCCCCGCTTTCGGGGCTGTCGGTCGTTGCGCGCAGAGCATAGCAAGCACAAGGATCAGATCGACCCCGCCGGTTCGGACGGGGTTTTCGCTTGCGCTCTCCGTCTCCGGTTTTTGAAGGAGATGGAATTTCATGGAAGGCACAGGTTCAACACGACCGCCGGCACCGGGTGGCCTCTGGCTGCCGCTGATCACGCCGTTTCGCGATGGCGAACTCGATGAGCGCTCGCTCCGTCGGCTGGTTACGCACTACGCCGCAGAGCCGATCGACGGTTTCATCCTTGGCGCCACCACCGGCGAGGGCATGGCGCTCGACGAGGGCGAATGCGAGCGGCTGGTGGCGATCACCCGGGAAATGCTGGCTGCCGTGGGCCGGCGCATTCCGGTCTATTTCGGGCTTTCCGGCAGCGATACGCGAAAGTCGGTGAGGGCGCTTGCGCGCACCGAGGCGTGGGATGTCGACGGCTATCTGATCGCCTGCCCCTATTATACAAGACCGTCGCAGCGCGGACTGTTTGCGCATTTCTCGGCGCTTGCCGATGCCACGGACCGGCCGATCCTGATCTACAACATTCCCTATCGGACCGGCGTCAACCTCGGCAACGAAACGATGCTGCAGCTTGCGGAGCGGAGAAACATCGTCGGGGTCAAGGATTGTTCGGCCGACGCGGCGCAATCCTTCGATCTGCTGCGCCACAAGCCGCAGGATTTTGCGGTGCTGACCGGGGAAGATCCACTGTTTTACACGGCGCTCACCCAAGGGGCGGAAGGCGGGATCACGGCGTCCGCCCATGTGCATACGGCCGCATTTGCCGCCATTCGCAACAGGTTGATTTCAGGCGATCAGCCGGGCGCGCTTGCCGACTGGCAGCGTCTCGCCGATCTGCCGCGGCTGCTCTTTGCAGAGCCGAGCCCCGGGCCCATCAAGCATTGGCTCTGGCGCACGGGGTTGATCGACAGTCCGGAAATGCGTCTGCCGATGGTGCCGGTGAGCGACGAACTGGCAGCGCGGATCGACCGGGCGATGAAGATGCAGGCGTCCTGACCTGGCGGCATCGCCCGACAGCGGCCCGAACGGATGGGGCGTCCTGACCGGAATCACATTTCTCTTTCCCGAAGGACCGTGATGTTTTGAGGGCGTTGATCGGCCGAGCGCCGGTCAGCGCCAGAAGCGCTTGGCGTCGATCACGTCGTCGAGGGCGTTCTGCGCGTGATCGATCAGCTTGTCCTTGTCGGTGTGCAGGACCAGCGTTTCGGCATCCGGGTGACCTTCCAGGCCGATCTCGTCGAGCACCTGCGGGCCGGAAACGAGGTCGTTCAGCGTGCCGAGCCGGTCCTGCAGGCCGGTCATGACATCGATGAAGCGCCCGTGGCGCCTGGCGCCGCGCTTGTCGTCAAACAACGTGGCGAAGAACTCGGCGGCATAGCGCAGCTTCTTTGCATCCTTGCGGGCCTCGTGCCGCTGCTCGTCGCTGACCTTGGCCAGCGCGCGGCCGTGTTTCTTGAGCTTACGGCGTGCGCGGTCGAGAACGGCTTCGGCAAAATCGACCACCGGCTTTTCGCGAAGCTCGGCGGGAGCGACCGACAGATAGCCGCCGCAGTGCAGCCACTCATGGAGATCGAGCAGGAGGGCGCGGCCGCGCGCCCCATCCAGCGCCTCGAAGACGTCCGCGTAGCGGGCGCTGCGGGCCGACTTCAAGCGCTCGCGCAGTTCCGGCTCCGGCTGGCGCGTCAGGAGAACGTCGACGTCGCGGGCTCTGCCGAGCACGCCGGCCAACCATTTCAGCTCGCCCTTGAGGCGCTCGCTCTCCGCGTCGCCAAGGATGTCGCGGTAGAGCGAGATGGCCGAACGCAGGCGGCGAAGGGAGACCCGGGCCTGGTGCAGCGCCTCCGGGTTTCGCCGCACGCGCAGCACGTCCTCGTTCAGCCGGTAGTGCCTGAGACAGGCAAGCGCGATGGTGCGGAAGCTCTTCGTCACATACATCTCGCGGTCGAGTTCGACTGGCTCGGCCTTGAAGACGATCTGTTCGGCATCGATCAACTGGAAGCCACGCTCGGCCTTCGACATGACGCCGAAGCGGATGGGAACGATCGCCTCGATCCGCCGGGCAAGGGTGAAGAGCGCCTTCGGGTCGCCGTCCTTCAGCTCGAGCTCGACTTCGCCGACGGCGGTCTGGCGGCTGCCTGAGGTGATCATGCCGCGGTCGAGCACGACTTCGATCCGCGTGCCGTCCTGGTCCACCTCCCAGGTGCTGCGCTCGACCTCGACGGTGAACTGCGGCTCCAGATCGTCGGGCGTCAGATCGAAGACGGCAGCAAGCGGAGTGGTGCGGTCGACGACGGGCTCGTCTGCGGAAAGCGGCTGTTCCCACTCCGGTCGGGCAAAAATCGATGCACCTGGGCCGGTCGCCTTGATTGTCTGGATGCGGGCGGCGCCGAACGTGCGGATGCGCAGGGTGAAGCCCGCCTGGTGAAGGTCACGGGCGCTGGTATCGAAATAGACGGACCGTTGCTCTTCGACGCGCGCCGGCTCACCCAGGAGACCGGACGCGGCGAAGCGGGCAAGATCCTCGGCGGAGAGCGCGAGCTTGAGTTCGATTTCCGTATTCAAACCTTCCTCCATGGGCGCGGGGGCTATGTACCAACGCCATTTGAGCACATTGGTTCATGGTTTGAATGACATGGATCATGTCGCGGGCGCAGGAACGTAAAGGCGATCGCCGGAAATCGCACTTGCAGCGAGATGAGAGGCCGGCAACGACATCAGGCCCGGTATTTGCGGCTTGATGCCGGGAGCGGTGCCCGGCCCACCAACGGTGAATTGACCTAACGCTTTGTAATGGCCGAACTCCCGGACGGAAAACCGCTTCGCACTTTTCCTGGAATTGCTTCTGAGATGCCGCAATTCCTGACGGAAAACCGCTTCGCACTTTTCTTGGAATTGCTTTAAGCTCCCGGCATTTCATGCCACGGAATTGATAAATGTCGCTTCGCCTTGCCACCTTCAATATCGAAAACCTTTTGAGCCGCTTCGATTTTTCCGGCTTTCGCAACCAACTGAAGCAGGATCGCGTGCTCAGGCTTTTCGACGTGAAGTCCGAGGCGGAGTACCAGCGGCTGGAAGAAGCGCGCACCATCGCGCATACGGACGATACGCGGCAGATGTCGGCGCTGGCGATTGCCGATTGCGATGCCGATATCCTTTGCCTGCAGGAAGCCGACAACATGGCCTCGCTGCAGGCCTTCGAATACAACTATCTCTTCCGCATGGTCGGCAGCGGCTATCGCCAGAAGTACCTGATCGAGGGCAATGATTCGCGTGGCATCGATGTTGCCGTGCTGATGCGCGAGGAGACGCGCGACGGCCAGCCGATCGAGTGCCTGGATGTGAAGAGCCATGCGGGCCTGACCTATGAGGATCTCGATCTCTTCAACGACCAGATCGCGCTCACCAATCGCCCGGCTGACCGGATCTTCAAGCGCGACTGCCTGGAGTTGGACTTGAGGATCGGCGGGCGGCCGCTGACGCTCTATGTCGTGCACTTCAAATCGATGGGGCCGGCGCGCGAAGGGCTCGATGGCCGGCAGGCGACAATGCCGCTGCGCGTGGCCGAGGCCAGCGCCGTGCGCCACATCATCGAAAGCCGCTTCGGGCGCGGGCGCACCGCCGACAAGATGTTCGCGATCTGCGGCGACATGAACGACTACCAGGAGAAGGTGAACATCCTCGGCGATCGGCGTAACGGCTACCAGTTCGTGCCGCATGAGGAGGACACGAGTTCGCTCGACGTATTCAGCCATGATGGCTTTGCCGAAAACCCGATGTTGCGCCGGCCGGTGATGGACCGCTGGACGCTGTTTCACAGCCGCGGGCCGCAGGAGCGGCACCTCTGCCAGCTTGACTATATCTGGCTATCGCCGGCGCTTGCCAAGCGCAACCACTCCCAGGTGCCCGAGGTCATTCGCGGCGGCCAGCCGTTCCGCACCATCTTTCCGCCGGGGCTAGAAGTGGAGCGCTATCCGCGCACAGGCTGGGACCGACCAAAGGCGTCGGACCATTGCCCCGTGGCCATCACCCTGGACGTGTGATCATGAGCACAATTGAAAGCAACACGGCGGCGTGGCCGGCCGAAGGCGTCATCATTCCGATCGACGATGTCGAGATTCGCGTCAACGGCGCGGCGCATCCGTTTCACCTGGAGGAAGTTGGCCGCGCACAGGAAAACTGGCAACGCGAGATCGCGGCCAACCCGCACCTCTTCGACGGCCGCATGGTGCTGCAGCGGGCGCTTCGCATCGAGGGCGGACGCGTGAAAGGCGAGGGGCATGTGGTGCCCTATTCGACCTTTCTCTGGTGGCGGAAGACGAGAGTGGAGGGCGCCTTCCATCTCTTCGCCATGCCGGCGATCCTTTCATCCGACGGAGCGCTGATCCTGGTGCGCATGGGCTCGCACACCGCCAATCCGGCCCGCGTCTACAGTCCTTCCGGTTCGCTGGAGCCCGAGGACATCGTCGACGGTCGCTGCGACATCGACGGCAACATCCGCCGCGAGGCGCTGGAGGAAACCGGAATCGATCTGGCGCTGGCAAGCGCCGAACCCGGCTATCAGCTGTTGCACATGGACCGCGCCGTGACCGTCATCCGCGTCTACCGCTATCCGGAAAAGGCGGCAGCCCTGGTCGCCCGCGTCGCGGCACATATTGCCGACGATCCCGAGCCGGAGATCGACGAGGCTATCGCGATATTCGGCGCGGATCCGCGGGCGTACAACTATCCGCCGTTCATTCCGCCCATTCTCAACTGGCTGTTTAAGCGAAATGGCCCGCTCTGATTTTGAGTCAGCCGGGCGGTCTAATGGTTTGATTTCGTGAGGCTATAGCGCCTGCCGCCCGGGCGGCGACGAGAGGTGTATGCGTGCCGGCCAGTCTCAAGCGCGCGCTCTGCCGCACCGGCAAGGTGCGCGCCCCCGCAACCGCAACTAAAGTAGTCGTGATGCGTGCCGAGTTGTGTACCGGTGCTTTTAAGCCTTGCCGCACGCGTCCTGACGCTGCAAAGTTTGGGGCATATTCGCAAGGGGACATGAATGGCGCTGAGCTACGCGATCTACGACGTCTTTACCGACAGGCAACTCGAAGGCAATCCACTGGCTGTGGTCTTCGGCGCCGATTGGCTGGACGACGAGGCGATGCAGGCGATCGCGCAGGAATTCAACCTGTCGGAGACGGTGTTCATCCGCAGGCCCGGCGGCGCCGCGCATACGGCCAAGCTCCGGATATTCACCCCCAGCCAGGAACTGCCCTTTGCCGGACACCCGACGGTCGGTGCGGCCATCGCAATTGCCGAGGCCCAGCACGGCGCGACCGAGGAGGGGATCGACCTCGTGCAGGTGCTGGAGGAGAAGGTGGGGCCGGTGCGCTGCGCCGTCCGCCTCAAGCCCGGGGCGGCGAGTTTTGCCGAGTTCGACCTGCCGCGCAAATCGGCCCGTATCGATGCCCGCTTCGACCGGCAGGCGATCGCCGATGCGCTGAGCTTGAAGCTTTCGCAGATTGGCTTCGAGAACCACGTGCCTTCGTTCTGGAGCGCCGGTGCGCCCTTCGTCATGGTGCCGGTGCACGACGTTGCTGCGGTTTCTTCGATCGAGTTCGATTCTTTGCGCTGGGAGCAATTGACGCCGATGGCGGAGGGGCGGCTGGCTTCGGCCTATGTCTATTGCCGCGGCGGCGTGAACCATACGGCGCGCTTTCACGCCCGCAAGTTCGGCCCCGGTGCCGGCAGCCTCGAGGATCCGGCGACCGGTTCGGCGGTGGCAGCTCTTTCCGGCGCCATCCATTTTTTCGACCAGTTCGTGGACGGCCACCATCCGGTGCTTGTCGAGCAGGGGGTAGAAATGGGGCGGCCGTCCTTCATCCACCTGCATCTGGATATTGCAGGCGGAGAGATCAGCAATGCCCGCATCGGCGGTCACGCGGTGAAGATCGCAGCCGGCGAACTCTACGTTTGAAGCTCCCGCACAATTTGAAGTCTTTGCTTCAATCGCGATCTTTGGCGTGATCACGGGATTGAGTCGGGGATTGAACTCATGTTGCAGACTTCGCCCGACATCGCCGCACGCTGAACGCAGTCGCAGGCCGTCTCCCACTGCGCCAGGAACCTGTAAGGGCTTTCGCCCGCGCCGAGCGTGTCGAAGCATTCAGGCTGATCGCTTGGGCCGAAGAAGCGCAGGCCGCGCGTGCCATAGTCACGATCGACGGCGCCCAGATAGCGCCACTTGGACGAGTCGGTGCGCTTCGCCTCGACACTGTCGACTTCGGTTGGTTCTCTGCCTTCGGGAACGGCGATGAATGTCGCAACACCGCCTGCGCCCAATGCGGCAATCCAACCTTCGGAGGTCAAATACAGGCCCGTCCGTTGGGCAGGCGCCCAATCTTCCCACATCCATTTGTCGAAGGCGCCGAAGGGCGTTTTGACGCTGACGTAATAGTCATCACCGTCCCGGCCTACACGCACCGTGGCCTGACTGTTCGGGAGTGAAATCTCCACAGCGTCACGATTGGGCAGCAGGAGCAGGCCAACCGCCAACAGGATCGCGGTCGTGATCTTGTTCCGGCGGACGAGCCCGAAGATGCGGTTGCCGAGATTACCAGCGTTCACGAATGATCCCCGCCGACTGCGCGCTACCATTGGTCGCTAGCACCGAACGAGAATCGCAACCAGTCTCAATCGCCGGTAACCGACAAGATGAAGATTCTTTGGGAAAAGTAAAAGAAATCAGCGCTTTAGAAGTTTTGGTGGGTGATCACGGGCTCGAACCGTGGACCCGCTGATTAAGAGTCAGCTGCTCTACCAACTGAGCTAATCACCCATCCATGGCGTCGCTTTAGCGCACGACCGGACGACACTCAAGAGGGTAATTGCGTCACGCGATGAGAAACCCACAGCCGCTTCGATCTCCCGGCGGACGACTCTGGCTCTGAGTTCCGTTGCATTCGCTTTACCCGCCCTCCCGATCAGCGCACGTCGATGAACCGGCCGCGCAGGTCGAAGCGGCAGTTGAAAAACTGTGCCCTGCCGCCACCGCTGTCGTAGTTGCCCTGCACCCAATAGTACCGGCCGCTCTGGAAGGCCATGTTCACGGTGATCCGGTTGGGACGAACACCGAATGCGGCCGATGCCTCGCCCTGGCAGAAGCGCGGCATCATCCTCGTGTCGACGCGATCCGGCTGCTGGGTGTCATCGTACTGCGGCGGGCGTTCCGGTCTCGGACGATTGTTGCCACCGCCGGAGACAACGCGGCAGACTCCATTGCCAGCGCCCCGGCGCGTGTAGCTGATCGATGGCGAGCCATCCCGGTTGACGCTGATCGAGACCGTCGTTCGCCCCTGGCTTGCTTCGTAGTAATCACTGCTGAATCGCCGCAGGCGCGCCTGGCTGCCGTTGATGAAGACCGGCCCACCCCGATCCGCGTGCACCTCGATACGGCCGGGGCACGTTGCATTGAAGAAGGGCACTTCGGCGTTCGCTTCGGTAGCAATGCCGGCAAGCACGCCGACGAGCATGCCAATTGCGATCGTGCTGCGCATAGGGATGTCCTCTCCACTTGTGGCTGCCGTTATTGTGCCGTTCCGCTGCAAGTATGCCGAGCGTGAAACTCGCGTCAAACGCGTCTTTCGTCGCACCTCGTTTCCTGCCTGCACCTCTAGAAGGCGCGCGGCTACGTCCTGAAGAACACCGAACAGCCACGCGGCACGTTGTCCACAGGGCCCTTCGTCGCTCCGCGAGATTTTTCAAAAGATTTTCACAAAGGCGCTGGACAACCCAATCGAACGCCTTTATACGCCCCCTCACGACAGCAGCGGGACACACCGCAGCGGTCGCGGATGGGTGATTAGCTCAGTTGGTAGAGCAGCTGACTCTTAATCAGCGGGTCCACGGTTCGAGCCCGTGATCACCCACCAAAACTTCTCCTAAAGCGCTGATTAAATTTTGTTTGTGGCGGCGCGCTTCAATTGACGAAGCGTGGGCTGATATTGGTGAGAAGCATCACCACCTTGTCTTCTATCGCCTGGCAGTTGCTTTCATAGGCAACCGTCAGAGGTTCATCCGACATCGCGTGCTCTCTCAACTCATCACGCGTGATCACGGCGGCGCCATAGGCCGCCATCAGGCTGTTGAGCGCCAGGAACCTCAGTTCCGAAATCTGTTTCCGGTGTCTTGGCAGTCGCATCATCAGTCGGGCCCGACCGATCTTCTCGAAGTCCATCGCTCCACCTCGAATAACCTTTGAAGTGCAGTGTCCACCACAAGCAGGCAGGTGGCAACAGATTGTGGCCATATTTCTGAGCCGCGCTGGAGCGGTCGAGGCTCGTTGCAAACCGGGCGGTCGAAGCCATTGCCGGTGGGGCTGGCGACGAGGTCGATGATCGGGCCGGGTCGACTTGCCAAAGAGCGGCAGCCCGAATGGTCGCGCTTTTCGTCGGTTGACGCATGAAAGGGTCGCAACCATCACCTGTTGCTCCGGTGCAACAGGCAGTTCGTCATTCCGACAGTCAGCGATTGTCCTCTTGCGGCAAAAGTAAACTCGTGTAACTTTCGCCAAATCGGAGCTCAAACTAGAGGAGGCGTACGATGAATCATAATTTTGTACAGATGCTTACCTCTGGTGGAGTGGCATGCCCGTCACGACGAGTACGCCATAATTCTACGGGTTACTTCGGCGCATAAGCGCGACCCGAGTTCCGCCTTTTCGTATTTTCCATTTTGACTTGATGTGACCGGTTCCCGGAATGCGTTTCCGTGTCCGCGCGCATCCATAATCTAGAGGACCCGACCGCTGCGAGCGGCGGGATTAATCATGCGCGAATTGCAACTTACCGCCGCTGGCACCTTGCCGGCGATAATGGACGACCTGTTCCGAACCTTCGGCTTCCGACGGACCGTCGGCGCCTTCCTTGTTGCTGCCTGGAGGCGTCAGCGGACGCTCAACCATCTCAGCCACCTATCCGATCGCATGTTGCGCGATATCGGTGCGGAAGAAGGCGTGAAGAAGCCTGCGATAGCCGAGATTTCGCTATGGCAACTGCCGGTCGGCTATCCGTGGACGAGGCAGAACTGAGGCCCGCCCCGAGCGGGCCTCTTCCTTCCATCGATCAAGGTTCACGATTTGGGTCGTTGGGACCCAGGGTCGCCCTGATCGGACGGTGCTGCCGACTGTTGCGCGGCGGCGAGCTTGGCGGCGCAGTGGTGCCTGATCATCGCCGCGGCAAGGTTTTCCCGCTCCTTGCCGGTCGCCCCGGCCTTTGCCGCCGCCATATCCCGGCACCAGCCGGCATCGAGAACCTCTTCAGGGATGTGGGGGATGCAGGACGAGAGAAGCAGCAGCGAGCAAAGGAGGACGACGCGCATTCGGGGCTCCGTGGGTGGGTGCCGAATTCATAGCACCAGCGAGCCTGAACGGAACAGGGCGGTGACGCGGCGGATGTGCGCGTGGCGGCGTTCGATCTACCGGCCGATGCGGGCGGTCGATGGCCTCGACATTTCCGAGCGCAAGCGGTGTCGCGAGGATGGAGCCTTGCAGTCGTCGCCTGTATGTCGCCACCATGCAATCAATGCGGGCGAGTGAAGAATGCAATTGGCAAGGATCAGGAGAATACTGTTTGCCACCGTTCCGCTCGGCCGGGTGGATTATCTGCTCGGCATCATGCTGTTCGCTTTGGTGCTTGCTGCACTTTTGCCGTTTGCGGTGGCTGACGAAGCAGGGACGTCTATGAAGAGCGCGTTGATTTTCTGCTACGGCTACGCGGGTTTTCTGACGCTGCGGCGCTTGGTGGATCTTGGCGTCGCCAACGCAGGCATCGCGTTCCTGTTTCTCTATGGATATTCCGTCGCCGCCGGCGGTCTTGGCCGGGCATTCGGCGCCTGGGCCGTCGTCGCCCCGGCTGCGCTGTTGCTGTTCTTGTTTTTGAGCCCGACCGCTGACAGCCGAGTAACACCGGATGTTTAGGGAACTCGACCTGAAATGGGCCTATGGCGGCGACCGGGAGTGGGGGGCGGAGTTCGATTTTGATGGCGACGTCGGTCCCGAACTGCCTGTGCGGGACGGTGTGTCCTTCCTGCTGCAGCTGGATATCGGCATGAAGGAAGAGAGCTGGGCGGAATGTTTTTCCGTTCTCGTCGTCACCCGGACAAAAGGCCCCGCCGAAGCGCGGACACGCGCTACATGGAAGTACCGCGCTACAGTTTCGCAGTCCCTAGGGATCATGCGAACAGGGCGATTGCGGCTTGCCAGCGTGACACCTGGGATGAGAGCCTGAAAGAACTGCGCAAGCGCTTTCATTGGCAATACGAACCTCGCCGACCCTGATGAAGCCCTGCGCCGGGGCGGCTGCCATCATGGCTGGCAAAAGGCGATCCCGAGCCGCGGCAGCGCCGCAGTGTCGCTCAACTGCCGATGCGACCACCCACTGGCCGCCAGTGCGGCAGGGGTGGTCGCGGCTTGGGGCCGTTACTGGCTCGTAGACGGCTGCGTTGTCGACGGTTGGGTCGTCGTGGACGGTTGGGTCGTTGACGGCTGAGTGGTCGAGGGCTGAGTCGTCGACTGGTCAGTCGTTGCCGGCGGCTGCGCCGTTGCGGGCTGCTCGGTCTTCGCGGGCTGCGTCGTCGTCGTCGCCGGTGCTGTCTCGGTGGCTTGCTTGTTGGCCCCCGGTTTCAGGAACACGACGCCAAGGACGATGAGCACGATCACAACCACGATACCGATGACTGTGTTTCGATTCATGCAGGCTTCTCCTCAGGTTAAGTGCCTCAGAACTGTAAATGGAGCGGTCGGTCGAATAATCAACGGCCAAGCTCGCGGGTCGGTTGAAAAACGGTCCATCCGGTCGCGAGACGACTGATCGCGCCGATTATGGCGTCGGGGATGGGACATGGCCGCAAGTGGTGCATTGCCTGGTGCCGCAGGGTTGCCGCGCCGGGAGAGCTGGCGCTTTTCCGTGTAGATACGGAGTGGCGCGGGCCGGGGCTGTCGCCCTAGCGTTCGCCGCCGGCGGCGGCCCTGGGAACAGGGGTGATGAAGCCGAGCCGGAGCAATTGCTTCGAGCCGCCGAATTTCACCGAGGAGTGGGTAAAGAGTTGCAGCAGATCCGTGCTGCTGCGCGCTTCCTGCGTTCTGGCGTGTGCGGCCGAACCATCGAAATGCGGGCCGCCTGAGACGGCGTCTTCGGCGATCTCCTTGTAGTCGGCGAAGAGCGCGAAGTGGAGAAGCGCGCCGAGCACGGAGGAAAAGTTGCGCTGAAAGGGGAGCGGCTGATGGATGCCGGCGCCGAAGCGACAGTCCTCGTCCCAGAAGATCAGCGGATACTTGATCAGTTCCAGGTCGGAATCGAACTCGCGGTGGCGCGCGCCACCCTTGACGGTGATGGCGCGCGTGGTGGTCGCCAGCGAATAGCCGCGGCTGTCGAAATGATCGGCGATTTCCCAGGGGGCGCGGGTTTTCAGCTGGTTGACGTCCGCCGCACCGAGATCGATCGGATACATGTCCAGCATCGGTGCCGGCAGCCGCGAGATTTTCAGGTCTTCAAGCGCGTGGATCACCGACCAGAGCGTGCGGTTCTCGCAATCGTCGTAGACCAGGAACTCATCGGAATCGACATTCACGTACCAGCGCTCGCCGCCATAGAGCGCAAACAGCGCCTCCCGCCAGAGGCGGCCGTGCCGGGCTTCCCAGTGGCGCAACGTCGACGCCCACAGGTCGACATCGGGCTCACCCAGCAGATATTCGCGCGTACCGTCGGTCGAGGCATCGTCGACGCAGATGAAGCGGGTAACGCCCAGCGACCGGTAATGCGCCAGAAAGCCCGGCATCAATCTGGCATCGTTGCGCGTGAGGAAAACCAGCGGAAGGTCGTCGGGATAAAGCGATGTCTGCCCGAGAGGGCTGACACAGCGCAGCTCCACCTCGCGGCTTTCCGAGCTCTCGCGACGCTCGACCTTGGCCGTTTCATACCAGGTGGCGAGACGATCGAAGACGTTTCGGTCCGCGATCATCCCAGCGTCGGATTGATCCCTGAAAGGATAGGTAATGTCTTTCATTCCCATTCCGATATGTATTTTTCATACATAATATAGCTCGGACTTAGATCAAGAACGCGGGTGAGGCAATCACGCAATGCCATGGGTTCGGGGCGCCGATCGCTTGGCTCGGCACGATGCTAAGGCGTGAACATCGCCGGTGCGTTCCCTTGGGTAAGGGCTCCGTGATATAGCGTTCGCCGATGAGCAATCCGACCCCTTCGACCTCTACGCCGCTTGGCGCGCGGGCCTGCGGCACCTGCACGCTCTGTTGCCGGCTGCCCGATATCGACGCGTTGGCGAAACCGGCGAATGCCTGGTGCCGGCATTGTATGGACGGCGAGGGGTGCCGGATCTACGCGCAGCGGCCGCAACTGTGTCGCGACTTCCTCTGTCTCTGGCGCACGGATGCGGACCTGGACGACGCCTGGGACCCGGCGCGCTCGCGGATGATGATCTATCGCCAGGGGCCGCAGGTCACGGTTCTCGTCGATCCGGACCATCCTGAAATCTGGAAACAGCCGCCCTATGCGCAGACGCTGCAGTGCTGGGCGCGTGAGGGCGAAGGCGGACAGTATGTGATCGTCTTCGTCGGCGACGCCGTGTTCAAGGTCGACTGAAGCGCACTCAAAAGCCCGCGAAAAAGAAAGAGCCCCGCACGAGGGCGGGGCAAGCAGGCACCCAAAATGGCTCAGGGTGCGGGGAAGCGCAGTCCAGAAAGAACGTACTGCGCGGTACGGAAGCTAACGCGCGCAAGGCGGCCGGGGGAAGGCCTGATTCGGCGATTCTGGTACGCTTGCCAAAATAATTCCCCGGAAGGCGGGGGCGTCGGGCACTCGGTGTTGCGGCCGTCCTCGTCGTTCCGGTTGTAAGCCGACCGATTGACTTTGCGGCGCTCCGCCTCATTTCCGATAGGAGAAACTGACGGAGACGAGGATGTCGAAGACGATGCTCATGGTCCACTGCCTGGCGCTTCTTGCCCTATCGGCGTGCGGCAACACGGCGCGCGGCATTCGTGAGGATAGTGTCGAGACCGGCCACGCACTCGACAATGCGACGCACCGGGTGCTGAAGTCGACCTCGAAGTAGGACAACCGAGGTCAGGACAGGAAAGGCGTTCCGGCCTTTCCTGCGTTTGCCTGCACCGGTCGCGGCGGGCTCGGTGCCCGGATGCGCTCTATCGCGGCCGCAGCGCGCTCGGTTGAGCGACCGTTTCGCTGCTCGAAAAGATGACGACCGCAAACAGCAGCACGCCGATGAAGGCGACGATCGAAGCCGCGGCGACGACGGGTTCGATCTCGGGCCTGCCGGTGACCATCAGATAGAGCGAGGGCACCAGCACGGCGACGCCGGACGTGTAGACGTAATACTGGATCAGGGCGAGCCGGCGCTCGGCCTTGGCGGGATTGAGTGCATAGTAGATGCCGAAGATCGCCATCGTGACCCAACCGAGCAGGTTCGTATGGGCATGCGCCGGTGTCGCGGCGTGATCCTGGCTGATCGCCATATGCAGGCCGATAATGAGTCCGATGATCAGGAAGATGATTGCGGTCTTGAAGTACAGATGGGCAAGGCGCGGCATCGAATCTCTCCTCGTTGTGCTCCCCGCTTACTTTATTAGCATTTTTGCAAATTAATAATGATTGCCAATATTGGGCATTTTGCGCAGTCGCTATCCCCTTGAAAGGATTTATACGCGCTGGGCGGTTGCGGCGGCCAAGGCTGCGCGCTTGCGCGTGGCCATGTCGTGGAAGGCGGCGAGGTTCTGGCGCTGCAGATAGGCCGCGATCGCGGCTTCCACGCCGCGCTCGTTGCCGCCTTCGGCATCCCAGAAGGCTTCCATGGCAGCGAAGAGGGCGGACTTGTCGAGCGTCATGGTCATCGCAGATCGGCACCGAACTGCTGGTGGTGGTTGAGGGTGCCGTGGACGGCCTGGCTGTAGGGTCCGCGGTCGGCGCCGAAGTCCGCGCACCATCGCTCCCAGGCATCGGAGGTGCGCACGAAGGCCGGCAGCTTGTGCTCTTCCTCCGGGCTCTGGTCGTAACCGTCGAGCCAGGCGGCGGCGACCGTCTCGGTCACATCTTCGCCGTGGAGAGCATCGAGATCGAAGCGGATCAGTTTGGCGACATGCTCACCATCGTGGACACGTAGCCAGTCGGCGGCGGTGCGGTAGGTGGTGCCGACGGTCTCGGTCTCCTCACAGAAATAGCCGGCGCCAAGCGTCATGACGGCGAGCATGATCTCACATCCGCGAAGGAAAGGGGTGGCACCCGTCAAGGTATCCGCGATCAGCACGTCGGGCATCGTTCACCTCGGCCTGTTCGAGGGGCGCGCTGGCGTGCCCTTTCGGGTGCCATCGGTTCCTCCGGTTTTGTCATTGGTGAAATATAGGAAAATTCCTATTTATGCGTCAATAGGAAACGCACTGCCGGCAGGAAATTTCTGCGCGGGACGACGCGCAGTTGTCGATAGGCGATTATTTGTTCTTGTTTTGTTCGATGGATTGCGCCACCTTGGGGCCGCCATTCCAGGTGGCGGAAAAGGAGCATGGGATGATCACCTATTTCGTCGTTCAGAGCTTCACGCTGGGAAGCCGCGGGGCATTGCTTGCCGACAATCCGGTGCAGGCGACCGGGGCTGAACATGCGGTGCGGCTGGCCGAAAGGCTGGCAGCGACCAAGGTGGGTGTTGTCGCCTTCAGCCGCGCGGGCGACCTTGCGACCGGAGAGTTCGAGGATGCCACGGTGCTCTTCATGTCGGGCGATCTGCCGATGGAGATCGAGGAGGAGATGGCGGCCTGAGTGCCGACATGCAGGAAGCAGCAGGCGGAACGACTGGCGGCGGTATGGGGACTTCGGGCGCTTGCCTTGCTAGGCCTTGCCGGTCATGAGGCGATGTCTTGCCCAGCTGTCCCGTCAGTGAAAGCACGCCGCAATCATCGCTTCTTGCGGGATCCGTGTGAGGGCCGGCGGGCATTGGTGCGGAGTTGAATCGCCGTTGGTCGAAACGAATTTTCCGCGGCGATCGCCGGCGAGCCGGCGCCTATCGCTCAATAGTTGAGCGCGCAACCAGCCAGGCGGTGCTGCACGAATTGAATCAGGGAAGCGGTATATCCTGTTGAATATACAGGGATATTTACGATCTATCCTTGTGGGCTTCAGCGGGCGCTGTATTTGCCGACGACCCGGTGGCAGAAGGACCACTCGACCCGGCTCTCTGTGAATTCCAGGAAGGGGTTGTACTGCCGCAGCGTCCATTCACGGTCGTTGAAGGAGACTAGCCGCTTGATGATCGCCTCGGCGTCGTTGGCGGGCGGGACATGGTAGAGCACTACGTCCTTGTCTCGGGCCGGCGGCAGGTGCGGGTGGACGAGCGCCATGTCGCCGGGCTCATAAGCCGGGATCATCGAGCTGCCGGTGAGGTAGATGCCGTAGGCGCCCTTGACGCCCTCGAGCACCGAGGGGCGCTTCACATATTCCACAGCATCGAAAGTGACGATCACGTGGCCGTCGCCGCCCTGGGCTGCGGCAAAGATCGGCAGGTCGCGATGGCCGACGAGCTGTTCGCCCGGAACGATCTGCGGCGCGAAGCCGGGTGCGCGCCTGGGTGCCGCTTCGCCGGCGACGGGGGCGCCCTGAATCAGATCGACGATCGTGCGGGCGTCGCGCTCGCGCAGCTCCCGCGGCGTCTCGCGCTCGACGAACTGCTGGATATAGGCGTGGTTCTTCGCAATCGCGATCGACAGATCCTTGTAGGTCGTCTTCTTCGCATCGACTGCTTCCCGGATAAGGCGGCGCAACTCGTCCATGGCACTGGCATCCCAGATTCCGTTTCTTACGTCCAATAGGAAATTTCCTCTTGATGAGTGTAGGAAATCCTACTATGAATAGGATGTCAACGGAAATGAGCGGTGCAAATCACCAACTTTCCAGCGGCGGCCGGCAATGCTGGCGCCTGGGTGATGCGGACGACAATGTCCGCCTTCATCCGCAGAGGGCCCGATTGAGGCCTGGAGATTGATCGCCGCAGCGCATGCGGCGAGCATTTTTGAAAATGCTGCTTGTCTTCCGGTCGCAACGATCGCGGAGCTGGCAGCGGGCGAGAGGGTCCGCTTCCTCCCCGGAGCCTCTCGCTTTCTACTCGATGTCGGCAAGCCGTCACTGGCGCATGTGTCTCCGCAACCGGCAAGGGTTGCGGTCGGCGGCGCGCGCGGTTTCGGCACCCGAGCAGGCGACCGTGCTCCTTGTGAGTGGGCCGCTGCTTGCGAGCGCTACCCGTCGTCCCGCGTGCATTCCTTCCGGATGCGCGGAAGGGACCGAAGGGCCTGACCGGTCCGCCCATCGAGGGCGGGCACAGAGGTGGCTTGCCGGCAGGGGGAGACAACCGGAATTGGCGCGCGGAAAGCGCGATGGAGTGGCCGTGCCAGATGGGGCGGCCAAAGGCGAAGGTGTGGGAAGAGGCATGGCGCAGGACAGGCTGATAGAAGGGACTGGCGAGCGGGGCGGACGAACCGGGGCGCGCAGGGACGCAGGCTTCCTGCCGCCTTTGGCATGCCGCAACTCTGTCGTTGCGGTGGCCGGCAAGGCCACGGCCGGCGCCACATATCGGCTCGGCCGGGAGTAACGGCCATGCGCATCACCGCGATCGTCGAGGCGCTGGTTCAATGCGGTGCTTCGCCGGAAATGATCCTTTGCGCTGTGCGCGCCGCCGAAGCGGGGCAGCAGTCGGAGCTCGAGCGGCGCCGGGCCGGCGATCGTGAACGGCAGCAGCGCCGCCGCGCCCGCGTGACGTCACGCGATGTCACTGCGACAGGGGCGGGTGTCCTCTCTGATAAAGAAAGCTCCCCCGCACCCCCTAAAGAAACTAACTCTCCCGACACGACTCCGGCCGGGAGCGATGCGCAACTCGATCTGCACCTGGGGGAAGCCGATGCAGGACCGTCCGCACAGCGCGGGCGCAGGGCGAGCCGGTTGCCTGCGGCCTTCGAACCCGACTGGGATTTCGCCGCCGGGCTCGGCTTCGAGCCGGCCGAGGCGTCGGTCGAATTCGACAAGTTTCGCGACTACTGGAGCGCCAAGGCCGGCCGCAATGCCACCAAGCTCGACTGGGCGGCCACCTGGCGGAACTGGATGCGCAATGCCGGCAGGCCACAGGGGGCGGGCGTTTCCCGCGTCGCAGGCCGACTGAAAGTGGGCCAGATGGATGACGCCGGACCGCCACGACGCGGACATCGCCAGCAGGCGCCGCCGTACGAAACCGCCTTTGCCCGCCATCAGCGGGAATGCAGGCAAGCCATTGAAAACGAACTGAAAGGGACCCGAGACAATGACGTTTCTGGAAATGATGACTTTGCCGGCGCAGGCCCGGCTTTCGACCTTGAACCGGGAGATTACCGCGCTCACTGAACGGCTGGCGCCGGCGAGCGAGGCGGCGGTGCTGCGGAGCCTGGACGCGATGCAGACGGCCGGCATGCCCATGCCGCAGGGGATCGAGCCGAAGAAGATCCTCGCGGTCTACCACTATGCGCTCTGTGGCGTGCCGGCCTGCGGCCTGGCGGCTGCGACGCAGAAGCTGATCCGCGGCGACTATGCGGCCAACGCCAATGTGCTGCTGGGCACGATCCCGAAGCCGCCGGTTCTGGCGGCCCTGGCAAGGGCGGAGGCGCTGGGCATGCGAGCCGAACTTGCCCGCAAGCGCGAGACGGTCGCCGCCCTCAAGCCCCGCGAGACCGGCCGCTCCGAAGCCAGCCGCGCCCGTGTCCGCGCAAGGTTGGACGCCTTCCGCAAGACCCATGCAGCGGTCAAGGCGGCCGCAAGGACGACAAGCGCATCCGCAACGAGGGAGATCCACCATGCAGCCTGAGGCAACGGAATTCATGCCAGGGGAACACTCAGCGGCCGGGATGACGAACGGCATTGCAGCGAGGGCGCGCGGCGTGCCGGTGTCACCGGGTGAGGCGGCCGCCGGGCGGTTACGGCGCGGTGGGCCGGCGCGCACGGAGCTGGGTACAGACGCCCCGGTGGAGCGAAGGTCGGCGGAAGACAGGGCAAAGCGGCAGCTGGTGGCGCCCCGCGGCCAGCGAAGCGATGGCTTCGTCGGGATGGCAGCGGCTGACGCTGAGGCGGCGCCGGTTGCGACACTGGAAGATCTGGCGGGCATGGTCGCCGTTCAGGTGCGCACGCAGACGAGGCGGATCGCCGAGCTGGAGCTGGCGCTCGCCGATGCCGAGGCGCGGCTTCTCTCGCAGGCGCGGGTCATCTGCGGTGCTGCGGATGCGGCGGGCGGTGATCTCTTCAGCCGGCGGCCGGTGCGCGAGATCATCGAGGATGTGCTTGCCGCCTATCCCGGCGTCACCTGGGACGAGATCATCGGCGTCGGGCGCGAGCGGCGACTGGTCGAGCCGCGCCACCGTTGCATGGCGGCGGTTTACGAGGAGCGCAAGGATCTCTCGCTGCCGGCGCTCGGCCGCATCTTCCACCGCGACCATACGTCGGTGTTGCACGCGGTGAACCGGCGCGGCGCCAGTCGCTGACGGCAAGCTTTTGAAATCTAGACTGATCTTGCGCCAGCGAAAACCAGGTCGGGATGCCGGCGCGCAGCGATGGCGCAGCAATGAAACGAGGAAACGATACGATGACATCCAAGGCAGAACGCATCCGCATCAAGCGCGCCAGCCGGGTCGGCCGGCCGCGCAAGGCCGACGTGGCGCGCTATCCCGGTGGGCAGATCAAGCACGGCGAGACCGAAAGGGAGGTGCGCTCGGTGGCGCTGGACGCGCGCAAGCGCATGCATTTTTCCGGCAGGCGCGACGTCGACGTTGCGAGCCCCTTTGCCGGCTACACGCTCGGCCGCATGTTCCTCGACGGCAAGCTGACTGCGCATGAGCGCGAGGCCGGTGACGAGTATGCCCGGCAGATGGCGCGCTATTACAGCCTCACCGGCATTCCCTTTCCAAGTGTCAGGGCGCAGTCGCTTTTCAGCGTCAAGGGCTTTGCCGGCGAAACGAGCGCCGAGCGCGCGCGCAGCGCCCGCCAGGCGGCAAACCGGATGATGGAGCTGGAAGGCGTGCTTTTGAAACTTCAGGACGGGCCGCAGGTGAAAACCACCGTCTTCAATGTCTGCATCATGGACTACGAGATGTTGCGCACCATGCCGGAGCCGCAGCTTGCCTGGCTGAAGCGCGGGCTGAAGGAACTGCACTGGCATCTCGGGCTGTCGCGGGAGAAGGAGGTGGGGTGAGGCGCAGAGCGCTTGCGATAGGAGCGACAAGGCCAGGCCACCGAGACAATGATCTCGATCCATCTTCTTGTGATTGCGGCCTCCTGATCGGCACGAACGGGCGTGCTGTCGATCATCTGGACGTCGCCGTCATGAGCAAAGGTGGCGGCGTCCTTTTCAAATCTGGCTGCCCTTCCACCTGGGACGATGTGGTATGTGGCCTTCGCGTTTGGGCAGGGTGCAGTCCAATGCCCAAACACGTTGCGCGGAGCGTTGAAAGCGTGTCTTGCTTTCTCGGCAAGTTGGCGGAGGAGCGGGCGTCTCGGAAAATCACTTTGATGTCGTGTTGGAAGAACTGACTGATCGAGCCGTCGGCAGACTTCTGAAGGCCGATGCCTTTGATGCTCCCGCGTTTGACGCTCTAAAAGATCACCTTTGGCAAAAGGCCGCAGGGCTTCAAAGTGAGGCCGCACTGTCAAAGCAGATTTCGCTCAGCCTCCGCTCTGCCGCCGGGGCCATACGAAGTCGGGCGGAGTATCTTCCTGACGTTCGGCAGCACCTCCAACGCGCCGAAGACTTCGATAGGATGCTTGATCTGTTGATTGCCGGAGAAACACGCTCAGATCGCAGCCCGGGCGTTCCGCTCATCATTTGACCGTTGCCATGTAACCGCCACCGGCATTCTCACCGCTCCAGAACGTCCGATGGGGGCTCAAGAGTTCGTCCTCGATCTCGGGGAAGGGGCCGAAGACCTCGACCGGCTTCTGGCCGGAGGCGAGAACCGTGCGGGACGAAAGGTTCATGGTCGGCTTTTCTGGGTGGTCGCCGGTTTCGGCAAGCAGCTTCTCCTCCTCGTCGCCCGGTGGCCAAGGGGCGCACCAAGCGGAAAGCAGCGCAACGGCACGGAACCATCGTCAAGCGCTATGCACGGTTCGCCGTACGAGCTGTTTGCGCTGTTCGACAAGGAAGTCGACGAGCGCACGGGTCTTGGCGGGCATCTGGGCACGCGACGGCACGTAGAGATAGAAAGCGGGACGGGGATGAGCCCAGGGGAGAAGGACACGCACCAGAGAGCCGTCCTGCAAATGCTGACGAACGCAGAGATCAAGGTGCTGCACCAGACCGAGGCCCTCGAGTGCTGCCTGCAACATACTGCCATCGTCGTTGAAAATGGCGTTGCCCTGGGGCTCATAGACCACGGTGCGCGCCTCCAGGTCGGGGGTAAGGAACGTCCAGCGGTCGATGGTGCCGCTTGAGGTGAAACGATAGGACAGGCAGTTGTGGTGTTTCAGCTCCTGCGGCGTCTCGGGGACGCCGTGGCGTTCGAAATACTTGGGCGCGCCAACGATCGCCATCTCCAGCGGCGGCGTGATGGGCACGGCAATCACGTGCTCGTCCAGGCTTTCACCCAAGCGGATACCGGCGTCGAGGCCTTCAGCCACGATGTTGGAGAGGCCGTCGTCGGTCACCAGTTCCAGCCGCAGCTTCGGATAGCGCGCCAGAAACGCTGCCATATGCGGCTCGATCAACGAGCGTGCGGCGACGCGTGATACGGACAGGCGGATGGTGCCCGACGGCTCCGTGCCGGCTTCGCCCAGGTCCGTGACCGCACCTTCGATCGCGGCAAACGCGGGCTGAAGCACGTCGAACAGACGCTGTCCTTCCTCGGTCAACGACATGTCGCGCGTCGTGCGGTTGATGAGCCGCACGTTCAAGTGCCGCTCCAGGGATTTCAGGTGCTGCGACACGGTTGCACGCGTCACCTCCATTTCCAAGGCGGCCTTGGTGAAGCTGCGGCGGCGGGCGACGTGCACGAACCACGCCATGGCGGGAAGCAGAGACGGATCTAGCGGCATATTGTCAGTTATCACTTAACACTGATGTCATGTCCAGGCGGTTTATCCGATCCATTCCCCCACGTAGAATTCAGCCCATACCCACCGAGATCCAGTCTGGCATAAAGGGCATGGTCTCGGGTTGCGGGCATCTTCGAACAGGCAAAGGAGCCTCGTCATGACCGGAATTTCAAAGGAAAGAATGCAGAAGGCCCTGGAGCAGGAAAAGACCATCTCCGCGGACGATCACGCCAAGGTCAAGGCGCTCGCCGGCATGATCAAGATGCCTCGCAGCTTCATCTTCAAGAACCCCGACACATACGGCATGGAAGGCTGGCATGACCTGTCCATCCCGTCCGACGACGGCACGCCGCTCGAAGCCTGGTACATTCCGGCCAAGGGCGGCGAGAGCAACAAGCTTGTCATCTTCAACCACGCCCTGCCGATGTGCCGCGCCGGCTATCCCGGCCACATGGGCGCGCCGTGGGGCAACTTCATCGAGCCGGTCGAGATCGACTTCGTCATCCAGTACAAGCACCTGACCGACGCCGGCTACAACGTGCTGACCTACGACTTCCGCAATCACGGGCAGAGCGGGGCTGCCAATGGCGGCGTCTGCGGCGTCGGCCAGTGGGAATGGCGTGACTGCGTCGGCGTCAAGAAATTCGTCGATGCCCATCCGCGCCTGGGCAAGATGGACGTTGCCCTGTTCAGCCAGTGCCTGGGCGGCGTTTCGCAGTATGCGGCAATCACCAAACGCCCCGAGCTGTTCGAGAACGTCAAGTGCCTGCTCAGCCCGCTGGTCCCGAACATGACGTCGGTCTTCACCAAGCTCTCGGGCTATCAGGGCATTGCGCAATACCAGGAACTGATCGACCTTGAGCTTCTCAAGCTCGGCGGATTTGCTGCCGCTGACATGTCGGGCAGATTGTGGGCTCCGAACGTCAAGCTGCCGGTCTTCATGTGGCAGGTGCTCGACGATGCCGTCATCAACAACCCTGGTGACGCCGAGAGCACCTTCGACGCGCTCGCGAGCAACGACAAGGAACTCTACTGGATCGAGGGCACGACAAAGCGCTTCGAGGACGGCTACAACTGGTTTGGCCGCCACCCCGAGAAGGTGCTGTCCTATCTGGCCAGGTACATGAACTGACGCCCTACGGCGCTGCGCGTCTTGTCAGACGGGCAGCGCCGTAGCACTTTGAATTTTCGTGCAGTAAGGCGAACGCCGGTGCGGCTGTTCTGGAAAATGCCAGCGGAGTCGCTCCGGCGTTCTCGGATATGGTCGCACGTTCCGCTGTCGGGCGGGCCGCGTCACCGCCGCCAGAAGGTGCGGTGGGGGCTGAGGAGCTCGTCCTCGATCTCGGGGAAGGGACCAACGACCTCGATCGGCTTCTGGCCGGAGGCAAGGACCGTGCGCGAGGAAAGGTTCATGGTCGGGTTGTCGGGGTGGTCGCCGGTTTCGGCCAGCAGCTTTTCCTCTTCGTAGCCATAGACCAGGCGGCCGATATTTGCCCAATAGAGCGTGCCCGTGCACATGGCACAGGGTTCGCCGGTCGAAACCAGCGTGCAGCTCCAGAGGAACTTTGCCGGATAGGCAGCCGCGGCGCGTCGGGCAAGCTCCGTCTCGGCGTGGCGTACGGTGTCCAGATTGCCCTGGCGCATCAAGATGCGATCGTCGGGGCCGACCAGGACTGCGCCGAAGGGATGGTGGCCATGCACGGCTGCCTCCCGCGCGACCTCATCGGCGGCACGAAGGTGGGCGAGCATCTGATCGCGGGTCATGGTCGGTTGCTCCTGAAAGGTCGTCGACGACAGCGCTTGGAACTGGCTCCATTCGGGCGATCATAGCTTGAAATTCGAACGGCCGATATCGGGGCGGCGCGGCATCTCCAGACCCGGCGCAGCTGGCGAGGTAGTCGCATGCCCGACCTCCCGCCAGACACAGGCACAGACACCGGCGGCGGGCCGTGGGCTTTGGCCCGAAAGGCGAGGAAGAGGGTGATGCCGAGTTTCGGCGTCGCTCTGCGCAAGCGATCGAGCGCTTCAGGGGTCGGCGTTCTCACTGCTTTACTCCGCGGGCGCTCCCGGCCAGCTTCCTTGACGACCGGTCGCACATGGCTGGCGTGCCGATGAGGATGTAGCGCGCCGTGTGGCGGCTGACATAGCGGGTGGGGCACGCTGCGTTTGAGATTGATGTTTGCCCCACAGCAGGCCGGTGCGAAGTCCCGTCGATCACGACGGTCATCTGGCTCTTGCGCTTACAGGCGGTCTCAATGTTGCATTCGTGGTCGTGGTCGTGGATCGGTGTGCCGGCGTCGCCGCCGCCCACATTTGGGAGGAGGCAGAACTGGTCGTTGGTCGCGCTGCCGGACAGCCGGCGCTCCATGAAAACATCGGCAAAAACTTATCCTGTCGCTTCCACGTTGATCACCTTGCGAGCTTTTGCCGGAGTGCGCGGCCTGTCCGCAGAGGAGGGCCGGGGCGGCAATTGGCGCTGCCGCGATGGCGCCGGCGGGGCAATTTGCGCGAGGTGCTGGTCTGCCGGGCGGCGGTCGTCGACTGAAGCTGAAGAGGCGCCGGAGCACCGCGAACGAACGGGCGAAAAGTCGGGCCTGTTGATCGGGGGGCGCTTTCGACCTATATGTCAGTTACGGGAATGGTGTCTCCCTTACAACCGCACTGATGCTGATGACGCCTGCTGACGATCGCTCCCTGGAGCGCGCAGGAGGCTCGAATGCGGTTTCTTCTTGTTTTTCTCGGCTCCGGTATCGGTGGCGTTTTGCGCCACGGCGTAGGGATTCTCGCCGTGCGGATGCTCGGCGCCCAGTTTCCCTTTGGCACGCTTGCGATCAACGTCGTCGGCTCGGCGCTGATGGGGCTGATCGCCGGGCTGTTTGCCGCGCTCGACCCTTCGGCCCATGATGCGCGGCTGTTCCTGACGACCGGTCTCATCGGCGGCTTCACCACATTTTCCACCTTCTCGCTCGACGTGGTGTCGCTGTGGGAGCGCGGCCAGCCGACTGCATCGGTCGCCTACCTGCTGGCGAGCCTTATTGTCTCCGTCTCGGCGCTGATGCTGACGCTGACCTTGGTGCGGCGTTTCGTGTAACGGGGGCTGTGCGCCGACACTACCGGGCGGGTGCTGTCACGGTTCCCTGATGGAACAACATTTGCCATTTCGCGCCGGTCCGCTTCCAGATGGAGCTTCGCAGCACATGCCGCTCCGAACCGTCGCCTTCGACCCGATGCGTTCTATAGGTCAGCAGCACCGCGTCGGGCGCAATGGCCGTCAGGCGGTAATCATCCGTCAGCAGCTTGCCGCCGTCCGCTTCGTCCTCCTGAAGCAGGAGTTCGATGATTTCCGCGCGGTGATAGACCGTGCCTGATGCCCCGAACTCCACGAAGCCTTCGGCCAGCAGCGCCTCGACCGCCGCCCGCGAACGGCGGATTTCGGGACGGTGGAGCGCCTCTTCGTGCATGCGGATTTCGGTCAGGTGGGGCAGAGGTGTGGTCATTGCTTGTCCAATCCATAGGCCGGTTTTGCCGTGCAGTGGAAGGAATACGCCATTTGGCGGCCGGAGGTCGATCTGTGACCTCGGTTCGGTGATATTGCGGTGAGATCAGAAGGGTTGCTATCCGGCCGGTCGGCGACCTAATCCCAAGCGGGAGTAGGGTACCCGCAGCCCATGCCACTATTCCTCACGGCGACTGCTCGCAACTCCCGATCGCTCTGGCCGCTTCAGGAAGCGGTCGCCGGTTTTTCTTCGCGGGCGATGCGGGCGTCGAGGTCCCTCAGACGATGCTTGAGGGCGGGGTCGCCAGGCAGGAGCGCCAGCGCATTCATGAGCATGTCGCGCGCCGCGCCGAGGTTGCCGTCGCCGATGTGGCGGTTGGCACGGTGGTAGAGGAAATTGACCTTTTCCATCGGCGCGAAACGATCACCGAAGCGGTCGTGCAGGCGATCGGCCCAGGCGGGGTGGCGGACCATCGCGGCGACGGCGTTCTGGTAGGGCCGCATCGGCGCGTCGGCTCGGGCGGTGCGGGCAAGTGCGCGCAGGGCGACAAGGTCGTTGGCGCGGCAGGCATCGATCAGCGACAGCGCGCGCTCGGTGCCGGTAAACACCCTGACGGTGCCGTGGCCGGTCATCTGCACGGGGGTGAGATGGGTTTCCGCCTGCAGGTTCGCGATACGCTCCGCATGCCGGCGATCGACCGCGTGGAAGGGATCATAGAAGATGAAGGCGCGGCCGGCGGCGTGATCCGGGGCAATGCCCATATTGGCATGCAGCTCGGGTGAGAAATGCCGGAGAAATCGATTGTCGTAAGGGACCGCTCTGGGGTTGATGGAGACCTGCGGGCAAAACGCGATGGCCGTGGTGGCGTTGAAACGCCGGCGGTAGCGAAGGGCTGCATAGCCGCCCTGCGAATGGCCGTAGAGGATGCGCTCCGGCGCGGCCTTCAGGATCGGCGCTGCGGCCTCGACCGCGCGGACGACGCTCGCTGCCGGAAACCAGTTGGGACGGCGGCTGATGAAACCGAGGGCGGCGATATCCGCCTTTTCGCAAAAACGCTGGCCCCAGTAGCGGCTGCCGTTTGCCTGGATTTCCATCTCGTTGAAGGTGACGAGAAGGTAAGGCGAGGCGCCAGGGCGATGGATGACCTCAAGGTTTTCGTCCGAGTAGATGAGCACAGAAACTCCGAAATAATTCGATATTCGTATTAAAATAACGAGAATATCCGGGATATTGTTCTCCGGATGTCTTCGTTCGCTATAGTAATTCGAGTTTATGTCTGGTTTCCAGTGGCTTGCAATTCTGTGACGTTGGGCCTGATGGCGGAGGTTCTGGCGGGTTTTCCTTTTCTGCGCTCAGCGTTGTCGATCTCCGAGCTTCGCTTTGCTTTCGGTGTTTCGGATAAAGTCGGCGCTCAGCGATGCCGCTTCGGCGGCGTGGGTCTCGATCAGAAAGTGGCCGGCGTCGAAGATGTGGGCCTCCATGCGCGGCAAGGCCTCGATCCAGGAGAGAACTTCGGCGATGTCGAAGAAGGCATCATGCCGGCCCCAGAGCAGGAGCGCGGGCGGCTGCCAGCGGGCAAGATAACAGGCGATGGTATCGAAGCGGGCGACGTGGTTGCCATAGTCCCTGATGAGGGCGCGCTGGGTGTCCATTCGTCCCGGCTGGTACATCACCCGCCAGTCCTCCTCCCAGCTTTCAGCCGGATGCGCGCCGCCACCTCGGCCGGGATGCCTGCGACGTATTGGTCGTGCGTGCCCTCGAAGGTCAGGTGCGCGGTTGCCGCGGCCTCGTTTTCCGGGGTTGGTGTGGTCCAGAATGCCTCCGTTGCCGCCCATTGCGGACCCAGCCCGGTTCTGTGGGCGTTGGCCAAGGCTGCGGCAAGGTTCCGACGCCCGCGCTGCGTCAGACGCGATCGAGGAAGGCGAGCACGCGCCCGGTGAGCAGGGCGGTCGCCTCCGCGTCATAGGACGGCAGCGAGCTGTCGGCGAAATAATGCTGGTCGCCGGGGTAGAGGAAGAGTGCGGCATCGTCGGCCTTTTCGACGAGTTCGCGTGCCGCGTCGACATCGCCTTCGCCGACGAAGATCGGGTCGTTGTCCATGCCATGCACCTGCACCGGAACGCCCTGCGGCCAAGGGCCGAAAGACCACTGGCCGCTGATCGGGATGCAGGAATGAAAGAAGAGGGCACCGCGGGCACCGGGCCGGGTCTGCGCAAGTTTCTGCGCCGGCAGGACGCCAAAGGAGAAGCCGGCATAGACGAGATCTTCGGGAAGCACGTCGGCGATGCGAACGCCGCGCTCGCGCATCTCGTCGAAGCCGACGGCGCCGATATAGGCGAGGCCTTCTTCGATGCTCGTGAAGGTGCGTCCCTCGAAAAGATCGGGAAGGTGAACCGTGTGGCCGGCGGCACGCAGTTCATCGGCGAAAGCGTGGAGGCCCGGGGTCAACCCCTGGGCGTGGTGGAAGAGCAGGACTTCGGCCATGGGCGGGGGTCTCCTTCGGATCCGTTCTCGCGGTCTTGGCCGCCCGAACGTAGAGCGTCGGCTGAGAAAATTTTCCTGTCGCAGCGATAGCACATTTCCTTGACGTCTTGTTGCCATCTTCGGCCGCTTCCTTGCGGATCAGCATTGGCCACGATTCTGGAGGAAGCCGTCATGACGGAGAAGTTGCGCATTGCCGTGTTGTTTGGTGGCCGTTCGGCGGAGCATGAGGTTTCGCTGATGTCGGCGCGCAACGTCGTCGCCGCGCTCGATCGCAGCCGCTACGAGATCGTGCCGATCGGCATCACCAGGGATGGGCGCTGGCTGTTGCTCGCGCTTGAAGACGGTGAGCTGCCGCGTGCCATTCCGGCGGTGGGAACGCAGGTGGCGCTGATCCCGGGCGGCAAGGGGCGGGCGGTCACCATCGCCGAAGACGGAACGCAAGGGCTGTTGCCCGCGGTCGACCTGATCTTTCCCGTGCTGCACGGGCCCTATGGCGAGGACGGAACGGTGCAGGGCTATGCCGAGACGGCCGATGTCGCCTATGTCGGCTGCGGCGTTGCAGCTTCGGCGGCGGCAATGGACAAGGTGCTCGCCAAGCGCCTGCTTGCGGCCGAGGGGCTGCCGGTCGCGCGCGCCATCGCGCTGCATCAGGACGACGCCTATTCCTCCGAAATCATCCTGGAGACCTTGGGGCTGCCCGTCTTCGTCAAACCCGCACGGCAGGGCTCTTCCGTCGGCGTCAGCCGTGTCGACAGCCTCGAGCGGCTTGCGGCGGCGCTGGAAGAGGCGTTTCGCCACGACGACAAGGTGCTGATCGAAGAGTTCGTGCAGGCGCGTGAGATCGAATGCTCGGTGCTGGAAGACGCCAAGGGCAGGCTCACCGTATCGCGGCCGGGCGAGATCATCCCCGCGGAGAGCCACGGTTTCTACAGCTACGACGCCAAATATGTGGACGCCGGCGGCGCGATCGTGAAGGTGCCGGCGGAGCTTGCCGAGGAGGTGGGCGCGCACGCGCAGGAGATGGCCGAGCGGGCCTTCCGGGCGCTTGCCTGCGCCGGCATGGCGCGCGTCGATTTCTTCCTGCGGCCGGACGGAAGCCTGGTCATCAACGAGATCAACACCATTCCCGGCTTCACCAATATCAGCATGTATGCCAAGGCGCTTGCGGCGGACGGCATTTCCTATGGCGCGGCCGTGGAAACGCTAATCGCGCATGCGCTGACGCTGCGCGGGTAGGCCGTGGAAACCCTGTCGTCTACGCTGCTTTCGGTTGTATTTAACATTAGGAATATCGCATTCATTGCAGGTTCACGTCATTTCGCGAAACTGGCGCCTGTTTCCAAACGGACAGGTGAGATGGAATGAAGAAGATTGGCATCGTCGTTTTGGCGGCGGTTACGGCTCTTTCGGGCATCACGCCGGCGAATGCCGTACCGGCAGTCGCCATCGAGCGGGTGCAAAAGAGCGATGTGGAGCTCGTGCGTGACAGGCATGGCAACGGCCACGGCTGGGGTCATGGCGGATATCGTCAGCGCTGGCATGGTGGTGGGTATCGGCCCTACCGTCCCGGTTATCGTCCGGGCTACCGGCCGGGATGGAACGGCGGCTATCGGCCGGGCTGGAACGGGGGCTACTATAATGGCTACCGCGGCTATCGCTATGAGCGCTACGGCTATCGGCGCCACAATGACGGCTGGTGGTACCCGCTGGCGGCCTTTGGCGCAGGGGTCGTGATCGGCGGCGCGATTGCCGCTCCGCCGGCGCGCCGCTATGAACCGGGCGTGAGCCAGAGCCACGTCGACTGGTGCTATTCGCGCTACCGCTCCTACCGCGCCTACGACAACAGCTACCAGCCCTATGGCGGCCCGCGCCAGCAGTGCTACTCGCCCTATTGATAGAGGCGAAACCTTGAAGAGAAAGGCCCGTCGGTCGGTGTGACCGGCGGGCCTTTTCATGTCGGCGACTGGCGTGGTCCGGACTTTTGACGTCACGCGACACCGGACCGGGCACCGGTTTCCGCTTTTTGTAGAACGCACTAGCGGCTGCTTTTCGGAAGCTCCTCGTCGAAGCGGGTCTTTTCGCGTCCCGGATCGTCGTCGAGGATCTTCTCCTCGCTGTCTTCCGGCAGGGCATCGTCCGGGTTCACATTGGCCTCATCGCGACTCGGAATCGGCGGCACGCGGCCCTGGTCGCCGGGCGGCAGGTCATCGCCCTCGGGCACCTGATCGGCCGGCAAGGGCGGGATCCTGCCGATGGGCACGACGTTCGGTTCGACGGGTTGCGACCGATCGTCCGGTGTCTGGCTGGGATCGCGCGATTTCGGGTTCGCCTTGCTCATCCTCGCATCTCCTTGTTTGCTCGTGTCCAGGGAGTAAGGCGAGGGGGCGGGAAAGGTTCCGGCGGCCCGAGCACAGGGTAGGCGAGCGCGGGCCGAAGTGGGACTTTGCCGGTTCGCAGGCGGCGAGGCTAGCGACCCGCCGTGCCCGGTTCCTTGCCCAAGAACACGACAGGCATCCTGAGCATGCGTTCGGCGTCATTCATGCCAGGCGTAAAGACCGGCAGTTTCGTCGTTTTTCGCAGCATCGGCATGGCGGCCGCGTCGACGACCTGCGGACATAGCCACGACAACCCGCCATTCCCGGGCTTGTCTTCTTTAGGAGACGGGAGGTTGTTCATGAAAAGCGCCCTGACCTTTCTCGCCCACGTCTGGTTTGTCGGGGGAGAGTTCGGCTGAGGCAGGAAATGGAAGTGCGGCGGCGGGGCCAGCGACAAGCAGGCGAAATTTCATCGGAGTCGTTGCGAGAGCGACGCCTGGCGGCGTCCGAATGAATCTCGCGGGGATTGCAAAGCAACTC
Source organism: Ensifer adhaerens (assembly GCF_020035535.1). Lineage (NCBI taxonomy): Bacteria > Pseudomonadati > Pseudomonadota > Alphaproteobacteria > Hyphomicrobiales > Rhizobiaceae > Ensifer > Ensifer adhaerens. The sequence continues at coordinate 2,070,699 of NZ_CP083349.1, read as the reverse complement.
CGCCGGATCGCTGGCGGTGCCGTGCGAGCAGCATGGAGCGCCGTGCGCAGATGGCCGCGCCGAAAGCCCTATTGCGGAAGAACCTGTGCCCTAGAATTTCAACCGGGCGTCGTCATGATCGGGCGGACGGTGCGCGTCCTTGCGGCGCATTCCGTAGGCAAGCGCGAGCCCCAAGATGGCGGAGCCGACGACGATGGCGGCGAGTGCGAAGAAATTCTCCATGGCATTTTCCTCCCAAGGGAAGCTTAACACAGAATGCGCGCAAACAAATGGCGTGGCACCGAGAATGCGCGTCATGGTTACTCAACGCACTTCGGCGCCGGAGGTTCAATCTGAAATGGCCGATGCGGGGCGACGTGCGAAGGATGGCGCCACCCGCGCCTAAAGGTGCGGTGCGCTAGTAGCCGGAGCTTCCGCCACCCATGCCTCCGCCACCCATGCCTCCGCCACCCATGCTCCCGCCACCCATGCTTTGGCCGCCTTGCATGCCCGGGCTTGGGGCAGGGGCAGTATTGCGACTGGCCTGGTCGGTGGTGCAGCCGGCAAGCGCAACAAGCGCCGCGATCACAGCGACAATCAGAAATCGTGGGGTCATGAAATCCTCCCGTCATCGTGGGAGCGGGCCTTCGGCCGCCTCACCATCGAACCGGACACCGGCGCGCGCTCTGGCCTGCCCGACGATCCATTGCCGTGTAGGACGCCAGGCGCTGGCAGCGTTGCGCGCCGGGCGCAATTATATCACCAAACGACGCCTGAGTTGCCGGTAACGCCGGAGAGGAGTGGGATGCGGTTCGTGAAAAACGAACAAAACGGAAACAAAGTTTGGCGGGAGGGCTTGCCAAGCGACGGGAAGCGGGCTAAGGATATTGCAGGCTGGCCGTTTCGTCATTGAAGCGGCCTTTTTGATTCCGGGTGCGGCTTGAAACGTTCGGCCTGACGCAATGGCGCGGTTCTCGCACCGCCCTAGCGGTAGTCGGGCAAGAGGATAGAGACCGGCTGTCGCTCGTTATGCTTCCTGTTTGACGATCTTGCCGGAAACGGCGCGGACGGACTCGCCGCGCGAGCGCGGTTGCCCGATGTTGCGCAGCCACCGTGAGGCCTCTTTCAGGTCACGTTCGACGCCAAGGCCTCTTTGATAGATCGTGACGAGACGAGCCTGCGCGGCGAGATGGCCCTGTCGGGCGGCCTGCCGGTTCCAGTGAAGCGAGGCGGCGTAGTGTTCCTCGCCGCCGTCGTTGAAGTAGATTTCAGCCAGTTTTGCCTGGGCGTCGACGTTTCCCGAGGTGGCCAGTTCAAGCAACCTGGGCGAGATATTCCTTGCCGAAGGCCGCGGGGTGAAAATGGCCTTCAACTTGCTGAACGTGCTGCGGATCATCTGGCACCTGTTGCATTCATTGCATGGTTCCCGCCGCGAGGCTGCTAGACTGACAAACTATTCAAAAATTTGAACTACTTTGGCTCTTTGCTGGCTTACGCCTGCGAAGCATCGGCACAGGTGCTGCACTTCCGCCGGGGAGGCCCGAGGCAGGGCGAGCCGACGCGAAGTATTGATGAACGAATACAACCTGAAGTCAAGTTCGCAAGCGTGACATCAGGCGTGACATCCGCAATTTTCTGTGACCGGCTGTCACGCTTCGCGCGCCCTCTGCGGCGAGCGCGCACGGCGCTTGACGATTGGCAACTGCCCTGAGCCGTTCGAGCAAAGGCGAGGTGCCGGACCGCGGGGCCGAAGGCGATCTCGCCAATGCTGCGGCTGCCGCGACCGGCCGCGGCGCCTGCCTGGAGCAAAACCCATGACAAGCAAACCTGCCAAGGACCCGAAGACCGGGCGCTTTCTGCCGCGTGCGGATCGGGCAGGGGCGATCCCCCGGCCGCGTGCACGCAAGGCGGTGCGCACCAAGCTCGGCGAGCTCTTTCTGGAGGACATGCTTTCGGCCTGGGAGAGCCGGGGGGCGGCGGCGATCCACGCGCTGATCGAGAAGAACCCGCATGATTTCCTCAAGGCCGTGGCGGCGCTGATGCCGAAGGACGTGACCATCAATGCCAACCAGATCGGCGAGATGACGGATGAACAACTTCTTGAGCGGATCCAGAAACTCGACCAGACCATCAGGCCTTTCCTCGCTTCTTCGGGAGCGGATGGAACTGGCGATGGAGATCGGGCGGCGGCAGAAGACGCATAGGCTTTCCTATTACCGGCCCTATGCGAAGCAGACGGAATTTCACGCGGCGGGTGCGACCTTTCGCGAGCGGCTGTTCATGGCCGGCAACCAGCTCGGCAAGACGCTGGCCGGCGCCGCCGAAGCGGCGATGCACCTGACCGGAGACTATCCTCATTGGTGGGCGGGCCGACGGTTCGACCGGCCGATCACAATGATCGGCGGATCGGAATCGCACGAGCTGACACGCGATGGCGTGCAGCGGCTGCTCGTCGGCCCGCCGATGAGCGAGGAGGACTGGGGCACCGGCTATCTGCCGAAAGCGGCGCTTGCAGGCTGGACGCGCAGGTCCAGTGCTTCAGGAGCCCTCGACAGTGTGACGGTGCGCCACGCAAGCGGCGGTACTTCGACGCTGCTCCTTAAAGCCTACGAGCAGGGGCGGGCGAAGTGGCAGGCAAACACCGTGGACTATGTCTGGTTCGACGAGGAGCCGCCGGAGGACGTCTATTTCGAGGGCATCACCCGCACCAATGCAACGGGCGGATCGGTCGCCGTGACGTTTACGCCGCTCAAGGGCATGAGCTCGGTCGTCAGCCGCTATTTGCTGGAGCCATCAGACGACCGGACGGTGGTGACCATGACGATCGACGATGCCGAACATTATACGCCGGAAGAACGGGCGAAGATCGTCGCCAGCTATCCGGCACACGAGAAGGAAGCGCGCACCAAGGGCGTGCCGACGCTCGGTTCCGGCCGGATCTTCCCGGTGACGGAGGAGCAGATCCGGGTCGAGCCCTTCGAGATCCCCCGGCACTGGGTGCAGATCGGCGGGCTTGATTTCGGCTGGGACCACCCCTTTGCCGCCGCACTCTGCGCCTGGGACCGGGACGCGGACGTCTTCTACGTGACCCGCAGTTACCGCGAGCGCGAGGCGACGCCGATCATCCATGCGGCGAGCCTGAAACCCTGGGGGGCCTGGCTTCCCTGGGCTTGGCCGCATGACGGTCTGCAGCACGACAAGGGCTCGGGCGAGCAGCTCGCCGCGCAATATCGCGGGCAGGGGCTCGTCATGCTGCCTGAAAGAGCCACCTTCGACGACGGCACCAACGGCGTCGAGGCGGGGATTTCCGACATGCTGCAAAGGATGCAGACCGGGCGCTTCAAGGTGTTTTCGACCGTTGGCGACTGGTTCGAGGAATTCAGGCTCTACCACCGCAAGGACGGCCGGATCGTCAAGGAACGCGACGACGTGATTTCGGCCAGCCGCTACGCGCTGATGATGAAACGCTTTGCCCGGGTGAAGGCGGACAGCGCCGCCTGGGCCTTTACCGATCGGAAGGTTCTCTAGATGGCTGCGATGACGAAAATGGAACTGACTGAGATGGTGAGCCAGCTCGTCAGGGATTGCGAGGACTATCGCGACCAGCTTTCGGCGGCGCGGGTCCGGGCGATGGAATATTATGACGGGGTGATGGCCGACGTGCCGGCGGAGGCCAACCGCTCCAAGGTGGTTTCGCGCGATGTGCGGGCGGCGGTGAAGAAGGTGTTGCCGTCGCTCATCCGCACCGTGCTCGGCAATGACAAGGTGGTGGAATACCAGCCGGTCAACCAGGGCGACGAGGCGGGTGCGGAGCAGGCGACCGACTACATCAACTACATCGTCTTTCCCGAAAGCGACGGCTATGACGCCGTGCAGGATGCAGCGCACGACGCGCTGAAGCTCGGCAATGGCGTGATCCGCTGGTGGTACGAGAAGAAAAAGTGCGTCGAGGTTTCGACCCATAGCGGGCTCGACGAGGCAGCGCTGGTGCAGCTCATTGCCGACGATACGGTGGAGGTGCTGGAACAGGCACAGACGACCGAGCGGATCGAGCTGCCGACCGGGCCGGTGGAGCAGCCGGTCTTCACTGTGAAGATTCGCCGCACCGCCGAGCGCGGCGCGACCCGGCTTGCCGCAGTGCCGCTCGAAGAATTCCTCGTGCATCCGGATGCGATCTCGATCGACGATAGCCCGATTGCCGGGATCAAGCGGCGGATGCGCCGCTCGGACCTGATCGCCATGGGCTACGACCGCGACTTGGTCGAAGGCTTTGCCATTGCCGGCGAGGCGGACGGCGAGGACGAGGAGTTTGCGCGCCGGCGCGGCATCTTCGGCGACGGCGAGGAGACCGCGACGGCGCTGCAGGAGGTCGACTATTACGAGCTCTATGTGAAGGTCGATGCCGACGACGATGGCATTGCGGAACTCCGCCGCCTGGTCTTTGCCGGTGGAACCGGGGCCGACAATCTGCTCGAAGATGCGGAATGGGACGAGGTGCCCTTTGCCGATCTCATCACGGAGCGACGGCCGCACCAGCGCGAGGGCAATGCGATCACCGACGACATGGCGGAGATCCAGCGGGTGAAGACCGTGCTTCTGCGCCAGACGCTCGACAATCTCTACTGGCAGAACAACCAGCAGCCGATCGTGCAGGAAGGGGTTATCCAGAACCCGGAATCGGTGCTGAACCCAAAATTCGGCCAGCCGATCCGCGTCGGCCAGGGCGTCGATGTGCGCGGCGCCGTCGGCTACACGGCGGTGCCCTTCGTGGCGCGCGAGTCCTTCTCCATGCTCGGCTATCTTGACCAGGAGGCGACCGATCGCACCGGGATTTCCGATGCCTCCAGCGGCATGGCGCCGGATGCGTTGCAGAACATGACGGCGAAGGCGACGGCACTCGTCGAACAGGCGGGCATCGGCCAGACGGAGCTGATGGTGCGCACCTTTGCGCAAGGGCTCAGGCGGGTGTTCAAGGGCCTGCTCGGGCTGACCATCAAGCACCAGGACCGGCCGCGGGCGGTCAGGCTTCGCGGCAAATGGGTGACCTTCGACCCGCGCCACTGGAACGCCGGCATGGATGCGACCGTCAACACCGGGCTTGGTGCCGGAACGCGCGAGCGCGACATGCTGATGATCCAGATGATCCAGCAATTGCAGGAAAAGCTGCTGACGACGCTCGGGCCCGACAACCCTTACGTCTCGCCGGACAATCTCTACAACGGCATTGCCAAGACCGTGGAGGCGGCGGGGCTGAAATCGCCTGATCTCTACTTCACCAAGCCGACGCCCGAAGACATCCAGCGGCGGATGCAGGCGGCCCAACCGCAGCAACAGCCTGACCTCGGCATGCAGCAACTGCAGATGCAGATGCAGCTGGCGAACGAGAAGGCGCGCATGGACGGCGAAAACGCCAGGCGCAAGCTGGAGATGGAGCGCGAGCTGAAGCTTGCGGAGATCCAGCAGAATGGCGCGCTCAAACGCTACCAGATCGACGCCGAACTCAACCTGAAACGCGAGCAGAACCTGGCCGAAATGGCCGGCGGAACGGCGCTGACGACAGCGCATATCGGAGGGTTGCCGGGATGACGGACAGAACCAACAGGCTGGCTTACGACCCCGGTGGGCTTCTGACTGGCCGTTCGCTGGTCGGAGCGGCGACGCCTCTTGAACTCAGGGATTTTCGCGACGAGACGGGTCCTCGTCGAACACCTGTCGAACGGCATGCCGAAGATGCGAGCCCTGAGAACTGGCGGCGGGGTCTTATTCTTCCTTTTGAGAAGAACACATCAACCGGCGAAGGACCAGAGCTTCAACGCCCAGCAGGCGCAGCTTGCGGCGCAGAACGCCGCGCGGGCGCAATATCTCAACGAGATGTATGCCCAGCGAAACCAGCCGATCAACGAGATTTCGAGCCTGCTATCGGGCGCCCAGGTTAGTAGCCCGAATTTTGTCCCGACGCAGGGGCAGAGGATTGAGCCGGTGGATTATGCCGGGATGGTGCAGCAGGACTATCAGAACCGCGTGGCGGCGTACAATCAGAAGCGAGAAGGCATCAGCAGTGTGCTCGGGAGCATTCTTGGTGCCTTACCGAAGCCGTCAGACCGTCGCCTGAAAAAGGACATCAAGAAGGTCGGCAAGTTGGATGGGCATTCTCTCTACGAGTACCGCTACAAGAGCGAGGCCGGACGTGGCCCGAAACATCTCGGCGTGATGGCGCAAGAGGTGGAAAAATCCCGCCCCGATGTCGTCAGCCGCGGCCCCGACGGCATGCGCCGCGTCGACTATGGCCGGCTTTTTTCGGCAGGTCGCAACAAGCGGTAGTTCCTCCACCGAGTCTATCGACAGCTTCAGGGTCATTCATTTGGAGCCCTTGAAGCGAGCTCACTGGCCGCGGTTGGGGAACCCAGCAACGGCCGAAGCGTGCCTCGCCGAGGATCACCAATTCCATCGATAACAGGAACAACAGGGAAGCTTGCGGACACGCGCTTCCATGGAGACAAGCCATGCCCAGAACAGGTGGCGTCTATTCGCCTCCCGCCGGCACCAAAGGCGTGCCCAATACCACGATCCAGAGCGTGCCCTACAACACGCTGATCGACGACCTGACTGCCGACGCCAACGCACCGCGTCCGCTGACCGCGGGCGGCACGGGTGCGACGAGCGCAAGCGGTGCCAGGACGGCGCTCGGTCTTGAGATCGGCACCAATGTCCAGGCGCAGGACGCAGGCCTGCAATCGATCGCCGGATTGACGACAACGACCAATCAGATGCTCTACACGACGGGGACGGATCTTTACGCGACGACGGCGTTGACGCCGTTTGCGCGAAACCTCCTTGATGATGTCGATGCCGGAACGATGCGGGCGACGATCGGTGCGGACAACGCTAGCAACCTCACGAGTGGCACAGTCAATGACGCACGCTTGCCATCGACGATGTCGAGCAAGACGTTCGTTGGCTCTATCGCCGTCAACAATGGTCCTGGGACGGGACACATAGTGCTCAGTACCGGAAACGCAACGAACACCGGATACGTGGATTTTAGAAAAACCGATGGAAACCGGGCTGGCTACATCGGCTATGCTCCAAACGCTGGCGGTAACATCGACCTTAACGCTGAAGCGGGCTTTCGTTACAATTTCTCCGGCGCCCTTGTGCCCACCTACGGCGGAATCCCCTTGGTCACGACAGCCGGAACGACCTTCACCGGCGCGCTCTGGGCTCCGAATTTTGTTGCTTGTGCCGACGTACAGATCCGTTTCAATGGTGACCGCTATCTCTACTTCATGACAGCCGCCGGAGTGAATCGTGGCGTCATCGTGCACAACAACACGATCGGCGCGATGCAAACGTTCCTCTACAGCACCTCTGGCACCTTCGTCAGATCGTTCACTCTTCGAGAAGATGGGGCTGGCTTCTGGGGTGGCCACATGCTCGAAGTCGGCAACAATGCGGGCACGTCGGAGTTCCGCCTCAACGCCAACCCAAACCGGGACCATCGCCTACTTAGCGACTCGGGCGGCTCGTTCTACATCCAGTATTCCAATAGCGAATGGTCGAACGCCTCAACCTTGGTTTGGTGGGACGCTGCAGCTAACGCCAATCTCGGCGGTAGCATCTATAGCCCGACGGGTTTTTTCACCTCTGGTGCCCTCGGCAGTAGTAACGGCGTGGTGGCGGGCACTGGCGACAACGCTACTTATACCTCTCACAACCTCCGCATCTCCACTTGGTACGGCGTTGGCATTTACGATAGTAGTTCCGGCAACTGCCGCATCGTCTTCGATGCTCGAGCCGGACATATCACCAATACCGGCAACCATGCTATCGGAGGCACGATGTACGTCGGCGGCGCGGCATATTTCGGTGACGGTAACGTCCAGTTCGCTGGCGGAATGGCCGGGTTTGGCGCCTACCTCAGCGATGCTCTGAGCGCGCGCGTTGTAATCTACGCCGGTTCCAACCAGGATGAGGTCAACTTTCCTGTCGGCCATCCAGTGTTCTGCTACTCAAACGGTATACGAAACCGGAACCAAGGTTACGCAACGTATCTATCTACCGCTGCCTATCAATATACCCTGGACGTGGGGGCCGGCGCTCAGTTGGGCGGAACGTGGCGTGCACGCGGGCAGGTCACATACTCCAGTGGGAACTCCATGGTTCAGATGCAGAGGACCGCGTGATGGCGCTTTCGTTGAATGAGGTCTATTCTGTTCAAAAGACCAAGGAAGACGGTGTGTTGCTGGTCAAATGCAACATCACTGATCTAGACGATGTCGTTTACGACTGTGATTATGTATCACGGCCGGAGGATAGCTTTGGCCTCAATCCGGCCATTCGCAAGTGGCTCGTCGATAATGATGACTTTCCGATCTCCGCGTATGTTCCCCCGTCGGACGAAGAGAGCCGACGAGCGATGCCGTCGCTTTCTGCGCGGCAATTCCGTCTAGGTCTCGTCAGCGCGGGCGTTTCACCAAACGTTGTGGCAACTGTGATTGCTGCTATGCCTGTCGGCGCAGAACAAGATAAGGCGCAGATCGAGTGGGAGTATGCCGAGACGTTTCAGCGCAAGCACCCGCTGATCGCCACGATAGGGAAAGAGCTCGGTCTATCAGATGCCCAGATCGATAATCTGTGGCTTGCTGCTGCCGATCTCTAGGCATTCTCCACAATTCAGGTGAACTATGAATCACTCGGTATTTTTTGCCGCTCTCCGGCGACGGGGTAGCGCGGCATTCGGCAGTTCTCTATCTGCGCAGCAGACGAAGGGTATCGAGGCGATCCTCGATGAAGCCCATGGTCGAGGTGTCGGTCACTGCCACCTCGCTGCAATACTCGCGACCGTCTATCACGAAACTGGCGGCTCCATGCAGCCGATCGACGAAAACCTCAACTACTCCGCCAAGCGGCTCACCCAGGTTTGGCCCGCGCGATTCCCGACAGTTGCAAGTGCAGAGCCCTTTGCCGGCAATCCGCGCAAGCTTGCGAACCGGGTCTATGGCGGTCGGCTCGGGAATGTCGCGGCGGACGATGGGTGGCGTTTCCGCGGGCGCGGGCTGGCGCAGATTACCGGCAAGGCGAACTATGCGAAGTTCGGCCTTGCGGCTGCGCCGGAGCAGGCGAGCGAGATGGCGACTGCGGTGCGCATCCTGTTCGATGGCATGACGGAGGGGCTCTTTACTGGCAAGCGGCTCACCGATTTCGACACGGACGAGAGCCTTTCCGAGGCGGCAATCGGCTATCGGTATGCGGCGTCGCGCGCGATCGTCAATGCTGATGTCAGGCAGAATGGCCCAAAGATCGAGGCTTATGGCCGAGCGTTCGAGGCGGCGTTGCGGGAGGCCGGATATGGCCGGAACGGCCAGCAAAAGGCGGCGCCGGCGAAGCCCGGCGTCGTCGTTGTGCTTCGGCCGGGGAAGTCGGGGGCCGCGGAGAAGGGCGAAAGGGACAGCGATGCGGCTAAGTCTATCGGCAGCGTGCTTGTACGCCTAGTTGCAGCGGTTGTCGCTGTTCTCGCGAGGTGGGCGAAATGAGCGCTGTGATGATTCGCATCGTGCTGCGCTATGGCGCCGGTTTGCTTGTGGCCAAAGGCTTGCTGGCGCCTGAAATGGGTCCCGCGCTTGCTGATGACCCGGACATTCAGATGCTGCTGGAGGTTGGCGTCGGCCTGGCTGCCGGCGTTTTATCTGAAACCTGGTATGTGCTCGCGCGCCGTCTTGGCTGGGCCAGATGATGCTGCCCTGGCCCAAGTTGCTGACAGGCTGTTTGGTGCTCGCCGGCCTCGTCTGGCTCGTCCACGAAATCCGGGCCGATGGTGCCCGTTCCATCGCCAATGCTATCGAAAGGCAGAACAATGACGCTCAGAGCCGCGCTCGCGAAAAGCGCCTTGATTACGATTCCTGCCTTGATGCAGGCGGGCTGTGGAACTTCGCAACCGGCGAGTGTTCCGGGCCTCAGAGGCGTGGTCGGAACTGATCTCATCGGTGCGCGTGGTGCGACAGCTGTCGATCAACGGCGAATCGATCGCACGGCTGTCGGTCTCTGCGCTGCGGAAATATGGACACGGGCGGAGTGTGCCAGGCATGGGGAGCGCACCGATGTCGGCAGTTGAAATCGATGTTGCCGTTCACCGCCAGCTTGGCGAATTGGTTGCGGGCATGCGCGGCCTGCAGGAATCCATCCGCCGGATCGAGGAGGGGAGCCGCCGCGCCGAGGACAAGTACGCGGCCATTCATGGCAGCGTGCATCTGCGCATGGAGCAGCTGATCGACCGTGTGGGTGAGATCGAGGCGTCTGTCTCGGCGATCGGTGGGGACGTTGCGGAGATGAAACCCGTGACCGACGATGTCAGGCGCTGGAAACTGATGGGGATCGGCGCACTAGGCGTCACCGGCATCGCGGCGATGGCGCTGGGCGTCGGCTTCGCCGAAGCGATCCGTCGTGTCGTCTTTGTCATCGTCGGCAAGGGCTGACGGGCAGCGCCCGTGATCGGACGCGTCGAATACCTTGAGCTGACCGAAACGCCGGTTACGCTCCAAAGCAGATCAGATCTAGATTGACCGATAGTCCAGGGAAAATCGCTCCAACCAGCGAATTCAATGTACGCCGCGCGTCCCAACGGGCGCGCGGCGGTTTTTGCGTTTTCTAGCCCTCGAGGGGCACCGAGATGGCATTGCTTGGTCCCTTGTCGGCTGGCGGCTAAATCGCCTGGAATTGCGCCGTTGGCCGCGGCTACGAACGAACGTGGCCAGCGATGCGGCCCAGTCGACGGAGCCCGATCCCATCTCCGGCCTCTAAGCCGGCACCGCATGCGGCGCTGAGGCGGCCATGCGCCGGGCACCATCCGATACCGAGAAGCGAAGGCGATACTCCTTGGGTGAAAGGCCTAGGATCTTGCGGAAGATCTTGCGGTAGGCGTTGGTGTCGTCATAGCCGCTCTGCCAGGCGACCTGCTCGATCGAGAGATGCGAACGCTCCAGCAGATCGCGCGACTTGGCGATCCGCAGCCGCTGGCAATACTCGGTGGGGTTGAAGCCGGTCGCCTTCTGGAAACGGCGCAGGAAGGTGCGGTCGCCGAGGCCGGCGCGCTCGGCCATCATCTGCAGCGTCACGCCCTTGGTATTGGCGCCGTGCAGCCAGTGCTGGACCTTCAGAATGATCGTGTCGCCGTGATCGAGTTTCGGCGCAAAGACGCTGTAGTAGCTCTGCTCCCGCGCGCCGGGGTCGATGATCATGTAACGCGCGGTTGCCAACATGACGTCGGTTCCGAGAAACCGGTCGACGAGTTTCAGGCCGAGGTCGATCCAGGCCATCATGCCGCCAGCCGTGATGATATCGCCCTCGTCGATGAGCAGCCTGTCGGTGTCGACGCGGATATCGCCATAGCGATCGGCGATCAGGTCCTGGTGCGACCAGTGGGTGGTGATGGTGCGGCCGGCAGCAAGACCGGATTCCGCCAGCAGATAGGCGCCGCCGCAGACGGAGCAGATCGTTGTACCTCGTTGGTGCTGTTCGCGCACGAAGGCGGGCAAGGCGCCGATGCGATCGCCGACCGGCAAATCGGAGAGCGTCGGCGGCAGGATCAGCGCCACAAGACCGGACGAAGGCCCCTCGTGGGTGTCACGTGATTTCGACACCGAGCCGTCTTCCTGAAGCTTCCAGTGGCTGATGCGGATCTGCGGAGCGTCCCTCCCGCTCTGTTCGACCGATTGCATGCTCGCCACCTGAAACATGTCGGTCAGCCCATGGATCGCCGACATCAGTGCGCGCGGGTAGACGACGATACCGATCTCCGCCGGTTCGCTTGTCGATCGTTTTGTCACTTCTGCCCCCATCGTTGTCAGCTTTGCCGGTCGAGAGGTTAGGCCCGCCGATTTATCAATTCAACCATCGCTTCCACGGGATGGAAGCCTGGCAACAGAGATCAAAGAGGTGAGGACAATGACACAGGCAAGAGCAGTTTCCGCAAGCATTTCCAATGACCTTTCGCGCCGCACGGTTCTTTCGGCTGCCTTCGGTGCCGTGGCCACCGCAGCCGCGGTCAACACCATGAACACGCCGGCGAAGGCCGCATCCAACACGACATCAACCGCCGGCGCGTCCGGCACCGAGGGATCAAACAGCAAGGGCAGCCGCATCATCACCCGCGATGGCGTCGAGATCTATTACAAGGACTGGGGCCTGAAGGATGGCCCGGTCGTCGTGCTCAGCCATGGCTGGCCGCTGTCGTCGGACAGCTGGGAAGCGCAGGCCTTCCATCTCGCCGCCAACGGCTTCCGCGTCGTCACCCATGACCGCCGCGGCCACGGCCGCTCGTCGCAGCCCTGGGACGGCAACGACATGGATCATTATGCCGATGATCTCGCGGATCTGATCAATGCGCTCGACCTGAAGGACATCTTCCTCGCCGGCTTTTCCACCGGCGGCGGCGAGATCAGCCGCTACATCGGCCGCCATGGCACCGGCCGCATCGCCAAGGCCGGGTTGATCTCGGCGGTGCCGCCGCTGATGGTCAAGACCGACAAGAACCCCGGCGGATTGCCGAAGGAGGTATTCGACGGCCTGCAGGCGGCAAGTCTCAAGGATCGCTCCAAGCTCTACCGCGATATCGCGTCCGGTCCGTTCTTCGGCTTCAACCGCCCGGGTGCGGTCGCCTCGCAAGGCATGATCGACAGCTTCTGGCTGCAGGGCATGACGGCCGGTCACAAGAACACCTATGACTCGATCGTCGCCTTCTCGCAGACCGACTTCACCGAGGACCTGAAGAAGTTCGACGTGCCGACCTTGATCATCCATGGCGACGACGACCAGATCGTGCCGATCGATGCGGCGGCACGGGCCTCGAAGACGCTGGTGCCGCATGCGGAACTCAAGGTCTATGCCGGCGCACCGCACGGCATCACCGACACCCACAAGGACCGGCTCAACGCCGACCTGCTCGCCTTCGCCAAGGCCTGATGGTTGCTCCCGGTGCCGCCCAGAAGGCGGTACCGGTTTTCCTCAAACGCTTAAGCCAAGGATCAGTGTCATGACCGTCTCCCGTTCCTCCAATGACGTTCTCCCGATCGACCGTCGTCAACTCATCGCCGGCTCCGGCGCGGTTGCCGCCTCCGCTCTCCTGCCGAAAGGCGCCTATGCCGCTGACATCCATCGCTTTCGTCACGGCAGCTTCGACATTTCCGTTGTCAGCGACGGCTTCATCATGCTGCCGGTCAACATCGTGCTGCCGGATGCAGCGGCGGAAGAGCGGCCGGAGATCATGCGCCGGCTTGGCGGCACGCCCGAAAAGGCGCCGTTTCACACCAATATTCCGGTCATCCGCTCTGGTGACGATCTGATCGTGGTCGACGACGGCTCGGGCACACGTTTTCAGGAGAGCGCCGGCAAGCTTCACGCCAATCTGCTTGCGGCCGGCATCGACCCGAGTGCGGTGACGAAGGTGGTGCTGACGCATGCCCATCCTGACCATGCGGGCGGCACCGTTGGCGCCGACGGGACGCTCGCCTTTCCGAATGCGCAGTACTTCGTTTCGGAGGGGGAATGGCAGTTCTGGACCGATCCGAACTTCGAAAGGGTGATGCCGCAGGTGCTGCATGGCTTTGCCAAGGGTGCGCAGCGCGACCTGTTCGCGGTCAAGGATCGGCTGACCCTGGTGAAGCCCGGCGACGAAATCGTCGGTGGCATGCAGGTGCTCGACACGCGAGGTCACACGCCCGGCCATATCTCGCTCCAGCTTGCCGGCGGCGACGGAGCCGGACATGAGGGCCTGGTGATCACGGGCGATGCGGTCACCAGCAACGTCGTCTTCTTCGAGCATCCCGACTGGCATTTCGGCTTCGACACGGATGCGGAACTGGCCTTGAAGAACCGCAAGGCCTTGATCGATCGGGCCGCATCGGAGCGGCTGGCGCTGCTCGGTTACCATTGGGCGTATCCGGGGATCGGGCGGGCGGAACGCAACGGGGCGGCCTATCGCTTCGTGCCGGCTTTGTAATAACTCAGGTCGGCTGCCCCTTGGGGCAAGTGACGGGCGCACCCCACGGGAGGTGCGTCCGTCGATCTATTTTCAGAGAGCGAGTTCGCTGTCCTTGATGTCGCTGATCGGTGCAAGGAACGGTAGTTCGAAGGGGCGCAAGCCGCTGCGTTCGGCAGTCAGCCGCGGCCAGTCGGGGTTGACGAGCGCGCCGCGGCCGATCGCGATCATGTCGGCACCCGCTTCCATCACCTCCTCGGCGCGGGCGAGGTCGTGTAGGCTGCCATTGGCGATGAGGAGGAGGCGCGGCGCGTGACGGCGGGCGAGCGAGACGAGCGAGGCGTCGCCACCCTCGAAGGCTGGCTGCCAGGCTTCGAACTCGGTCACGTGCACGAAGTCGGCCGGGCTTTTGCCGAGTGCCTCGAACACGCGCGCAGCGCCTTGTTCGCGCTCCCCCCATTTGTGCCTGAAGTCGTTGACCTTGCCTTGGGAGAGGCGGAGGCCCAGCGGAACGTCGGGTCCGATCGCCGCGCGCACCGCCTTCAGCACTTCGAGCGACAGGCCGAGACGCTCAACGATATCTCCACCCCAGCGATCGGTCCGCCTGTTTGAATAATCGGTGAAGAATTGATCGAGCAGGTATCCGTTGGCGCCGTGGATTTCGATGCCGTCGAAGCCGGCGACGTCGATCGCAAGGCGAGCGGCATCGGCAAAGCCCTCGATCGCCTCGGCGATTTGGGCGTCGCTGATTTCGCGCGGCAGCGGATAGGGCCCGTCGCCGTGATAGCCGGTCATCTGGCTGCCCTTCGGGCGGACAGCGGAAGGGCCCACCGTCTCGGGCCTGTGCGGATTGCCCTGCGCCAACGCGCCGCCATGCATCAGCTGCGCGAAGATGCGGCCGCCTTCTGCGTGAACGGCATCGACGATCTGCCGCCAGGCTTCCGCCTGTTCCCTGTCCGTCAGGCCCGGCTGGTCCCGATAGGTCTGGGAATAGGCCTTGTCCGTGTAGATGCCTTCCGTGGTGATCAGGCTGAAGCCACCGCGGGCAAAGCGCTGGTAGTAGCGTTGCATGCGTTCGCCGGGCACACCCGCCGCCGAGGCGCTGATGCGGGTCATCGGCGCGACCGACAGGCGGTTGGCGAAACCGAGCCCTTTGAGGCGGGCACCGGTGAAGACCGGTGATGGAATGCTGAGGGGCGCGTTCATGTCAGCGCCCCGCGTCGAGCGCGATCGCTTCGATCTCGATCAGCGCGTCCGACGAATAGAGCGAGGAGACCTCGATGATGCTGTCGGCCGGATAGGGCGCGGAAAACCACTTGCGGCGGAGTTCGATGATCTTTGCGAAATTCTCCATAGAGCGCAGGAAGATCGTGACCTTGACGATCTTGTCGAGACCAGAGCCCGCCGCCTTCAGCGCCCGGTCGAGATTGCGGAAGGCCTGCTCGGCCTGACGGTCGAAGTCGCCGACACCGACGAGTTCGCCGTCGTCGCCGATCGCCGCCTGGCCGGAGACGAAGACGAAGCCATTGGCCTTGATCGCCTGGGAGAGCAGGAAGGGCGCATAGGGATCCGGCTTGGTGACGACCTGTTCGAGAGACATGGGGTGTCCTTTCATGCTTGAGATTTTCTCAGCTCGGCGCTGTTGCCTGGGCTGTTGATCCCAATATGCTAGGGTGATCATCGGCTGACAAAGAGTGATTTCTCAGCCGATGGATGAGGTGAATTCATCTATGAGGATGGAATGAGGAAGTTGCCGCCGCTCGGTGCACTCAGGGTTTTTGAAGCGGCCGCGCGTCGGCTGAGCTTCAAGCATGCCGCCGAAGAGCTGAACGTTTCGGCAACCGCCGTCAGCCACCAGATCCGACAGCTGGAGGAGATGCTGGAGGTCAAGCTCTTCGAGCGCGAGACGCGCCAGGTGCATCTGACGGCGGCTGGCAAGGCGCTGTTTCCCGTGCTGCGCGATGGTCTCGATCGTTTCGAACAGGCAATTGCCGACGTGCGTCGACAGCAAGGGAGCAAGGTGGCGCGGCTGACCTCCACGGTTGCCTTCGTCGCCAAGCGTCTGGCGCCGCTCGCCGGCTCGTTTCGCGAGGCCTATCCGGACTGGACACTGCGGCTCGACGCTTCCAACAGGACGGTCGACCTGGAGGCGGATGCGGACGCTGCGATCCGTTACGGCGGCGGGCACTACCCGGGTCTCGTCACCGAGCCGTTGTTTGCCGATCGTTTTGCCCCGGTCTGCGCCCCGAGACTGGCACCGGCAAGTGTGGCCGATCTCAAACGGGAAACGCTCATTCACTTCGACTGGGGCCCATCGCGCCGCAATGATCACCGCGCGCCCGTCTGGCGGCAATGGCTGGAGCGCGCGGGCGCGATCGGTGTCGATGCCAGCGCGCAACTTTCCTTTACCGATGAGATCCACGCGGTACAGGCGGCGGTTGCGGGGCAGGGCATCGCTCTCCTGAGCCTGACGCTCGTGGCGGATGAACTCGCCTCGGGCATCCTCGTTCAGCCTTTCGACCTGACGCTCGAGAGCGACCGCTACGACTTCGTCTACAGCCCGCGCATGGCCGACCGGCCAGCGACTCGCGTGCTTCGCGATTGGGTGCACGCGCAGTTCGGCAGCGGCGATGGCCGCTCCCCTTCCTAGCGACCCAGATTTGCTCAGTCGAAGTCGAAAATATCATCCGGCTGCCAGCGCCGGCTGGTCAGGCGCAAGGACCGGTCGGGCTCGATGATGTAGGTCTCGTAGACCTTTCGGCCATACTGATCGATGAACTGGTGCGGCACGATGCTGCCGACGGGCGCCTTCTTCAGCTTGGTGCGCGGCTGGCCGCCATAGGTGATGCTGCCGGGGATGGGCTGGAGGTTCGGCGAATAGCCGTAGGTGAGATTGGGGCCGGTCGTGGCGGTACAGCCGCTGAGAAGCAGAACGACCGAGAGAGCGGCAAGGGCATGTTTCATGTCGGCGATCCTCAGATGTGGCTGAGCTTGGCTGCGCGTCATCGAGCGTCAGGCGAAATTGCCTTGAACGGTCATTGCCCGCGAGGTCCAGCACTTTCTTCTAAAGTGTAGCGCTTCAACGGAAATTTCCAAGTTCCGCCTCGCGGCTTTTCGCAAGCATTGCTTGCAGATGTTCACGTCTTCCCAGTCTTGAAAGCTTGGTTGCGACAGCTGCAGCCGGGTACGTTCCGAGCTCTTTTTGACGCGCCTGGCGCTGCATTTCTTCCCGTTGTTATTCGACACGTTGATCCTGCAATATGCCCGTGTCGCGCGCGGCGGATCTGCCGGCCATGACCGGACCCGGGTGGAGGATTTCGGAGACACCCCACCGCCGTCGACGCAGACCTTTATCAACCCGCTGACCAGCAGGCAGACGGCGCTCGAAACCATCTGGGTTGTCGATGATTTCGTGGGACGACATGTTGTTCGCGATCAGCTCCGACCAGGCGGGCGGATGGTTGCCTTTCTGCTGTAGGGCAAGCAGCGGGACGAGGCGATACGCTGGGGGCGGCCTCATTCGGGACCATCGAGTGACAGGGTGGCAGGGGGCGCTGCCTCACCGCCGGCGCGGCGGCGCGAAGAATGCGCTTCGCACTCATACCCAGATTTGTCGCTGAGGCGAATTCCGATTTGCCGAAACATCGGTTACGTCTCTTGTGAACTTCTGCACGGACTGCGCGTTTCGCCCTTGCGGCAAGCGCTAGCTCTGTCCCGCCGCCAGTCCTTTTGCCGAACCCGGGTATTGCATGACCGCCGAACAGTCTCTCGCGTTTATCGTCATCGGCGCCATGATGGCCTTCTTCATCTGGGGGCGGTTTCGATACGACGTGATTGCCTGTTCTGCGCTGATGCTGGCGGTAGCCGTCGGCATCGTGCCCTACGACCATGCCTTTGATGGCTTCAGCGACGACATCGTCATCATCGTCGGCAGCGCGTTGATCGTCAGCGCGGGCGTTGCGCGCTCCGGGATCGTGGATGCAGCGATCCAGCGGTTCCTACCCAATATCTCGTCGGTCCGGGCGCAGCTTGCGCTGCTGGTCATCACCGTCACCGTGCTCTCCGCCTTCATCAAGAACATCGGTGCGCTGGCGATCATGCTGCCGGTCGCCTTCCAGTTTGCCCGCCGGTCGAATGTCCAGCCCTCCGTATTCCTGATGCCGATGGCTTTCGGATCGCTGATCGGCGGGCTGATGACCCAGGTCGGCACCTCGCCGAACATCGTCGTTTCGCGCGTCCGCCAGGAGCTGACCGGCGAGAGCTTCACGATGTTCGACTTCACGCCCGTCGGAGCGACGCTGGCGCTGGTCGGCTGCATCTTCCTGCTCTTTGCCTACAAGCTCGTGCCGCAGCGCACCAGCCAGCAGGTCTCGCTGCAATCGGCGATAGAGATCACCGACTACACCTCCGAGGCCGTGGTTGCCGCCGGCTCCCCGGCGATCGGCAAGCCGCTCAGCAATCTGGTCAAGCTCGGCGACGGCGGTGCCGTCGTCATCGCCATCTTTCGCCGCGGCCTTCACCTGGCGCCGCTCCCCGACGTTACGCTTGAAGCCGAGGATGTGCTGCTGCTCGAAGGCGGGCCGGCACCGCTCGATCGCATCGTTTCCCAGGCCAAGCTGAAGATTGCCGGTGACCGTGCTCCGCACGCCCGAGACAAGGCGGGATCCGAGATCGAAGCGGTGGAAGCGGTCGTCGGCAGCGGTTCGCCGCTGGACGGCATGTCGGCACAGCGCCTGGCGCTGTTCAACACCCACAATATCAACCTGCTTGCCGTCAGCCGGCAAGGCGAACGATTGAAGCAGCGCCTCGGCAGCATTCGTTTGCGCGCCGGCGACATCATCGTCTTGCAAGGCGCACGGCACGAGTTGACGTCCTTCCTGCAAGACTTCGGCTGCCTTCCGCTGGCCCAGCGCGAAATCCTGCTCGGCACCACGCGCAAGGCCCCGCTGCCGCTTCTCGTTCTCGCAGCTGCCATGGGCTCGACCGCCGTCGGCCTCGTTCCCGTGCCGATCGCCTTCTTTGCTGCGGCCCTTGCCATGGTGGTGCTGCGCATCATTCCGCTGCGCGACTTCTACCGCTCGGTCGACGGGCCAATCCTGGTGATGCTGGCGGCGCTGATCCCGGTCAGCGATTCCTTGCGCACGACCGGGGGCACGGAGGTCATCGCGCAATGGCTCGGCACGATTGCCGCCGGCCTGCCGCCCGCCGGCGCGCTGACGATAATCCTTCTGGCCGCCATGGCCGTAACGCCGTTTCTCAACAATGCCGCCACCGTGCTGGTCATGGCACCGATCGCCGCAAGCTTTGCCGGTGCGCTCGGCTACAAGCCGGAAGCCTTCCTGATGGCGGTCGCCATTGGCGCTGGCTGCGATTTCCTGACCCCGATCGGCCACCAGTGCAACACGCTGGTCATGGGGCCGGGCGGTTATCGCTTCAGCGACTATCCGCGCCTCGGCCTGCCGCTATCGCTGGTAATCGTCATTGTCAGCATACCCACGCTTATGCTGGTGTGGCCGCTGCGGTGATAGCCTGTCGAAATGAACGAACCGAATCTGCAGCCCGGAAGCTACATCATGGACGATCGCCAAAAGCTGGCCCTGAAAGCGCTGGCACTAGTGGTGAGACAATATCTCGAAGAGCGTCCTGACGGCCTGGTCGATAACTATGCGGTGTCGGCCGGGGAATACGCAATCGAGGCACTCACGGCCTTTGGTTAGATGGAGGTGTCGGAGTTCGGCGCGCGATTTGGGCGCTGGACCGATGCAGGACGCGCATTGTTGCGATGGGACGATAGTGCGGCCTTTGCCGCGGAGACCTTTCCTATGCCGCCGCTATCTCCATGACCGGTAATCGATACCGCTAGAAAGTCAGCGTCTTGCGCCACGCGCTCGCGCTACCCCAAAACCGTCACAAGCACGGCGCCCCAGAGTGCGAGCAGCACGTTGCCGATGGCGTAGCCGAGACCGTAGCCAAGCGTCGGGACCTTGCTTCCCGCCGCCTCCTGCACGGCGGCGAGCGCCGGTGCCGAAGTGCCGGCGCCGCAGCAGGTGCCGGCGAGCACGCCTTCGTTCATCCGGAAGACCCAGCGGCCGAGCGCGAGCGCGGCCAAGTGCGAAATCACGCAGATCAGCGCGCTGGCGATGACCAGTGCCGGGCCGGACTGGACGAGACCGGCCACGAAACTCGGGCCGGCCGAAATGCCGACACAGGCGATGAAGGCGCAGAGCCCGACGCTGTCGAAGAACCAGAGGGTTGCTTCCGGCACGAAGCCGAAGGTGCGCCGGACCGAGCGCAGCCAGCCGGCGACGAGACCCGCAATCAGCACGCCGACGGCAACGCCAAGCCCGATCTCCAGCGCACCGAGTTTCAGCGCGGGAATGCCGATCAGGCCGCCGAGAAAGATGAAGACGCCGACAAAGACCATGTCGGTTGCCGTCGTCTCGCGGTCGGCATAGCCGAGCCGCGCGGCGGCATCCTCGACATGGCGGCGCGCGCCGGCGATCGACATGACGTCGCCGCGGCGCACCGTCAGCCCGGGAAAGATCGGGATCGGCTGGCCGGCGCGCAGGATACCGCGCAGGAAGACCGAGCGTGCCTCGGGCTGCTGCCTGAGTTGCCACAGGCGTTTGCCGGCCACTTCCTTGTTGGTGACGACCACATCGAGGGTCTCGACAGGGATATCGAGCAGCTCGCGGTCGTCGATCTCGGTGCCGATCCGGCTGGAATATTCGACCAGGAAACCGCGAAGGCCTGCAACGGCTATGACGTCACCTGCCTGCAGGCGCTCCTTGCTCGTGGGTGTGATGATCTCGCGGCCCCTGCGGATCTGCTCGATATAGGCCTTCTGGTTTTCAGGAACCCTCGCTTCCGCTTCCGCAACCGTAAGGCCGACCAGGTTGTCTGCGACCTGGAAGGCACGCGCTTCGATCTCGCGGCGGGCGGTGTCGCCGTTGTTTTGCGGGGTGATGTTGAGTTCGGCTTCGAGTTCGGCGCAGGCCTCCTTCAGGCTGCGGCCGAACATCCGCGGAGCCAACTGCGACTGCACGAGAATGGCGCTGACGACACCGACGAGGTAGGCGACGGCAAAACCGGTCGCAACGGCGGATTCGAACTGGTTGGCCGCTTCGGGCGTCGGTGCCGTCTTGCGGAAGGTGTCGATGGCGACGCCGACGGTCGCCGATTCCGTCGCTCCGCCTGCCAGCACGCCGGCTGCCGTTCCGAGATCGAATGCAAAGAGCATCGAGAGAATGATCGCGACGCCGAGGGCGACGACGCAGAGCGTCACCGTAACGGCGATCTGGGGCAGGGCATCGGCGTTGAGACTCTGGAAGAATTGCGGGCCGGTGCGGTAGCCGATGGCAAAGAGGAAAAGCAGAAAGAACGCCTGCTTTACATCGTTCGACAACACCGCGCCCGTCTGACCGATCAGCACGCCCGCCAGCAGGCAGCCGGTGACGGCGCCGACGGTCACGCCGAAGATGGTGATCTTGCCGACGGCGTAGCCGATGCCGAGCGCGAGAAACAGGGCAAGCTCCGGATGCGCTCTGAGGATGCCGAACAGATGATCGATCACGCCGCTTTACTCCCAACTCCAGCCGAAGGGGCACCTTCAGCCTGACAATGCGCTGCTTGCTCGCCGGCGGGAAACCGCCGGAAAATCTGGGGTGGCTGGACAACAGGACGTCTGCTCACGCCCTTCTGCATGTTCCCCGTGATCGTGGCCGATTGATAGGCGAAAACATGCAGCAATTCAAAGTGCTACAGCGACCTCCGCGCGTCCAGGAAGACGCGTGGTGCGGTAGGGGAAAGCGGCCGGCATGTTTGCCGGCCGCTTCGATCAGCTAGCTGATCTTCAGGCCCTTGGCTGCCTGGTAGGTCTGTACATAGCCGCGGGCGACCGAGCGCACGGCACGGCCGATCTGCGAGTAGGCGTCGTCATTGAGGTTGGCGAAGGAGACGCGCGCCGACCAGCTTGGTGCGTCGAAGCCTGAACCGTTGAGGAGCACGATGCCGTGGTCCTCGGCAAGCCGGAAGGGAATGTCGAGCGGGTGGATGTTGTCCTTCACCCAGGTGACGACATCCTCGCCGACATATTTGCGCAGCCAGAACTCGAAGTCGATGATGCCGTAATAGTGGTCGAAATAGATGCCCGGATTGGACTCGACCCCCATGCCCTCGATCAGGTTCCAGAAGCGCTTGGTGCAGATGGCGATGCAGGCCTTCTGGTAAGCCTTCTCGACGTCCATCAGCTCGACGAGGCCGAAGAGCGTCATCATCACCTGCTGGGGCAGCGACAGGCCGGCGGTGTGGTTCAGCGCTACGTCGCGGCTGTCGGCGACGATGCGGTCGATGAACTTCACCTCGCGCGGCTTCGGCGTCATCGCCTTGTAGCGTTTTTCAAGGAGCTTCTGGATCGGTTCGGCGTGGGCCTTGATCTTCTCGTCGAAGATGTTGTCCTCGGCGACGGCAATGACGCCGAGGCGCCAGCCGGTGCAACCGAAGTACTTCGAATAGGAGTAGACGCCGATCGTGTTGCGCGGCAGATGCCCAAGCAACGACTGGAAGCCCGGAACGAAGGTGCCGTAGACGTCGTCCGTCAGCACGATCAGGTCGGGGCGCTTCTTGTTGACGAGGTCGACAAGGCGCTTGATCGAATCCGGATCCATCGCCACGGCGGACGGGTTGCCGGGGTTGACCAGGAACAACGCCTTCACCTTGGGGTTCTCCAGCGCCTTGATGTCTTCGTCGGTGAACTGGAAGCGGTCCTCCTGCTCGGCGCTGACATTGATGGTCTTGAGATCGTAGTCCTCCAGTTCCGGCATTTCGAGATAGGGCGTGAAGATCGGCGTTCCGAGCGCGATCGTGTCGCCGGCGTTAAGCAGGCGGGCGTTCTTCAGTGCCTTGAAGATGTAGCACATGGCGGCGGTGCCGCCTTCGACCGGGTAAAGGTCGAACTTTGCCTTCGGTCGGTGGCCGGCGCACATTGCCCACATCAGGTATTCGTGGGTGATGATCTCGTTGTGGTGCAGCGCCCGATCGGGAACCGGATAGTTGTCGCCGATGATCGAGTCCGTGAGCTCGTGCACGAAGGCGTCCGCATCGAAGCGGAAGGTGGTGATGGCGTAGTTGACGGCGTCGGAAAGCGTCTTTGCCGGCGGAATACCCTCATCCTCTTCATCCCAGTCGGCCGTGCTCTGCAGTTGCTTCTTCGTCCACTTCTCAAACCGCGCGTGGGCGCCGTCCTTCGGCGGCATGCCGGCCACACCCGCCTTCGGGTCGTAATAGGCGCGCTTGGCTTCCGTCAGCGCAAACTGGCCGAGCAGGAAGAAGGCTTCGCGAGCGCGTGTCGCCGTCCAGTTCGGGTTGCCGCGGCCGGCATTGAGGAAAGCCTTGGCGGATTTCTGTGAGCTCGACTTGGCGAGCTTGATCAGTTCGTCCTTGATTTCGAACGGGCTGAGATCGGAAAGGCTATCGTAGAAATTTCTGTCCAACATGGTCCACACTCCCTGTGATCTATGCATTTTGAACGATGGTCTGCTTCGCCCGCTCGCCTCAGGCGAGCATGATGACGATGACGAGGCCGAAGATGGTCAGCAGCGTGTTTCCGATGGCGTAGGGCATGCCGTAGCCGAGCGCCGGCACCTTGCTCTTGGCCGCCTCCTGGATCATGCCGAGCGCTGCCGTCGTCGTTCTGACGCCGGCGCAGGCGCCAAACAGGATCGCCGGATGGAACTTGAAGACATAGTGGCCGAGGAGCACCGAGGCGATCATCGGGATCGACGTGGCGACCACGCCCCAGATGAACAGCGAAATGCCGACCTCCTGCAGGCCCGCGACAAAGCCCGGGCCGGCGCCGATCCCGACGACGGCGATGAAGATGTTGAGGCCGAGCGTGTTCATCAGCCACAGCGCCGGCGAGGGGATTCGGCCGAAGGCGGGGTAGGTGGTGCGCAGCCAGCCGAGCACAAGGCCTGCGAGAAGCGCGCCGCCGGAGGTGGAAAGGCCGATCGGGATGCCGCCGATCGTAATCGTGAGCGCTCCGATCATTGCGCCGACGAAGAGACCCCAGCCAAGGAAGGCAATGTCGGTCGTCTCGACGGGCCTGTCGGCAAAGCCTAGCGCCTTGATCGCCGCTTCGACGTGTCTCTTGGCGCCGCCGATGGTGACGATGTCGCCGCGCTCGACGGTGGTGCCGGGCAGCACCGGAATCTCGACCAGCGAGCGGATGATCTTGCGGGCATAGACGCCGCGCGCCCAATCCATCGTGCTGACATCGGCGAGCGTCTTGCCGGCAAGCGCCTTGCTGGTGACGTAGACGTCGACCACTTCGGCTTCCGCGTTCAAGAGTTCCTTGTCCTCGACCTCGATGAGCTTGCTGTCGAGGTTTTCGACGAGCACGGCACGCCGGCCCGAAAAGGCAACGACGTCACCTGGCTGCAGCACGGTGTTGCCGTCGGCTTCGATGATCTGGTCGCCGCGACGCAGACGTTCGACAAAGACACGGATGCCGGGAAGAATGTCCTTGACCGGCTTGCCGGTCAGCCCGCTTGCCTGATCGACGCGGTAGGCGCGAAGGCCGAAATCGTGATAGGCGCGGGTGATGCCGGGTTCGCTGCTCTCGGTGCCGCCGCCAAGCTTGGCCTCATATTCCCGGCACGCCGCCGGAAGGTCGATACCGAGAAGCTTTGGCCCAAGCTGGGCGAGGATGATGGCCGAGCCGATCGTGCCCCAGATATAGGTCACCGCATAGGCGATCGGGATCTGGTCGGCAAAGGCCTTGGCCTGCTCGGCCGGCAGCCCGAGGGAGTTGATCTGATCCGTCGCGACGCCGATTGCAGCCGAGATCGTCTGCGATCCCGCATACATGCCGGCGCCATAGCCGAGCGGAAGCCCGGCGATCAGCGCGCAGAGATAGGGAACGATGAGGCACAGCACCAGGACAGACAGCGCGAAGGCGATCTGCTTTGGTCCGTCGGTGCTGAGGCCGCGCACGAACTGGGGTCCGACGCCGTAGCCGACGGCGAAGAGGAAGATCAGGAACAGGGTGGATTTCAGGTCACCGGAAACCTGGATGCCCAGCTGCCCGATGAGAACACCGGCAAGAAGCGTTGCGGTGACGTTTCCGAGATTGAATCCCGCGACCTTGATCGGCCCGATCAGGAAGCCGATGCCGAGTGCCAGGAAGACGGCCACGGGCGGGTATGTCCGAAGTGTGTCGACGAAGAAATCGATGGGATTCACTACTTTTCCCTTCAGAAAGTTGAGTTGCCATCACTTCATTTCGGGATTGCGCCATTTCTGTACTGCGCGGCCAAGTTGAGTTTATTGGTGCGTTACCGATGCCCAATCTTAGCTTTGCCGATTGTCGCTTCGACCGATGATTTTCTCAACAGACATGGGGTTACGTGAGCGTAACGTACGTTAAGATTGCCGGCATTTGCGCATGGCGCTGGCGCTTTTTGTGGGCGCGGCGGCACCAGTCGGAAAGCATCGGGCCGGGTGGTCGGCCGATCGGCGTGCGCAGGGCGGATCGGGGGGCGCCGGGCAGCGCCGCCGCGGCAAATTTCGCCGGCTACTCAACTTTGACATTGCAATACGTTATGTTATCTCATAACAAATCCTGCATGACGAAACGCCGCATGTTGATAGGTCCGTAGCGCATGCCCCTAGCAGTTGTTTCATCGGCCGATTCATGCGAGGAAGAGCGTGATGGTGCTGCGTCCGCGGAAATGCGGAAGCGGCTGAAAAGGGAACACGGAACGGACGACCCAAATGGGGCCGAAACCGTGGCTGCCCCCGCAACTGTGAGCGGAAAGCGCATTCACACCATGTCACTGGTCAAAGACCGGGAAGACGTGGATGCGCCGCGACCCGCGAGCCAGGAGACCTGCCATCGAACCGATCAACCACAACGGACGGGGTGTTCCGATGGAAAAGAACTGGCTTTCGCGCGACGGTCATCCGTCATCCTGCCGCTTCGCCATCTCCTGCCGTCACTCCGGCGGAGAGAGAAAATGGCTGAGCCGAATTCCCGACAGCACAAGATAACGGTTTGCACCGATTGCCGTTTTACCGGCGGTCCCTGCGTGCCGGGCGCCGAGCTGATAAAGCGTCTCAACCGCAGCATCGCCGCGCTCGGCGAGCCGCTCGATCGTGATTTCTCGATCGCCGGCACCGTCTGCATGGCGGCTTGCACGCGACCCTGCACCATCGCCTTCCAGGCGACGGGCAAGGCGACCTATCTCTTCGGTGATATCTCGCCGGAAGAGGATATCGACGACCTCGTCCGCTTCGCCGCCACCTATGCCGAACGTGGCGACGGCATGACGCGTGCCGCCGAGCGTCCGCGCGGCCTCAAGACAAAGACGCTCGCTCGCATTCCGGCGGCAGTGCTCGTCTCCGAAGACATTGGAGGACGGTTCCAATGAGCGCAACACGCAAAGGGTGGCGGCGACCTCTGGTGCGCGGGCAGAAATGCGCCGCGGCGCGGGGAGGGACGCGGTCATGACCTGTTCAGCGACGGGAGCTGCCCTCAAGGTGGAAGGCCTTTGCTGGGGGCCCCGTGCGGGGCTGACCCTGGTCGAAGACATGGATTTCTCGATCGAAGCGGGCAGCCGCCTTGCGATCCTCGGGCCGAACGGCGCCGGCAAGACCTCGCTTCTGCGCTGCCTCTACCGGGCGGTGCAGCCGAATGCCGGCCGAATCGAGATCGACGGCGTCGACCTCTGGTCGATCTCGGCGCGCGAGGCGGCGAAGACGATTGCCGTCGTGCTGCAGGAAATGCCCGGCGACTTTCCCTTCAGCGTGCGTGACGTCGTGATGATGGGACGCATCCCGCGGCGAGAGGGGCTCAACGGCTGGACGGAGACGGACCGCGAGCGCGTGCAGCATGCGCTCTCTCATCTCGATCTTTCCCACCTCGCCGGCCGCCAGTTCGCCACACTTTCGGGCGGCGAAAAGCAGCGGGTGCTGATTGCCCGGGCACTCGCCCAGGAGCCGCGCATCATCATCCTCGACGAGCCGACCAACCATCTCGACATCCGTCACCAGCTCGAAATCCTCGAGCTCTTGCAGACGCTGAAGCTGACGATCGTTTCGACGCTGCACGACATCAATCTCGCCGCCGAATTCGCGACCGACGTCGCAATCGTGACCGCGGGGCGGCTGACGGCCTTCGGAACTCCCGATGCGGTGCTGAACCCGCGCGCGCTTTCCACCGCCTTCGGCGTCACTGCCACCGCCCACGGCACCGCCGTTGCCGGCAGCGCCCGTTTCTCCTTTTCACTTCCTCGACAGGGATCCATTTCATGAAGATCAATATTGCCTCCTCTACCTTGCTGTTTCTCATTGCCGCCGCCACGCCGGCGCTCGCCTATCCGGTGACCGTCAAGAGCTGCAACCGCGAGGTGACCTTCGATGCCGCGCCGAAACGGGCGATCGCCAACGACGTCAACCTGGTGGAGATGATGCTGGCGCTGAAACTGCAGGACCACATGGTCGGCTATACCGGCGTTTCCGGCTGGAAGACGCTCGATGAAAAACTGCGCGAAGGTGTGAAGGAACTGCCGGAGCTTGCGGAGAAATATCCGACCAAGGAAGTGCTCCTCAATGCCGACGCCGATTTCTTCTTCGCCGGCTGGAACTACGGCATGAAGGTCGGTGGCGAAGTGACGCCCGAGACATTGGCGCCCTTCAAGATCGGCGTCTACGAACTCACCGAATCCTGCATCCACGTCATGGCCAGGGAGAAGCCCTCGATGGACGACATGTTCGTCGATCTCCTCAATCTCGGCCGCATTTTCGGCGTCGAGGATCGGGCCGAAGCGCTGGTCGCGGGTTATCGCAGCCAGCTCGCCGAGATCACCAAGGCCAATGTCGGCAACGCCAAGCCGACCCGCGTCTTCGTCTATGATTCCGGCGAGGAGAAGCCCTTCACGTCGGGTCGCTTCGGCATTCCGACCGCGATGATCGAGGCTGCCGGCGGCGCCAACATCATGGACGATGTCGACAAGAGCTGGGTGGAAGTCTCCTGGGAGCCGGTGATCGAGCGGAACCCGGAGGTGGTGATGATCGTCAACTACGGCGAGGTGAAAGCCGAGGACAAGATCGCTTTCATGAAGAGCAACCCGGCCTTCGCCAATGTCGATGCGGTGAAGAACGACCGCTTCGTCGTGCTCGATTATGTCGAGGCGACGCCCGGACCGCGCAACATCGACGCCATCGCCCGGCTTTCGAAGGCATTTCACGGGCAGGGCCTGTAACCGATGCTGGCTGAGGATACGTCGGCTGTTCCCGTTGCCGTTTCGCGGGTTTCCCCGGCGCGGGCGCTCCGCGGCGGGGTCGGGTTGTTCGCGGCTGTGCTGCTGCTGCTTCTGACCGTGACCGCCGGCGTGTCGCTCGGCTCGGCGCCGATCCCCGTGACCACCGTCTGGTCGATCGTTGCCGGAAAGCTTGTGCCCGGCAGTATCGAGGCCTTCTGGTCGGCCGGGCGCGAAAGCATCGTCTGGGACGTGCGCCTGCCGCGGGTGATGCTGGCGGGGCTTGTCGGCGCCGGCCTGGCGCTGACCGGCGCCGTGTTGCAATCGGTGACGCGCAATCCGCTTGCCGATCCGCATCTGCTCGGCGTCTCCTCCGGCGGGGCGCTCGGGGCGATCGTCGCGCTGTTGCATACCGGAATGATCCTCGGCCTTCTCACGGTGCCGCTCTTTGCCTTTGGCGGCGCGTTGCTTGCCACCGTGCTGGTCGCCTTCGTTTCCCGCGCGCTCGGCACCAGTGCCGATCGCCTGGTCCTTGCCGGCGTCGCCGTTGCCTTCGTGCTGACCTCGGTCGGCAATCTCATGATCTTCCTCGGCGATCCACGGGCGACGCACACGGTGATCTTCTGGATGCTCGGCGGCCTGGGCCTCGCGCAATGGCCGCATCTCGTCTACCCGGCGCTGGTGCTCTTCGTTTCGCTCGGCTGGCTGGTCGTGCGCTCGCGTGAGATCAACGCGCTTGCCATGGGCGACGAGACGGCAACGACGCTCGGTATTCCCGTACGCCGTTTCCGGCTGACGCTCTTCGTCGTCACCGCGCTCCTGACCGGGGTGATGGTGGCCTTTTCAGGCGCAATCGGCTTCGTCGGGCTGATGGTGCCGCATTTCGTGCGGCTCTTTGCCGGCAGCGACAATGTCCGGGTCATTCCGCTCTCGGCCTTCTTCGGCGCCTTGACGTTGATCCTCGCCGACCTCGTCGCTCGGGTGATCATGGCGCCCGAGGATATGCCGATCGGCGTCGTCACCGGCATTGTCGGCGGCATCGCCTTTGTTGCCATCCTCACGCGGCGCGCGTAAGGCGTGCATCGGCATTGGTCATGCATGGACACTGGTCATGCATGGACATGGGCCGTTGCGCGCCTATGTCTTAGCGCATGCATGGCTGCCGTTCCGGTTCGACAAGGGCAGGGCCGGCAGCAGAGCGGCATGAGGGAAAAAATGACGAGAGAAGTTGAAATCTGCACGCCGGAAGACGTTTTGAACTTCTGGTTCGGCGAGCTCACCTATGACGACTGGTTCACCGTCAGCCACGAACTGGACGACGCCTGCATTCGCCGCTTCCAGGCGTCGCACCTGGGGCTGGCCCGCGGGGTCGGCGAGATCTGGCGCGCGACGCCGGAGAACCGGCTGGCGGCGATCATCCTGCTCGACCAGCTGCCGCGCAACATGTATCGCGGTACGCCGCTGGCCTTTGCGACCGATTGTCTGGCGCTGCACGAGGCCAAGCTCGCCGTCGGCAACGGCGCCGACATGGCGATCAAGCCGGAAGCGCGCGCCTTTGTCTACCTGCCCCTCGAGCATTCGGAAAATCTGACCGACCAGACCATGTCGGTGAAGCTTTTCACCGAGCTTGGCGATGCCGAATATCTCGACTACGCCATCCGCCACCGCGAGGTGATCGAGGAATTCGGCCGCTTCCCGCATCGAAATGCCTTGCTGGCTCGCGTCTCGACAGACGCCGAGCTTGCCTATCTGGCAAGGCCGGGTGCCGGATTCTGACGAAAAATCCGACGCTGGAGCGCAATTGACGGCGGGTTTTGCATCTTTCCGCCGTCTTTCGTATTCACATCGCATTGGGATGGCCACTGACGCGATTCCGCTCCACGGTCTCAACCTGCAAGGACTATGAAATTGCGTTCTGTCGGAAAACTGCCTGCCATTCTCATCTGCCTGCTGGGGCTGGTCACTGCCGGTCCGGTTGCAGCGCAGAAGGCGGCGCAGCCGGCACAAGGTACCGCCCAGGGCACAACGCAGTCCGGCCAGAAGTCGACGCAACCGGCCCAGTCGGCGCAGACCGCATCGCAGCCGGCTGCTGGCAAGGCGACGACACCGACCGAGGATAACGCCCAGCCAGGTGCAAACGACGCGACGCCGGATGTGGCCGCGCCGGCCGCGACGACCGCGGAACCGGCCCAGACCGCGCCTGCTCCCGCGCAGAGCGCAGCGCAGGACGATGGCGCAGCGCCCGGCCAGAGCCAGGCGACCGAACAGCTTGCCAAGGCTGGCGACGAGCTGAAGCGGCTGACGGACCTCGTATCAAAGGCGAAGGACGATGACACCGCGCTTGCCGAACTGAAGGTGCAGGTCGATGCACTCTTCAAGCAGATCATCGGCGTGTCGGTCTCGACCCGTCCACGCCTCGACGAGATCAAGGCGCGGCTCACCGAACTTGGCGACCCGCCGGCCGAAGGGCAGCCCGCGGAGGCCGATATCGTGTCCGCCGAGCGCAAGCGCCTCGTGGCGGAGCGCGGTGCCATCAACGCGCTGACCGGTGAGGCCGAGGGCCTGTCGGTGCAGGCGACCAAGCTTTCCAACGCCATTACCGCGACAAGGCGCGCGCTGTTTTCCAACACGCTCCTGAAGAACACCGAAGTCTCGACCGGCATGTTCGACGACGCGCTGACGGCGACGGCGGACGAAACCCGCGTGCTCTCGCGTAGTGTCGGGAGCTGGCTGAGCTTTGCCTGGAACTACAAGCGCGTGCCGCTCCTGACGGCGCTGTTCCTGTCGCTCCTGGCGGCGCTCGTGTTCCTTTCGGGCAGCCGCAGGCTGTTCCGTCCCTGGATCGAGCATGACATTACCGATGAGGAGCCGAGCTACTTCCGCCGCCTGTCGGTCGCCTTCTGGTCCACGCTGATCCCGACGATCGCCTCGGCCGCCTTCGCGATCTCGAGCTTCCTGTTCCTGCGTGGCTTCAACGTGCTGCGCTCCGACATCGCACCGATCATTGCCATTACGCTCGGGGTGGCGGTGGTGGTGTTCTTCGTCACCAGGCTCGCCCAGGCGGTGTTGTCGCCGCGCGATGCGCGCTGGCGGCTCGTCCGGGTTTCCGATCGCGGCGCCAGGATGCTGATGATCGCGATCTTCGCCATGGCGCTGGTCAACGGTCTCGATTACCTGTTCGGCGGCGTCAGCGAGGCGCTCGGCTCGCCGGTGGTCCTCACCGTCGTCAAGAGCTACATCGCCTCCATCGTCATCGGCCTCATCATCATGGCGTCGGCCTGGATCAAGCCGACACTTCGAAAGGACGAGTCCTTCGATGGGCATGGCCACGCCTGGCCGCGGGTCGTGTCCTTCGCGCTGCTTGCGACCGGCGCCTTGCTGATCATTGCCGCCGTGTCCGGCTATGTCGGTCTCGCGCGCTTCATCGCCACGCAGATCATCATCACCGGCGCGATCCTGGTGACGATGTATATCGGCATCCTCACCGGCCGGGCGGTGGCAAAGCAGGGCGCCTTTGCCGAGACGGCGGCCGGGCGTTATCTGGAGCGGCGTTACAATCTGGAACAGGTGGCGCTCGACCAGATCGGTCTTGCCGCGGGCCTCAGCATCTATGCGCTGGTCGTTCTCTTCTTCATTCCGCTGATCCTCTTGCAGTGGGGCTTCCAGATCGCCGACATCGAGTCCTGGGCCTACCGGATGGTGACCGAGATCAAGATCGGCTCGATCACCATTTCGCTGGTCGGCATTCTCGCGGGCGTCCTGTTCTTTGCGCTCGGCTATGTCGTCACCCGCTTCGTGCAGCGCTGGATCGACGGCAACATCATGGCGCGCAGCCGGGTCGATGCCGGCGTGCGCAACTCCATCCGCACCGGCATCGGCTATACCGGCGTCGGCCTTGCGGGCCTCATCGGCCTGTCGGCGGCGGGCATCGATCTCTCGAACCTCGCGCTCGTCGCCGGTGCCCTCTCGCTCGGCGTCGGTTTCGGCCTGCAGAACATCGTCTCGAACTTCGTCTCGGGGCTGATCCTGCTCGTCGAGCGGCCGTTCAAGGTGGGCGACTGGATCGTCAGCGGCACGACCGAAGGCTTCGTCAAGCGCATCTCGGTGCGCGCCACCGAGATCGAGACCTTCCAGCACCAGTCGATCATGATGCCGAACTCGCTGCTGATCAACGCCTCGGTCGGCAACTGGACGCATCGCAACAAGCTCGGCCGCTCCGAAATCGCCGTCACCGTGACCTATGCCAGCGAGCCGCGTCGGATCATGGAGCTTTTGTCCGAGATCGCCGCCGCCCATCCGATGGTGCTCAAGAACCCGTCGCCGAGCGTCGGCTTCACTGCGTTTGGCGACGATCGCATGACCTTCGAACTCCGCATCTACGTGGCCGACGTGCTGACCGGTGGTGGCGTGCGCAACGACCTGCGCGTGTCGATCTACGAGCGCTTCCGCGATGAAGGCATCGGCGAGCCGTTCCCGGTGAAGATCGAGGACGTGCCGGTAGAGGACCAGACGGGCATTGAGAGCCACGAGCCGGAGAAGGTTGGCGAGCCGAAGGGCGCGACCCCTGCCGAGGACAGGGTTTCGGCCAAGGCGACCTCGTCGAGCAAAGCGACGGCTTCGGCAGCGCCGCTGGACGAGGAGCGCGTGGAGGAAGGCAGCGCCCGGCGCGCCGCCAGCCGGCGTTCCAACCCAAACCGCTGATAAACGGAGCATTCACGGCCTATTCAGCCAGCCCAAGATAAAAAGCATGCAATTCTTTCGGTGACCGACTACGCTTGTCACCGGCTGAAGAGGTGGCCGGCGCAGCGTCGCGAAACCGACGGGGCGGCCGGCTCGGCAAGAGGGCGGCGCGTCGGGCGCCGATGGGCGATGAAGAAATCTGTGATTGCTTTGCTTTCCGGCGTGCTGATGGCCTACGTGCCGACGGCGGGTGCTGCCAGTGCCGCGACCGTCACGAACAAGGACAGCGAGACCGCCGTCCTGGTCGTCGTCGAGGGCGAAAGCCGCATGGAAGTGGCCATCGCATCCGGAGCAACGGAAATGATCTGCCCGAGCGGTTGTTTCGTGACGGCGCCAAGCGGTGACCGCATCGGCCTGCAGGGCGACGAGAATGTCGACATCGTCAACGGCAATGTCGTCGTGAAGTAACCTTCCCATTCCGCCGCAACGGTGCGACCGTCTCGCGCCGTTGCCGGGCGACAATCCTGATATTCTCTCCCAGATCCATGCGTTCAATGCGCTGGTAGCCGCTGCTGACGGCAGGTCACGCCCCTTGCTGATAAGCGTGTCGGCGCGCGGATCTTCCACATGGCCGGCCTGCGAGATTGATGCCTAATCCCAAATGATCAGCGAATGAAACTCTGGTCTCGCTCGTTATGACAATGAACCAGGCGTGGGGTCTGGTGGGCGCCGTCCTTGCATTGACAGGACCCATTGCAGGTAGCACGCTTGGTCGTTAGGGCTGACGCGCATCGTCGCGATCATCAGCGAATTGCCGGGGGAGCCATGCCATTCCTTCGCATCGCCGTGTCCATTCTGCTGGTCCTTTGCGCCTCGCAGGCGCTGGCCGAGAAGCGCGTTGCGTTGGTCATCGGCAATTCCGCCTATCAGCATGTGGCCGCCTTGCCCAATCCCGGCAATGATGCCCACGACATGGCGGCCAAGCTCGAAGGGCTCGGCTTCGAGGTGGTGGCCGGCGCGGATCTCGACCTTGCCGGAGTGCGGCGGGTGCTGCGCGACTTTGTCGGCCGGCTCGACGGCGCCGATCTGGCGCTGTTCTTCTATGCCGGGCACGGCCTGCAGGTGAACGGCGAGAATTATCTCGCCCCCGTCGATGCCACGCTCGCTTCCTCTGTCGATCTCGAGTTCGAGGCGGTGCCGATGAACCTGATCCTGTCGGCGATGGAGCGCAGTACACGGGTCAATATCATCCTGCTCGACGCCTGCCGCGACAATCCGCTGGCGGTCAATCTCGCCCGCTCGATGGGCACGCGTTCCGCCTCGGTCGGCCGTGGTCTGGCCAAGGTCGGCACCGGCATCGGCACGCTGATCGCCTTTTCCACCCAGCCCGGCAATGTTGCCCTCGACGGATCGGGGCGCAATTCGCCGTTCACATCGGCGCTCTTGAAACATCTCGGCCAGCCGGGGCGCGACATCACGCGCGAGCTGATCGATGTGCGCCGCGACGTGCTGGCGGCAACCGGCGGCAAGCAGGTTCCCTGGGACAATTCCTCGCTGACCGGGGAAGTGGTGCTGAAGCCCGCCGTTGACGGCAAGCCGGCGCCGGCCGAGGCGCCCGCGACGGGTCAGGCCGCCGAGCTTGCCTATTGGGAAACGATCAAGGATGCGACCGACCGCGACCTCTTCGACGCCTATCTGCAGCAATATCCGGGCGGTGCCTTCGCATCGCTCGCCAAGGCAAAGATCAAGATCATCGAGCGGACTTCAGCGCCTTCATCCGAAGGCGTCAACGACGGATCGGGTGGCCAGGCCGTGGCGGCCATCGATCCGGTGCTGGCTGCGCCCAATGCCGATGACAGGACATTGGCCCGTTCAGTACAGGTCGAGCTCAATCGGCTCGGCTGTCGCGCCGGCAGCGAGGATGGCGTCTGGGGTGCCGGCAGTCGCAGGGCGCTCGAAGCCTTCGCTAAGTACGGCAAGCTCGAACTTGCGACGCTCGAACCTTCCAGCGACGTACTCGATCGTCTGAAGTCGGAGAAGGTGCGGATCTGTCCGCTTGCCTGCGGCCGCAATGAAGAGGCAAGAGACGGTCGCTGCGTCACGATCCGGCGCGAGGCGAAGCTGCCGCAACCGGGCGAGACGCAAGGCATGGTCAAGACACCGCAGAAAAACGCCGGCACCCGCGCGATTAGCCCGCCGGCCGAACTGCAGAAGAAGAGCTTTGCCAGTTGCCCTGAAAATGCGGGTGTCGCTTTCCGGCAGATGTTTGCCCGCGGCTCCGGCCGCGGCCGGACGACGATCACCGCCACCCATTCCTGCGGCCGCGCCTTTGCCTGCCACCGGGTGGCAAGGGGCCAGCCGTGGGATTGCGGCTGGCGGTGAGGGGGCAGCGCATGCTGCCGCCTTCAAACAGGGGCCGGAGTGACGGGCGATGGCGTTTCTCAACCCTTGCGCGTCATTTCGGGGCTTGATTTCGCTGCCGCATGCGCAAGGATCGCCGCGACAATCAAGGCCGGTTCCGGCAAAGGAGGACCCCCAATGAAACTCCAGCTTATCCGCAACGCCACGCTCAAGCTCGACTATGCCGGTCACACGGTCCTGATCGATCCCTTCCTCGGGCCGAAGGACAGCCTGCCGTCCTTTGCCGGGCGTGCGCCCAATCCGTTGGTCGATCTGCCGTTCGACACCGACACCATTCTCGCAGGCGTCGACCTCGTCATCCTCTCGCACCTGCACGAGGACCACTTCGACGACACCGCCAAGCATCGCGTGCCGAAGGGCCTGCCGATTTTCTGTCAGCCGGGCGACGAGGAGGCGATCCGCGGCGCCGGCTTTCGCGACGTCACGCCACTCCTCGGCAAGGCGCAGTGGCAGGGCCTGAAGCTCACCCGACGCGACGGCAGCCACGGCCTTGGTCCTGTCGTTCAGGACATGGGGCCGGTCATGGGCTTCAGCCTTGAGGCCAGGGGCGAGCCGACGGTCTACTGGGCCGGCGACACGGTACTCTATCCGGCCGTCGAAAAGACCATCCACGACACGAAGCCGGATGTGATCGTCACCCACTCCTGCGGTGCGCGCTGGGACGGCGCCCTGATCGTGATGGATGCGGCGCAGACGATCGCGGTCTGCGAGGCCTCCAAAAAGAGCATCGTGGTTGCCACCCATATGGAGGCGCTCGACCATGCGACGGTCAGCCGAGGCGACCTGCGCGCCGCCGCCAGCGCCCATGGCATCGCCTTGACCAGGCTGCTCATTCCGGATGATGGCGACGTGTTGACCTTGATGCCGCCTGTGGTCTAGGGCGCCGACAGGCCGCAGAAGGGCAAGCTGTCACGCGGCACGGCTGCCGGGGGTGCTCCTTGCCCGGCAGTGGTCTTCATCGGCTCCGGCTTGCTATATGCATCTGTGAATATTCGAAAATTCACGCATATTAAACGCAACGAAATCCTCCGACACAGGAGCGGTCACCGTTGTGGATCGAAAGCTCGCAGCCATCCTTGCGGCCGATGTCGCCGGCTTCAGT
The DNA here is from genome assembly GCF_020035535.1 of Ensifer adhaerens. Classification (NCBI taxonomy): domain Bacteria; kingdom Pseudomonadati; phylum Pseudomonadota; class Alphaproteobacteria; order Hyphomicrobiales; family Rhizobiaceae; genus Ensifer; species Ensifer adhaerens. The sequence goes on along the minus strand of NZ_CP083349.1, from coordinate 2,034,287 downwards.
CGCCTCGCAGCGCTCGACGAAGAGAACACGCTTCGCGCGCTTGAGCTGTGCCGGGGTCGGATTGCCGAATTGGTGGGTGCCCATGGCGGCCGCATCTTCGGCAGTGCCGGCGATGGTCTCGTCGCCGAATTTCCAAGCGCTGTTCAGGCCGTCCGCTGCGCGGTGGAAATCCAGCGCGGTCTTCTCGATGCGCAAGATATGCCTGCCGAATGCCGCCTGCAGTTTCGCATCGGTGTCAATCTCGGCGACATCGTCGTGTCGGGAGACGACCTGCTCGGCGACGGGGTCAATATCGCCGCGCGCCTGCAGGAGATCGCCGCTCCGTCGGGCATCTGCATTTCCGGGGCGGTGCGCGAACATCTAGACGGCAAGGTGTCCTTCGGGCTGACCAGCCTCGGCGAGCGGAACTTGAAGAACATCCCCCGGCCCATTCTGGTTTTCCGGGTCGACTGGCAAGATGAGATCGCTGTCGGAGGCGGCATCCTCGACGGGGCGCCGCTGGCCGGTCGCAGCAAGGACCAGCCGTCGATCGTCGTCATGCCCTTCGACAATCTCAGCGGTCAAGGCGACGAATACTTCGTCGACGGTGTCGTGGAGGAGATCACTGCGGCGCTCTCGCGCGTCCGGGATTTCTTCGTCATCGCGCGACAGTCCGCTTTCACCTACAAGGGGCGTTTCGTCGACGTGCGTGACGTCGGCAGGGAGCTCGGCGTCACCTATGTGGTCGAAGGCACCGTCCGCCGCGGCGGCGACCGGCTGCGCATTTCCGTGCAACTGGTCGACGCCGAGACGCGGACCCAATCCTGGTCGGACCGCTACGAGGGCGCAATCGAGGATATTTTCGAGTTCCAGGATCGGATCGCCGCGCAGGTGGCAGGGGCCATTCACCCGGCCATCCGTGATGCCGAGATCGAGCTTGCCAAGCGCAAGCCGCCGGCCAGTCTGCGCGCCTATGACTTCGTCATGCGCGCCTTCCCCAATCTCTGGGGGCGTCGCAAGGATAGCAACAACCAGGCGATCGAGCTGCTTCGGCAGGCGATCTCCGTCGATCCCAGCTACGGCCGCGCGCATGCGCTTTTGGCCTGGTGCCACGCCTCGAACGCTTCCTATCTGTGGACCGACCAGCCGGAGCGTGAATTGGATCAGGCACGTGCAGCGATCGAAGTTGCAGGCTCGATCAGCGACGATCCGACTGCTTTGACTGCGGCTGGCGCGGCAACGAGCATCTGCGGCGATCAGGAGCGCGCCGCCACCTTTATCGAAAAGGCGCTGGCGCTTGATCCGAACAATGCCTGGGCATGGGCTCGCCTCGGCTGGATCGCGATCTTCACGGACGATCCCGCGCGTGCAACCGAGCGGTTCCGGCGTGGGATGACGCTGAGCCCGAGAGACCCGCTCGCATTCAACATGAGACTGGGGATGGCTTTTTCCATGGCCATGCAAGGGGCTCTCCCTCAAGCCATCGCGATAGCCCAGGACGTCGTCAACAACTATCCTGATGTGACCTGGTCCTACCGCCACCTCGCGGCTTGGTCGGCTATGACCGGGGACATGGAGACCGCCCGATGGGCGGCGCAGAAGCTGCTGGCAGCAGAGCCAGGGTTCACGATCGAGCGGTATCGGGCGCTGCCCTGGTTTCAGAGGATACCGCAGTGGCAGCATCAGATGGCCGAGGGGCTACGGCAATCCGGGTTGCCCGAACGCTGATCGCCGCTCGCGGGAGATACGCGTTCCGTTCCCGGCCAGGCTCACGGGATCGAGAAAATGCTGATCTCGTTGGTAATGCCGCGCAGAGCGACGTTGTGCGATTGCGGATTGAGGCCGCGGTCGCTGAGCAGGCCCGCGGCGCGCGGGTCGTCGAGCACCGAACTGGTGGCGAAAATCTCGCGCGAGCCTGCAAGATGCTGGACGCGTGAGGCGATGTTGACCGTCTGGCCGAAATAGTCCTGCCGCTCGTTGAGGCTGACGGCGATGCAGGGGCCTTCGTGGATGCCGATCTTCAGCAACAGATCCTCGGAGCCCCTGTTATCGTTGAGCTCCCGCATCGCCTCGCGCATGCGCATGGCGGCGGCAACGGCCCGGTCCGGTGTCGGGAAGGTTGCCATGACCGCGTCGCCGATCGTCTTCACCACCGCACCCGCTTCGGCCGCGACGATTTCGTTGACGACGCTGAAGTGGGTCTTCACCAGATCGAAGGCGGCGAGATCGCCGACCCGTTCGTAAAGCTCGGTCGAGCCGCGCAGATCCGAGAACAGGAAGGTGAGGCTGGTGATCTTCAGCCGCTGGTCCACGTCGATCGTGTCCGTGCGGTAGATGTCGCGGAAGGTCTGGTTGGAGAGGAGCCGCTTGGCGGTCAGGAACGGCCGGCGGCGGCCGAGAATGTCGTGCAGCGCATCGTTGGCGATGCAGACCGAGGGCAGGGTGCGGACATCCGTGTGGTTCTCCACCTGGATACGCAGCGGGCCCGGCTGCATGACCAGCGCCTCGTCGTGGCGATGGCCGCGATCGAAGACCAGCGACAGCGTGCGCCGCTCCCTGGTCGGCTCGCCCTTGACGTCAATGAACTGCGCGGCATGGGTCACGGGCTCGAAGACGATGATGAACTCCGCCGGCAGCTGCAGCGAGATTACCGCCTTTTCGCCGGGCGGCAGTTCCAGCGCCTCCAGCATGAAATCGTCGACCTGCGCCTCGTAGCCCTCGTCCGGCAGCTCGATGCCGGAGCCCCAATAGACCTGGCGGAAATATTCGAGCGGCGGCAGTTCGTGCGGGTTGTGGGCCTCGATGTGGCGTATCCGCGGGCTCACGGTGAAGGTGACCTCCACCATCTCATCCAGCGTCGGCTCGTAGCCGGCAGCACAGAGCGAGCAGGTATAGGTGTCGCTTTGCACGGTTTTCAGCGAGGTGTTGGCGTCGAGCACGCCGCCGCAGCCGGGGCACAGCACATTCCAGGAGAGCTCGAAGAGACCGAGGCGCGAGGCGTGCAGGAAAGCCGCGATCGTCTTTTCCTCGTTGAGTCCCTGTTCGGCGGCAAAGGCAAGCGCATTGACGCGGCAGAGCTTGCGGTCCGCCGCCTCCCGGACAAAGCGCTCCAGAGTTGCGGCAATCTCGGGCTGCACGGTTTGGCGCAGCATGTCGAAGAGAGGCTGAGCTTCACTCATGCCGGCATCCTACACCGAAAACGAGCGGCGGTGCAGACGGTTTATCGGATTGGATGAGGCGGTCAGGGATTGGCGCGCGCCGCCTGTCGCGCGCCTCACTTCGCTCGGCAGCGATCTTGGCCGCTCCGGCATGAATCGGGACCTTATGCGGCCTTGCGGTCGCGGCCGAAGGGATCGCCGAGGACGGATTCCGTGTGGAGCGAGGCCTGCCACCCACCGTTTTCACGGATCCAGGTGGTGGCGTCGGCGGCCTTCAACGTCAAAGGCTCGCCATCGACGTCCATCTCTTCGGTCACCGTGTAGGCGATGACGGCCACGTCCGCGCGCGGAAAGATCACGCTGACGTCGTCAAGGCGGAAGGATTTGAGCTTCCAGGAATTCTCGGCCTGCTCGGCCATCCTGCGGTAGTCGTCGCGGGTGAGTACCGCCGCGCCCTGCGCGCCCACGACGATCGAGCGTTCGGGCAGCATGGCCATGGACGCTTCGGTGTCTTTCTCCAGAATGGTTCGCCAGAACTCCTGTTCGAGGTCGATGATCTCCTGTTCGTCGGCATGCGCCATCGCGGTTACCCTCCGTTTTCGATATCCGCAGAAGACGTCAAAAGGCGAAAGGTTCCGCGACAGCGCTGCGCCGGCCGGTGGCTCCGACGGAACCCAAGAGCCGAACGCGTCGTTTTCCGGTTCAGATATCGGCAGTTACGAGGCGGGATAAAGTCATGGCGATACTTTCGGGAAAATGCCTTTGCGGCCAAGTCAAGGTTTCGGTGCGCGGCGAGCCAACGCGGGTCGGCATCTGCCACTGCACCGACTGCCGGCAGGAAAGCGGCTCCGCCTTCACCTTCTATGGCATCTGGCCGGCGGCCCGGTTCGAATCCAGCGGTGAAACTGCCGAGTTTCAGGGGCGCTGCTTCTGTCGGCATTGCGGTTCGCGGGTCTTTTCGGTCGATGAACAGGAGGCCGAGGTCAAGCTCGGCATCCTCACCGAAGCGCCGACGCCCCTGAAGCCGAGCTACGAGCTCTGGATCAAGCGCCGCGAGGCCTGGCTGAGGCCGGTGGATGGGGCCGAACAATTCGAAGAGGATCGGCAACCGAGAGCCGCCGGCGGGCGCTTCTAGAGCGGTTCGTCTCCGGATTTCCGCGTTTCTTTACTTGAGCATCGATTCATGAATGGAATTGTGCTTTAGATCAAAGCGTTACTGCTTTGATCTCACCGGCGGTCGAGACTGCCGCGCGGGTGGCGGGCCGCTGGGGGAGTAAATGTCGGCACGGCCTTTGTTGAGGATGTCGGACGCTGCCAATGGAATTTTGGCAGCGGCTGGGCTCGTGGTTGTTGCGGCGCTGACCGCAACGAGCTTTGGCGCTGCCGCGCGTCTTGCCCTCGAGGGTTTCCTCGTCGGGATCTGGGGCTTCTATGTCCTGCAACTCACCGATACGCTGATGGCGCTCGGAGCAAGGGACGGCCGCGCCTCTGTGCCCGAAGCGACGATCGATCTGATCGCGGTCATCGTTCCGCTTGTCGGCTTCCTTTTTGCCAGCACCCGGGATCAGAGCCTCTATTGCGGCGTCTGGCTGCTGAAGCCGCTCCGCCACTCCACTTTCTTCCGGCTTCTCGGTCGGGTGGTGTCACGGGCCGCACCCAATCTCATCGGCGTCACCTCGCTCTTCGGCATCGTCCTCTTCGGCGCATCGCTCGTCGCCTATCTCATCGAGCGCGATATCCAGCCGGAGAAGTTCGGCAGCATTCCCCAGGCCATGTGGTGGGCGGTGGTGACGCTTTCCACCACCGGTTATGGCGACGAGATCCCGCAGACGCTTGCCGGGCGGGTGCTTGCCGGCCTGGTGATGATGAGCGGCATCGGCATCTTCGCTCTCTGGGCCGGCATTCTCGCCACCGGCTTTTTCGAGGAGGTGCGCCGCCAGGACTTCGTGCGCAACTGGCAGCTGGTTGCGGCGGTGCCGCTCTTCGAGAAGCTCGGTTCGGCCGCCTTCGTCGAGATCGTGCGGGCGTTGCGCCCGCGGGTGGTGCCGGCCGGCGCCATCATCTGCCGCAAGGGCGAGGCGGGCGACCAGATGTTCTTCATCGTCGAGGGGCGTGTGAGCATCGCCACCCCTTTGCCGACGCCGATAGAACTTGGCCCCGGCAGCTTCTTCGGCGAAATGGCGCTGATAACGGGCGAGCCGCGCTCGGCAACCGTCAGTGCCGCCACCGAGGTTTCGCTGCTTACGCTCTATTCGGAGGATTTTCAGATGCTGTCGAGCAGCAATCCGGAGATCGCCGACGTCATTCGCAAGACGGCCGACGAGCGGCGTGGCGCGGCGCCGAGGCATTGATGGCTTGCCGTGGTCGAAGCGGCTGGAACGTGCCATGTCGGCACGCGACCTCGTCATTTCGCCGGGCGCTCATTAACACCAGAGAAAGCCTTTCTCCTCTAGCATGGCGGCTGCAAGTTACAGTGACTTTGCGGGCATGAAGAACGCTTGGGCGCTGTAGGGGGACACTCTTTTACATAGGCGTTCAATGTCGTTTTTTGGCGTTTCCGGAATGTATTATTCCGGCGAATCCCTTGCCGAGCACCGTATCGTGCTTGCCGAGGACTCCAACCTCTTCTCGGCGATGGTTTCGAAGCGGCTGAAAGAGCTGTTCGACATCGATGTCATCGTCTGCCGCGACTATGACGACCTGCAGTTCGCCGTCGAGAACGCGACTTTTCCGGCGTCGCTTGCCATCTCCAACATCAACCTTCCGGGGGCGGAGAACGGTGAGGCGCTCAACTATCTGATCGACATGAGCGTGCCGACGGTCGTGTTTACCGGCTCCTTCCAGGAGTCGACGCGCGAGAAGATCCTCGCCAAGGAGATCGTCGACTACGTTATCAAGGACAGCGTCTTTGCCGTCGACATGCTGGCGGAATCCGTCTGCCGCTTCCTCACCAACCACAAGCACCACGTGCTGATCGTCGATGATAGCCCGACGGCGCGCGCGCTTCTGACGACGCAGCTCAAGCGCTACAATTTCCGCACCAGCTCGGCGGAAAACGGAGCGATGGCGCTCGAACTTCTCAAGAACAATCCCGATATCGGCCTGGTCATCACCGACTACAACATGCCCGATATCGACGGCTTCGAACTGACACGGCGTATCCGCGGTTCCTACGGGCCGCATCAGCTGCGCATCATCGGCGTTTCGTCCTCCACCAACCGGCTTTTGTCCGCGCGCTTCCTCAAGGCCGGCGGCAACGACTTCGTCGTTCGTCCCTTCGTCAACGAGGAATTTTACTGCCGCGTGAACCAGAACCTGGACACACTGACGAAGATCCGCACACTCAGTGAAAAAGTAAGGGTTCCCGCGTAGGGCAATTCGTCAGGGCTCATATATACCCCTAAAATTTATTGGGCACGTGCATCAAAAATGCCGCTCTCAGGTTGCCGTATTAACGAAATTGCAATCCGATCGGTCTTCAATCCGCCCCAGCAGGAGCGGGGAGCCCGGTCACACCAGACCACGCCGGCCAAATGGCCGGTGGGGTTCGTGGCGGGGTTTGTTGATACATTTGGAGCCAGCGTCACCCCTTGAGGGAAGCACGCCTGCGGCTCGAGAGGGGTTGCAGGGACGTGAGATTGCGCCGCACGCCAGGCCGGGTGAACTCTGTGCAAAAGCACAGCGACAAGCGCATGCTCCTTGTCGAAGACTCCCGGATGTTCGCGACGGCGCTGAAATACGGGCTCGAGTCCGTGCATGGCATCCGCGTCACCCATTGCAGTTCGCTCGCGGCGCTCAGGGAAGCGCTGGAAGAGGCACCGGACAGTTTCTCGCTGGCGGTGCTCGATCTCAACCTGCCCGATGCGCCCAATTGCGAGGCGCTAGAATTCGTCCTCGACAATCAGGTGCCGGCCGTCGTCTTCACCGCAGCCTTCAATGACCGTACGCGCGAAGAGATCCTTGGGCGCGGCGTGCTTGACTGCGTCATCAAGCATCAGCCGGAATCGATCAACCTCCTGATCGGTGCGGTCGACCGGGCGCTCACCAATGGCAAGACGACGGTGCTGCTCGCCGATTCCGATGCCGCCTCGCGCAGCGAGCTTGCCGGCATCCTCAGGCGGCAGCGGATCTCCGTCTGCGAGGTCGCGTCTGCTGCCGATGCGCTGCAGGTGCTCGACAGCGGCGAGGCAGTCGATCTCGTCGTCACCGACCTTGATCTCGCCGATATGTCCGGTGCAGCGCTACTGGCCGAAGTGGAGCGGCGGCAGGGCGATAGCGCGCTGCCGGTGATCGGGCTTTCCGACAGCGGCGACCGAAGGGCCGGCGCCCGTTTCCTGGAGGCGGGCGGCACCGATTTCATCCAGAAGCCCTTCCTCGAAGCCGAATTCAACGGCCGCATCGCCCAGACCGCCGGCGTGCAGAAGCGGCTGCAGACCCTGCAGCGCCAGGCGGCAAGCGACTATCTCACCGATCTCTATAACCGTCGGCACTTCTTCCTTGCCGGCCCGCGGCTCGTGGAACAGTGCCTCAGACGCGGCGAGCCGACGGCGATCGCCGTTCTCGACATCGATCATTTCAAGCGCCTCAACGACACCTACGGCCACGAGATCGGCGACATCGTGCTGAAACACGTGGCCAAGCGGCTCTCGGTGCTGGTGGGCGAGGATCACCTGCTTGCCCGCCTCGGCGGCGAGGAATTCGGCGTTCTCTTCAACGGCTGCGATGTGCGCCGCGCCTTTGCCTTCTGCGATGCGCTGCGCCTGGAACTCGCCAAATCCCGCATCGTCGCCGACGACGAGGAACTGACGATTACGGTTTCGATCGGGCTTGCCACCATCGAGACCTCGGAAGCCTTCGAGAACTACCTGCACGCCGCCGACCAGTTTCTCTATATGGCCAAACATGCCGGCCGAAACCGGGTGATCTCGGAACTGGCGCTTCTCGACGCGCTGGCGTCATAGGCGCCCCGCCTGGGCCGCAAGCCCGCCTCCAGAAATATACCTTCACGACCTGTCGGCTTGGAACGAAGTCGAACGTCCTTCGGTTAGCTGCATATGATCCAGCGCTGCGAGGAGGACACGACGCATGACCAATGTTGTTTCAAATCTCTGGTTCGCCAAGGAGGCCCGCGAGGCCGTCGACTTCTATATTTCGCTCGTTCCCAATTCCGCGATCATCCGCATCACCAGCTTGCCGGCAGAAAGCCCGAGCGGACCGCCCGGCAGCGTGACGACCATCGAGTTCACGCTCGGCAACCAGGAATTCCTGGCGCTCGAAGCCGGGCCGCTCGATCCGTTCAATCATTCCTTCTCGATCATGATCCAGTGCGACACCCAGGAGGAGATCGACAGGATCTGGAATGCCATCAGCGAAAACGGCGGACAGATCGAGCAATGCGGTTGGATCCGCGACCGTTGGGGGCTCTGCTGGCAGATCGTGCCGAGGGCGCTCGGCGACATGGTCGCCCATTCCGACCGCGTACGTGCCAAGCGCGTCACGGAGGCGATGCTCGGCATGATCAAGCTCGATATAGCCGAACTGGAGCGCGCCTTTCACGGCTAGGGGACGGCTGTTTCGTGGGTGCAGGACCCGTGAGGGGTGGGGCGGCAAGCGAGCCTTGTGCGGCCTCCAACGACGGTCGGAGTGTCAGCCCCGAGGCAACTTGCCTTTGCAACCATCGGGCACTTTTTCTATAAAAACATCTACCGGTTTATTAGCGAGCTTTCTATATGATGAAATGACTGGCCAGCGCGGGGCGCGCCTGGGAGGTCAACGCGAGACACGACGTGAATTCGCAGACTTTTACGAGTATTGATGGCCGTATCGGACGCCAGACCTGGTGGTTGGCGCAGATCGTCGTCTGGATTGCGACGACGGCCGCGGTGTTCGCCGGAGGGGCGCTTTTGGCGCTTTCAGGCGTCGATAATTACGCTGCGGGCTTCAGCCTCATGCATTTGATGGTTTTCATCGTGCTCGTTGCCAGCACCTATTTTTCCCTGGTCGTCAACATCAAGCGTTGGCACGATCACGGCAGGTCCGGTTGGTGGAATCTGGCGCTCTTCGTGCCGGTCGTCGGGCCGCTGCTGGGCCTCGTCATGCTCGGCTTCCTTCCGGGTGACGAGGGTGACAACCGTTTCGGCCCGTCGGGCGTTCGCATGGTCGGAGGTGCGGGGGAGCGCTTCGGTCGCGTTTAGCAATAGCCCTTCATTTGCCTTTCTGCGGATAGATCGTTTCGCCGCGCTTCAGCATCTCGACGAAGGTCTCGATCTTCTTCTTGCGCCCGGCTTCAGTCTTCATGTTGTGGGTGCGGAAGGCGAGCGCGAAGCGGTTCTGTGCGCTGAGCTTGCCAAGCATTTCGCGGGCTTCGGGCTCAGCGTCGATCGCGGCCTGCAGGTCGTCGGGGATCTTCATGTCCTTGCCGCTCGCATAGGCCCGGTCCCAGCGTCCGTCGGCCTTGGCCGCTTCAACCTGGCGCAGGCCGTGCTCGGTCATGCGGCCTTCGGCAATCAGCCGGGCGACGTTGTCGACGTTGATCTGGCTCCAGATGCTCTTCTTGCCGCGCGGCGAATAACGCTGCAGGAAGCTCTTGTCGTTGAGCCCCTTGCGCACGCCGTCGATCCAGCCCCAGCAGAGCACCACATCGATCGCCTCTTTCGGCGTGATCGAGGCGAGGCCGGAGTTTACCTTGTGGGTCTTGATCCAGACTTCGTCTTCGCTTTGATGATGGGCGCTGAGCCAGTGGTAGAAGCTGTCGAAATCCGCGAATTCGCGAACCTTGGCGGGATTGATTTCGACGGGTGCCATAGACGCATTGCTCCAAGCTGCTGAAACGGCGACCATTCAACCGAAAATGGCGGTGCGTGCAAGCGGTGGCGCCTGATCTGCATTATGGGGCACTGGCTTCATGATTGGGTGGGAACGGGCGAAGGAGTTGCCGGTGCAGACAAGGCGGTGGACCTTTGACCCACAGGCCTCGTGACGAACCCTATGGAAGCCACAGCGACCGCCATGCCGGCGATGACATCGACGGCGTAGTGGCTTCCTGCGGGTATCGCGGAGAAGCCCATTGCAAGGTTCAGGACGAGCGCGGGATACCGGAGCAAGCGCACAGGCCACAGCGCCCATGCGCAGAGCACAGCGACGGCCGCATGCACCGACGGAAATGTCACGATGCCCTGGCTCTCTGGCAGTCGCCAGATGAAGTTGGGATCGTTCCGGACTGCATGAAACTCTTCGAGGAAGAGGTATCCGTAGGTTGCGTTGATGTGTTGCAAGCTGCTCGCATCGAATTGGTAGTAGGCGTAAGCGCCCAGCGCCGGGAAGAAAATCGAGATGGCGCTCGACAGGAAGCACAGGAGCGCGTAGGCGCCAACCATCTGATAGGCCCTCCTGTGGTGGTTGGACAGCACCAGCAAGGCCGGGCAGAGCAGAAGCTGATAGGCGAAAGAACGATAGGCCTTGTTCAGCGCCTCGGACAGGAGATAGTGCCGATCGATCCATGCCATCATCGCCGACCAGTCGATTCCAAGCCACTTGTCCCATCCGGAGAGCTGATGGTCGGCTAAAGGGAAGTTTGTCCGCGCCGACAAGTAGGTTGAAAGGGTGATCGGGACTACGAGGAGTAGGCCGCATCCGCAACATTCGATCATTGGCCGAAGTTGGTGAAAGTTGAAGCGCAACGCAAGGAAGCTGGCGGCGCAGACGGCAGTTGCGAACGCGGCGGCCTCGTACAGCCATCCTTCAAAGCTCAGCGGAAAGCCGGAGACGGATGACGTCAACAAAAGTGCCCCGTAGGAAAAGATCGTGCCCGCGATCAGGAATAGGCGAGCCTGAGAAAAATCTTCCATAAAAACTCCGTACCAATATGAGGCGGAGTCTAAGTCGAAACTGGTTGTATTTCTGTAAATGTGTTCTCTACAGGTTGCGTACCGGTGCGTTGCTTGCCGTACTCAACTCTTGAGCAGGTTGATCTCGCTGGTGGAGCCGGCAAAACGAAAAAGGGCGGATTGCTCCGCCCTTTGAAGGTTTCCTTCTATCGGTCCCTACCGCGCCATCTGCAGCGTCAGCTTGCGGTCGGCGCGCTCCTGCTGCGGCGAGCGGTTGTAGAGTTCGCGATAACACTTGGAGAAGTGCGAGGCGGAGACGAAGCCGCAGGCGACCGCCACTTCGACGACCGGCATCGACGACTGGATGAGCAGGTGCCTTGCGCGGTCGAGGCGGATTTCCAGATAATAGCGCGCAGGCGAGCGGCCCATTTCCTGGCGGAACAGTCGCTCGATCTGGCGGCGCGAGAGATCGGCGCCCTCGGCGATTTCCAGAAGCGACAGCGGCTCGGCGAGGTTTGCCTCCATCAGTTCGATGATCGACAGAACCTTGGCATTCTGCACGCCGAGGCGGGCGCGTAGCGGCAGGCGCTGGCGGTCGTGAGGCCCGCGCACGCGGTCGGTCAGCGCCTGTTCGCAGACGCGGTTGACGAGGTTCTCGCCGAAATCCTGGTCGATCAGGTTCAGCATCATGTCCAGCGAGGCGGTGCCACCGGCGCAGGTATAGATGTTGCTGTCGATCTCGTAGAGGTCGGCATAGACGTCGACCTGCGGGAAACTTTCGGAGAAGCCCGGCAGGTTTTCCCAGTGGATGGCGCAGCGCTTGCCGGTCAAAAGGCCGGCCGAGGCCAGCACATGGGCGCCCGTACACAGGCTGCCGACGGCAACGCCGCGGTTGTAGACTTCGCGCAGCCAGGCATTGACCGACTTGTTGTTGAAGTCTTCGACATAGATGCCGGAACAGACCAGCACCATCGACGGGCGATTTTCGCCACCGAGGAACTTGCGCTCGTCGGCCAGCGACGAATTCACCTCGAGCGCGATGCCGCTCGAAGAGAGGACCTTTTCGCCGTCCGACGAAGCGAGGCGCCAGGAATAGGCCTCGTAGCCGAGCATGCGGTTGGCGATGCGGAGCGTTTCGATCGCCGCCGAAAAGGGCAGCATGGAAAAGTTCGGCACCAGGAAGAAGACGAGAGAACGCTTTTTGGTCAGTGGCTTGTTCATGAGGCTTCCCATGCTTGGCGATGCGGGTATATTCGTCGCTTGGAAGATACTCTTCGGCTTGTCTGTTTGCGACATTCGCATGGATAGCAGCGACCGCAAAGTGATTTCGCATTGCGACATCGCTCGGCAAAAGGCGGTTCGTCCGGTCTTTCAGGCTTTTGTAAGGAAAGCGACAGTTTTTCCAGCGTGTCTGACGTTATCTGACAAGAACTGCCAGAGATACGCAATAATTACAAAGCACGCTCCAGGGTTGTGTTTGCCGATTGCGACGTTTTCGATGTGGGGGTGGGGTGTCGGTATGAGACAAGTCTGCTCTCAAGGCCAGGAAAAGTGCCAGGCGTTCCGGACCCCAAGGCGGCTCCAGGAAAAGTGCGAAGCGTATTGATGGACGATGGCCGAGCTCTGGCGGCGCGCGATTTCCACATGCATGCAAAGCTGCAGGCACTTCGGAAAGGCGATTTAGTATGAAGCAGGATGGATCAACAGCCGGTCGCCGTTTGGTCTCGCGGGCCAAGATCCTGTGGGCGGTTTCGATTATCGCGACGGCCACCGCTTTGGGCGCTCACATCGGCTGGGAGAGCCACGGAGTAGCGGGGGCGTTGGCGCTGGGATTCGTTGGCCTCGTGGCCGGGGGTTTTCTCAGTTCACCGTCGCTTCTCTTGCAGATTTCTTGAGCCGCATTCGAGCGACCATTTCTCGCGCGCTTGGCGGGGCCGGCGGAGTGCGCCGCAAGTGAGCCGCGCAAAGAGAAAGGGCACCGCCTTTTCGGCGATGCCCTTTACTGTATCCGGCCGTCTCGATCCGCGTAAAGCAGATCAAGCCGTCACGTCATTGTCCGGTCTTGTGCACTGCGTCGTCCACCGACGGGAAGCCGATGTCCTTCAGCGTGTCATAGGACAGGTTTTCCAGAGCCCGTTCCTGGCGATGGCGCTTCCACGCTGCCCAGGCACGAACCTGCAGATTGAAGAGACCCGGAAGGGACGAGTGGGAGGATGCCCGTTCCGAGGCCGATGAAAACTGAGTGTTGGACATTTCATGGCTCCTTCTGAGTTTCTCAGCAGGTCGCGACCATGAGGCTATGTATGGCGCAACCTGATCTATCATTCCAACGAATATGTTTGATGCCTTTCATCAAACATAGTGATTGATTAGCGGGTCCGCAAACATCACGTCGTCGCGAACTCGCTTCGGCAGTTTGGCCAGTTCGCGCCGGGCTTCCACCCGATTTCGGGCGATTTGCCGTTCGCGTCGATGCCGGACAACGCCGTCGAGGACGGCAATCACTTGGGTAAGGGCGTTGAGGACCATGTCGTTGCTCCTGCTATGCTCATTTTTTACCACTGCCGGCGACGGCGGGCTGTTACAAAGGGAACTCTTCGAAGCGGCGATAACAAGTACGGCGGCGGACATGGCTTTCTCCTTCCTTCGTCGTCCTTGAGCTTGACTATCGGCCATCCCTGATGTTCAATCAAACGAAATGAAGTGAACATATCTTTCAGTTTTTCTGAATGAGGATGCCGCCATGAACATGATGATGCGCCACGCGCTTCCGCTTCTTGAAATGGATGTGCTGAAGACCTTTGTCGCCATTGCCGAGACCGGCAATTTCACCACCGCTGCCGAAACCGTCTACCGCACGCCGTCTGCCGTCTCGATGCAGATCAAGAAGCTGGAGGAGATGCTGGGATGCACGCTCTTCCTGCGCGACGCGCGCTCGGTGACGCTGACGCCGAAGGGGGAGATGCTGCTTGGCTATGCCCGCCGGCTGCTGTCGCTCAACAATGAAACGGTGTCGCGCTTCCTGCTGCCGGACATGAACGGTGTCGTGCGGGTCGGTGCGCCGGAAGATGTCGGTGAGCGCATCCTGCCGGAGGTGCTGAAGCGCTTCGCCGATTCCTATCCCAACGTGACGATCGACGTGTCGATCGGCATGAGCAATGCCATGCGCAAGAAGGTCGACGAACATCGGCTCGACATCGCCATCTTCAACAGTCTCACCGAGGGGACGCCGAAGAATGGTGAAATCCTGATGCAGGAGAAGCTGGTCTGGGCCGGCGCCAAGTGCGGCAATGCGCATCTGAAGGATCCGCTGCCGGTGTCGATGTGGGAGGATGGCTGCGTCTGGCGGGCGGATGCGGTGGAGAAGCTGTCGCGGGCGGGGCGCAAGTTCCGCATCGCCTTCCTCAGCGCCTATACGACCGGCCAGCGGGCGGCCGTTCTCGCCGGCCTCGCGATCGCGCCGCTGCCGCGTTACCTCGTCCAGGGCGAAATGGTGCAACTCGGCGAACGCGACGGCTTGCCGGATCTCGGCCACTACAATATCGGCCTGCAGGTGATCAACGATGCGCCGGCGCCGGTGCTGGCGGTTGCCGATCACGTGCGTGACGCCTTCGCCGACCTGCAGATGCAATAGGGAGGCCGCATGCGGTTTGCTGCCTTCCGACCCTTGCCTGCCACCCTTCGGTTCGTATCGCGGGGCGAACGGCCTTGAGCGACCATCCACGCCCCGTTCTCGATCCGATCGACCGTCTCTCGGAGATCATCTTCGGGCTACTGATGGCGCTGTCCTTCACCGGAACGATGAGCACGGTGGCCGGCGAAGAGGGTGGGGTCAACGCCGTGCTGGTCGCCGCCTTGGGGTGCAACATCGCCTGGGGCATCGTCGACGGCGTCATGTATGTGCTGACGACGGCGGTCGAGAGGGTGCGTCGCCGCGGCTTCCTCGATGCGCTCCGGCGTGAGCCGATCGATCGTGCCCGCAAGATGTTTCTGGAAAACCTGCCGGATGACGTGCGTCGCGTGTCTTCGCCAAAGGAGACCGAGGCGCTGCTTTTGCGGGTGAGGGCGCTTTCCTGTGATCCCAGGCACAGGGCGGTCACCGGGCATGACCTGAAGGCGGCCTTCGCCATCTTCCTGCTCGTGGTCATATCGACGCTGCCGCCCAGCATTCCGTTCCTGTTGGTCGATGATGTTGCGCTGGCAATGCGCGTTTCGAACGCCATCGCACTCGTCATGCTCTTCGTCATCGGCGCGCGTCTTGGCCGCTACATGGGCCGCAGCCCCTGGCCGATGGCCTTTGCTATGGCGGCGATTGGGGCCGTGCTGGTGGCGGTGACGATCCTCTTTGGCGGATAGTCACCGCAAGGGTGCCGGCAAGGCTCACGCCTTGATCGGCGCCTGGCGGATGTGGATTTCGATCAGGCGTTTCAGTTCGGCCAGGTCTCTCGCCTCAAGTGCATCGACCATCAGATGATGCTCGCGCGCGGACTGCTCGATGCGGGCGCGGGTGCGCCATTGCGACACCGGGGCAGACACGGTGCGCTGGCGGATTTCGGCAACGACGTCGACGAGTTCGGAATTGCCGGCGAGCTGCAGAAGCGCGCGGTGGAAGGCGAGGTTGGCGTCGTAATGCTCCATGATGGAGCCGCGGAACGACATCTCGTCAAACTCCCTTGCAAGCCCGCGCAACTCGCTGATCGCCGCCGGCGTGACATTGGCGATCATCCTGTCGGCGACGCCGGTCTCCAGGATCACGCGGATATCGCTGATCTCCCGGGTGCGCTGGTCGTCGAGTTCGTAGACCTGGTAGCCGCGGTTGGGATTGTGCTGCACCAGCCGGCGCTGCGACAGGCGGTCCAGCGCCCGGCGCACTTCGGGCCGTGTGCAATCGTAGCGGCGCTCCAGGTCGATCTGTTTGAGCCAGGCACCCGCCGGCAAGGTCCCGGTCAGGATGTCGTGCAGCAAGAGGTCGGTGACGTCCTTCTTCTCCTCGGGCTTTTCCTCGGGCGCCAGCATTTCCGTCAGATCGTCGCTCATTCCCTGCCTTACACTTTCTTGGCCGCTGTCGCCGGCGCGCGCGCCACTTCGGCGGCGGGCGCCCACGTTGCCTGTCGCGGCGGAATTGGCTCCATTTTTGGAGAAACTATGATGCTGCCCTGAACAATTCAATGCGCGGGAGCGGCGTTCCATGCTGGCTTCGCCGTTGTGCACATCGGTCGAAATGTTTCAGGACCCTCTTGTGTATCCAAAAATGTTATCATAAATTGGCGCCAATTCTGGTTACTATTATTGCGGAAGTCAAGAAACGATGAAAAATGCCGATGCCGTCTGGGACCTTCTCGAAGCCAAGCGCGAGCGGTTTTTCGTGCTCAGCGACCGGGTCTGGGATACGCCGGAAACCAATTACGAGGAGTTTTCCTCGTCGGCCGAACATGCCGATTTGCTGGAGGCCGAGGGCTTTCGCGTGTCGCGCGGCATTGCCGGCATGCCGACGGCGGTGATGGGCGAGGCGGGCGAGGGCGGACCGGTCATCGCCATTCTCGGCGAGTTCGACGCGCTGCCGGGATTGAGCCAGGAAGCAGGCCTCGCCGAGGAGCGCCCGCTTGTCGAAGGCGGCAACGGTCATGGCTGCGGCCACAATCTGCTTGGCGCCGGCGCGATGATGGCGGCAACCGCCGTCAAGGATTATCTCGCTGCCAAGGGCATCAAGGGGCGGGTCCGCTATTACGGTTGCCCGGCGGAAGAGGGCGGCTCGTCCAAGGGTTTCATGGTGCGCGCCGGCGTGTTCGACGATGTCGATGTCGCCATCTCCTGGCATCCTGCACCCTTTGCCGGTGTCAACAACCCGATCTCGCTTGCCTGCAATGAGCTCGACTTCCGCTTCAGTGGCCGGGCGTCGCATGCATCGGCGGCGCCCCATCTCGGCCGCAGCGCGCTCGACGCGCTCGAGCTGATGAATGTCGGCGTCAACTATCTGCGTGAGCACGTGCCGTCGTCGGCGCGCATCCACTATGCGGTGACCGATACGGGCGGCAATGCGCCGAATGTGGTGCAGGCCCGCGCCAAGGCGCGCTATCTCGTGCGCGCCCGCAGCCTGCCGGAACTGCTCGACCTCGTCGAACGCGTCCGCAGCGTCGCCAAGGGCGCCGCCATGATGACCGGCACCACGGTCACGGACGAGATCGTCAGCGGCGACGCCAACCTGATCGGCAACACGCCGCTCGAAGCGCTGATGCATCGCCAGCTCGAGCATCTGGGCCCGCCTGAGTTCGACGAGGATGACCGGCGGATGGCGGCAAAGTTCCAGGAGACCTTTACCGGCGAGGATATCGCCTCTGCCTTCGAGCGTTTCGGGCTGAAGTTGCGCCGCGGCATTTCGCTGTGCGACACGATCTTTCCGCCGGAAAACGGCGCCGGCACGCTCGTCGGCTCCACCGATGTCGGAACGGTGAGCTGGGTGGTGCCGACCGTGCAGATGCGCGGCGCGACCTACGCGATCGGTACGCCCGGCCATTCCTGGCAGCTGGTCGCGCAGGGCAAGCTGCCGGCCGCGCACAAGGGCATGGAGCACGCGGCCAAGGTGATGGCGAGCACGGCGGTCGAGCTGATCCTCGATCCCACGCTTATTGCCGCTGCCAAGGCCGACCACGCGGCACGGCTGGAGGGCACGCCCTTCGTCAATCCCATTCCTGACGATGTCGACCCGCCGATCCCCGGGGTGAACCATGGTTAAGTCATCGATCGACAAGCGAAGGGAGGCGCTGAGATGACTGAGCCCGGTTTCCTTGACATCATCAGCGTCGGGCCGGACGGCTGGGGGCCGGCGCTTGCCGCCGGCGCCTGGATGACGATCCTGATCGCGATCGCAGGGTTTGTGATCGGCGGCGTCATCGGCACCTTCGGTGCCTGGGCGAAAATCTCCGGCGGACCGATCGTGCGCCGTTGCGCCGAGACCTATACCACCGTGCTTCGCGGCATTCCCGACCTCCTGGTCATCTATCTCTTCTATTTCGGCGGCAGCGCCGTGGTGACCGCCGTCGGCCAATTGTTCGGTGCGGAGGGTTTCGTCAGCTTTCCCGGCTTCATCGCCGGCGCGCTCGCGGTTGGCATCACCTCCGGCGCCCAGCAGACCGAGGTCTATCGCGGCGCCTTTCGTGCCGTGCATCCGGGCGAACTGGAGGCGGCAACCGCCTGCGGCATGGGGCAGTTCCTCAAGTTCCGCCGCATCATCGCGCCGCTGACGCTGCGTTATGCGCTGCCGGGGCTCGGCAACGTCTGGCAGGTGGTGCTGAAGGAATCGGCGCTGGTCTCGGTTACGGGCGTCGTCGAACTCCTGCGCCAGGCGCAGATCGGCGCCGGCTCAACCAGCCGTCCCTTCGACTTCTTCTTCATCGCGGCGATGATCTATCTCGCCATTTCCACGGTCTCGGGCCTCGTTCTTCAGGCCACCGAGCGCCGGTTCTCGCGCGGCGTCAGGAGGGGCTGATGGATATCAAATTCGCGCTTGAAACCTTCTGGAGCTTGGCGGCGGCCCTGCCGCTGACGCTGGAGCTCGCCGCGACGTCGATTGCGCTGGGTTCTGTCCTGGCCCTGGGGCTGGCGCTCGCGCGTCTCTCCGGCATTCTTGCACTCGATCTCTTCGCCCGGACCTACCTGTTCCTGTTTCGCGGCACGCCGCTGCTCGTGCAGATCTTCCTGATCTATTACGGTCTCAGCCAGTTTCCGGCCGTGCGCCACAGCATTCTGTGGCCGCTCCTCAGGGAGCCCTACTGGTGCGCGGTGCTGGCGCTGATGCTGAACACGGCCGCCTATGCCAGCGAAATCATTCGCGGCGGGCTCCTCTCGGTGCCGCATGGACAGGTGGAGGCTGCCAGGGCCTGCGGCATGGGTCGCTTCATGATCTTCCGCCGCATCGTCATGCCGCAGGCGCTGCGCCAGGCACTGCCCGGCTACGGCAACGAGATGATCTCCATGGTCAAGGCGACCTCGCTCGCCTCCATCATCACGCTGATGGAGATCACCGGCGTTGCCGCCAAACTCATTTCGGAGAGCTACCGGGTGATTGAGGTCTTCGTCGTCGCGGGGTTCATCTATCTCGCCATCAATTTCGCACTGACCCGGCTTGTCGCTTTTGCCGAACACAGGCTGAACCCGCAACTGCGCGCGCCGCTGGCGATCTCTGCCCAACTCAAGGGAGAAGCCCTTTGAACATGTCCGCTGCCGTCACCGCACCGGTTGCCATCCGCGTGCACGATCTTCACAAGAGCTTCGGCCCCGTCGAAGTGCTGAAAGGCGTGTCGCTGGATGCGCGCGAGGGTGAGGTGATTTCCATTCTCGGATCCTCGGGCTCCGGCAAGTCGACGCTGCTTCGCTGCATCAACATGCTGGAGGTGCCGAATTCCGGCACGATCGAGGTGGCCGGCGAGGCGATCCGGCTGAAGACATCGAGCGACGGGCGCAGCCGCCCGGCCGACCAGAAGCAGGTGGACCGCATCCGCTCCGAACTCGGCATGGTGTTCCAGAGCTTCAATCTCTGGTCTCACAAGACCGTGCTTGAAAACGTGATCGAGGCGCCGGTGCATGTGCTGAAGCGCCCGCGCGTCGAGGCGATCGAGGAGGCCGAAGCCCTGCTTGCCAAGGTCGGCATCGCCGACAAGCGCAACCACTATCCATCGCATCTCTCCGGCGGCCAGCAGCAGCGCGCCGCGATCGCCCGCGCGCTTGCCATGCGCCCGAAGGCGATGCTCTTCGACGAGCCGACCTCGGCGCTCGACCCGGAGCTCGTCGGCGAAGTGCTGCGCGTCATGCGCGGTCTCGCCGAGGAGGGGCGCACCATGCTGGTGGTGACCCATGAGATGGGCTTTGCCCGCGACGTCTCGAGCCGCGTCGTGTTCGTGCACAAGGGCACGATCGAGGAGGAGGGGCCGCCGCACGAGGTCTTCACCCGGTCGAAGTCCGAACGCTTCCGCCAGTTCATCAAGAGTTGATTGCGCCGGCTGCGGCCGGGCAATCGCAAGAGAACGACCAATCAACATCCACAAAAGGGGAATGCTGTAATGAAGAAGACGACCGCAATCATGGCGTCGGCACTTGCCGTCGCCGCGGGGCTGATGTCCATGCCGGCGCAGGCCGAGGACAAGAAGTGGACGAAGGTGACGATCGCCACCGAAGGCGCCTTTCCTCCCTATAACCTCACCAAGGCGGACGGCACGCTCGACGGCTACGAGATCGAGCTCAGCAAGATCCTCTGCGACCATATGAAGGTCGAATGCACCGTCATCGCCCAGTCCTTCGATGGCATGATCCCGGCGCTCAACGCCGGCAAGTTCGACGCGATCATGGCCGGCATGTCGGCCACCGAGAAGCGCAAGGAAGTCATCGACTTCTCGATCTCCTATGGCAGCACCGGTCAGGCCTTCGCCACGCTGAAGGGCGGCGATCTCGAAACCCTGCCGATGAAGGGTGAACTCTTCTCGCTCGCCTCCAACGAGGCCGGTGCCCGCAAGGCGGTCGAAGAGCTGAAGCCGCTGATCGAAGGCAAGACCATCGGCGTCCAGACCGCCTCGATCGCCGCCCGCTTCATCGACGAATACCTGAAGGGCGTGGTCGAGGTGCGCGAATACAAGACGACCGAGCAGCACGATCTCGATCTCGTCGCCGGCCGCGTCGATTTCGTCATGGCATCGATGGGTTACCTGAAGACGACCGTCGAAAAGCCCGCCAACAGCGACATGGTCATCACCGGCCCCCGCTTTCAGGGCGGCTTCCTCGGCGCCGGCAGCTCCGTCGGCCTACGCAAGAGCGACCCAGAGCTGAAGGCGCTGTTCGACGACGCGATTTCCGCTGCCAAGGCCGATGGCACCATCAAGCGCCTGTCCGAGAAGTGGTTCGGCTTCGACCTGACGCCGCAGTAAAGCCGGTCACCACCGCCATCAACGCAAGCGCCGCGCGTTCCATCGAATGCGCGGCGGTTTCGTCATTTCCGACCTTGTTTCGAACACAATCGCCCCCTATATACCCGGACATCGGTATTGCTTATGAGCGCTGAAAATTCTCGCCGCTCGCAATTGCCGCGTCGCTTTAGACTTTTGACCACGGATGTACTGGCACTGGTGTAAGAGCGATGATGAGGAAGGTCGGTGCGGTTTCGCCCCGGCCTTTTTTGTTGTCTGCATAGCGCTTCTGCCTGATGTCGATTGGCCGACTTCACGTGCCGCCGATCCAATCGGCCTGAAAATTGCGGGAAAGGGCTTGATCGGTTCTGCTGGTAAAAGCTTGCCGGCTGCTCGATGATCGATGACCATCCAATGTTTGGTTCAGAGGATGGCGGTCAGCCACAACCGTCTGACCCGCGGACTTGCGACCTATGACGATCGCCTGTGACGATCAATGGGAGGCAGCGAATGCAAGTGATCGTGCCAGCCCCGGTACGGAAATCTGTCACCGTCAGCGCCCCAGCGGAGCGCGTCTTCGAGAATTTCACGGCCCGAATGGGCGACTGGTGGCTGAAGACCCATAGCCTGACCACGAGCGGGCAGAAGACTGTCGTCGTCGAGCCTCGGGCCGGCGGGCGCTGGTATGAAATCGGCATGTCGGGCGAGGAGAAGGACTGGGGGCGGGTGCTCGCCTACGAGCCGCCGAGGCGCATCCTCTTTGCCTGGCAGCTCAATGCCGAATGGACCTTCGATGAGGACTTCCGCACCGAGGTGGAGGTGACGTTCGAGCCGGCGGACGCCGGCGGCACGACCGTGCGGCTCGAGCATCGCAACCTCCAGAACTATGGCGCCAAAGCGGAGGAGGCCCGCAATTCGCTCGATTCAGAAGGCGGTTGGGCGGGGCTGCTCGGGGCGTTTGCGGCGAGGATCGGGTGAGGCGGGGGCCGGGCGAGGCGGGGCAGCCGATCGGCCGGCACTTCGCAGGGCAAGAAATCAGACGCAACGGATCCATAGCCAGCGTGAGACATTGAGGGCGGCCCCAGCCGCCCTCAATGCCGTCAATCGTCGTATTTCGATACCTTGCCTCTCTGGCGGTTCTCATTGATCTTGCCGTTTTTGCCGAGGCTTCCGGGCTTGTTGACCCCGCCGGCCAGTTCCACTGTTCCAACGGTTTTGGCTGCGGGATGCTTTTCGGCGGGCGCAGGCGAAATGGCAGCGAAAGCGGAGCCCGCAAGAGCGAGCGATGCCGCCACGGCGATGATGATCTTCATGAGTTGTGTCCTCGGTTCAAGCCACGCGCATCAGGCGCGAGCGCCTTGGCTTAGCGCTGGCAGCACCTTGGTGACATACGGCAGCTGCCGTATTTCGACGATGATGG
Organism: Ensifer adhaerens; assembly: GCF_020035535.1. Classification (NCBI taxonomy): domain Bacteria; kingdom Pseudomonadati; phylum Pseudomonadota; class Alphaproteobacteria; order Hyphomicrobiales; family Rhizobiaceae; genus Ensifer; species Ensifer adhaerens. Next base: position 2,012,011 of record NZ_CP083349.1, on the reverse strand, counting down.
CGGACCCGAGATCTGGCCATGGTTAGCCGTGCGTTAAGACCTGATGTAGCGCCACGCCGCGCACGTTCATCCCACGTTCATGGCGAGTTCCGGAAAATGCCACGACGAATAACTGTTGGATGAAGTCATGAAGAGAATAGGTGCAGTCCTCGTAGCCGCGGCTACGGCACTGTCGGCGGTCTCGGCGCAGGCCGTGCCCATGTCGCCCGTTAAGGTGGGGCAGGCCGCCACCCAACCGGTCGAGCTGGTCCACCACAAGCCAGGTCACTACGGCGGCCCGCCGCACAAGCGCGGCTACGACGGCTACCGCTACGGCGGCAACCGCTACAATGCAGGCCCACGTTACGGCTATTACAATGGCTACGAGGGCTACCGCTACCGTCGCGATGGATACCGCCGCCACAGTGACGGTTGGTGGTATCCGCTGGCCGCCTTCGGGGCCGGCGTGGTCATCGGTGGCGCGATCGCGCAGCCACCCCGCAGGGTCTATTCCAACGCGCCGTCTGCTCACGTGCAATGGTGCTATGACCGCTATCGTTCGTACAACGCCTACGACAATACGTTCCAGCCCTATTACGGGCCGCGCCAGGAATGCGTGTCGCCCTATTATTGACCGGCGCTCCTGATTGACGACGGCCATCGGCACGAACCCCGGTGGCCGCCTTCATGCGGCACCGGGCTGCAAGAGCCGATCGCACGCGCTCGGAGCAATTGTCGCCGGGTCGGGTCGGTTACTTGGTTGGCGTCGGTGTCGGTCGCACCAGCGAGATGACCCTTGGCTTCGACGGTGCGTCCAGCCACTCGATCCACTTGTCCCGTTCCTCGATCGTGTCGAAGAACCGCCAGAGCTTGTAGTCCTCTTCGGTGGTCTGCAGCATCTCGCCGATCGAGACGAGTTCCATCGGCAGTTCCACCTCGTTCCCGTCGTAGCGGATGAAATAGATGCCTTCGGCGGCAAGCCGGATCACTTGGCCGGTGCCGTAGGTTCCATCCGGATCGTCGACGGTGAAATACATGCCGGTCAGGGTATCGAGAATTTTGTCGTTCATCGGTTTTGGATGCCAGTTCAAAGAATAGGTTTGATCAGACCGTCGCCTGCCGCCGGATTTAAGGCAAGCTGAAATCTCCAGTGTCCACATTCACCAACGAGCAAGATGGCCCGATGCGTGACCGAACGACGACTTTCGCCGGTGCGTCAGGGTTCACTTTCAGGGAACGAAGGGCGGCCGGTGCCGCCCTTCGTTTGCATCAGCCAAAAGACGGGGATTTGCCGCGCGGGCGGCTGGAACTGCCAAGGCCCGGCGTCGTGTTGGTTTTTCCGCTGCCGGCGGCCAGCTCGATTGCTTTCATGGCCTTGGCAGCTGGCTGATTATCGGCGGGCGCCAGCGAACCCGCAGCGAAGGCGGACCCGGCAAATGCAAGCGATGCCGCAATCGCGATGATGATTTTCATTGGTCTCTCCTTGGTTCAAGGCACGCGCAAAGGCGCGCCGACCTCGGCGTAGACCTGTGGTGAGAACGAGGACATACGGCGGTTGTCGTATTTCGACACGGCAGAGATTAGCGACTGCGTGGAATGGTTACCGGACTACTCCCGGCTTCTTCTCCGCCGCCTGCCGCCACCCTCGCCATCATCCGCCGTCACCTTGCGCTCGGGCAAGGTGACCACGGTCGAGAGCTTCGGGAACGCGTCGACCTTGTTGGGCATGGCCATGGCGTTGACGAAATGCTCCTGAAACTTTGATTCAAGCGCCGTCTCTATCTTCTCGATTTTGCTGACGGTTTGCTCGATCTCGCGGCGGTGGCCGCGGTTCAGGAGCGCCATCAGCGCGCCGGTGCCGGCCGCGTTGCCGACGGCCTTCACGTCTTCGAGGTCGCAGTCCGGGATGAGGCCGAGCACCATCGCGTATTTCGGGTCGATGAAGGAGCCGAAGGCGCCGGCGAAGCGGATGGTGTCGACATGATCGACGCCCTGCTTTTCCATCAAGAGCTTGATGCCGGCATAAAGGGCGGCCTTGGCGAGCTGGATTGCGCGGATGTCGTTCTGCGTCACCGTGATGCGCGGCTCGCCGTCATGCAGCAGATAGGAGAAGGTGCGGCCGTTCGGGATGATGCGCGGGCTCTTTGCCGCCATTGCGCCATCGACGACGCCATCCTCGGAGATGATGCCGGAGAGATACATCTCGGCAACGATCTCGATGATCGCCGAGCCACAGATGCCGGTGACGCCGACGCTAGCCGCGGCTTCGTCAAAGCCATCCTCGTCGGACCACTTTTCGACGCCGATCACGCGGAAGCGCGGCTCCAGCGTTTCCGGGTTAATGCGAACGCGCTCGATCGCGCCGGGGGCGGCGCGCTGGCCCGACGAGATTTCAGCACCCTCGAAGGCAGGCCCCGTCGGTGACGAGGCGGCGACGACGCGGTCCTTGTTGCCGAGGACGATCTCGGCATTGGTGCCGACATCGACGAGCAGCATCATCTTGTCCTGGCGATAGGGCCCTTCCGAGAGCGTGGCGCCCGCCGCATCGGCGCCGACATGGCCGGCGATGCAGGGCAGCATATAGAGCCTGGCGCCGCGGTTGACGTCGATCTCCAGCTCGTGCGCCCAGTATTGCAGCGCGCCGGAGACGGCGAGCGCAAACGGCGCCTGGCCGAGTTCCGTCGGGTCGATGCCGAGGAACAGGTGATGCATGATCGGGTTGGCGACGTAGACCATGTCGAGAATGTCGTGGCGGTCGACCTCACCCTCGGCGCAGACCTTGCCGATCAGGCCGTTGACGGCCTCGCGCACGGCCTTGGTCATCGCCTCGCGCCCGTCCGGGTTCATCATCACGTAGGAGACGCGGCTCATCAGATCTTCGCCGAAACGGATCTGCGGGTTGGACGTGCCCGAAGACGCGACGATACGGCCGGAAAGCAGAGACACCAGGTGCATTGCAATGGTGGTCGAGCCGATATCGCAGGCAACGCCATAGGCTTCGTTCTTCAGGCCTGGCCACAGGCCGACGATGAAGGGGCGCGAGGAATCCATGTCGCGGTGGATGGCAGCGGTAACGGCCCAGTTGCCCTTGCGCAGGATGCCCTGCACCTGCGGGATCAGGTGCGGCGCAATCAACAGGTCCTTCCAGCCCCAGTCCTTCTCCAGCATCACCTTCAGACGATCGAGGTCGCCGAGCGGCTTGTGCATGTCAGGTTCGTCCACCTCGACATAGCAGAGCTGGATGGCGGCGTTGCGTTCGATCACCCGGTCGGTCGCGGCCTTGCGCACGACCTGGGCGTTGATGACGGTGTCCTGCGGCACGTCGATGACGAGATCGCCGAGGATCTGGGCGGAGCAGGAGAGGCGACGGCCATCCGGCAGGCCGCGGATCTTCTCGTAGCGCTCTTCCTTGGCGCCCTTTTCCGAGATGTGCTCCAGCGAGGAGACGATCTTGTGCTTGGCGAAATTGCCTTCCTGCACCTCGATCTGACAGCGCCCGCAGGTGGCGCGGCCACCGCACACGCTTTCGACATAGACGCCGAGCTTGCGGGCCGCATCGAGAACCGGGGTGCCCACCGGGAAGCGGCCGCGCTTGCCCGAAGGCATGAACAGCACCAGAGGTTCCTTTTGGGGGGCTTCGGTCATGTTGGTCTCGATCTCGGTAGTGCCTTCGGTGCGCATGCTCGGGTCTTTCGTCAGGTCCGCTTCAACTCCGGAGTGAAGCACCGATAAGGTGCTTCATCTCGTGAGCGAAGCACGGCTAAACGGTTTCAGACTGCACCGGAACGCCGCCCGATAGTTGTCCAATCCCGACATGGAAGCATCTGTTTCAAACAGTTAAGGCATAGGCTCGGTGGCCGGTCAGGGTTACTTGCGCGACAGACGCCGGGCGTTGCTGCGCACCCTCTTGCCATAGGGCCTCAGCGCTGCGGAAGCAATCGCCGCGCCGTGGCCCGAAGCGGTGCCGCCGGTCATCAGGCGGACGGTATTGTCGAAGGCGGCTTTCCAGAGGGCGACATTGACGGCAACGACGCTTTCGGCCGTGGCCGCTATCTTCTCGGAGATCATGCGGTGAAGCTCGGTCACATCCTGCGTCTTGCCGGTCAGCGCCGCCATCTGCATCTCCTGCAGCCGGACGGCGATGACGAAGGGGGCTTCGAACCAGAGGGCTGCGGCATCGAGGCGAAGGCGGCGTGTCATGGTGATCTCCACGTTTGCATTGGCAGATGGAAGCGATGAAGTGCGCCGCTATTGTGTCCCGGCAAGCTTCACGACTGCGAATGCGTAGGCAAAGGCCGCTGCCAGGATCGCTGAGCTGCCCCAGATGCAAGTTTTGATCACGCGCTCCTGTGGCCCGAGATCGACCTTCTTTGCGACGCTGGCGAGGATGATTGCTCCAAGCACGACCGCAGTGACGATGATCACCGGTACAACATAGGTCCGCAGTGCCACCTAGAAGCGCTGAAATTCGGCCGCATCCTCAAACAACGCGCATCTGGTGATAACGGCCAAAGGGAGAATGACGGCAAGGAGGCGCAGTTGGCTTCTCATCGTCCTTCTCCCTTCCAGGTATGTTCGCAGAGACAGACCTATTCGCTTGCAGCGGCGCCACCTGTGCGGGCCGCGCGACCGCCGCGGCGACCGCCGCCAGCGCCGGCAGGGGCTGCTGCGGCAACGACGTGGCCGCCTTCGGCCGGCTTGTGGTCGCGGTAGGTCTTGATCCAGTGGGTGCAGTTCGGGTCGGTGCCGTTCAATACGTTGGCGGCGCGCACGGCTTCCATCTCCTGCGGACGGCAGGGGTTCATGATCGCAGACGTCATGCCGGCGCCGATGACCATGGGGATGAAGCCGGCATTGATGCCGTGGCGGTGCGGCAGGCCGAAGGAGATGTTGGAGAGGCCGCAGGTGGTGTTGACCTTCAGTTCCTCACGCAGGCGTCGCAGCAGTGCGAAGACCTGCTGGCCGGCCGTGCCCATGGCGCCGATCGGCATGACCAACGGGTCGACGACGATGTCGTGCGGCTTGATGCCGTAGTCGGCGGCGCGCTCGACGATCTTCTTGGCAACGGCAAAGCGCACGTCCGGGTCCTCGGAAATGCCGGTCTCGTCGTTGGAGATGGCAACGACCGGCACGTCATATTTCTTGCAGAGCGGCAGGATCGCTTCGAGCTTCTCTTCCTCGCCGGTGACCGAGTTGACGAGCGGACGGCCCTTGGCGACGCGCAGCGCGGCCTCGATCGCGGCGGTGACGGAGCTGTCGATCGACAGCGGCACGTCGACGAGGCCCTGGACGATTTCCAGCGTCTTGACCAGCAGCGGCGGTTCGGTCTCGTTCGGGTTGACGGCGGTGACGCCGGCGTTGACGTCGAGCATGGTCGCGCCTGCTGCAACCTGCTCCAGCGCGTCCTTGATGACCGTGTCGAAGTTACCCTCGATCATCTCGGCGGCGAGCTTCTTGCGGCCTGTCGGGTTGATGCGTTCGCCGATGACGCAGAACGGCTGGTCGAAGCCGATGATGATCTCGCGGGTGGCGGAAGCGACGATGGTCCGGGTCATGCAGGGTCCTTTGTCCTGTGGCGGCGGGCGCTATGTAACCACGCCCTTGAAGTCGATGATAGCGCCGGGGTCACCGGTGCCGGCTTTTCCTGGTCAATGCGTATGATGGGCCGCGGCTTCGGCCATCTGCTGCTGGTTCTCTTCCTTGCCTTCGCGGATCTGCTCCAGGCGCTCGGCGACCAGCTGATCGGCGGGCAGCGTCTCGCGCTTCCAGGGCTTGCGGCCCTTCAAGACGCCCGACTCATGCACGATCTCTGCGACATATTCTTCCTGGCGGTAGGCCATCACGTGGATGCCGGAGACGCCTTCGATCTCCTTTACCTCGTTGATGATGTCGATGCAGAGCTGCTTGCCTTCCTTCTTCTGGTCCTGCGCGCCTTCCAGGCGTGCCACCACGCTATCGGGAATATGGATGCCCGGCACGTTCGAGCGGATCCAGCGGGCGGTCTTGGCGGATGCCATCGGCCCGACGCCGACGAGAATGTAGCATTTTTCGTGCAGGCCGAGATCGCGCACCTTCTTCATGTATTCGCGGAACATCGGCACGTCGAAGCAGTACTGGCTCTGCACGAACTGCGCCCCGGCCTCGATCTTCTTGGCGAGGCGATAGGGGCGGAAGTCGTAGGGCGGTGCAAAGGGGTTGATCGCAGCGCCGAGGAACACCTGCGGCGGTGTCGTCAGCTTGCGGCCCGAGAGGAACTTGGAGTTGTCGCGCATGATGCGCACGGTTTCGAGCAGCGACATGCAATCGAGGTCGAAGACGGGCTTGGCGCCCGGCTGGTCGCCGGCCTGCACACCGTCGCCGGTGAGGCACATGATGTTCTGCACGCCCATGGCAGACGCCCCGAGCACGTCGCCCTGGATGGCGATGCGGTTCTTGTCGCGGCACGCGATCTGCATGATCGGCGCATAGCCCATACGCGTCAGCAGCGCGCAAATGCCGACCGAGGACATGTGGCAGTTGGCGCCTGACGCGTCGACCGCGTTGATGCCGTCGACCCAGCCGTCGAAGATCGCGGCGCGCTCGTAGACGTCCTGCGGGTTGGCGCTGTCGGGCGGGTTGAGCTCGGCGGTGACGGCAAACTCGCCGCGGCGCAGCACGCGCTCCAGGCGGCCGCGGGAGGAATGGCCGGGCAGGTGCTCGAGCGGTGCGCCGGGGTCGAAGGGATTGATATCGGGGCTCATGCCTGGCCTTCCTTGGATGCCGCTTCACGGCGCGCTGCGGCTTCCGCCGTCACGCGCAGCCAGGACGAGGTTTCGCGCAGCGACTGGTTGACCGGCTTCTGCACGTTCATGATCGCTTTGCCCTTCTCCATGTTCTGCGAGCCCTTCCAGGCCTGCACCCAGACGCAGGGCATGTCCGGCTCGACTTCGCAATTGCCGTTGGCGCGTACGCCGCCGCAGGGGCCGTTGCGCAGCTGCTTCGGACAGTTCATCGGGCAGGACATGCCGGTCGACGACAGCGCGCACTGGCCGCACATGCGACAGTCAAAGAGGAAGCCTTTCACGTGGCGCTCGATGAAAGTCACCGGCCGCTCGACCCGGCCGTAGCCGATGGCGTTCCACAGCGGATGAAGCAGCAGGAACATGTCGGCGAATCGGTTGTAGAACCATTCGAGGAAGCGGGAGTTGCGGACCGCCCAGAGGCGGACGGTATATTTGTGGCGCGAGCGGCGGCTCGGCGACACGCCTGAGGGCGTGAACGCGCCGGTTGCGGCCTTGGCGCCAGGTGCTGCGTTGCCCTTCAGGATCTTCTGCTCGCTCGGCGGTTTGGCATCAGCCATTGTCGCGGCCTCCGGCCTTGACGAGTGCGACCAGACGTTCGCGGTCATAGGCGGCTTCGAGCTCGGCGGCGGCGCTGTCGGCTTCCGTTTCCAGATCGTCGGAGACCGGCACCGGATCGGCCTTGCGCCATTCGGCCAGATAGTCGTCGGTTTCAGCCGCTCCGGTGCGCATGGCGCACATGTCGATCGCCTCGGTGAAACGCAGCGACAGCTCGCGCTTTGCCGTCGTGCGGCCCTTCTTGATGATGACCTGGGCCGGAATGTCGCGCCAGTAGACGATAATGCGATCTGCCATGGGGTGTTGTTCTCCTCGTCCTGCGACAATGCGCATGTACCGGCGTCCGGGCTCATCTCGCCACGACGTCGGATATGTCCAAAAACGACGCTGGCGCGGATGCCATATCAGACGTCTTGGCGGTGATGCGCAAGTGCCGGTTGACACTTGGCAAGTAGGCGCCAGAGATCGGGACGGATTGCCCGCAGTATCAGGCTTTTAGGCCGCAGCCAGCCGACGGAAGCGGTGCGTTTTAGCCTACCAGATGCGACGCGTCAGGCCGTTCCATACCCAGGTCCAGATCGGTGGGTGAAACCATTGCCGTGACGGACCTGCGACATCGATGGTCCGCAGATTTCCGTCGAGCGCATCCGTGATTGCGGCGATCGCGATCTCGGTGGATGCCGCCGTCTGGAGCAGTGGATAGGTGTGCATCGTATCGCTTCTGGCCGGCTTCTGGCGCGACTGGTAGAGCACGCCCCCGGTGTCGACGCCGGCATCGACCAGATGCACGGTGGCGCCGAAGTTTTCCACGTCGTTGTTGACCCGCGCCCAGTAGCCGCCCATCAGACCGCGATAGGCCGGGTTGATGCCGGCGTGGAAATTGATGACGGGGCAGGGCATCGCCGCCAGCGTCTCTGCCTTCAGCATGCGGCAGCTGATCAGGAAGACGACATCGGGTTTCAGCGCGCGCGCTTGAGCGATTGCATCGGCGTCGTTGATCGAGGCGACGGATCTGATCGGGATCGAGGGGGCGGATTTCCCCGAGACCTTGTAGATGGCGAGAATCTCTTCGGCACGCCTGCGGGTGAAACGCTTGCCGAAGCGCGAGGCGATCATGGTGGCAAGCTGGCCGAGTGCGGTTACCCAGCCGAGCTTGCGGGCTCGGCGGCGCAGGAACAGGCCCTTTGATTCCGGCTGTTCCTCGAAAACGGTCACATCGGCAAAGCGCGCCGCGAGCGCATTGATCATGATCCACGGGTTTTCCCCGCCCGCCGTGACGACGACGACGCGGCCCGGGCGCTTGCCTGCGGCTTGATTCGGACTGGCGATTTCGGTCATGGCGGCCCCGCGGATGAACAGGGCCACAGATATGCGGGCTTGCCCGTTACCGCCGGCTTAACTGGTTCCAGTACCATTCGGCCACACCGCCGCCGAGAACGACGAGAGCCACGGATTCAACCAGTGCGACGTCTTCTGTCAGGTTGCAGATCGCACCGATCAGCAGAGCCAGAAGCAGCCCGGCCGCGCATCCCAGGGCGTAGGGCACATAGTCGAGGACTTTCACTGCTGTCTCCTCCGACAGGCGTGGTGAACTTCTTCAGCCTGGCCTCACGGCAAGGGCGCCGCGCTGCCGCCGGTTCGCCGCATGGTTGCCGATAGCCATGCAATCACCTTGACTCGCTCCACCGCCTTGTCAAGCTGAGCTTGGCAGCATGGACCGAATTCGCTTCCACCGGCAACGCACCCGGTCATCCCGGAGGATGAAGCAATGGGCGACATTCAAGCCAGACACATGATCCTCGAATTCCTGAGGCAGCACACCCTGGCCGTGATCGCGACCAGCAGCCGGGATGGCAGGCCCGAAGCCGCTGCCATCGACTTTTCGGTGCGCGACGACCTGGCAATCGTGTTCGACACGTTCGAACACACGCGCAAATTCGCCAATCTCTCCGACCAGAGCCATGTGGCGCTCGTCATAGGCTGGGATAACGGCATCACAATTCAATATGAGGGCGAGGCAGCGAAGGTTTCTGCCGATGATCTCGAGCGATACCAGGAAGCGCATATCAAAAGCGTTCCGGCCGAGAGGGAGTTTGTCGAGAAGGGCGCCGTCGTGTTCCGGGTCGAACCGCGGTGGATTCGCTACTCCGATTATACCAGGACCCCTCCCGACGTGATCGAGCTTCGCTTCTGAGATCTTAGGGCGGCTTAGGGCAGCCGCGCCGATGCGCGGATGAATGCGGGCCTGACCCCTGAACCCGTTCGAAATCAGCTCGCAAGGCACCTGTTCGCTGATTCCGCCGCATGGGACTTAGCCCTCTGCCGGAAGCGCGAAGCGGGCATTCGCGTGGTTTTTGCCCAGCCTACTTCATATAGGCGCGCACCACGTCCACCAGTTCGGCCGCCGCTTCGTCGCGATCCTTCTGTGACAGGTCGGCGGCGGCCAGGTGCATGTGGATATGGTCCTCGACGACTTCCGCCATCAGTCCGTTGACCGCGCCGCGGATGCCGGCGATCACCTGCATGACTTCGGCGCAGCCCTTTTCCTCTTCCAGCATCCGCTCGACCGCCTCCATCTGGCCGCGCAGGCGGCGGACCCGGTTGATGAGTTTTTGCTTCTCGCGGATGGTATGGGTCATCGGATACTCCGGTTTCGGGCGCAGCCGCTATGCGGCCCGTGGTTCCACCTCCACCGTCACATGCGACAAATCGTGGATGGCGGCAAGCTTCTCGCGATAATAGGACGGCGCCCGCGGGTTGTCGGCAACGATCGAGACGATCGCGCCGTGGTGGCCCGGCCCGAGCTGCCAGACGTGCAGATCGACGATCTCGGCATCTTCCTTGGCAACGATCTCGCCGATCTCGTCCGGCAGGTCTTCGCCATCGGGGAGGTAGTCGAGCAGAGTTGCGCCGGTGTCGCGGATGAGGCCGAAGGACCAGCGTGCGATGACGAGCGCGCCGACGATGCCCATGGCGGGATCGAGCCACAGCCAGCCATAGATCGCGCCCAGAGCGAGGGCGACGATGGCGAGAACCGAGGTCAGCGCGTCGGCAAGGACGTGCAGATAGGCGGCGCGCAGGTTTCGATCCTGTCCGCCATGGTGCGCCTGGTGGTGTCCATGATGATGCCCATGGTGGTCGTGGCTGTGATCGTCCTTCAACAGCCAGGCGCAGACGAGGTTGACGATGAGGCCGGCGACGGCAACGAGGATCGCCTCGCTGAAATCGATCGTGACCGGCGCGTTGAGGCGGCGCAGGCTTTCCCAGCCGATCAACAGCGCGATGAGCGCCAGCACGATGGCGCTAGAGAAGCCCGCGAGGTCACCTAGCTTTCCGGTGCCGAAGGTGAAGCGGCGATTGTTCGAGTGCTTGCGCGCATAGAGATAGGCGAGCGCTGCGATCAGCATCGCGGCTGCATGGGTGGACATGTGCCAGCCATCGGCGACGAGCGCCATCGATCCGAAGACCTGACCGGCGGCGATCTCGACCACCATCATCGTTGCGGTGACCGCGATGACGATCCAGGTCCGCCGCTCGTTGCGCTGGTGACCGGCGCCAAGGAAGACATGATCATGGTGTGCGGCAAGCACGCGCTTCTCGTCGTGCGCATGCCCGTGGTGGTGATGATGGCGATCATGGTGGTGGTTGCTCATGCCGATCTCCGCAATATCATATAGGGGGGTACCCTATATTTGATTTGACGTAAAGCGCATGATTCCGAATCCTGGCAAAAGCAACGCTTGATTGCAAAGGGTCGCAGACTTAGTTGTGGTCTAGCGGCTGTGATGCGGGGGAGGCGAGACCGGTGGTGACCAGAAGCAAGAAAGTTCAAACGCCTCTGCAACTGGCGGAGGGCGTCGATGATCCATCCTTTCAGAAATTTTATGGATTTCTCTCCGGATGGGGACCACTTCTTGCGGTTTTCGGGAGCTATGGTCTTCTGGTCTTGCTGCCGCGCCACCTGTTCGACCTTCCATGGGCAGAGAAAGCGATGACGTTCTTGCCGAAGTTCTGGTTCGAAGCCCGAAACTTCAGGCAACGGTCCCTGTCGAAGACATAAGGTTCTATTTTTCGGCGTGTCTTATCATTTACTTGGCTGTTGGCATCGCTTCTGTGATTGCCGCCGTGAAATGCTACCGCACCGGGCGACGCTATCCATTTACTTTGACGCAGTCTCTGCCTTGGAGACCCTTTCGCCATTTTGTAATGCCAAGTTTTGCCGGGATCGCTTTTTCCGTTGGTGTCCCGATGCCGGTCGGTTGGGAAACAACGAGCCGCAGAGGCGAACTTTTTGAAAATCCCATCTTTGTAGCGGTTTTCGGCCTGATCGGCGTCGGATTTTTGCTATTCGTCGGTGCGGCCGGCGCTCTGTGGCTCGGGCGCGAACGTGCCCGATTAGAAGAGGAGCGCAAGCGGCCCCCACGGCGCATGATCTACGTCAGCCTCGATCCGCCTGCAGACCGCTAACTGGCGCGGGGCTGAAACCACAGGACCGCCGCTCCTTGTCAGGTGATGCTGTCGCCGCTTGAGGCCCGCCGTCGTCTGCATGCCTCACGCGCTGAGAAGCGACCCCGTCAGGTCGCCATAGCCGGTGAAGCGGTATTCGTATTCGAGGCCCAGATACTCGGCCGCCTTCTTCGCCTTTTCCTGCAGGGTTTTGTCCTCCTGCTGCGAGAGATAGACCAGCTTGCGGTAATGGCCGAAATACATGTCCCTCAGTTCCGGATGCCGATCAAGACCGAGCGGCTCGATGACGAAGGCTTCGAACTGGCGGGCGAGGAAGTCAGTCAGGAAGAAGGCGGTGATGTCGTCGTCCCAGCGGCGGGCGAAATCCGCGTTCCCGGCAAAGAAGGAATAACAGTGCGGGCCAGGGATGCGCTCGACCTTTTCCTCCTCGCACAACCGGTCGAGATGCCCGCCGGTGCCGCAATCGGCATAGGCGACGAAGATGCGCTCGAAGCCTTCGGTGCGGGCCTTGGCGATGGCGTCACGAATGCCCGGCGTGATCTTTTCCGGCGTGTTGTGCCAGATGGCGGGCAGACAGTTGAGATCGATATGGTCGAGCCCGTTTGCATCGCAGATCGCCAGGATTTCACGGGCGATGGCGCCACAACCGATCACGTGAACTTTTTTCGGTTGTGCACGTTCTATTGCCGACGATATTTTTTCCATCTTGATTCCAATTGGCACATAGCGGGAAGGAACCCTGACCATGAAAGTTAAGAGTCTTGCGATCGTCGGCGCCGTCCTCGTCGCCCTCTCAACGCTCACTGCCTGCGGCAACACCATCCGCGGCATCGGGCAGGATACCGCAAACACGGTCAACGCGACACAGGCGGCTGGCAAGAAGGTCGCACACTCCGTCAACTAACGCTGTCTCGAAGAGCGCGGCTCTACAGAGCATGATCCGTTCAGTGTTTCGATGAAACGATGAGCGGATCCGGTGCAATGCCTCTGACCGAGCAGCGAGCCCGACAGACATAAGAAAGCCGGCCGCGGATTTCACTTCTGCGGCCGGCTTTTTCATTTCGGATGATCCGAAGCTTTAGCCAGCCGCCAGGCGGTTGTGCTTGCGCTTCATGAAGTCCTTGGCGGTTTCGACGGCGATCGCCGCGTCGCGGCAATAAGCATCGGCGCCGACAGCCTTGCCGAATTCCTCGTTGAGCGGTGCACCGCCGACGAGAACGACGTAATCGTCGCGCAGGCCCTTTTCCTTCAAGGTATCGATGACGACCTTCATGTAGGGCATGGTGGTCGTCAAGAGCGCCGACATGCCGAGAATGTCCGGCTGCTCGCGCTCGATCGCTTCGAGATAGTTTTCGACCGGGTTGTTGATGCCGAGGTCGACGACGTCGAAGCCCGCACCTTCCATCATCATGCCGACGAGGTTCTTGCCGATGTCGTGAATGTCGCCCTTGACGGTGCCGATCACCATCTTGCCGAGCTTCGGTGCGCCGGTTTCGGCGAGCAGCGGGCGCAGGATCGTCATGCCGGCCTTCATGGCGTTTGCCGACAAAAGCACTTCCGGCACGAACAGGATGCCGTCGCGGAAGTCGATGCCGACGATGCGCATGCCTTCGACCAGCGCCTGGGTCAGGACGTCGTAGGGCGTCCAGCCGCGCTTGAGCAGGATGTGGGTCCCGTCCTCGATTTCCTCCTTCAGGCCGTCATAGAGGTCGTCGTGCATCTGCTGCACGAGTTCTTCGTCGGAAAGGTCCTCGAGAATGATTTCATCGTCTGCCATATTGGGGTTCCTCGGTTCCTGGCACAGTCGCGCGAAATTTTCAGACGCGTCGATCAATCCATAGCGTTCGATCTCTAAAAATCTGTTTTTGAAAGCGACGTCGCATATGACAAAAAGCGACGAGACGGCAGCTTCTTTCGGTGCCTGCATATTCTTAACAAAAACAATATATTCGCGCCACGCGGTTTTTCGCGTCCTGTGGTCGCTTCTCGGTAGTGTTCGAGTTGCGCCACTCCTTGGCGCATTGAGACCCGCAAGGCCCCCGATGCTTGGTAGCATTAGGACCAATTGATGCTTGAAGGCGCAAAAAGTGATGCGCGGGAGAGGAAAAGCGAATGAGCGACGTGACAGATCAGGGTGAAGGCGGCGGCCGCCGCGCGCGTGGCGAGGGACGGGGAGCGGCAGCACGGCGTGCATCGCGCACCGGTGGCGGTCCGGGACCGTCTCTGCCCTATATCCAGCGCAAGATTCGCGAATACGAGGTTCTCGACGAGGAAGGCTTGCAGCTCATCGAGCGCAATGCCGATACGATTCTCGAGGAAATCGGCATCGAGTTCCGTGACGATGCCGAGGCGCTCGAACTCTGGAAGCAGGCCGGCGCCGACGTGCGCGGCCAGCGCGTGCATTTTCCCAAGGGTCTCTGCCGCGAGCTCCTGAAGACCGCTCCATCCGAATTCACCTGGCATGCCCGCAACCCGGAGCGCAGCGCCCAGGTTGGCGGCAAGGCCACGATCTTCGCGCCGGTCTACGGCCCTCCCTTCGTGCGCGACCTTGAAGGCAACCGCCGCTACGCGACGATCGAGGATTTCCGCAATTTCGTGAAGCTAGCCTATATGGCGCCGTCGATGCATTCGTCCGGCGGCACGGTCTGCGAGCCGGTCGATATCCCCGTCAACAAGCGCCACCTCGATATGGTCTACAGCCATATCAAATATTCCGACAAACCCTTCATGGGCTCGGTGACGGCGCCGGAACGTGCCGAAGACACGATCGCCATGGCGAAGATCGTCTTCGGCGACGACTTCGTCGAAAACAACTGCGTGACCCTCAACCTCATCAACGCCAACTCGCCGATGGTCTTCGACGAGACCATGGTGGGCGCGCTCAAGGTCTATGCCCGCCATAACCAGGCCTGCGTGCTTTCGCCCTTCATTCTCTCCGGCGCCATGAGCCCGGTGACGGTTGCCGGCACGCTGACGCAGATTCTTGCCGAGGTTCTCGCCGGCGCCTCCTTTACCCAGCTCATCCGCAAGGGCGCGCCGGTGCTGTTCGGCACCTTTGCCGCCTCGATCTCGATGCAGTCGGGCGCGCCGACCTTCGGCACGCCGGAGCCGTCGCTGGTCTCCTATGGTGCTGCCCAGCTGGCGCGTCGCCTCAAGCTGCCCTTCCGTACCGGCGGCTCGCTCTGCGGCTCCAAGGTGCCGGATGCGCAGGCAGCGCACGAATCGGCCAACACTCTGAACATGACGCTTCTTGCCGGCACCAACTTCGTGCTGCACGCGGCTGGCTGGCTCGAAGGCGGTCTGATCTCGTCCTACGAGAAGTTCATGATCGACCAGGACCAGCTCGGCATGATGCAGAAGATGGCCGAAGGCGTGGATCTCTCGGAAAATGCCCAGGCGCTGGACGCTATCCGCGAAGTGGGTCCCGGCAGCCACTATCTCGGCTGCGCCCATACCCAGGCCAACTTCCAGACTGCGTTCTACCGTTCGCCGCTCGCCGACAACAATTCCTTCGAGCAGTGGGAAGTGGAAGGCGAAAAGCGCATCGAGCAGCGCGCCAATGCGCTCTGCCGTAGCTGGCTGGAACATTACGAGGCGCCTTACCTCGATCCCGAGATCGACGAAAAACTCAAGGCCTTCATTGATCAGCGCAAGAACTCGATGCCGGACGCCTTCACCTGAAAGGGTCCCGAGCGAGCCAGGGAGCAAGGCGGCGCGGCGCAGGTGGCCGACATGATCCAGAAGGAGGTCTGGCGCCCGCATTACGAACATCAGGGGCCGAAACCGAAATGATGGCGCCTTCCGCGACAGCGGACACAATTATCGAGATAGTCCGTGCGGCGCTTCAGCCGCACGGACTTTTTTTGCGTGGAACGGTGAATTTTTCCGCCGCGGAGGCAGCGCCGCTGCTTGCGGATGGGCGGCCGGCCGCAAGCGTGGTGCTGATCGGCAATGTCGGCGGCTCGTTCTGGCAGCCCTTCAGCCGCTGGCGAGATGGATTGCCGGATCGTGGTGGTGGTGCCGATCCGCTCGACAACTGGTCGAAGGCGGTGATCCAGCCGATTGCCGACGCGCGTGGCGCAACCGCCTATTTCCCGTCGGATCCGCCCTGGCAGCCCTTTCAGCAATGGGCCATGCGAGCCGAGGGCTTGAAGGCGTCGCCACCAGGCATCCTCATCCATCCGCGCTACGGGCTCTGGCATGGCTATCGCGGTGCGCTTGTTTTCGACAGGCCACTTCCGGAGACCGGCGAGCGCGCGGCGGAGCACCCTTGCGACCGCTGCACGGCCAAGCCCTGCATGTCCGCCTGTCCGGTTAGCGCGCTCACTGACGAGCGTTTCGATGTCGGGCTCTGCCGTAGCCATCTTCGCAGCGAAGCGGGCAGGGCGGGTTGCCTCTCGTCCGGCTGTCTTTCTCGCAATGCCTGTCCCGTCGGTGCCGGCTATCGCTACCCCGAAGGACAACTCCGCTTCCACATGGTGGCGCTCAGCCTCTAGTGCGACGGTCTCAAGTGAGATGCTCTAGGCTCGAAGTGCTGGAGCGGGACGACGTGCCTCTTCCGGCCTCATCGTTCTAACCCACGAGAATCGATCACCTTTATGATTTGCGATCGCCAGCCCCAAGATCATGGTGGTTTCAACAATCCGGTTCGTCGCGCCGCTCGCAAAGATGGTGGAAATCTCCAAAATGACTAAAATTGGAGATGTCTTGGAAAGATAATATTATCGAATTTACACCGATCTGGACGGCGTGGCGTTGGAGTCCATCGTATGAGAGGCAGCCCAGTCGTATCCGTGAGTAACTATCCTCCGCACCTGTCGCGCGAGGAGGTGGAAGCGCAGATCTCTCGTCTCGACAGCATTCACGCCGCCAACAGCCAGATCCTCGATGAGGCCTTCAAGCGCCTGCTGGCGATCGGCGCCGGCCACGCCGCCGTCATTGCCGCCTGCATCACCGGTTTCGATGCGCTGGTGGACCGTTCGGTGCTTTCCAGCGGCTTCCTTCCCGATGCGATCGACATCTTGAGGAAGTTCGCGCTGACCGTCAGCGCTCTTGGCCTGCTTCTCACGTTCCTGGCAATCGGCAACAATTTCAGTGAGGTGCAGAAGGAAGCCAAGCGCCATGCGGTGAAACTTGCGACGACGCTGAGAGAAAAGCGCCTGCTGCTGTCACTGTCGCAGGACGTGCTCAATCGCGATCCCAAGTCCTATGTGCTCGCAGGCGTCGGCGGCTTTGCCTGCCTTTGCGTGATCTTCGGGCTGGCGGCCGCGGCCGGATGTTATGGTCTCGTGATAGCCATGGGGATGATTGCGGGCGGTTAGCGGCAAGCGCGAGATGCCGCAGTGGCATTGCGCCAGAACCGCCGCAATCTCGGTCATGCTTGGTGGCTGATTCGATTGGACCTTTCGCCATGCCGCTTTTTCCAAAACCCTTTCTCGTCGGTGCCGTTCTTTCCGCTGGCCTTGCCGGGCCTGCGCTCGGCGCCTGCCGCGATGTCAGCCATCTCGGCCAGGACTATGTCGCCTGCAGCTTTGATCCTGCGGAAAGCGATATCCGCCTCTACAACAAGGACCAGGCCGGCGTGCCCTTTCGCTCCTTCCGGGCGCTGTCGCTCGAATTGCGCCATCGCGACGAATATATGAGCTTTGCCATGAATGGCGGCATGTACCACGACGACCTGTCGCCGGTCGGTCTGCATATCGAGGAGGGCCGCGAGCAGGCGCCGCTCAACACCAATTCCGGCTGGGGCAATTTCCACCTGCTGCCGAACGGGGTGTTCTACGTCGATGACGGCAAGGCGGGGGTTATGGCGGCGGATGCCTATCGCGACGCCAAGCTTACGCCAAGCTTCGCCACGCAATCCGGGCCGATGCTGGTGATCGACGGCAAGCTGCATCCGCGTTTCCTGCCCGACAGCACGAGCTTCAAGACCCGCAACGGCGTCGGCGTGACGACAGGGGGCGAGGTGGTTTTCGTCGTCTCGAAGCGGCCGGTGCGCTTCCATGATTTCGCGACGCTGTTTCGCGATACATTGGATTGCCCCAACGCGCTCTTCCTCGACGGTACGATTTCCAGCGTCTATGCGCCTGACATCAACCGTCATGACCGGCTGTTTCCGATGGGGCCGATCATCGCCGTCGTCGGGAAGTTTCCACGCTGACTTCGCTGGGCGCGGGGTGCGCCCGCATACACTTTTCGTCACCCCGCAAAAAAATCTTCCTTTCCACCCAAGGAATGGTTTGCCTGCGACGTCTAAGGTTCAAATGAGGTGAGGGCGGGCACGGATTTGGACGCTGAACTCGTCGAAAAGGCGGTAGGGGGAGACCGGCAGGCTTTCGGCCAGTTGGTCGAGCGACACTATGATTTTGTCCTTGGCGTCGCCTGGCGATGGTCGGGCAATGTTTCGGATGCGGAAGACATCGCCCAGGATGTCTGCCTGCGGCTGGGGGCAGCCATTCGCGGCTTTCGCGGCACCAGCCGGTTTCGCACCTGGCTTTATACGCTGACGTTGAACGCCGCGCGCGACCATAGGCGGCGGCAGGCGCGCGATATCAGCCGCATGCAGGCCTATGCCAGCGAGCAGGCGACGGCAGTACCGCCGCAGGATCCTGAAGAGGAGCAGCGCGAGGTGCTTTGGGCGGCAGTCAGGGCGCTGCCGGAAAAGCAGTGCGATGCGGTGCTGCTCGTCTATGCCGAAGGCTTGAGCCATGCGGCGGCCGCCGACGTGCTCGGCTGTTCGGAGGCAACGATTTCCTGGCATGTGCATGAGGCGCGCAAGCGCCTGAAGACATTGCTTGGCAAGGAGGCAGTGTGACCATGAGCGACGATTTCGACAAGCTTGGCCGGCTCGACGCGCCGAAGGCTTCTGCGGAAGCGCGCGCCCGCGCACTTGCCTTGGCCATGCAGGCCTTCGATGCCAACGAAGAAAATTCGACAGCCACCCAAGGATCGGTCCGGCCGGTTCGTCAAAGCTCCATCTTCAACCGGATATGGAGCCCCATCATGAACCGGAAACTGCTTGCCGGATCGGCACTTGCCACACTCCTGGTCGTGCCCGCCGCCGCCTTCCTGACGCTGGAACTCACGCGCAACGGTGCGCCCTTCGGTGAGAGTGCGCGGGAGATCGCGCTGAAGGATCAGCCGAAGCAGGAGGCGGAACCGCAAGCGGCCGCGAAGAAAGCGGCTGCAGATGAGTTTGCGCGGCAGCGGGAGGAAAAAACTGCGGCGGCGCCGGCTGCCATACAGGCCGAGCGCGAAGCTGCGGCGTCCGCGGAAGCCGATGCGGTTGCCAACCGCATGGCGAGCGACAGCGCCGCACCGCTTTCTGCCGTCGGTGCCGTGCAGCCGCAGATGACCTATCTGCCAGCGCCGGTCGTCCAGGAGGAGATGCGGGTTGCGCCACCGGAAAACCGCGAGCGTTTCGGCAAGGCCGAGAGCAATCCGGTCAAAAGCGTTGCGACCGACCCGGTCTCGACCTTCTCGGTCGATGTCGACACCGCCTCGTACGCCTTCGTCCGCCGCTCGCTGATGGAAGGGCAGATGCCGGAGCGCGACGCCGTGCGGGTCGAGGAGATGGTCAACTACTTCCCCTATGACTGGCCGCGGCCTGAAACCGCAGCCGCGCCGTTCAAGGCGACGGTGACGCTGACGCCGACGCCCTGGAACGGCGGCACGCGGCTGATGCATGTGGCGATCAAGGGTTATGACGTCGTGCCGGCGGAAGCGCCCAAGGCAAACCTTGTCTTCCTGATCGACGTTTCCGGCTCGATGGACGAGCCCGACAAGCTGCCGCTCCTGAAAGGCGCCTTCCGGCTGCTTGTGGAGAAGCTGAAGCCGGAGGATACGGTCTCGATCGTCACCTATGCAGGCAATGCCGGAACCGTGCTGGAGCCGACCGTAGTCAAGGACAAGGCAAAGATTCTCGCTGCGATCGACACGCTTCAGCCAGGCGGCTCGACTGCCGGTGCCGAAGGCATCGATGCGGCTTACGCGCTCGCCGAAAAAGCCTTCGTCAAGGGCGGGGTCAACCGTATCATGCTGGCGACGGACGGCGACTTTAATGTCGGCCCGTCGAGCGACGACGATCTGAAGCGGCTGATCGAGGAGAAGCGCAAGAGCGGCATCTTCCTCTCGGTGCTCGGCTTCGGCCGCGGCAACTACAACGACGCGCTGATGCAGACGATCGCCCAGAACGGCAATGGCACGGCCGCCTATATCGACACGCTCGCCGAAGCGCAGAAGACGCTGGTGGAGGAGGCGGGTTCGTCGCTCTTTGCGATCGCCAAGGACGTCAAGCTGCAGGTCGAGTTCAATCCGACCGCGATCGCCGAATACCGGCTGATCGGCTACGAGACCCGCGCTCTGAAGCGCGAGGACTTCAACAACGACAAGGTGGATGCCGGCGACATCGGCTCCGGCCACAGCGTGACGGCGATCTACGAGGTGACGCCGAAGGGCAGCCCGGCGGTGCTGAACGACGACCTGCGCTATGCGACGGCCGAAAAACCGGCGGCTGAAGCAACAGGAAACAGCGGCGAACTCGCCTTCCTC
The DNA here is from genome assembly GCF_020035535.1 of Ensifer adhaerens. Taxonomy (NCBI): domain Bacteria; kingdom Pseudomonadati; phylum Pseudomonadota; class Alphaproteobacteria; order Hyphomicrobiales; family Rhizobiaceae; genus Ensifer; species Ensifer adhaerens. The sequence continues at coordinate 1,991,678 of NZ_CP083349.1, read as the reverse complement.
AAGATCCGCTACAAGAAGCCGGATGGAGACAAGAGCGAGCTGATCACCACGCCGGTGACCGAGGCGAATGCGGTACCGGCGCTCGCCGAGGCGTCCGAGGACGTCCGCTTCTCCGTGGCGGTCGCCGCCTTCGGACAGAAGCTTTCGGGTGTCTCGGCACTCGCCGACTATTCCTATGACTCGGTCATCGATCTGGCGGCCGCAGCCAAGGGTGCCGATCCGTTCGGTTATCGAGCTGAGTTCGTCAATCTGGTGCGGCTGGCGAAGGGGCTTGGTGGTTCCGGGAAGTGATGTCTGTTGGGGCGGGGGTATCCCTGTCAGCGCTTCGCCAATGGACGGCGCGCCGTGCCCCTCATGCCGCTGCCACGACCTTCTCCCCATCGCTACGGGAAGAAGGGGACCCGGAGCACTCGCCCGTTTCCCAGCCTGCCGAAGTCAGCCTACAGGCGGTGAAGCAGCGATCAATCGCGTTCCCTCTCCCGCCTGCGGGGAGAGGGTTCGGGTGAGCGGCTGAGACCACTTTCCTCAGATTTGACGAGTACCGGGACAAGGTCGAAGACCGTTTGGCTGCCTCAAGCCTTCGGAAAGGCGCGGTCCAGGCCGCCGGATTTCGAGAGACCTGCCTTGAACGCCTGGTAGGCCGCGTGCTGGCTGGAGCGGCCGGCCTCCATCAGACGCATCTGCAGGCGGGCGGGTGCGGTGCTGCCCAGCCACTGGCCGAGTTTTTCCAGTCTCAGCGAGTTGAGGAACTTGGCCTCGGAGGCAAGGTCGAGGCAGCGGTAGAGGCCATCCATCAGCCGCTCGTCCTGCTCCGGGTTTTCCATCAGCAGACGCAGGAAGGACTGGTCGGCCTCGCCGAAGGTGCCGAACTTTTCGGCGACGGTGTCGCGGTCGGGAAAGGAGGCTGGGCCGGCGTTCATGTAAGTCTCCCGTCTGCGTCTGCGACCGCGCCGCGCGTTCAACGAGACGCACATGGGTCGCGGTAGCACCTTGAATTGCTGCATGTTTTCGTCCCGTGACCGGGTACGAACAGGTGCGCAACGAATCTTCCTGTCATCGGGGATAGGCCAGCCGCCATCGGTGCGCAAGCGGCAGCGCATATGCCACTATTCAACATTTTGTCCAATATTGACAATAAGTCTATATTGGACAATAAGCGGCGCATGACCATTGCACCCGCCTTCGCCTCCATCCTCGCCACGCATGCGCCCACGGCTGCTGCGATCAGCGCTTTGCTTTACCCACATGGGGAAGTGGTGCTGCATGATCTCAAGGTCGGCACGATCGCGGGGCTCTGGAACTGTTTTTCCGGCCGCGCCGTCGGCGAGGATTCGCTGATCGAAGAGGAATTCGCAGCCCTTGGCAGCACCGAGGCGGTGCTCGGCCCCTATGAGAAGACCGGCGCGGATGGCCGGCGCTTGAAGTCGATCTCGGCCGTCCTGCGCGACGGGACGGGCGAAGCGGTCGGCCTGCTCTGCATCAATCTCGACATGTCGATGATCGACACGGCGGTGAAGTTGCTTTCGGCTTTCGCCGGTGCCGAACAGCCAAAGCCGCAGGCGCTGTTTTCGCGCGACTGGCGCGAGGAGATCAATGCGACGCTGCATGGCTGGCTGAAGGAGCGGGGGCTGGCGCTTTCGGCCCTGAAGCGCGGCGATCGCGTGGCCCTGGTGGCGGCACTCGACGAGCGCGGCCTCTTCCAGACACGCAACGCCGTTGATCACCTAGCAGGCCTCATCGGCGCCTCGCGCGCCTCGATCTACAATTACCTCGCTGCCGCCCGCGGCGAGGCGCCCTGACTGAAACACGCATAAGCCGGACGGATACCGCTTTGCGCGTCTCCGGACTTGCCAGCCCCATAACCGTTCGCGTGCGCCTCAGCCGCGAGAGGAGGAGACTTCCATGACGACCTTGCCCGATTTCCGGCTCGAAACCCATTTTTCCCGCTGGGAGTTCAGCGCCCGCCACCATATGACCGCGAGCGACAGCCAGATGACAAGCATGCGCGACCTTCTGGCGCTTGCCGACGTGGAGGACCGCGCTGCCTGGGAAAACATCACGCTTGGCTATACCGAGACCTACGGGGCGCCGGCGCTGAGAGCGGCCATCGCCGCCACCTATGAGGGGCTTTCGGCCGCCGACATCCTCTGCTTTGCCGGTGCGGAAGAAGGGCTCTACTGCGCCATGCTGGCGCTGCTCGGGCCGGACGACCATGCGATCGTGACGGTACCGAACTACCAGTCGATGGAGACCCTGCCGGTAACCATCGCCGGCACTGTCACCGGCGTGCCGCTCCGTCCGGAAAACAACTGGCGGCTCGATATCGCCGACGTGCGCGCGGCCTTGCGCCCCAACACGAAGCTGATCTGCGTCAACTTCCCCAACAACCCGACCGGTGCCATCGCCGACCAGGAAACCTTCGCGGCGCTCGCCAAGCTCTGCGCCGAGCGCGGCATCCATCTCTTCAGCGACGAAGTCTATCGGGGCCTCGAGCGTGACGCCTCGTTGCGACTGCCGCAGGCGGCCGAACTGTTCGAACGCGGCATCTCGCTGAATGTCATGTCCAAAGCCTACGGGCTTCCCGGCCTCAGGATCGGCTGGATCGCCTGCCGCGACCACGCCCTGCTCGAACGCATGGAGAAGATGAAGCACTATCTCTCCATCTGCAATTCGCGCCCGTCGGAAGTGCTGGCGACGATTGCGCTGAAAGCCCGCGCAGTCATCCTTGATCGCAACCGGGCGCTGGTTTCAGCCAATCTCGAAAAGCTCGGCGCTTTCTTTGCGGAATTCCCCGATCTCTACGAATGGCGGGCGCCCGATGGCGGCTGTGTCGGTTTTGCCCGCTATCTGGGTGCCGACGGTGTCGAGACCCATTGCCGGCGGCTGGTGGAGGAGGCGGGCGTCCTGCTTTTGCCATCGAGCCTCTTCGTTTCCGATCTGCTGCCGGTCGCGACCGATCGCTTCCGAGTCGGATTCGGCCGCAAGGACATCGAGGTCGGACTCGATGCCTGGCGCCGACATCTGACCGAGACCGGCACCCCCACCTGAGGCATTTTCGATGCCGACCGGTACCGGGTCGGCTCCGATGCCTCGGTATGGCCCGTTTCCTGCCCGGAAATTGCACAGGTGTGGATATAGACAGGCGGGACGTGGCCCGAACGGCAAAGGCCGTGCTAACGGAACCGCCCCGCCTTTCGAGTATTTCCCACTGATGCAATATAGACCCGAAATCGATGGGCTGCGCGCGCTAGCCGTGGTCCCAGTTCTCCTGTTCCATGCCGGTTTCGGCTTCATGACCGGCGGTTTTGCCGGCGTCGACGTCTTCTTCGTCATCAGCGGTTTTCTGATCACCTCGATCATTCATCGCGAAATCCGCGATGGTAGCTTCAGCATCATCAGTTTCTACGAGCGGCGCGCGCGCCGACTGGCGCCCGCGCTCCTGCTGGTCTGCGCCGTCTCGATTCCCTTCGCTGTCATGTGGATGCTGCCGGAAGAGCTCAACAATTTCGGCAAGAGCCTCTATGCGGTGAATTTCTTCGCCTCGAACTTCCTGTTCTGGGACCAGACGGGCTATTTCGAGCCGAGCACCGACCTGATGCCGCTTCTGCACACCTGGTCGCTGGCGGTCGAGGAGCAGTTCTATCTGGTCTTTCCGCTGCTCCTGCTCGGGCTGCGTCGTGCATCTGCGACCACGACCCTGAAGGTGGTGCTGGCGCTCGTCGCCTTGAGTTTTGCCATGACGCAACTTCTTGCGCGCGTCGATCCGGCGGCGAATTTCTATCTTTTGCCGAGCCGCTTCTGGGAGCTCGGCATCGGTTCCGCCCTGGCGCTTGCAGGTGCCGATCGGCTCGGTCTGGCAAAGGACCGGCGCGAATGGCTGGCGTGGCTTGGCCTGGCGGCGATCGTCGGCAGCTATCTCATCGTGCCGGGATCGGCCTTCTATCCCGGCTGGACGACGGTGCCCGTGGTGCTCGGCACGGCGCTCGTCCTTGCCTTTGCCCGCGGCGACACCGCCGTCGGCCGGCTGTTGGCGCTGAAGCCGCTGGTGGCGGTCGGCCTCATCAGCTACAGCCTTTACCTCTGGCATCAGCCGGTTTTCGCCTTCGCGCGGCTGAGGGCAATCGACGGCGTCCCAGCCGAGGGCTACGCGCTGCTGATCGCGCTATGCTTCGCGCTCGCCTATCTCAGTTGGCACTTTGTCGAGAAGCCCTTCCGCAAACCCAATCGCATCGGCCGCGGCGCGGTCTTCGGCGCAACGCTTGCCGCCGGATCGGCGGCGATCGCGCTCGGCTTCGGCTTCGATGGTTCGGACGGACTGGTTTCCCGGAACCGCGAGCTTGCGCAACTGACGCAGCCGAGCGTCGGGCTCGGCAAGAAGTGCGATGCCGTCGCCGATCTCACCTGCGCCACGAGCCAGAAGCCGGAAGTCGCGGTCTGGGGCGATTCCTTTGCCCGCCACCTCGTCGACGGCGTGATCGCCTCCAAGCCGGACGTGCGGCTGGTGCAGCTTGCCAAGAACAATTGCGGCCCGTTCCTGAACCTGGCGCCCGTCGTTCCCCGGCTCGGCCGCAACTGGCCGCAGGATTGCGCGCGCTACAATGACGACGTTCGCCGCTTTCTGCTCGCCAACCGGTCGATCCGCTACGTCATTCTCTCCTCGCAGCTCAGCCAGTACCTGCAGCCGGAGACGGTGCTCGTCGACGGCCGCAAGGAAATGCCGTCGGAAATCAACCGTCTCAGCGATGGCCTGCGCACGACGCTCGCCTGGCTGGAGGCCAACGGCTTCGAGGCCGTCTTCGTGGCGCCGACGCCGCATGATGGCCGCGATACGGGGCTCTGCGTTGCCAGGGCGAGGTTGCTCGGCGAGCCGGACCAGCGCTGCGAGCCGGCGCTGAAGGACGTGCGCAAGTACGATCAGGACGTCTTGAAGGTGGTCGCCGATATTGCCGACGAATACCCGGTCGTGAGCTTCATGAACTATCTCTGCGATGCCGATAGCTGCAAGGTCGAGGACAAGGGCATCTCGCTCTTCGAGGACTTCGGGCATTTCTCCGCGCAAGGATCCCGGCAGATGGGTCGCACCTTCGACTTCTACCGCGCCTTCACCGAGGCGGCGGAGCGCGACATCCTCTCATGGCGTGAGACCGGCCGCCTGCCGCTCTTCGGCAGTGCCGATCTCTAGCCGCCTACGCCATCCATCCATTTCCAAAAGCAAACGCCCCGGATCATATGATGCCGGGGCGTTCGTCTTTGATTTGCCTTGTCGCGCGGATCAGGCGCGGCGGCTGCGGCGCTCGCGGGCAGGCGCGGCGGCCGTTTCGTTGGCGGTCTTGTTGCGCAAGGGGCCGATCTTCTCGATGATCAGGTCCAGCGTCGGACGTTCGCGGCGCACGTGCTCGTCGAGTGCCACGCGCATGGCGGCGAGATGGCCGCAGGTGGTGCCGCAGCAACCGCCGATGATCCTGGCGCCGGCATCGGCCGCAAGGCGCACATACTCAGCCATCAGCGGCGGCGTGCCGGAATAGTGGATCTCGGAGCCGCGGAATTCCGGAATGCCGCAATTGCCCTTGACGATGACGGTCGCACCAGGTGCTGCCTCGGTCATGTCGAGCAGCGAGGAGAGGATGTCCGAAGCACCGACGCCGCAATTGGCGCCGACGGCAACCGGGCCGTCGCCGAATTCAGTGGCAACGCCGTGGATATCCTTGGGGTGCAGACCCATCATCGTCTTGCCGGCGGTGTCGAAGGAGCCGGTATAGACGTAAGGAAGGCCCACCTTGGCAGCGGCTTCGGCTGCCGCGCGGATCTCATCCGGCGAAGACATGGTCTCGATCCAGGCGACTTCGGCGCCGCCGGCCTTCAGGCCTTCGATCTGCTCGACGAAGGCGGCAACCGCATCCTCATAGGAGAGCGCGCCAAGCGGGATCAGCAGTTCGCCGGTCGGGCCGACGGAGCCGGCGGTGATGACCTTGCGCGGTGCCTTGTCGGCGACGGCGCGGGCGATCTCGGCGGCGCGCTTGTTGAGTTCGTGCACGCGATCCTGGGCGTAGTGCAGTTTCAGGCGGTGGCGGGTGCCCCCGAAAGTGTTGGTGAGGATGATGTCGGCGCCAGCGTCGACGAAGTCCTGGTGCAGCTTGGTGATGTTCTCCGGCTTCGTCTCGTTCCAGAGCTCAGGCGCTTCGCCGGCCTCCAGGCCCATGGCGAAGAGCGAGGTTCCGGTGGCGCCATCGGCGAGAAGCACGCCTTTTTCGGCGAGCAGAGCGGAAAGGGCATTGGATGCTGCGGTCATCGGTTTTTCCCGGCTAGAATGGATTGCAACAAGATATAAAGATATCTTTATGTCTTGGCAAGCGTTCAGCGATGGGAGGCTTCCGGTTCTGCGCGCATGCTCATGCGGCCGGCGAGCCCAAGCCCGAAGACGCAAAGCGCCGTCAGCAGCCACATCGGGTCGGCACGGTTCAGGAAGAAGCTCTCGAGCATGGCGTTATAGGTCATGAAGATCACCACCATGACGCAGAAGTCGGCGAAGATGCGCGCCTGCGGGCGGCGATATGCCCGCGCATAGTCGAAGAGCGGTTTGACGAAGAGCAGAGCGGTCATGAGGATGCCACCGGGCAGGCCGAACATCAGCACCGCGTCGAGATAGCTGTTGTGGCCGGTGACGATGCCGCGCACATCCCAGCTCGCCTCGAAATTCGCTTCCATGCCCATGATGACTGGCGAGAGCCAGAAACTCGCATAGCCCTGGCCGAACCAGGGGCGCTCGGCGATGCTGGCGCTTGCGAATTTCCAGATGTCGTCGCGGCCGGTGAAGGTCGCGTCGTCGATCAGCGCCGTGGTGATTGAAAGCAGCGTGTCGGAATAGATGGTGCCGAGCGTCAGGCCGAAGACCAGCACGGACATGGCGAGGTGGGCGAGGATCATCAGCCCGGGGCTGCGCACCGCGCGACCGGCAAGGACGAGGCCGATTGCGATCGGCAGGAAGCCGATCGTCGTCTTCGAGCCGGTGTGCAGCACGAAATTGGCCGCAAGCAGCGTGATTGCCCAACCGCGAAGCGGCGCGCCGGCGCGCAGGCAATAGATGCCGAACATGCAAAGGATGGAGAAGACCGGTGCCGAGACGTTCTTGTGCAACAGGTGGCCGCGCCAGAAGCCGGCATGCCAGGGCTCGTCACCGAAGGCCGAATGGATGGCGCGGTCCGGCACCACGAACAGTGCCGCATAGTCGATCAGAATCAGGAGCAGGATGGCGTTGGCGCCGGCATTGACGAAATCGCGCTCGCTGCGCGGCAGCACCAGAACACCCGCCACCATGATCATGGCGATCAGGCTCAACGTCAGGCCGCGGGCGGAGGCCGCGGGATCGTAGGACTGCAGGCAGGAGAGATAGGCGATGGCGAAGATCGCGATCCAGCTTGGCGAGACGAGCCGGGCCAGGATGCGCCTGTCGACGGTGAGCAGCATGGCGAAGAGATAGATCGCACCCAGCACCAGGTAGCCGACCTGGTTGATGATGTTGCCTTCGTTGGCGGCGTTCGGATCGGTCACCACCGCGCCCTGGAACGGGATCAGGGTGAAGACGATCAGGAACAGGCCGATGCCCGAGAGCAGTGCGGCAAGGCCGTTGACGAGCTCCGCCAGGCCCGCATCGAAGGCAGCCGGCACCCGCTGACGCTCGGAAGATAGGTTTGCCGTGGCTGTGTTCGAGTGCATGGCCTGCCGAAACGGGTGGAGCAAGATTGCCGCGATCCCGGGCGGCGCCTTCGTTGGTGGCCCGCCTGGCGTCACCATCGAGACTGGCCGGACAGGGCGGTGATCGCCACCTTCGCGCAATCAGGTTAAACCGAGGTGAAGCGTAGGAGAGGCCGGCCCGAGACAAGGGTCTCGTGTCTCAGTCCGCCTTAAGTGTGATATTTGCAGGCGGATTGCCGCAGGTGCTTGCCGCAAGGGCTTCCTGCCCGTAAAAAGGCGGGGGTGTCTCGGCCGTGGAAAACGCGGCCGCTGCCGTTTAGAGCGGTATGTCTTCCATAATTCGATCACGATTTTCGTCCCGAGGTCGTTCGATAGCGTCGAAACGAGAAAACACGATATGCAGTCCCTTATCCGTATGGTCGCGTCTGCCGCGGTCTCCGTGAGCCTGCTGCTTGGCAGCGCCTCCTTTGCTGCCGCCGGACAGGCACATTTTGTCGTCAACGCCGAGACCGGTTCGATCCTGGAAGCCGACAATGCCGACGAGCTGAACTATCCGGCGTCGCTGACGAAGATGATGACCATCTATCTCGCTTTCGAGGCGCTGAAGAACGGCACGCTCAAGTGGGACCAGAAGCTCACCGTTTCGGAGCACGCCAACGGTCTTGAACCGTTCAAGCTCGCCGTCGGTGCTGGACGCCAGATCACCGTGCGCGAAGCCGTCATGGGCATGGTGGTGCTGTCGGCCAACGATGCGGCCGTCGTCATCGGCGAGCAACTGGCCGGTACGGAAGCGGCGTTCGGCCAGATGATGACCAGCAAGGCGCAGGCGCTTGGCATGAGCCGCACGGTGTTCAAGAATGCCAACGGCCTGCCGGATCCAGCGCAGGTGACGACCGCGCGCGACATGGCGACGCTCGGCCTCGCGCTGATGCGCGACTTTCCGGAAGAATTCCAGCTCTTCGCCAACAAGACGATCGAATTCCGCGGCATGAAGCTGCGCGGCCATAACGGCGTGATGAAGCGCTACGAAGGCGTCGACGGCATCAAGACCGGCTATACGGACGCCTCCGGCTACAATCTCGTGACCTCTGCCAAGCGTGGCGGCACGCGGCTGGTCGCCGTCGTCATGGGTGGCAAGACTGCGCAATCGCGCGACGACGACATGATCTCGCTCCTCGACAAGTTCCTGCCGCCGAAGGAAGACGCAAGTGCTGCCAGCGCCGCCGAACCGGTCGCCGCAGCAACGTCGACGACCACGACGAACTGATCTCTCAACACATTGGTGCGAAGCTTGCCCCTCACCGTAACCCTCTCCCCGCAAGCGGGGCGAGGGGACGAGGGCTACGGCAACCGCCAGCCCTTGGGGCGGCGTCCTGGCCGGTAACCTCAAAATGGCATCGCTCGTCGGGGAATGCGGCCTTGCCGCTTGTCCCTTCTCCCCGTCGGAACGGGGAGAAGGTGCCCGCAGGCGGATGAGGGGCATCCTCACCGCGCGGATGAGGGTTAATAGGTCGCCCCTCGCGATTTATGCTGCTGCGCGATCCTCATGGCTGACCGGTGTGACCATGGCGGCGATGACTGTTGAGAGATCGAGGGCGCCGATCGGGCGGCCGTTGCCATCGACCACGTGGGCGCTTGAAACGCGGGCGGCGGTCATGCTGCGGGCTGCTGCTTCCAGCACCGTCCCGGCCGCCAGCGGTACGCCCTCGGCATTGCCGGAAAGCGGCCGCATAATCGTCTCGACATTGATGACCCGGCCGCGGTTCACTTCCTTGACGAAGGCGGTGATGTAGTCGTCGGCCGGCGAAAGCACGATCTCCTGGCCCGTACCCTGCTGCACCACGCGGCCATCGCGTAGGATCGCGATCTTGTCGCCGAGGCGCAGCGCCTCGTCGAGATCGTGGGTGATGAAGACGACGGTCTTCTTCAGTTCCTTCTGCAGGTCGAGCAGCACCGTCTGCATGTCGACGCGGATCAGCGGATCGAGCGCCGAATAGGCTTCGTCCATCAGGAGAATGTCGGCATCGTTGGTGAGCGCGCGGGCAAGGCCGACGCGCTGCTGCATGCCGCCCGAAAGCTGGTTCGGGTAGTGGTTCTCGAAGCCCTTGAGGCCGACGCGCTCGATCCAGCCGCGGGCTCGTTTCTCGCTCTCCTTGCGTTCGACGCCCTGGATTTCGAGGCCGTAGACCGTGTTGTCGAGCACGGTGCGGTGCGGCAGCAGCGCGAACTTCTGGAATACCATCGCCGTCTTGTGGCGGCGGAATTCCCTAAGGTCGTTGTCGTTCATCTTGCAGACGTCGACGCCGTCATAGAGCACTTCGCCCGCGGTCGGGTCGATCAGCCGGTTGATGTGGCGGATCAGCGTCGACTTGCCGGAGCCTGAGAGACCCATGACCACCATGACGCTGCCGGCGGGCATGGAGATGTTGATGTCCTGAAGGCCGAGCACGTGGCCGTGCTTCTCGTTGAGATCGGCCTTGCCCAGGCCTTTCTTGACGGCGTCGACAAAGTCGCCGCCGCGGGGGCCGAAGATCTTGTAGAGGTTCTTCACCTCGATCGCGTGACTAGCCATGGATAACCTCCGAGTGCTTTTGCAGCCGCTTGCCGAAGGCCTGGCTGGTACGGTCGAAAATGATGGCGATACCGACAAGGGCAAAGCCGTTGAGGAAGCCGACGGTGAAGAACTGGTTGGCGATCGCCTGCAGCACGTTCTTGCCGAGGCCGCCGACGCCGATCATCGATGCGACGACGACCATCGCCAGCGACATCATGATTGTCTGGTTGATGCCGGCCATGATGGTCGGCAGGGCCAGCGGCATCTGCACGTTCTTCAGTTTCTGCCATCCGGACGAGCCGAAGGCGTCGGCCGCTTCCAGCACTTCCTTGTCGACGAGGCGAATGCCGAGATTGGTGAGCCGGATCATCGGCGGCACGGCATAGATAACCACCGCAATCAGGCCCGGCACCTTGCCGATGCCGAAGACCATGACGACGGGGATCAGATAGACGAAGCTCGGCATCGTCTGCATGACGTCGAGGGCCGGGTTGACGAAGGCCTGCACCCGGTCCGAGCGCGCCATCAGGATGCCGATCGGAATGCCGATCAGGATCGATATCAGCGTGCAGACGGTGACCATCGCAAGCGTGATCATCGTGTCGTTCCAAAGCCCGACAAGGCCGATGAAAATCATCGACAATGCTGTTCCAATGGTGATCGCGATGTTGCGGCTGCCGAAATAGACGACCGCGATCATGAGTGCCAGGATCACGATCCAGGGCGAACCGACGAACAGGCTTTCGAGATAGTTCAGAAACCATTGAAGCGGTTGCACCACCGTGTCGATGGCGTTGCCGTAGGATCGGACGAAGCCCTTGAAACCGTCGTCGACGGTCTTGCGTGCCAGGCGGATCGTGCTCTCGTCAATGGCAGGGAACTTGCAAAGCAAAGCTGGCAAGACACTGCAGATGGATGCCATATGTTTCCCCTTCTTGGCCGGAAGTCTTTTGTCGCGCCGGTCGCATCCCGGCGTCGATCTCCATCGATGCCTGCGCAACACTTCGGGTGGCCTCTTTGGGCCCGGCGTTTAAACTGTGTCAGCGAAATGTGGCGTCCGCTTTACTGTTTGCGACGCGGACGGCCACGCTTCGCCGCCTCTGGAACGACGCGCGCTCAAACGGAACCCGCAAGAACGCTGCATTGTTCCTGTTCCGGTTGATTCCACCGGAACGGGCAGGCGGCCGTCTCGGCCGACGCGCCTGCCTTTGTCTCGTATCAGAGGGCCGCCTTGACCTTTTCGGCGACTTCCGGGCTCACCCACTGCGTCCACATATCCGGGAACTCGGCGAGGAAGTGCTTGGCAGCATCCTCGTTGGTGCCCTGGTTCTGGTCCATCCAGGCGAGCACCTTGTTGACCGTGCCGTTGTCCCACTTGCGCGCCTTGACGTAATCCATGGCGACGCTTGCCTTGTCGGCGAACGACTTGGTGACGACCGTGAAGACGTCCGAGACCGGATAGGAGTTGACCTTCGGGGCCGGGCAGTCCGGGACCGCCGTGCAGGCGTCCCATTCGGCCTTGTCATGGTCGACGCCGAAGGAGAGGCGGGTCATCTCGTACTTGCCGAGGATGGCGGTCGGCGCCCAGTAGTAGCCGAGCCAGCCGGTCTTCTTTTCGAAGGCGTTGGCGATCGAGCCGTCGAGGCCGGCGGCCGAGCCGGTGTCGACCAGCAGGAAGCCGGCCTTTTCCGCATCCAGCGCCTTATAGAGATTGGCGGTCGAGACCTGGCAATTCCAGCCGGATGGGCAATTGTGCACGGCGGCCTTCGACGAGTCCTCGGGTGCCGGGAAAAGTTCCGGGTGCTTCAATGCGTCCTGCACGGTCTTGATGTCCGGATGGGCGTCGGCGAGGAATTTGGGGATCCACCATCCCTCGACGCCGCCCTCGCTCAAGATCTTGGCGGCTTCGATCAGGCGGCCTTCCTTGATCGCAGCGTCGAGCGGCGTGCGCACGGCGTTGACCCAGAGTTCCGGCGCCATGTCGGGCTGCGCCTTTTCGTTCATCGAGGCGAAGGTCGGCATGGTGTCGCCAGTGACCAGCGTCACGGTGCAGCCGTAGCCGTTTTCGAGAATGAATTTGTCCACCTGGGCGGCAACGCCGGCGGAAGCCCAGTTCATTTCGGCAATGCTGACTTCACCGCATTCCGCGGCCTGCGCGGAACCCGCCAGGGCATAGAGGCCCGCGGCGAGAATGGTGGAAGCGAGGAGTTTCTTCATGTTGCAAGACCTCCCAGTCTTTATTTGCAGCCAATATCCAAACGGGAATCCACGGGGGATGCCGAGCATCCTCCGTCACCCGGAGCAACTATGCAGCCTTGGGTTCGGCATCAAACAAGCCAAGGTTCACCCTTGCTGCGGACGGTGCGGGAGTTCTTTTCAGCCCTGGCCGCGGAACCCTGTCGCCAGCCAATCTCCTCTTATACCGCCAGCCAAGCCTAAGTATTCTCGTTGAGAAATCAACCTCTTCAATCGGAAGGTCGGGTTGAAGGAGCTCTTCGCGCGTTCTGTCTGCGACATCGTCGGAGGGCGCTTTTCGAGCATGAGAAAGGCCGAATTTAAGCAATAACGACAATTCCTGCCGCAAAAAATGGCGCCATGCGCCACATCGCTCGCAACCCTGTCGAGATCCTGACGTTTCCTGTCGTGATTGCGCCACGGAGATCGGCGCGCATGTCGCGAAAAAAATTCAAAAAATGCCGGAATTCATCTTTGGTTAAATCCTCAATAACCATCCGGTAACGATGTCCAGCTAATTGTTCTTCTCGCGGCGGGGGACTGCCGCAGGTCCGGATCAGGTAGTGCGTCCCGGACTTGGAGCGAACCTTCGGTGCGTTACCCCGAAGTGACCAGGCGTTTTTTGGCGGCCGCATCCCTCTTGGCGAGGTTGATGCGGCCTTCGCATTTCAGGGCCATCGCCGGACATAAAAAAACCGCCCCGGAGGGGGCGGTGGAGGAGGCTCTGGGAGGAGAGCTCGAAGGGGCATTGTGCCCCGATCGCAGGCTTAGCCTACGTTCGACGTGCGGATGACGCCGAGCGGACCGAAGGGAGCGTCAACGACAAGGTTGCGTACGCGCGACTGGCTGGTCGGAACCTTGGAGTTCCAGGCGATCTGAACGAAATTCTGCTTGCTGAAGATGTACAGCATGGACGTGAACCTTGAGAAGCCGGAAGCCTATTCCTCCGGTGCATGTTGCTATGGCGTTGATATAGGTGTGCACCGCAAAAAAATGAATGCCAAACTCGCCACACGATGTCGCATTTTGGCTACCGGCCGCGGCATTTTCGACAAGCCTTGCGAAAGGCCGAAACAATGCGTGAGCAGCCGGGTTCAATTGCGGCGAAATCGTGTCGAAACAGACCTTTGCCGCTGACCGTTTCAGTGTTACCGATGGCTCCATGACACGCAGGATCATGTTGCAGGGAACCGGCTCTGATGTCGGAAAATCGGTATTGGTGGCGGGGCTCTGCCGGCTCGCCGCCAACCAGGGCTTGAAGGTCCGGCCGTTCAAGCCGCAGAACATGTCGAACAACGCCGCCGTTTCCGACGACGGTGGCGAGATCGGCCGGGCGCAATGGCTACAGGCGTTGGCGGCCCGCGTGCCTTCGTCCGTGCACATGAACCCGGTTCTGTTGAAGCCGCAATCCGATGTCGGCAGCCAGATCGTCGTCCAGGGCAAGGTGGCCGGGCAGGCCAAGGGCCGGGAGTATCAGGCGCTCAAACCCAAGCTGCTTGGCGCCGTGATGGAAAGCTTCGAACAGATGTCGGCCGGCGCCGATCTGGTGGTGGTCGAAGGCGCGGGCTCGCCGGCGGAAATCAACCTTAGAGCCGGTGACATCGCCAATATGGGCTTCGCGACCCGGGCCGAGGTGCCGGTCGTGCTTGTCGGCGACATCGACCGCGGTGGTGTGATCGCCTCGCTCGTCGGCACGCATGCAATCTTGCCCGAGGAAGATCGGCGCATGGTGACGGGCTATCTCATCAACAAGTTCCGCGGCGACGTCACGCTCTTCGACGACGGCATTGCCGCGGTCAACCGCTTCACTGGCTGGCCCTGTTTCGGCGTCGTGCCCTGGCTGAAGGCCGCCGCGCGATTGCCGGCGGAAGATTCCGTCGTGCTGGAAAAGCTGGCGCGCGGCGAGGGGCGGGCGTTGAAGGTTGCCGTGCCGGTGCTCTCGCGCATCGCCAATTTCGATGACCTCGATCCGCTTGCCGCCGAGCCGGAAGTCGATCTTGTCTTCGTGCGGCCGGGCAATCCCATTCCGGCCGATGCCGGGCTCGTCGTCATTCCCGGCTCGAAATCGACCATCGGCGATCTCATCGATTTCAAGGCGCAGGGCTGGGACAGAGACCTTCAACGGCATGTGCGCCGCGGCGGCCGGGTGATCGGCATTTGCGGCGGCTACCAGATGCTCGGCCGGCGCGTCACCGATCCGCTCGGCATCGAGGGCGGCGAACGTGCGGTCGAGGGTCTCGGGCTGCTCGACGTCGAGACCGAGATGGCGCCGGAAAAGACGGTGCGCAACAGCCGCGCCTGGTCGCTGGAGCATGACGTGGCGCTCGAGGGCTACGAAATCCACCTCGGCAACACGCAAGGTGCGGACTGTGAGCGGCCGTCAGTGCGCATCGACAATCGCGCCGATGGCGCGCTTTCGGTCGATGGCCGGGTGATGGGCACCTATCTGCACGGGCTCTTCACCAGCGACGCCTACCGCTCCGCGCTGCTGAAAAGTTTCGGCATCGAAGGTGGTGCCAGCAACTACCGCCAGTCGGTCGATGCGGCGCTGGATGATGTCGCGAACGAGCTGGAGACGGTGCTCGACCGGCGCTGGCTGGATGGGCTGCTCGGCCGCTAGCCTCAGACGAGGGCACCAGCTGACCGAGTTGAAAGGCATGAACGACATGTTTGCGGAAAATCCCGCATGCTCCGTCGTTCCGCGATAGAATTCGTCGAGTAGATCCGAGCGCCTGGCGGCTGGGCGTGAAGGTGCAGGTGTTGCGGTGCAGGACGAAAGCAGACGGACCCATTGGGACAATGCCTATCGGTCGAAGGGCGAGGCGGGCGTCAGCTGGTTCGAGGGTACGCCGGCCGTTTCGCTCGACCTCATCCGCGGGCATGCGGCGTTCGCCTCGTCGTCACTGATCGATATCGGCGGCGGCGCGTCGCGGCTGGTGGATGCGCTGCTCGACGCGGGTATGAAAGCGATCACGGTGCTCGATCTGTCACCGGCCGCACTGGACGCCGCCAAGGCGCGCCTCGGTGCCCGCGCCGGTGATGTGCACTGGGTTGCAGCCGATGTGACCGCGTGGAAGCCGGATCGCAGCTACGATATCTGGCATGATCGCGCCGCCTTTCACTTCCTCACCGATCCCGACGACCGGGCGGCCTATATCGAGCGGCTGACGGCGGCCGTCGTGCCCGGCGGGCACGCCATCATCGCCACTTTCGCGCCCGATGGCCCGGAGCGCTGCAGCGGCCTGCCAGTGGTGCGCTATGACCCCGCCGCACTCGCCGATGTGATCGGGCCGTGCTTCCGGCTGGTCGAGCACATGGAACACCAGCACCGGACCCCGTGGAACTTGATCCAGGCCTTTCAGTTCAGCGTGTTGCAGCGGGTATAGGGCGCCCGCGTCATTCTTGCCGGCGCTGGCGCGGTTTCCCGCCAATCAGCGCACGGTCCACAGGATCATGCGGTCGAACGCACGGTCGCCGAACCATTTGCGGATGTTGATCATCATGTTGGCGAATTTGCCGGCGGCATAGCGGGTCTTCGGTTTGCGGGCTTTCAAGGCCTTGGAAACCACGTCCGCGATGACCTGCGGGGCGGAGCCGCCGCCGTCCTTGTAGCTGTCGGCGGTGGCCTTGGAGACGTTCTTTGCCATCGCGCCGTAGGCGGTGTTGCCCGAGAACTTCATCATCGGGCCTTCCATCACGTTGGCGAATGCCGTCTGGATGACGCCGGGCTCGACGACCACCACGTCGATGCCGAACTGTTGCAGTTCCAGGCGAAGGCAGTCCGACAGGCCTTCGAGCGCGTGTTTCGACGCGTGATACCAGGCACCGAGCGGCGTGTAGATCTTGCCGCCCATCGAGGTGATGTTGATGATCTTGCCGGCGCGCTTCTCGCGCATGTAGGGCACCAGATCCTGGATCAGTGCGGCCGCGCCGAAGAGGTTCACGTCGAACTGATAGCGGGCCTCGCTGAGAGGTACGTCTTCGACCGAGCCGTAAAGTCCGAAACCGGCATTGTTGACCAGCACGTCGACCCCGCCGAATTTCATGATGATCTCGGCGACCGCGGATTTTCGACTGGCTTCGTCCGCGACATCCAGCGAGACAGGATGTGCGCCGAGCGCTCTCAGATCGTCCATCTGCTCCATCCGGCGGGCGGCAACGATGACGGTCAGACCGTCCTTGATCAGCTGCTTTGCGATGACCTTGCCCATGCCCGAGGAGGCGCCGGTGACGAGAGCGGTTTTCCGTGCGATTGCCATGATCTTCTCCAATCCTTGCGGGCGTCATGCCCTTTGTTCGTTGGAGATCAATCTGGCGTATCGCCTGAATTTCCTCAAAATCGCTTCGTGCCAATCAACTATCGGAACGCGCCAAACCGCTATCTTCCGGTGCAGACATGGCGCACTCTCTCAGTGCGTCACCGTTCCCCGCGCCTCGGCGGGCGTCATGCCGGTCCAGCCCTGAAAGGCGCGATAGAAGGAATTCGGCTCGCGGTAGGCCAGCAGATAGGAGATTTCCTCGACGTTCAGCCCGTCTTCGCCGAGATAATGCATCGCCAGTTCCGCGCGGGTCGATGCCAGCACCGTCTGGAAGGTTTCGCCTTCCTCCTTCAATTGCCGTTGCAGGGTGCGCTTCGACATGGCGAGCCGTCTGCACATCGCCTCGATACTGGCTTCCCCCGACGGCAGCATGTCATGCAAAACCCGCTTTGCCCGCAGCACGATCGGTGTGTCGGTTTCATGCGCCTCCATCTCGCGGCGTAGCCTTTTCTCAAAATCGGGCCAGGATTCCTCGTTTTCGGTGATCAGCGGCAGGTCGGCATCTTCTCTGCGCAGGGAGAGGCGCGCTCCGCCGTCAAGCTCGGGTTCACAGCCAAGGAAGTCCAGCACGTCGTTGCTGAGGTTGGCCAGTTGGGGCAGCTGGAGCCGCGATGGCCGAATAAGCTCTGCGGTGTAACAGCGGGCGGATTCCAGGAGGTAGAGCGCCTCGAACCAGACCAGTTGTGGTGGGGCCGGAACATTTGGGTCCACCGTACCGATCTCGATATGCAGGAAGCTGTCGTCTTCGCACACCTCCAGCTTCATCGGTCCCATCAGCGGCTTGAACACCGACAGACGCTTGAACCCGACGCGCACGTCTGGCGAACAGGAGAAAGAAAACATGGCCGGTGTGAACGGCGCATGGGCAAAGAGCTTGCTCAGGTAAAGCGGCAGGTCGGGCCGCTCAGCCTCTAGCTCGATGGCGCGCCACAGGGCGAAAACCTGGGTTGGCGTCAGGCCCTTGCCTTCGTGGCGAAGGATATCACGCGGCAGCCCGGCGCGGCGCACCGCCTGTTCGGCGGAGATTTTCAGCAGCTTGGCCACCTGGGTGATGGATCTCGCCACGGGATAAAGGCGGTTTGACATGGTCGCCTGCAAATTTGAGTTCATCGTTCTCCTCTTTTCTGCACTCGGGAACAAAGGCGCGCCAGAGCCCGATGCCACTTTGGCACATTCTGATAGCGCTTTGGCGCAAAGTGAGAGTGAATGGATGTCGGCCTCGGGTGCAGGCGGATGAGCAGTTCGTTCGGCGGTATGTGGCGGGCTGTGGCCGTTTGCCTGCCGCTCGACAAATCGTCGCGCGGCGCAACCAAGCCGGGGAGGTGTCGCAAGCGTCGATTGACTTTGGGTCGGCCGCTTCCTAATCATCAGGTGTTGGATGGTTCCCCCTCATCGTGGCGATAGGGGGGAATAATTGGGAATGTGACGGATGGACCCAAATCGGGCATCCTTATCGCAGCCGACCCCGCGACTGTAGAACGGTCAGGGTTCGCCATCGGGTTCGATATCGGGCTGTCAGCCGGTTGCATGGGGCAACCGAGGCAGGTCGCGGTCGAGCCGGAAAAGCCACTGGCGTGGCATCGTGATCAGCCGGGTTGGACGCCTCTTCTTCTACGAATCGTCCGCCTTTCACGATGTCCCTCACAGCGCCGCGTGTCGGAGACGACGCGCAAAGGTTCGCTGTGGCACCGGAAAGACGCCGGGAAGGTAAGGCGGGCCGCTCGGGTCCTGACATCGGAACCTCGCCCTCATGGGCGAGGCGATGCGGGCCTGTGACGCCGTGAGCCAGGAGACCTGCCATCCGGCATGGGCATTCCGCCCGAGGAGACGTGTCGTCTCCAACGCCATCACGGAGGTTGTTTTGGCTCGCAGATGTTTTCCCGCACGCGCCGCCGGCGCGTCGAACGGCTTTTGCCATCCGCCGCTGAGGCGGGTTTTCTGAGGCGGCGGCGATGAGCACTCATAGTGCCGGGCCGGTCCTGGTCCTTGGCGGCGCCCGTTCCGGCAAATCCAGCTTTTCCGAGAGGCTCGTCGAAGCGTCCGGCCTCACCATGCATTATGTCGCCACGGGACGAGCCTGGGACGACGAAATGCGCGAGCGGATCGATCATCACAGGACGCGCCGCGGCGAAGGCTGGACAACGCATGAGGAACCGCTTGATCTCTTGGGCACCCTCAGGCGCATCGACAATCCGGGTCATGTGGTCCTGATCGACTGCCTGACGCTGTGGGTCACCAATCTCATGCTCGAAGAGCGCGACATGACGGCGGAGTTCGCCGCCCTTGCCGCGTATCTGCCTGAGGCGCGGGCGCGCCTCATCTTTGTTTCCAACGAGGTCGGCCTCGGCATCGTGCCCGAGAACCGCATGGCCCGCGAATTTCGCGACCATGCCGGCCGGCTTCACCAGATCGTTGCGGAGAAATCCGCTGAAGTTTACTTTGTCGCGGCCGGTTTGCCGCTGAAAATGAAGGGTTGAAAAATGACCACTGCGAGAGCCAACCAGGGCAAGATCCCGGCGACCGTCATCACCGGCTTCCTTGGCGCCGGCAAGACGACGATGATCCGCAATCTGCTGCAGAACGCCGACGGCAAGCGCATCGCGCTGATCATCAACGAGTTCGGCGATCTCGGCGTCGATGGCGACGTGCTGAAGGGCTGCGGTGCGGAGGCCTGCACCGAGGACGACATCATCGAGCTCACCAATGGCTGCATCTGCTGCACCGTGGCTGACGATTTCATCCCGACCATGACCAAGCTGCTCGAGCGCGAAAACCGCCCTGACCACATCATCATCGAAACCTCGGGTCTCGCGCTGCCGCAGCCGCTGATCGCCGCCTTCAACTGGCCGGATATCCGCAGCGAAGTGACGGTTGATGGCGTCGTCACCGTGGTCGACAGTGCTGCCGTTGCCGCCGGCCGCTTTGCCGACGACCATGACAAGGTCGACGCGCTGCGCGTCGAGGACGACAATCTCGACCATGAAAGCCCGATCGAGGAGCTGTTCGAGGACCAGCTGACGGCTGCCGATCTCATCGTTCTCAACAAGACCGACCTGATCGACGCCTCCGGCCTCAAGGCCGTGCGCGACGAGGTGTCCTCGCGCACCAGCCGCAAGCCGACCATGATCGAGGCGAAGAACGGCGAAGTTGCCGCTGCCATCCTGCTTGGCCTCGGTGTCGGCACGGAAAGCGATATCGCCAACCGCAAGTCGCATCATGAAATGGAGCACGAGTCGGGCGAGGAGCACGACCACGACGAGTTCGACAGCTTCGTCGTCGAGCTTGGTTCGATCGCCGATCCGGCCGCCTTCATCGATCGCCTGAAGGGCGTGATTGCCGAGCACGACGTGCTGCGCTTGAAAGGTTTTGCCGATGTGCCCGGCAAGCCGATGCGTCTCCTGATCCAGGCCGTCGGTGCCCGCATCGACCAGTATTATGATCGCGCCTGGGCTGCCGGCGAAAAGCGCGGCACGCGCCTCGTCGTCATCGGCCTGCACGACATGGACGAGGCGGCGGTTCGTGCTGCGATTGCCGCGCTCGTCTGATCATTCGTTGAATGAAATGATCTAACGCATTGAAATAATGCAGTTCCGAACGGAATCCGCTTCAGGCGTTTTCGTTCGGAATTGCCCGAACGGACAAGACGAATGCATCTGCTTCTCGCCCAGAAAGGAACGATCGCCGACGGCAACGAGGCAATCGACCTCGGGCAAACGCCGGCCGATATCCTGTTCCTCTCGGCCGCCGACACCGAGCTCTCCTCGATCGCCGCGGCTCACGGCCGACGCGACGGAGGCTTGAGCCTGCGCATCGCCAGCCTGATGAGCCTGATGCACCCGATGTCGGTCGACACTTACGTCGAGCGCACGGCGCGTCACGCGAAGCTGATCGTCGTCCGGCCGCTCGGTGGTGCCAGCTATTTCCGTTATCTGCTGGAAGCCCTGCATGCGGCCGCCGTCAGCCATCGTTTCCAGATTGCGGTGCTACCGGGCGACGACAAGCCGGATCCGGGGCTGGAGCCTTTCTCCACCGTCGCAGCAGACGATCGCCAGCGCCTCTGGGCCTATTTCACCGAGGGCGGTGCCGACAATGCCGGCCTGTTTCTCGACTATGCCGAGGCGCTGGTCACCAGTGCCGAGAAGCCGCAACCGGCCAAGCCGCTGCTGAAAGCCGGCATCTGGTGGCCGGCCCGGGGCGTGATCGGGGTTTCGGAATGGTTGCAGGTCGTCGCCGGCGTTGGTGCCGACAAGACGGACAGGGTGGAATTCCAACCCACCATCGCCATCTGCTTCTACCGCGCCCTCGTCCAGAGCGGCGAGACGCGTCCCGTCGAAGCGCTGATCGATGCGCTGGCGCAACAGGGCGTCCGCGCGCTGCCGGTGTTCGTTTCGAGCCTCAAGGATGCCGTCTCCGTCGGCACGCTGCAGGCGATCTTTGCCGAGGCCGCACCCGATGTGGTGATGAATGCCACTGGTTTTGCCGTCTCGTCGCCCGGGGCCGATCGCCAGCCGACCGTGCTCGAATCGACCGGCGCGCCTGTCCTGCAGGTGATCTTCTCAGGCTCCTCGCGAGCGCAATGGGAGACGTCACCGCAAGGGCTGATGGCGCGCGATCTCGCCATGAACGTCGCCTTGCCGGAAGTCGACGGCCGTATTCTTGCTCGCGCGGTCTCGTTCAAGGCGGCGTCGATCTATGACGCCAAGGTCGAGGCCAATATCGTCGGGCACGAGCCGCTCGATGACCGGGTGCGTTTTGCCGCAAACCTTGCCGTCAACTGGGCGAACCTGCGTCGCGCCAAGCCGGCTGAACGGCGCATTGCCATCGTCATGGCCAACTATCCGAACCGCGATGGCCGCCTCGGCAACGGCGTCGGGCTCGACACGCCGGCCGGTACCGTCGAGGTGCTTGGCGCCATGGCGCGGGAAGGCTATGAGGTTGGCGAGGTTCCCGCCGACGGTGACGCGCTGATGCGCTACCTGATGGCCGGACCGACCAATGCGGCAAGTCATGACCGCGAGATCCGCGAGTGTATTTCGCTTAAGGATTACAAAACGTTCTTCGATTCGCTTCCGAAACAGATTCAGGATCAAGTTGCCGGTCGCTGGGGTGCACCGGAGGCCGATCCCTTCTTCCTCGACGGTGCCTTCGCGCTGCCGCTCGCCCGCTTCGGCGAGGTCATGGTCGGCATCCAGCCGGCGCGCGGTTACAACATCGACCCGAAGGAAAGCTACCATTCGCCGGACCTCGTGCCGCCGCATGGCTATCTCGCCTTCTATGCCCACCTGCGCCAGCAGTTCGCGGCTCAGGCGATCGTGCACATGGGCAAGCACGGCAATCTCGAATGGCTGCCGGGCAAGGCGCTGGCGCTGTCTGAGACCTGTTATCCCGAGGCGATCTTCGGGCCGCTGCCGCACATCTATCCCTTCATCGTCAACGATCCGGGCGAAGGCACGCAGGCCAAGCGCCGCACCAGCGCCGTCATCATCGATCACCTGACGCCGCCTTTGACGCGGGCCGAGTCCTACGGGCCGCTTAAGGATCTGGAGGCGCTCGTCGACGAGTATTACGACGCCGCCGGCGGCGACCCGCGACGCCTCAGGCTCCTGAGCCGCCAGATCCTCGATCTCGTGCGCGACATCGGCCTCGACAGCGACGCTGGCATTCACAAGGGTGACAGCGATGACAAGGCGCTGGAAAAGCTCGACGCCTATCTCTGCGACCTCAAGGAAATGCAGATCCGCGACGGCCTGCACATCTTCGGCGTGGCGCCGGAGGGGCGCTTGCTGACCGACCTGACCGTCGCGCTGGCGCGCGTCCCACGCGGGCTCGGCGAAGGCGGCGATCAGAGCCTGCAGCGGGCGATTGCTGCGGATGCGGGGTTGAGTGGCGCTGAGGGCGAAATCACTCCCAAAGGACAATCCTTCGACCCGCTCGATTGCGTAATGTCGGACGCCTGGACCGGCCCGAAACCAGCGATCCTCACCGACCTCTCGGACGCTCCTTGGCGCACAAACGGAGACACCGTCGAGCGCATCGAACTGCTGGCAGCGAAGCTCGTTGCAGGCGAGCAGTCTTGTCCGCATGACTGGCCCCACACCCGCGCCGTTCTCGGCGAAATCGAAACCCGCCTCAAGCCCTCGATCTCCAACTCCGGCGCCGCTGAAATGGCCGGTTTCCTCACCGGTCTCAACGGCTGCTTCGTTGCCCCCGGACCCTCCGGCGCACCGACGCGTGGCCGCCCGGACGTGCTGCCGACGGGGCGCAATTTCTACTCGGTCGACAGTCGAGCGGTGCCGACGCCGGCGGCCTATGAACTCGGTAAGAAGTCGGCAGAGCTTTTGATTCGCCGCTACCTGCAGGATCACGGGGAATGGCCGTCCTCCTTTGGCCTGACGGCCTGGGGCACGGCAAACATGCGCACGGGCGGCGACGACATCGCCCAGGCCCTGGCGCTGATCGGCGCCAAGCCCACCTGGGACATGGTCTCGCGCCGGGTGATGGGCTACGAGATCGTGCCGCTTGCAATCCTCGGACGACCGCGCGTCGACGTGACCTTGCGCATTTCCGGCTTCTTCCGCGATGCCTTCCCGGACCAGATAGCGCTCTTCGACAAGGCGATCCGCGCCGTCGGCGCGCTGGAGGAAGATGATGCCGACAATATGATCGCCGCGCGCATGCGCGCCGAAGCTCAGCGGCTGGAGTCGGAAGGAGTGGAGGCCGCCGAGGCGGCCCGTCGAGCCTCCTACCGCGTCTTCGGCGCCAAGCCCGGCGCCTATGGCGCCGGCCTGCAGGCCTTGATCGACGAGAAGGGGTGGGAAACCAAGGCCGATCTCGCCGAGGCCTATCTCACTTGGGGTGCCTATGCCTATGGCGCCGGCGAGGAGGGCAAGGCCGAGCGCGACCTCTTCGAAGAACGCCTGCGTACGATCGAGGCGGTGGTGCAGAACCAGGACAACCGCGAGCACGATCTGCTCGACAGCGACGACTATTATCAGTTCGAAGGCGGCATGAGCGCCGCCGCAGAGCAGCTTGGCGGCAGCCGGCCGGCGATCTATCACAACGACCATTCCCGGCCGGAAAAGCCTGTCATCCGCTCGCTGGAAGAAGAGATCGGCCGCGTCGTCAGGGCGCGCGTCGTCAATCCCAAATGGATAGATGGCGTCATGCGCCATGGCTACAAGGGCGCCTTCGAGATCGCCGCCACGGTCGATTACATGTTCGCCTTTGCGGCGACCACGGGTGCCGTGCGCGACCATCATTTCGAGGCGGCCTATCAGGCCTTCATCGTCGACGAGCGCGTGGCGGATTTCCTGCGTGATAAGAACCCGGCCGCCTTTGCCGAGCTTTCCGAGCGCTTCCTCGAAGCGATCGACCGCAATCTCTGGACGCCGCGCTCGAACTCGGCACGCTTTGAGCTTGCCGCCATTGGCACCGCCGCAACCCGGCGTCGTGCCGGCAACGAATAGCGCGGTTCCGGGCTGGCGATTTCCGTCCGGAATTGCTTGGAAGCAAAGACCTGGTTTTGTTTCGCTGTTCATTGAAGCGCGGGACAGAACCGAAGCGGGACGAGGGCGGCTGCCCATTCCGCGAACCTGAGAACTGAGGGAGTGATCATGAGCGACGAGACGACAGCAGGCGGCGAAGCGCCGGCCGAGAAGGACGATGCCCGCCACGCCATGAAGATGGCGAAGAAGAAGGCGGCGCGTGAAAAGATCATGGCGACCAAGACCGATGAGAAGGGTCTGCTCATCGTCAACACCGGCAAGGGCAAGGGCAAGTCGACCGCCGGCTTCGGTATGATCTTCCGCCATATCGCCCACGGCATGCCCTGCGCCGTCGTGCAGTTCATCAAGGGTGCGATGGCGACCGGCGAGCGCGAGCTGATCGAGAAGCATTTCGGCGATGTCTGCCAGTTCTATACGCTCGGCGAGGGCTTCACCTGGGAAACGCAGGACCGCGCCCGCGACGTGGCGATGGCCGAGAAAGCCTGGGAGAAAGCGAAGGAGCTGATCCGCGACGAGCGCAACTCGATGGTGCTGCTCGACGAGATCAACATTGCGCTGCGCTACGACTATATCGACGTCGCCGAGGTCGTCCGCTTCCTGAAAGAGGAAAAGCCGCACATGACGCATGTCGTGCTCACCGGCCGCAACGCCAAGGAGGACCTGATCGAGATCGCCGATCTGGTGACCGAGATGGAGCTGATCAAGCATCCGTTCCGCTCCGGCATCAAGGCGCAGCAGGGCGTGGAATTCTGATGAGCCAGAGCTGGCAGTTCTGGGCACTGCTTTCGGCGGCCTTTGCCGCATTGACGGCGGTGTTTGCCAAGGTCGGGGTTGCGCAGATCAACTCCGACTTCGCAACCCTGATCCGCACCGTCGTCATCCTCTGCGTAATCGCCGCCATCGTGGCGGCGACCGGGCAATGGCAGAAGCCATCGGAAATCTCCGGGCGCACCTGGCTGTTCCTGGCGCTGTCCGGCCTTGCCACCGGCGCCTCCTGGCTTGCCTATTTCCGCGCGCTGAAGCTCGGCGATGCGGCCCGTGTCGCCCCCATCGACAAGCTCTCGATCGTCATGGTCGCGATATTC
This sequence comes from Ensifer adhaerens, assembly GCF_020035535.1. Taxonomy (NCBI): domain Bacteria; kingdom Pseudomonadati; phylum Pseudomonadota; class Alphaproteobacteria; order Hyphomicrobiales; family Rhizobiaceae; genus Ensifer; species Ensifer adhaerens. The sequence goes on along the minus strand of NZ_CP083349.1, from coordinate 1,966,288 downwards.
GGAGTGCTCTTCCTCGGCGAAAAGCTCAACCTGATGAACTGGCTCGGCGTTGCTTTCATTGCTGCCGGGGCGCTGCTTCTGGCGGTGTTTTGAGCGCGCTTGCCTCCCGCTAGTTTGTTCACTGAATGTTTGCCTCAATCAAGGCGTAATCCCGGCACATGCAGTGGTTGTGATTGTCGGGAGGGGGACATGCAGGTTGACGGCGATTGGCGCGAGCGCCTTGAAAGAGACTATCTTTTCTTCGCAACCTGGGTGACGGCGGTGCTGTCGGCGCTCTGTGCTGCCGTCTATTACCTCGCGATACCGGCCGCGGGCTGCCCCCTGGGGCTTGTCGTCGTTCTCCTTGGCATTTTCCCGTCGATGGCGACAGCGCGGTTGACGATCGCGTTCAGCCGATCCCGCCGCAGCCCTTGGCAACTGATGGCATTTTCGTCCGGGTGTGGCTTCGCCATGGTCGCCGGCTTGATCGGCGTCTACGTTTTGACCATGAGTTTCGCGAGCTGGGACCCGGGTGGATATGCCGTGGCCTACCCAGTGCTGACGCACAATTTTCTGACGTCCGGTTTCCCGGTGTTTTCGGGCGCCGGTGCGCTCTTCGCCGGCGCGACCTTCGGACTGTGGCTGCTGCGCGACAGGAGTATGGAACGCAACAGCGCTGACCGGCGGGACGGGGCCGCTTCGGAGCTCATTCCGCTTGCTCCACACGAGCGCGCATTCGCTCGCAGTTGGCAATGGCGGGCGGAAGAGCGCTATTTCTGGCTCTCTGTTCTGGTCGGTCCGGTGGTCATTATGCTCCCGCTGATCTTGCTGGAGATGATCTTCAGTCCGGAAACCGCGCTCGGCGCGCCGAAACTGTCATGGGCAATGCTGCGATACTACTTCGGTGGCGCTTACGCGGCGGCGATCAGCGCCGTGCTCGTTCTTGCGCTGCTATCCAATCGTTCCCGTCGCTCGGCCTGGCTTGCCGCCTTTTTCGTCGGCTTGCACGTCGGCGCAATCTTCACGCTTCTGTTTGACTATGCAGACGACACCACCAGCAGTCAGGCGTTCCTGTTGCCTTTCGGAGGCCTTCTTGGTGCCTTGTCAGCTGCCATTTGCGCCGCCATCTGGTTCCCTGATCGCCGCGGCCTCGGGGCACAAACTGCGCAACAGGCAGCTTCCACGCGAGAATTCATGCGCATCCTGCGGACCGCCGGCTTTGCCGCGCCGGCCGCCGCGGCGCTCTCCTTGCCTGTTCTCGCAGCCACCGCGCACATTCTCGGCATCATGACACAGGAGGACCTCGACAGCGCTCTGCCGGTCGGCGCTATCGAGACATGGCTTTTGAACTATCGGGTCTTTGCGGCCGTTGCATTGCTGACCATGTTGCTTGACCAGTTTCTCAAGAGCAGAGTGGTCCGGCAGAGCTCAGTCCTCATCATCCTTTCGTTGTCAGCCTTTCTCGTCGGAGGAGCGATGGCCCATAGCTTGAGCGAAGACGTGCTCAGGAAGAGCGTGCCGATTTCGATGGGCGCCTTCCTCGGACTTGGTTTGTCCAACGTCGTTGCCGGGCTTTCGGCCGTGTTTTTGATCCGTCGGGGCACGTCGCGCAGGCCGGCTGACGGCGCGAGCATTGTCGCCTGCCAGTGAGTTTCCATCAGACCCACCTGCGAACACGCCTGCAATAGGCGCCGTAAGCCTCCCCGAAGGATCGGCCAAGATGCGTTTCCTCCATGCGGATCTGGTAGGAAATCGAGATCCAGGCGGAGAGCGTCAGCGCCACCGAGACGACGTTGGGCACCGCCAACACGGTGCCGATGAGCGCGGTCACCATGCCGACATAGATCGGGTTGCGCGAGAAGGCATAGAGGCCAGAGGTGACAAGGGGCGTGTCCTGCTTTTCGGGGATGCCGATCTTCCAGGAATGGCGCATGGCCCATTGCGACAGCATCGTCAGCCCGCCGCCGAGCGTCATCAGCGCCAGGCCGACGGCGTGGAGGATGGGCGTGTCGAGCGCCGGAATCCGGCCGAGGGCGGCATCGACGGACGCCGGGAGCATGGCGACCGCCAGCAGGTGGATCACCAGCGCCGCGACGATCAGGCGAAAAAGCTTGCCCGCAAACCCCTCCGCATCGTCGCCATAGCTCAATACGACCGGTGAGCGGCCGGATTGCATGCGGCGGAGGATCGCTAGCGCCAGCGTGGACAGGCCGACGATGAGCATCAGAATGGCGGGAAGGGTGGTGGACATCAGAACCTCGGGCGTAAGCGGGACGACGGGACAGCAAGGCTTGCCGGGCAGGCACCTCCTTGCGGTGGCCTCACCGGCGAAGCATGTACAGCACCTTGCAATCTCTAGTGGCTAGAGGTTCAAGTGGCCGCCTTGCTCGACTTTCGTCTTGGTTACCGGATCTTGACCAGAGAACGGCGATGACGGGACCACACGGTGGGCGTTAGCGCCTGCTGCCAAACCCGGCCCTGAGATTGCAGCTTGATAGCTCTTTGCATGTGATAGGGATTGCCGCGAGAATCGGAGCCGATCATGCGGCCTCTTGAGAGGGGAAACGCTAGGTCGCCTAAGGTGTTTTGCAAGAATGGGATCGGAATTGACTGATGGAATCCGGCGCTGAAAGCAGAAAGATGACCGACCTGGAACGTCGCGCTCTCGAGTTCGCAACCCGCGCCCATGGGGACCAGAAGCGCAAGTATGACGGCCGGCCCTATATCGTTCATCCGATTGCGGTGGCGGACATCGTGCGGACTATCCCCCATACGACTGAGATGATCGCGGCGGCGCTGCTTCACGACACGGTCGAAGACACCGACGCGACGCTGCTGGACATCAGCGAGGCGTTCGGCCCCAAGGTTGCAACACTCGTTGCATGGCTCACCGACATCGCCACGCCGTTTCACGGCAACCGGCAGATGCGCAAGGAACTGGATCGCCAGCACCTCGCATTGGCGCCTGTCGCAGCGAAAACCATCAAGCTGGCCGATCTGATCGACAATGCGATAGCGATCAAAGCCGGCGATCCGAACTTCTGGAAAATATTCGGCGCCGAGATGAAGCGCTTGCTGGAGGCGTTGGGCGATGGCGATGAAACGCTACTTGAGAAGGCTCGTGGCCTCGCGCCGGAATGAGGGCGTAGTGGGCCTGTGGTCCGGCAGCATGATCGGCACTTGAAGGGGCTCAAGGAAGCATGCATATAAATGCTCCCACATGGTTCAGATTTCGGGTGAAGCTTGAAGACCGTTGCTAGAGTTGCGTTTGCTGTTGCATCGCTTGTGCTAATCGTATCGTGCAGTGAAACCGGCTCATCCCAAACTTCCAGGACCAGCCCATCCGCGATCCAGAAGGTGGAAAAAGCGAAGGCGGCTCCGACACCAAAAATGAGCCGAAAGCAAAGAGCCGCGGCCGAAGCCGAGGCAAAGGCGCGTGCCGAAGCGCGCAGCCCCCGGCAATGCAAGACCCCCAAGCAGACTTGTGGCTACGGCGCGGGGCCAGCAGGCGAAGAATGCTCGTGCTGGTCGACCACAGGTGCGCCGGATGTTGGTGTGACGGTCAAGTGACGTTCGCCTAAGTCGCGGTACATTGCTGCGTTTTCTGCGAGCCGGGACCGTGCGCCTGGCCTTAGAGCCCCAGCCACATCCTCAAGGGATGCGACGGGTCGGCGAGCAGCCGGATGGCGAGCGCGATCGAGACGATGACGAGCAACGGCTTGATGATCTTGGCGCCCTTGGCCATGGCGTAGCGTGAGCCTACCTGGGCGCCGAGGAACTGGCCGACGCCCATCATCAGGCCAACCTTCCAGAGGATGGCGCCGAAGAAGAGAAAAACGCCAAATGCGCCGATGTTGGAGCCGAAGTTCAGGAACTTCGTGTGCGCGGTCGCCTTCAGCACGCCGAAGCCGGCGAGCGTAACGAAGCCGAGCATGAAGAAGGAGCCGGTGCCCGGCCCGAAGACGCCGTCGTAAAAGCCGATCAGCGGTACCAGCGTCAACGTGAAGACGAAGGGCGTGATGCGACGGTGCTGGTCGACGTCGCCCATGTTCGGCTTCAAACCAAAATAGAGCGCGATGGCGATCAGCAGGAAGGGCAGAACGGCCTTCAGCACGTCGCCTGGAACGACAGTCGCGAGCAGCGCCCCGAACACCGAGCCCAATCCCGACATCAGCGCCATCGGCAACTGTTCTTTCAGGTTCACGTGGCCGCGCCGCGCATAGGAAAGGCTTGCCGAGCCTGAGCCGAACAGCCCCTGCAGCTTGTTGGTGCCGAGCGTCTGCAGCGGCGGGATGCCGGCGATCAGCATGGCGGGAATGGTGATCATGCCACCGCCGCCGGCGATCGAATCGATGAAGCCGGCGATGAAGGCGGCAACGAACAGGAAGGCGAGCAGGTGGAAGGCGAGGTCTTGCACGGGAGGGACTCGGGAAGGGAGATTTGAGCTTTGCCGCCTTGTGTCAGAGCCGGACGCGATTTGCAAAGCCTTCTGTTGCGACCCTCTTTGCACTCTCTGTGACCGCACTTCGAATCTTTCGCGGAATCAAAATCTTGCGCTGAGTCGCTGTGTTTTTGGATGGAAACACTGGCGATCGAGCGGCGGCCGAAGGAGGCCACCGTCGCGATGCACCGGATCACCGTTCGCCTTCGCCAATCGCGACATGGCGATGGCGCAATCCGGTTTGACCGGTCTCCCGCGCTCCGGTAAAAATGACGGATATGCGACGGCGTCCGCTTCGGCGGACTGAAAGAGCGTCCGGTGCGGCCGACCCAGCCAGGGGGCCATCAGCCGGTGCTGTCCAGATCGGCCCGGGACGATTTGTTCCAGCCGGCGCTTCGTTAAGGAGAACCGACGAAGGGGGCCGGCCGCCGATGGCATCGGTTAGGGGATCGAAGCAGTTCCAGCAAAAGCGCGCAGCGGCTTTGCGTGCCGAATTGCGTGACAATAACGCTGTCGCACAGACGATGAGAGAAGGTGCCGGGCTGGTGCTCGGGCTCGGCTGCGAGCGTCGCACACCGGCCGAAGAGGTGATCGCGCTTGCCGAGCGCGCCCTGGCGGATGCCGGCGCCACCGCGGACGATCTGCGGCTGGTCGCCTCGCTTAATGCCCGCGCGGAAGAACCGGCGATCCTGGCGGCCGCCGACCATTTCTCGGTACCGACCGCGTTCTACGATGCGGCCACGCTCGAAGCCGAAGCCTCCCGGCTCGCCAACCCTTCCGAGATCGTCTTTGCCCACACGGGCTGCCATGGCGTTGCCGAAGGGGCGGCACTCGTTGGCGCCGGCAGTGAAGCGGTGCTGATCGTGCCGAAGCTCGTCTCCGCGCATGCGACGGCGGCGCTTGCCGGGCCGGCGAGCTTGCGTGTGGATCTGGGCGCCCAGGTGGCGGAGGCTGTCTGATGCGCTCTTATGTTGTTGAATTGAATCAATCTTTTGTCCGGGTTTGCTGTGAAATGGAATCCGGTTCTTTAGAGATCGCGTCAGGTGCACCGTCAGGCGGTGCCGGGATACAGGTGGGGCAGCTATGATCGACGACCTCTTTGCCGGATTGCCGGCGCTCGAGAAAGGCTCGGTCTGGCTGGTTGGTGCCGGTCCGGGCGATCCGGGCCTTCTGACGCTGCATGCAGCCAATGCGCTGCGGCAGGCGGATGTGATCGTGCATGATGCGCTGGTCAACGAGGATTGCCTCAAGCTCGCGCGGCCGGGTGCCGTGCTGGAGTTTGCGGGCAAGCGCGGCGGCAAGCCGTCGCCGAAGCAGCGCGACATCTCGCTTCGCCTCGTCGAGCTCGCACGCGCCGGCAACCGGGTGCTGCGGCTGAAGGGCGGCGATCCCTTCGTCTTCGGTCGTGGTGGCGAGGAGGCGTTGACGCTGGTCGAACACCAGATCCCGTTTCGCATCGTGCCGGGCATCACCGCCGGCATCGGGGGCCTGGCCTATGCCGGCATTCCGGTCACCCACCGCGAGGTCAATCACGCGGTCACGTTTCTGACGGGCCACGATTCCTCCGGGCTGGTGCCGGACCGCATTAACTGGCAGGGCATCGCCAGCGGCTCGCCCGTCATCGTCATGTACATGGCGATGAAGCATATCGGTGCGATCACCGCCAACCTCATTGCCGGCGGCCGCTCGCCGGACGAGCCGGTCGCCTTCGTCTGCAATGCGGCGACGCCGGAGCAGGCGGTGCTGGAAACGACGCTTTCACGCGCCGAGGCCGATGTCGAGGCGGCAGGTCTGGAGCCTCCGGCGATCGTCGTCGTCGGCGAGGTGGTCCGGCTGCGTGCAGCGCTCGATTGGATCGGCGCGCTCGACGGGCGCAAGCTTGCGGCAGACCCCTTCGCCAATCGCATACTCAGGAACCCGGCATGAGCGGACTGCTGATCGCCGCACCGTCGTCCGGCTCCGGCAAGACGACGGTGACGCTTGGGTTGATGCGCGCCTTGAAGAGGAGCGGCGTGGCGATCGCGCCCGGCAAGGCGGGGCCGGACTATATCGATCCCGCTTTCCACGCGGCCGCGACCGGCGAGCCCTGCTTCAACTACGATCCCTGGGCGATGCGCCCGGAACTGCTGCTTGCCAACGCGTCGCATGCGGCCTCCGGCGGGCGCACCTTGATCGTCGAGGCGATGATGGGACTGCATGACGGTGCTGCCGACGGCTCGGGAACGCCGGCGGATCTCGCCGCGACGCTCAATCTTGCGGTCATTCTGGTGGTCGATTGCGCCCGCATGTCCCAGTCGGTGGCCGCGCTCGTGCGCGGCTATGCGGATCATCGCGACGATATCCGGGTCGTCGGCGTCATCCTCAACAAGGTCGGCAGCGACCGGCATGAAATGATGCTGCGCGATGCGCTCGGCAAGGTGCGCATGCCTGTCTTCGGCGTGCTTCGGCAGGACAGCGCGTTGCAACTGCCGGAGCGCCATCTCGGCCTCGTACAGGCGGGCGAGCATTCAGCCCTCGAAGGCTTCATCGAGGCGGCCGCCGCGCGGGTCGAGGCGGCCTGCGACCTCGATGCCATCCGCCTGATCGCGACGATTTTCCCGCAGGTGCCCGCGGCGGCCAATGCCGCGCGGTTGCGGCCGCTCGGTCAGCGGATCGCGGTCGCGCGCGATATCGCCTTTGCCTTCTGCTACGAGCATCTGCTTTACGGCTGGCGGCAAGGCGGCGCGGAGATTTCCTTCTTCTCGCCGCTCGCCGACGAGGCGCCGGACGCGGCTGCCGATGCCGTCTATCTTCCGGGGGGCTATCCGGAGCTGCATGCGGGGCAGCTGAGTGCCGCCGCCCGCTTCCGTTCCGGCATACATTCGGCGGCCGAACGCGGCGCCCGCATCTTCGGCGAGTGCGGCGGCTATATGGTGCTCGGTGAAGGGCTTGTCGCTGCCGATGGTACACGCTACGACATGCTCGGCCTGCTGCCGCTCGTAACCAGTTTTGCCGAGCGCAGGCGGCACCTCGGCTATCGCCGCGTCGTGCCTGTCGACAACGCCTTCTTCGATGGACCCATGACGGCGCACGAATTCCATTATGCGACCATCGTCGCCGAAGGGGCGGCCGATCGGCTGTTTGCGGTCAGCGACGCTGCCGGCGAGGATCTTGGCCAGGCGGGCCTTCGGCGCGGCCCTGTCGCCGGTTCCTTCATGCATCTGATCGACGTCGCAGGTGCGGCATGAGCGCACCGATCGTTCATGGTGGCGGCATCACCGAAGCCGCAGCGCACTTTGGCGGCGGGCTTGAAGACTGGCTCGACCTATCGACTGGCATCAACCCGTGCCCCGTTGCCTTGCCTGACGTGCCCGAGCGCGCCTGGCACCGGCTGCCGGACCGGCAGACGGTGGACAATGCGCGTCTGGCGGCCCGAGAATATTACCGCACCGATGGCGTGCTGCCCTTGCCGGTACCCGGTACCCAATCGGTGATCCAGCTTTTGCCGCGTCTGATGAACGAATACGGGAAGACGCCAGCTCACGGGCGCGTCGCTATCTTCGGGCCGACCTATGGCGAATATGCCCGTGTCCTGTCGGCGGCCGGTTTTGCCGTCGATCGCGTCGAGGACGCCGATGCGCTCAGCGCCGAGCATGCCCTGGTGATCGTGGTGAACCCCAACAATCCGACGGGCCGCGCTTTCGCGCCCGCCGAACTTCTGGCGATGGCGGCGAGGCAGAAGGCAAGCGGCGGGCTGCTGCTGGTCGACGAGGCCTTCGGCGATCTGCAGCCGGAATTGAGCGTTGCCGGCCATGTGCCGGGGCAGGGCAATCTCATCGTCTTCCGTTCCTTCGGCAAGTTCTTCGGCCTTGCGGGCCTGCGCCTCGGCTTCGTCGTCGCGACGGAGCCGGTGCTTGCGTCCTTTGCCGATTGGCTCGGTCCCTGGGCTGTCTCCGGCCCGGCGCTGACCATCTCCAAAGCGTTGATGCAGGGCGATACGACGGCGATTGCGGCCGGCATTCTTGAACGACGCGCCGGCCTAGATGCCGCTCTCGTTGGGGCAGGGCTCAAGCGCATCGGCGGCACGGGTCTCTTCGTGCTGGTCGAGCATCCGCGTGCCGCATTGCTACAGGAGCGCCTCTGCGAAGCCCATATCCTCACGCGCAAGTTCGACTATGCGCCGACCTGGCTGCGGATCGGCCTGGCGCCGGACGCTGCGGGCGACCGGCGGCTGGCGGACGCGCTTGCCCTGATGGAGCCCTGAATGTCGGAGACCATCCTTCTCATTCTCGCGCTGGCGCTGGTGATCGACCGTGTCGTCGGCGATCCGGATTGGCTCTGGGCGCGCGTGCCGCATCCGGTCGTGTTCTTCGGAAAGGCCATCGGCTTTCTTGACGACAGGCTGAACCGCGAGGATCTGGAGGACAGTGCCCGCAAGCTCCGCGGTGTCGTCACCATCTTGGTTCTGCTTGCCGCCAGCGCCTGGTTCGGCCACCTGCTGCATCGCCTGTTAGCCGTGTTCGGTCCGCTCGGTTTCGTGCTGGAGGCGGTGCTGGTGGCGGTCTTCCTGGCGCAGAAGAGCCTTGCCGATCACGTGCGTCGCGTGGCCGAAGGCTTGCGGCAGGGCGGGCTCGAAGGCGGGCGTGCCGCCGTATCGATGATCGTCGGTCGCGATCCGAAGACGCTCCACGAGCCGGCCGTTTGCCGCGCGGCGATCGAAAGCCTCGCCGAGAATTTCTCCGATGGCGTCGTGGCACCGGCCTTCTGGTACGCGATTGCCGGTCTGCCGGGGCTTCTCGCCTACAAGATGCTGAACACCGCCGATTCGATGATCGGTCATAAGTCGCCGAAATATCTGCAGTTCGGCTGGGCCTCGGCGCGGCTCGACGACCTCGCCAACCTGCCCGCCGCGAGGCTTTCGATCCTGTTGATCGCCGCCGGCGCGCTGATCCACCGTGGCGCGCGCGCTGCCAAGGATGCGCTGGTTGCGGCGCTTCGCGATCATGGTCTTCATCGCTCGCCGAATTCCGGCTGGCCGGAAGCGGCAATGGCCGGCGCGCTCGACCTGCAGCTTGCAGGCCCGCGCATCTATGGCGGCGTCAAGGTCAGCGAGCCGATGATCAACGGTCCGGGTCGCGCTGTTGCCGGTAGCGAAGACATCGATGCCGGCATCGCGGTATTCTATGGCGCCTGCACGGTGATGACCGTTTTTGTTCTTGCCATCGCGATGATTTGATCGTTTCGGCGACGCGGTCTTGCGAAACCGAATTTCGCGTTAAGACTTTGCTTTCCATATGTATTAAGATTGCTTCATACTCAGCCGGTTATTCTCTTCGGACGTCTGGTTCCACCGGTAAGTGTTTGTCATCCCGGAGAGAGAAGCATGCGGAATGCGTTTTTGACTGTGCTCGTCGCCGCGTTGATGCAATTTTCCGCTCAGCCGGCCAACGCCGCCAATCTCATTGCCGATATCAGCCTGTCCTCGCAGACCATGACCGTGACGCAGGACGGCGTCGTCATGTATCGTTGGAAGGTTTCGACCGCCCGCAAGGGCTATATCACGCCGCGTGGCAGCTGGCAGGCAAAGTGGCTGTCGCGCTACCATCGCTCGAGCAAGTACGACGACGCGCCGATGCCCTATGCCGTCTTCTTCAATGGCGGCTATGCGATTCACGCCACCTATGACATCAAACGGCTCGGCCGCCCGGCATCGCACGGCTGCGTGCGGCTACACCCGAACAATGCCGCAGAGTTCTTCGCGCTCGCGCAGGAGCATGGGCTGGCGAATACCCGCATCGTCATCACGCGCTGACGTTTGGACTGCCGACGAATGCCAGTTTCTCGTCTCGTTGACGGGCCTGGCCCCTCATCCGCCTGTCGGCACCTTCTCCCCGCAGGAGAAGGGACTTTGGGACATGCGCTCGTTCTCAACACGACCGTTTGGTCGCTCAAGAGCGCGCAGCAGACGATACTGGTGCGTAAGCCTCGTTCCCTCTCCCTGCATACGGGCAGAGGGTGAGGGGCAGACCTGGCGACAGGTGAGAGGAATTCCACGCGGTCCGTTAAGACCGTGGCCCGCTTTCCCTGGTGCGCGGCTCAGTCGATCCCGGCCACATGCATCAGCCGGTCCAGGCTCGGCACGGTGACGTGTCGGCTGTTTTCGATGCGGATGACGTTTTCCTTGCGCAGCTTGGTGATCTGCCGGCTGACGGTTTCGATCGTCAAGCCGAGATAGTCGGCGATGTCGGCGCGGGAAAGCGGCAGGTCGAATTCGTTCGCGGTGCCCTCTTCCGGGTGGATATGGGTGGCGATGATGTAGAGGAAGCTCGCCACCTTCTCCTGGGCCGTCTTGCGGCCGAGTGTCAGCATCCAGTCGCGCGCCTCGTCGAGCTCCTTCAGCGCCTGCTCGTGCAGCCGGTGTTCGAGGTTCGGCGCCTCGGAAACGAGCCGCTCGATGACGTTGCGCGGGAAGCAGCAGATGTCGGTGTCCACAGCCGCTTCGGCCGTCAGCGCGCTTTCGCGGGTGAAGGGGCGGCCCATGAAATCGGGGGCAAACTGCAGGCCGACGATCTGCTGGCGGCCGTCGTGGAGCACCTTGCTGAGCTTGACGACGCCCGAGATGATGTTGGCGTAGCTGTCGGTCGTCTCACCCTGGCCGACGACTTCGCGGCCCGGCTCGATGCTACGGCGAGTCGAGTGGCGGCTGAGGTCGAGAAGCTGATCCGGGGTGAGCGTCCCGCATACGCCGCCATGACGAGCCTCGCAGGCTGCGCAGACGGCCGGAATGTCCGAGTTATGGATATCCTTGCGGCGATGTTCGTTCACGATCTGCAATTCTTTCTACCTGCATGTCGATGCTCTCTGGAATGACCAAAGAGGATGCTGGTCGTTAAATCAAGAGTTGACAGGTGCTAATTTCGAAAGCGCGAAACAATGTCTCACGTTGAATTGCGCATTGTCAATTTTAACGTGTTAATTCGGCAACTTGATCAAAATCAAAGGCACCCTTGTCCATCCGTCCTATGCCAACTTCATGACAGTGGAGAGACCGATGGAAGACGCGCTCATCCTCAAGCATGCAGGCCCAGTGCCGCGCTACACCAGCTACCCGACCGCCCCGCATTTCTCCGAGACGGTGGGCTCTGCGGACTATGAAAGCTGGCTCGGTACGATCGGCCCCGACGAGGCGATCTCGCTCTATGCCCATATTCCCTATTGCGACCGGCTCTGTTGGTTCTGTGCCTGCCACACCAAGCAGACGCTGCGCTACGATCCGGTCGCGACCTATCTCAAGGGACTGCATCGCGAGGTTGCAGAGGTCGGCGGGCGGGTGTGCCGCGAGGCCAGGGTCACGGCGCTGCATTTCGGCGGCGGTTCACCCACGCTCGTCCGGCCGGACGACATGATCGCGCTCAAGCGCGCCTTCACCGAGAATTTCACTTTTGCGTCCGATTGCGAGATCAGCGTGGAGATGGATCCGAACGACCTCGACGAGGCACGCCACGATGCGCTTGCGGCGATCGGCATGACGCGGGCGAGCTTCGGCATCCAGGATTTCGACCCGGTGGTGCAAAAGGCGATCAACCGCATCCAGACCTATGAGCAGACACGCGGCGCGATCGAGGCGGCGCGGGCGAGGGGTGTGCACTCGGTCAATTGCGATGTTCTCTATGGCTTGCCCTACCAGAGCCTGCAGTCACTGGAGCGCACCATGGAGGCGGTGCTGACGCTTGCCCCCGATCGCGTCGCGCTCTTCGGCTATGCGCATGTGCCGTGGATGAAGACGCACCAGAAGATGATCCCCGACGAAAGCCTGCCCGGTATCGTCGAGCGCTTCGCCCAGATGACCCGGGCTTCCGAAATGCTGCTGGCGGCCGGATACGAGGCAATCGGCATCGACCACTTCGCAAAGCCTGGGGACAGCCTGGCGCGGGCCAGCCGGGAAGGGAAGCTCCGCCGCAACTTCCAGGGCTATACGGATGACGCCGCCGAGACGCTGATCGGTCTTGGTGCCTCGGCGATCGGCCAGTTTCGTCAAGGTTATGTCCAGAACATGCCGGCAACCGGCGAATACCTGCGCCATGTGGAGAGCACGGGGTTGGCGGCCGTTCGCGGCTACCATTTCACGCCGGACGACCGGCTGAGAGCAAAAGTGATCGCCGACATCATGTGCCGCTTCGCCTTCTCCTTTGACGAGGTCGAGCAGACGTTTCCGGGTCTGGCCGCCGCTGTGATCGGGGAAGCGCGGCTCTATCGGGCGCGCGATGCCGATGGTCTGACGACGATCGAAAACGGTACCTTCCGCCTGACCGAGCGCGGACGGCCTTTTGCCCGCTCGGTGGCGGCCGCCTTCGACGCCTATCTCGGCAATGGCCGCGGTCGGCATTCTGTGGCTGTTTGACCGATGCTTATTCCCGTTCGGCCGTCTTCTGCGCGCCTTCAGGCGCGCGGCGCTCTGGCAACACCGGTCCCCATTTTGCAAGCCGTTGCCATCTAGCCCATTGGCTTTTGCAGCGCATTTACCTATAGGATCGCCGAGACTCGACATAAGAATAAAGAGGTATGCGCGTGACAGCTACATTCGACAAGGTTGCCGACATCATCGCGGAAACGAGCGAGATCGATCGCGAGACGATCACGCCGGAAAGCCACACGATCGACGATCTCGGCATCGACAGCCTGGACTTCCTCGACATCGTGTTTGCGATCGACAAGGAATTCGGCATCAAGATCCCGCTCGAGCAGTGGACGCAGGAAGTCAACGAAGGCAAGGTTTCGACCGAAGAATACTTCGTTCTGAAGAACCTCTGCGCCAAGATCGACGAACTGCGGGCAGCCAAGGGCTGATCGGGCTTTCGCCCGAGCCTTGCTACTCGATTTCCAATGCCGCCCGTCGCGCCCCGCGCTTGACAGGCGGCATTGGCGTTTTTACTTGAGCCCGAAACGAACGGCCCGAAAACGAACAGGGTGAGCCTCAATGCTCCTTGAATACTTCCAGATGATCGATCGTGTCGAAACGGTCGATCTTTCGGCTGGCCGGCTGACGGCGCGCTCCGTGGTGCCCGAGAAGAGCCCGGTATTCGAAGGCCATTTCCCAGGCTATCCGCTGGTTCCGGGCGTGCTTCTGATCGAAACAATGGCGCAAGCCTCAGGTTTCCTGGTGCTCGCGGCCACCAATTTTGCCGCCATGCCCTTCCTGATGTCGGTCGACGGCGCCAAGATGCGGACATTCGTCGAGCCCTCGGCCGAACTCGAGATCGAGGCGTTCCTCGAACACGAAGGCTCGGGCTTTGCCGTCACCAAGGCGAAGATCACCTCGGCCGGCAAGAAGGTCTGCGACGCGCAACTGAAGCTGCGGACGATGCCGTTCGATCAGGTTCCTCTCGGCGATATCGTGCGCAAGCGGGCTGGGGAAGTCGGCCTGATGGCAGCTCTTTCGGCGTCAGCCGGTTCGGAGAAGTAAGATGAGCAAATCCGCAAACGACGTTGTCATTACCGGCGTCGGTATCGTCACCAGCCAGGGCGTCGGCGTCGAGCCGCATCTGGCGCTGCTTACTGCCGGCACGTCGCCGGCTGTGTGCGTCGAGACCGAAAAGTTCAGCCCCTATCCGGTGCATCCGTTGCCGGAGATCGACTGGTCGCAGCAGATCGCCAAGCGTGGCGACCAGCGCCAGATGGAAAACTGGCAGCGTCTCGGCGTTTTTTCCGCGGGCCTGGCGCTCGATGACGCCGGTCTCAAGGACAATCTCGAAGCCTGCGGCAGCATGGACATGATCGTCGCTGCCGGCGGCGGCGAGCGCGACATCAATGTCGACTCGCTGATCGTCGACGAAGCGCTGAAGCGCAACGACCGCGAACAGCTCCTCAATGAAAAGCTGACGACCGAACTGCGCCCGACGCTGTTCCTCGCCCAGCTTTCGAACCTGCTCGCCGGCAACATCTCGATCGTGCACAAGGTCACCGGTTCGTCGCGCACCTTCATGGGCGAGGAAGCGGCCGGCATCTCGGCGATCGAAACTGCCTTTGCCCGCATCAAGGCCGGCCAGTCGACCCACACGCTCGTCGGTGGCGCGTTTTCGGCCGAACGTCTCGACATCATTCTCTTGATCGAAGCGATCCAGGGGCACGCGCTTGGCGACTGGCATCCGATCTGGTCTCGCAGCAAGGACGCCGGCGGCGGCATGATCCTCGGTTCGGTCGGCGCCTTCCTCGTGCTGGAATCGCGCGAATATGCCGAAGCCCGCGGCGCCCGCATCTATGCCTCGATCGACGCGATCGGTGGCGACCGCGGCGCGCGTGACGGCGGCAAGCTGGAAGCCCGCCTTGCCGACCTCGCAAAACCTGCGGAAAAGCTCGACCCGACCTCGACCATCGTGTTCTCCGGTACCTCCGGCTTCCATGACCTCGTGGCACGCGAAAAGGCGTTTCTCGAGGCGAATCTGACCGGTGCGCCTGTGCGCGCCTATGGCGGCCTGGTCGGTCACAGCATCGAGGCGCAGTTCCCGCTGGGTCTGGCGCTTGCGGCTCTGTCGCTGGGCGAGGGAGCCAAGGTGCCGGCTTTCGATGCCGGTGCTGAAAAGCCGATGACGGCAGCGGCCAAGGCTGCGGTGGTGACCACCGTCGGCCATTCGCGCGGCGAAGGCGTCGCCGTTCTTTCGGCCGAATAATTAGGAGCGGACCATGAGCAACGCTTACAAGGACCATCTCGGCCGCCCGATCATCGCCGTCACCGGCATGGGCGTCATCACCTCGCTCGGCCAGGGCGTCGAAGACAATTGGGCAGCGCTTTCGGGCGGCGTCTCGGGTATTCACAAGATCACCCGTTTCCCAACGGAGGGTCTGAACACCCGCATTTCCGGCACTGTCGATTTCATCGACATCCCCGCCGCCAACTCCGTCGAGCGTTCCTACGCCATGGCGCGCGAAACGACGCTGGAGGCCTTGGCGCAGGCCGGCATTTCCGGCGATTTCAACGGCCCCTTGTTCCTGGCTGCCCCGCCGGTCGAGCCGGAATGGAGCGCGCGCTTCGAACTTGCCGATCGTTCGCCGCCGTCGGAACAGCCGGGCGACGCCTATAACCGCTTCCTCGCCGCCATGCGCCAGAAGGCCGATCCGGTGTTTCATGAGGCCGTGCTCTTCGGCTCGATCTCGGAACGCCTTGCCGATCGCTTCGGCACGCGCGGCCTGCCGGTGACGCTGTCGACTGCATGCGCTTCGGGCGCGACCGCAATCCAGCTCGGCGTCGAGGCGATCCGCCAGGGCCGCACCGAGCGCGCGCTGACGGTTGCGACCGATGGCTCGGTCAGCGCCGAGGCCCTGATCCGCTTTGCGCTGCTTTCGGCGCTCTCCACCCAGAACGACCCGCCGGAGAAGGCATCCAAGCCCTTCACCAAGGATCGCGATGGCTTCGTGATTGCCGAAGGGGCAGCGACGCTGGTGCTCGAATCGCTGGAAGCAGCCGTTGCCCGCGGCGCCCGCGTCTACGGCATCCTGAAGGGTTGCGGCGAGAAGGCCGATCTCTTCCACCGCACGCGCTCGTCTCCAGACGGTGGCCCGGCGATCGCGACGATCCGCGCCGCGCTTGCCGACGCCGGCATCGATGAAACGGGTATCGGCTACATCAACGCCCACGGCACCTCGACGCCCGAGAACGACAAGATGGAATACCTGTCGATGTCGGCTGTCTTCGGCGACCGCCTGCCGTCGATCCCGGTCTCGTCCAACAAGTCGATGATCGGCCACACGCTGACGGCGGCAGGAGCCGTCGAGGCGGTGTTCTCGATCCAGACGATGCTGACCGGCACGCTGCCGCCGACGATCAACTACCAGAACCCCGATCCGGCGATCGTGCTCGACGTGGTGCCGAACGTGAAGCGCAGCCAGCAGGTGACTGCCGTGCTGTCGAACTCCTTCGGCTTCGGCGGCCAGAACGCCAGCCTTGTCATGACTGCCGAGCCGGCCTGAGCCGGAGATCGGTCAAGCGAAATACCCCCCCCTGGCCTGCCGGCCATCTCCTCCACAAGGGGGAGATCGACGCGCGGTCGGCCGGTCGCTCCAATAGCAAGGCTCGCATTGGGGGCTTTCTTGAAGGGCAAGGGGGGCCATATCCAATCTCGCCCCTTGTGGGGCGATGCACGGCAGGGCAGAGGGGGCGCCAGCGCCACCCTCTGTAGAATGGCGACATGTCCACAAGACGTGTATATGCCGCCTGTCGATCTGAACATTTAAAGGAAGAACCATGCGCGCCCTGCAACTGCTCGATGACCGCAAGCTTGAAATCACCGATATTCCGGAACCGGAAGCGCCCGGCCCGGGTGAGGTGACGCTGCGCGTCAAGGCGGTGGCACTCAACCATATCGACGTCTGGGGTTGGCGCGGCATGGCATTTGCCAAGCGCAAGATGCCGCTCGTCATCGGCGCGGAAGCGTCCGGCGTGGTCGACAGCATCGGCCCAGGCGTTTCGAGCGTGCTGCCGGGTCAGCTCGTGTCGATTTATGGCGCGCGCACCTGCGGCCTCTGCCGTCCGTGCAAGGAAGGTCGCGACAATCTCTGCGAACATGTTGGCGGCGTGCACGGCTTCCACCTCGATGGCTTCGCGCAGGAAAAGATCAATCTGCCGGCCCGCCTCTTGGTTCCGGCCCCTCCGGGTGTCGATGCGGTTGCGGCAGCGCTTGCACCGGTCACCTTCGGTACCGTCGAGCACATGCTGTTCGACAACGCCAAGCTTGAGCCCGGCGAAACCATTCTCGTCCATGCCGGCGGCTCCGGCATCGGTTCGGCCGCGATCCAGCTTGCCAAGAAGATTGGCTGCACCGTGATCACCACCGTCGGCTCCGACGACAAGATCGAGAAGGCGAAGGCGCTCGGCGCCGATCACGTCATCAACTACCGCACCGACCGTTTCGAAGGCGTGGTACGCAAGCTCACCAAGAAGAAGGGCGTCGACGTCGTGTTCGAACACGTCGGCAAGGACACCTGGGCGGGCTCCATGCTCTGCATGAAGCGCGGTGGCCGTCTGGTCACCTGCGGCTCCACCTCAGGCGTCTCCACCGACATGAACCTGATGATGCTGTTCCAGCAGCAGCTGAAGCTGCTCGGCTCCTTCGGCTGCCGCATGGAGAACATGGCGAATGCCATGCAGAAGATGGCGCGCGGCCTCGTTCATCCGGTTATCGACACTGAAATCAGCCTCGATCAGATCGACCGGGCGCTGGAGCGCATGGAATCGCGCCAGATCTTCGGCAAGATCATCCTGAAGATGGATTGATCGACGTGCGCATGCTGATCACACGGCTGGTGCTGGCGGCGGATCGTTTCCGCCAGTGGCTGATCGCGCAGTTCGTGTTCCTGCTTTTGACGATCCTGAAGATGTTCCCGGCTGATGGCGCGATCAACTTCATGGATCGCGCGGTGCGCTTCATCGGCCCGAGGACCAGCCGCCACAAGCTGACACTGACCAATCTGCGCAACGCTTTTCCGGAAAAGAGCGAGGCCGAAATCGAGGCGATCGCGCTCGAAAGCTGGGGCAACATGGGCCGCATGGCGGCCGAATACGTGTTTCTCGACCGTCTGTTCGATTTCGATCCGGAGCGTACGACGCCCGGTCGGATCGAAGTGTCGGGCATTCCCTTGTTCCTGGAGCTCCGGGACAATCCGCGTCCCTTCATCGTCTTCACGGCACATAGCGGCAACTTCGAGATGCTGCCTGTTGCCGGGTCCGCCTTCGGTCTCGACGTGACGGTACTCTTCCGGCCGCCGAACAATCCTTATGTGGCAGAAAAGGTGTTCAAGTTCCGCGAGGAGCGCATGGGCAACCTCGTGCCGTCCCATGCCGGCTCCTCCTTCGCGCTCGCCCGCCAGCTCGAGCGCGGCCAAGGCGTTGGTGTTCTCGTCGATCAGAAGTTCCGCAAGGGGCTGAAAACCAAGTTCTTCGGCCAGGACGTGCAGACCAATCCGCTGCTCGCCAAGCTCGTGCGTCAGTTCAACTGCGAGGTCTATCCGGCCCGCTGCATCCGTCTGCCCGGCGGGCGTTTCCGGCTGGAAATCGAGCCGGCGATCACCATTCCCCGCAAGGCGGATGGCAATGTCGATGTCACCGCCACGGCGCAGGTGCTGAACGACAAGGTGGAAAGCTGGGTGCGCGAATATCCCGGTCAGTGGCTCTGGTACCACGACCGCTGGCACATCAAGCGCTATCTCAAGGATTGATTCCCTTCACCGCGAACGATCGCGCTCGAGCTTCCTTCTGCGGAGCTTGATAATTCCGGACGCGTGGTGGATACCGCCCTCGGCGGTCTCCACGCTTCTGCCCATTTGCGGCAGCACATGCCGGTTTGTCCCGAAAATGCTTCAAAAGGTTAAGTTTTTCTTTCTGCTGTTGAACGCTAACGCAATGAGTGTAAACTCTTCGTTGTCTTTCAGCGGGGAAGACTGCAAGCGCTTTGGGTGGCCGGAGCGGTGTGGTTTTGCACGGAAGGGGTGGGGAAACGCCAAAAACTAGATCAGTGTCTGCAGCATAACGCCTATTTTGTAAGTGCATCGAAGCGGCTCTGCCGTGGGGGAATTGGGGTTTCGAATTGAACGCACTGATTGAGCTGTTCTGGTTCAAGTATTCGCAGCTGCAGTATGCCGTACGTACGGCAGACGAGCATTTGATCAGCATTCTGGATCGCGAATTGGATCCGATCCTTCGTTCCGTCTACGACGAGAAGGCGGTGAGCGTCGAAGACGCCCGACTTCAGTTCCAGTTTCTGATCGACATCCTGCGCGTCGAGGCCGACGACATCTCCTGCGTGCTCCGGCACTCGCAATTGCTGCAATCGCTGATCAACCGCTATTTCGCCGCGACCGGCGCGGAGAAGTTCGCCGACCTGCAGCTTGAGCGCCTGCCGGCGCAGCCGAGCAAGGGCAGGGCGGATGAAGGGCTCCTCAACGAGGCCATCCTCGATAGCTTCCCGGATCGGATCGCGGTGATCACGCCCGACTACCGCTACCTCTATACCAACCCGCTCAACGCCAACCATCTGGCGAGCCGCCCGATGGATTTGATCGGCCGGCACATCGTCGAGTTCATCGGCATCCAGCGCTTCGAACAGCGGGTGAAGTCCTATCTCGATCGTTGTTTTGCCGGCGAGGTGGTCGACTACACCTTCGCCAAGACCGTCGATGCGCGTACGGTCGTCGTGCGCTGCCGGCTGACGCCGTGTACGTCAAGCAACGGCAAGCTGATCGGCGCCATCCTGGTGATCCAGGAGCATGCCGACCGCCGCCGCGCGATCGCGGCCTGAGGATCAACCAAGGCCAAACGATCTCCAAAACGATGACGCGCGACCGGAGTGCGGTCGCGCGTCATCCTGTTCTGCATTCCGGCGTGACCTATAGCGCCTTCACCCGGCCGGCGCGGTGATGCTGCGCAGACATTCCTGCTCGAAACCGACATGTCGGCGCAGGCTGGTAAAGAAGCCGCGCAGCATGTAGCCGGCGGTCTCGGCATTGACCGTCTGGTCGGCGGCGCCGAGGCGCTCCAGCATTTCCGTCAGTTCTTCGGCGAAGCACTCGTCTTCGCAATGCTCGTATTTCAGCCGCTCCAGCGTCGAGCCGATCGTCGGATCGCTGCGGAAGGTGCGCTCGATCCACGGAAAGACCAGGCTTTCCTCGCCGGAATGCATCTCACGGATCATAGGTCCGAGGACCTTTGCTGCGTAGACGCACTTCTGTCGGTCGATCTCGGCGGGCAGACTGTCGGCGATTTCCTCGAGGCTGTTGCAGAGCGCGAGTTGTTCTTCATGTGCGCGGGCGAGCCATGCGAAGGGCTCGGCCATCGGGATGGGGCGGGGAGGCGGCTCTGGCCGGCTCCGGATTCGTCCATCCTCGAATGTCTTTTTCATCGGCTTCAGACGCCAGCTCCCATGGCGCTCCCTATTGTTTGCCGAGGATGATGCATTCGAGGTGCTCCAGCCTTGATCTGAATCAAGGCCAGGCTGCCCCGATTCTGACACTTTCCGGCAAGCTGCAGTGGCGTGCCTCGTTCCGGGCGCGTCGCCGCGTGCGTTCGGACCAAGTTGGGGACCCAACCATGAAATACACATTCGAGATGATCCTGCTCGGGGTCGGTGCTTTCCTGGCGCTTGTCGGCGCCGGGTTTGCGCAGGACCGGCACTTTGAAGCCCATATGTGGGTGCTGTTCTTCGTGCTCCTCGCCGGCACCATCCTGCTGATGCGACGCATCGAGTTCAGCCCGGTTTCCGCGGGCAGGACGCCACCACCACCGCCGCAGTCGGAATATTTCGACGACGTGGTCAAGTATGGCGTGATCGCCACCGTCTTCTGGGGCGTCGTCGGCTTTCTCGTGGGCGTCGTGGTTGCGCTCCAGCTCGCCTTTCCGGACCTCAATATCGAGCCCTGGTTCAACTTTGGCCGCATGCGGCCGCTGCACACCTCGGCCGTGATCTTCGCCTTCGGCGGTAACGCGCTGATCGCGACGTCCTTCTATATCGTTCAGCGCACCAGCCGCGCGCGTCTGTTCGGCGGCAATCTCGGCTGGTTCGTGTTCTGGGGCTACCAGCTCTTCATCATCATGGCGGCCACCGGCTACCTGCTCGGCATCACCCAGTCGAAGGAATATGCGGAGCCGGAATGGTATGTCGACCTGTGGCTGACGATCGTCTGGGTCGCCTATCTCATCGCCTTCCTCGGCACGCTTCTGACGCGCAAGGAGCCGCATATCTATGTGGCCAACTGGTTCTACCTCGCCTTCATCGTCACGATCGCGATGCTGCACATCGTCAACAACCTGGCGGTACCGGTCTCCTTCCTCGGCTCGAAGAGCTACTCGGCCTTCGCCGGCGTGCAGGATGCGCTGACGCAATGGTGGTACGGGCATAACGCCGTCGGCTTCTTCCTGACGGCCGGCTTCCTCGGCATGATGTATTACTTCATTCCGAAGCAGGCCAACCGCCCCGTCTATTCCTACCGCCTGTCGATCATCCACTTCTGGTCGCTGATCTTCATGTACATCTGGGCGGGTCCGCACCACCTGCACTATACGGCGCTGCCCGACTGGGCTCAGACGCTCGGCATGGTGTTCTCGGTTATGCTGTGGATGCCCTCCTGGGGCGGCATGATCAACGGTCTGATGACGCTTTCGGGCGCCTGGGACAAGATCCGCACCGACCCGATCATCCGCATGATGGTCATGGCCGTTGCCTTCTACGGCATGGCGACCTTCGAAGGTCCGATGATGTCGATCAAGACGGTCAACTCGCTCAGCCACTACACCGACTGGACCATCGGCCACGTGCATTCCGGTGCGCTCGGCTGGAACGGCCTCATCACCTTCGGCGCGATCTACTATCTCGTTCCGAAGCTGTGGAACCGCGAGCGCCTCTACAGCGTGCGCATGGTCAACTGGCACTTCTGGCTCGCCACCCTCGGCATCGTCGTCTACGCGGCGGTCATGTGGGTCGCCGGCATCCAGCAGGGCCTGATGTGGCGCGAGTACGACGACCAGGGCTTCCTCGTCTATTCCTTCGCCGAATCGGTCGCGGCCATGCTGCCCTACTACGTGCTGCGTGCTCTTGGCGGCGCACTGTTCCTCGCCGGGGCTCTGCTCATGGCCTTCAACGTAACAATGACCATCCTCGGCCGCGTGCGCGACGAAGCCCCGATCTTCGGTGCTGCTCAGCCCGCACTGAAAGCTGCGGAATAGGAGGGCCCAGACCATGTCCATTCTCGACAAACACGCGACCCTTGAACGCAACGCAACCCTGCTGCTCGTCGGCTCGCTGCTCGTCGTCTCCATCGGCGGCATCGTGGAAATCGCGCCGCTCTTCTACCTCGAAAACACCATCGAGAAGGTGGAAGGCATGCGGCCCTATTCGCCGCTGGAACTCGCCGGGCGCGACATCTATGTCCGTGAGGGCTGCTATGTCTGTCACAGCCAGATGATCCGCCCGTTCCGCGACGAAGTGGAGCGCTACGGCCATTATTCGCTGGCGGCGGAATCCATGTACGACCATCCGTTCCAGTGGGGTTCCAAGCGCACCGGGCCGGATCTCGCCCGCGTCGGCGACCGCTATTCCAACGAGTGGCACGTGCAGCACATGACCGAGCCGCGCTCGGTGGTGCCGGAATCGGTCATGCCGAGCTATGCCTTCCTCAAGGAGACGACGCTCGACGTGAAGAACATCGCCATGAACCTGAAGGCCAACAAGGCGGTCGGCGTTCCCTATACGGACGAGATGATCGACAACGCGCTGGCCGACATCAAGGCGCAGGCCGATCCGAACGCCGACACCTCCGGCGTCGAGGCGCGCTATCCGAAGGCCAAGCTCGGCGACTTCGACGGCAACCCGCAGAAGCTGACGGAGATGGATGCGCTCATCGCCTATCTGCAGATGCTCGGCACGCTGGTCGATTTCTCCACTTACGACGACACGACCGGATACCGCTAAGGAGAGACGCACATGGAAACCTACACGGCCATGCGCCAGTTCGCCGATAGCTGGGCGCTGCTTGGCATGACCCTCTTCTTCCTCGGCGTCGTCGCCTTCATCTTCCGGCCCGGCGCCAAGAAGGCCGCCGACCAGGCCGCAGCCATCCCTCTGAAGGAGGATTAAAATAATGGCGGACAAACACGTCGACGAAATCAGCGGCGTTGAGACCACCGGCCACGAATGGGACGGTATCCGCGAACTCAACAACCCGATGCCGCGCTGGTGGGTCTATACCTTCTACGCGACCATCGTCTGGGCGGTGGGCTACATGATCGTCTATCCGGCGGTACCGCTTCTGACCGACGCGACCAAGGGCGTGCTCGGCTATTCGAGCCGTGCCGAGGTGAGCGCCGAGCTTGCCAGCGCCAAGGCCGCGCAGGCCGGCAACCTCGAGAAGATCGCCTCGAGCACGATCGAGCAGATCATTGCCGATCCGCAGCTGCAGCAGTTCGCCGTCTCCGGCGGCGCTTCGGCCTTCAAGGTCAACTGCGCCCAGTGCCATGGCTCGGGTGCGGCCGGTTCTGCCGGCTTCCCGAACCTGAACGACGACGACTGGCTCTGGGGCGGCAAGCCCGAGGAGATCTACCAGACGATCGCCCACGGCATCCGCTACAACGGCGATGGCGAGACCCGCGTGTCGGAAATGCCGTCCTTCGCCGAAATCCTGCAGCCGGAAGAGATCAAGCAGACGGCCGCATACGTCGTCAGCCTCACCGGTACGCCGTCGGATGCGTCTATGGTCGAGCCGGGCAAGGCGCTGTTTGAAGCCAACTGCGCCTCCTGCCATGGCCCCGATGCCAAGGGCAACCGCGAGTTCGGTGCACCTGATCTCGCCGACGCGTTGTGGCTGAACGGCTCGGGCGAACAGGCGATCATCGCCCAGATGAAGACGCCGAAGCACGGCGTGATGCCGGCCTGGTTGCCGCGCCTCGGCGACACCACGGTCAAGCAGCTTGCCGTGTTCGTGCATTCGCTGGGTGGCGGCGAGTAGGGCACTGGCGACTGAGCAGGCGGTTGCCCCGGCTGCCGCCACCTTCTCCCCGCCTGCGGGGAGAGATGTCAGGCAGGACAGTGAGGGCAGCGCAGAGCGCAGCCGCACCAATCTACCCATTCGGGAAAAGGCCGCGTCAGGACGCGGCCTTTCTCATTCCAGGGCGGCAGCGATGGTGGCGCCGACCACGACGCTCGATAACGCGGTGCCGAGAAGCAGCGGGGCGTTGACCGGCTTCTTCACCACCGTGCCGAAATTGAAGAGGTTCATCGGCAAGAGGTGGAAGCCGCCACCTTCCGGCTTGCTGGATGGCGCTTCCATGAAGCATTCGTCGTCGAACCAGATCCAGTCGTCGCGCCAGGTCCAGCAGCCGTGCTGGCGATAGATATTGGCAACCTGCTCGGCAAAGCCCTTGTCGGCCGGCAGGCGGATATAGTCTTGCGGCCTGCGGCTGAAATATTGCATGGCGAGCGGCATTGAGCGCTCGGTGCAATAGTTGGACATCCAGAGCTTGAAGCCGATCTCGCCGCGCAGGCGGTCGAGCACGCGGAAGACCTGCACGTGATCCTCATGGCCGTATTCGCCCCAGGGATTGTGGGTGAAGACGTTCATCTCGGGCTTCAGCAGCGGGTAAAGCGTGCGGTAGAGCGTTTCGTAGTTGTCGCGATAGGCCTGCGCAATCGGTCTCGTCGAGTGGCGGAAGCTGCCGGGCATGATCTGCGACAGCGACTTCTTGACGATGCGTTTGGCCTCGCGCCGCGTTCCTTCTGTGCCGAATTCCATGCCGAAGGGGCCGGGCTTCGGATTGGTCCAGTCGGCGCAGTCGAAGGAGCCGGTTTCTTCCATTTCCAGGAAGCGGACATTGCCGCGCGGATAGGCCTTGATGGCAGCGGCGCGCGCATCCCCCATCTGCGGTTCCGACCAGATGTCGCGGTAAAGGATGATCACTTCGTCGACTTTGTTGAGGATCGAGGTGAACCACAGCAGTTCGTCGTCGGGATGGGCGCCGATGATGACGGAATTTTTCAGAAAGTTATGCGTGTCGGCCATGCTCTTGCGCGCCCTTGTGTTCTTTGCGCGCAATTCTGGCGTGTAGAGATTAAGCCGGCGTAAAGCGGGAGTGTGCGTCCACAGGATACGGATGGCGGCGACGCAGTCGCAGACGTATCGGTTGATTGCCGATTACGCAGCGAGGCACGCAGCGCGAACGGCACGCGCGCTGCCGTCTCTCCAACCTCCCTCATTTCTGTGCTTGTCACAGAAATCCAGCCGCCCCGCGTCGGCGGCGCGAGAAAAGCGGCCCGCATGTTTTGGCTCAGCGCCTCTTGCCGTGCGGACGCACGGCCGCTGGATCTCTGTGACAAGCACAGAGATGATGGTGGAGAGGAGGCGGCCACTGCGCCCGTGTGGCGAGGCTGCTGCCATCGTCCCCGCTCTACCTCCCTGAGTGTCTCAGCCTTACTGCGCCGACCAGACCGCCAGCTCGTACCCATCCGGGTCGGCGAAGTGGAAGCGCCTTCCGCCGGGGAAGGAAAAGATCGGCTTGACGATCTTGCCGCCGGCCTTTTCGACGCGGGCGAACATGTCCTCGAGATTGTCGGCATAGAGGATGATCAGCGGTCCGCCGCTGCCGACGGGGCCAGTTGTGGTAAAGCCGCCGGTCAGCCGGCCGTCCTGGAATTCGCAATATTCCGGGCCGTAGTCGGTGAAGGTCCAGCCGAAAGCACTGCCGTAGAAGGCTTTGGCTGCGGCGATGTCGGAGACGTTGAACTCGACATAGTCGATACGGCTGTCGTTGCCCTTGTTACCCATTTTATTTGTCTTCTCCGGATTCCATGATCGATTTCAAAGTGGCGAGATCCTTTGTCACCCAAGCGGCATCGCCGGCAAATTGTTCGGCGCTCATCCCCGGCTGCCGCAGAAGCGTAAACATCACCTCCGCGCCATCGCCGTTCGGCACGACCCGTAGCGCATTGTGGACCTCGGTGTCGTCTTCGAGCGTCACCAGGTGGTCGAAGACGCCGAAGTCGTTGGCGGGAGCGAAGCGCACGCGGGCGTTTCCGAGTGGTCCGGGCGCCAGCCAATGGTCGCCCTCGCGCGTCAGGCCCGACGACAGGCCGGACGCCCAGCGCGGCATGTTTTCGGGCCTGGCCATGAAGGCATAGACCTCGCGCCAGCCGCGATTGATGGTGGTGTGAACGATCTTTGCTTCGAGTGTTGCCATGCCTTGTTCTCCTGCATGAGGGATTAGCACGGGTCGCCTCACCGGTCTTGAACGAAACGGCCAGTCAGGCCGCTTGCCGGTCGACGGAGAGCTGGCGGCGAATTTCCGCCGGGGACAGCGAGGTCAACTCCCGCGCTTCGCGCGACAGATGCGCCTGGTCGGCATAGCCGGCATCGAGCGCGAGCAGGCCGAGCGTTGCCGACGGTTCCCTCTGGCATGCGCCTAGGAAGCGCTGCAGCCGCAGGATGCGATCGAGCGTCTTGGCGCCATAGCCGAAATGCTCGTGGCAGCGCCGGCGCAGTGTCCGTTCGCTGGTGCCGGTGGCCGTAGCCAGTGCGCGGATGGGGTTGTCAGGCGAATCAGGGCTCTGCAGGAGATAGGCGAGGGCGGCCGCGACATCGCCCGGCGGCGGGGAGACGGCCGGCAGACGCCGCAGCACCGCATCCGCCAGGATGTCGGCGCGGCGGGCCGTATCCGGTGCGTCCTGAAGCCGTGCGTCGAGTTCACGGCCATCCTTGCCCCAGAACGCGTCAAGCGAAACGATTTGACCGGTGATTTCCGAAAGGGATGTGCGCAGGAACGACGCAGCGACACCCGGGCGGAAGCGCAGGCCGACGATATTGGCGCCGCCGGCGATAACCGGCAAGGCGGCCACCCGATCGGGGCCGGCGACGACGAGGCCACGATCGGACCAGAGGATATCGACGCAGCCGTCTGGCACCACCGCCATCGGTGCTGGCGGCGCGTCCGGCATCTGGTGGCTCCAGAGGCATTCGACATGGGCGCCAAGCGCGCCTGGTGCGGCGCGCTCGCGATAGATGCCGCGTTGCTTGGCCAGTGTCGGCTTTGCCAGTGTCGGCCGTGTACGTGTCACGGGCTCGAAGGCGCCGTCCATGTCTTGTTCTCCACGCCCCGGGTAGCGCCGGTCGTCCCTTCGCGCGACCAGATCTCACCGTCGATCTGTCCCTGCAGCTCCGGATAGTCGGCCGCATGGAACACCGGATCAAGACCTTGCCGACGCTGGGCAAAATAATCCTTCGTCAGTTTGGCAATGGTACCGGAGAGGAGCACGATGGCAATGAGGTTGATCGTCGCCATGAGGCCCATGGAGGCATCGGCGGCGTCGAAGACGGTGGTGATGCTCTCGGAGGCGCCCCAGACCACCATCACGAGCACGGCGCAGCGCATGATCAGGACGCCCAGACGGTTGGCGCCGCCGAGATAGGTGAGCGCATTCTCCGCATAGGAATAGTTGCCGATGATCGAGGTGAAGGCGAAAAAGAAGATCGCGATCGCGATGAAGTAGCTGCCGGCCCAGCCGATATGCACGTTCATTGCGGCCTGTGTGAGCTGCGTGCCCGTGACGCCTGAGCCCGGCTCCAAAGTGCCCGACAGCAGGATCATGACCGAGGTTGCAGTGCAGATGAGGATGGTGTCGATGAAGACGCCGAGCGACTGCACGAAGCCTTGCGACGCCGGGTGGTGCGGCACGGGCGTGGCGACAGCCGCGATGTTCGGGGCAGAGCCCATGCCTGCTTCGTTGGAGAAGAGGCCGCGCTTGACACCGTTCATCATCGCTGCTGTGACCCCGCCGGCAACGCCGCCTGCCGCTTCCTGCAGGCCGAATGCGCTGGAGACGATCGTCCAGAGCACGCTCGGCACGATCGCCGCATTGGTGACCAGCACATAGATCGCCGTCAAGAGATAGGCGATCGCCATGAAGGGCACGACGATTTCGGCGACGCGGGCGATCTGACGAATGCCTCCGAAGATGACGATGCCGGAGATGATCGCGACCGCGATGCCGACGGCGATCTTCGGCACGCCGAAGGCGCCCTGGACGGCATCGGCGATGGAATTGGCCTGCACGGCGTTGAAGACGAGGCCGAAGGAGAGAATCAGGCAGACGGAGAAGATCGTAGCCGCCCAGGGCGCGTTGAGGCCGCGCGCGATGTAGAAGGCGGGACCGCCGCGATACTGGCCATTCTCGTTGCGCACCTTGTAGAGCTGCGCAAGCGCGCTTTCGGCATAGGCCGTCGCCATGCCGACCAGCGCCACCATCCACATCCAGAAGGTGGCGCCGGGACCACCGAGATAGAGCGCCACGGCGACGCCTGCGAGGTTGCCGGTGCCGACGCGTGAGGCGAGGCTGACGGTCAGCGCCTGGAACGGGCTGATACCGGCCGCATCCCTCGAGCCGCCGCTGCTCAGGACCCGGAACATCTCGCCGAAATGCACGATCTGCGGAAAACCAAGGCGCAAGGTGAAATAGATACCGACGGCGAGCAGTCCGTAGATCAGCACATAGCCCCAAAAGATCGTGTTCAGAAAGCCGATGATCGTGTCCATGCGGTTCCTCATTGGTATTGCAAGGTATGATGATGTGGCGAACCGCGATGCGGATCGAATGGGAAAGGCCGTGCACTTCTTTTGAAGCCTGGGCACTTCCATGGGAAGGTCCGGACCTTTCGCCGCATGCTGGCGCTTTAGCCCTCAAACTTGACACAGATCAACGTTTTCGGCTGCCAAATCGGGCAAAAGGTGGTGCAATACATGACATATCCGGGGATTTCCCACAAATGAGCCCTCATTCAGCCGCAAATCCTGCCTCTGTCGAACGCCACGAGGCCGAACCGGTCAATGCGGCGCATGTGCGCAAGCCGCTTTACGAAAAACGCAAGAAGATCTTCCCGAAGCGCGCCGAGGGCAGTTTCCGCCGGTTCAAGTGGCTGGTGATGCTGGTGACGCTTGGCATCTACTACCTGACGCCGTGGATCCGCTGGGATCGCGGCGCGCATGCGCCTGACCAGGCGGTGCTGGTCGATCTTGCCGCTCGTCGCTTCTATTTCTTCTTCATCGAAATCTGGCCGCAGGAATTCTTCTTCGTCGCCGGCCTTTTGGTGATGGCGGGCTTCGGCCTGTTCCTGGTCACATCGGCCGTCGGCCGCGCCTGGTGCGGCTACACCTGTCCGCAGACCGTATGGGTCGATCTCTTCCTGGTGGTCGAGCGCTATGTCGAGGGTGACCGCAACGCCCGCATGAAGCTCGATGCCGGTCCCTGGACGTTCGACAAGGTCGTCAAACGGGTGTCGAAGCATTCGATCTGGATCCTGATCGGCATTGCCACCGGCGGCGCCTGGATCTTCTACTTCGCCGATGCGCCGACGCTGCTCAAGAGCTTCATTTCGCTTGAGGCGCCGACCGTCGCCTACATGACCGTCGGCATCCTGACGGCCACCACCTATGTCTTCGGCGGACTGATGCGCGAGCAGGTCTGCACCTATATGTGCCCGTGGCCGCGCATCCAGGCGGCGATGCTCGACGAGAACTCGCTGGTCGTGACCTATAACGACTGGCGTGGGGAGCCGCGTTCGCGCCACCAGAAGAAGGCCGTTGCCGCCGGGGAGGCCGTGGGCGATTGCGTCGATTGCAACGCCTGCGTCGTCGTCTGTCCGATGGGTATCGACATCCGCGACGGCCAGCAGCTCGAATGCATTACCTGCGCGCTCTGCATCGATGCCTGCAACAGCGTCATGGACAAGGTCGGCCGCGAACGTGGGCTGATCTCCTATGCGACGCTGAACGATTATGCCGCCAACATGGCACTTGCCACCAATGGCGGCACGACCACGATCGACCCGAGCCGGGTACGCGACGCGGACGGCGCTTTCGTCGACAAGGTTCGCCACTTCAACTGGAAGATCGTCTTCCGGCCGCGTGTGCTTCTCTATCTTGGCGTCTGGACGCTCGTCGGCATCGGGCTGCTCTATGCGCTCCTGTCGCGCGATCGGCTGGAACTCAACGTGCTGCACGACCGCAACCCGCAATTCGTCGTCGAATCCGATGGCTCGGTGCGCAACGGCTACATGGTCAAGCTCTTGAACATGATCCCCGAACAACGCACCATCACGCTGGCGATCGACGGCATGCCCTCGGCGACCATGCGCATCGCCGGCCATGCGCCGGGCGACGGCCGCACCTTTGCAGTGGGCGTCGATCCGGACAAGGTAACGGCGGTCAAGGTTTTCGTGACGCTGCCGAAGGACAAGCTGACCGAAGCGGCTGACGGTTTCAGCCTCATCGTCGAGGATCCGTCGAGCCACGAGCGCGACGTCTACAAGGCCAACTTCAACAGCCCGGGAGCCGCAAAATGACCACCAAGCAGGCAAAAGCACCGCGGCCCTTCACCGGCTGGCACATGCTCGGCGTCATGGTGCTGTTCTTCGGCACGATCATCACCGTCAACCTGATCATGGCCTGGAATGCGAGCCATAGCTGGAGCGGGCTGGTGGTGCAAAACACCTATGTCGCCAGCCAGCAGTTCAACGGCAAGGTGAAGGAGGCGAAGGCCTTTGCCGCCATTGGCCTCGACGGCAAGCTCAGCGTCGAGAACGAGGCGCTGCGCTACACGCTGACACGCCAGGGCAAGCCGGAGCTGACGGCCGACAAGGTGGTCGCGATCCTCAAGCGGCCAGTCGAGGAGCATGAGGATGTGACGGTCGAGATGGCGCATCAGGGCGAGGGCGTCTTCGTTGCCGCTGCGAACCTGAAGCGTGGTCAGTGGATTGCCGATATCACCGCGACCAGGGGCGATGCGGTCGTCTACCGACAGGCGATCCGCTTCATGGTGCCGGGAGCCGGGCAATGAGCTGCTGTGCTCCAGGAACCGAAATGGCTCTGGAGACCGACAGGGCCGGGCAGGGGCTGCCGACAGCCGAAGAACTGTGGCTGACGAGCCGGTCGCTCGGCGGCGGCCTGCGCCAGACGGACCTCAGCGTCCCCGGGGTGCATTGCGGCGCCTGCATCACCACGCTGGAAGCCGCGCTGAAGGTGCTGCCGGAAGTCGACCGGGCACGCGTGAACCTTTCGTCGCGGCGGGTCTCGATCGTCTGGAAGGAAGAAGTCGATGGCGCCCGCACCGATCCGCGGGAACTCGCGCGGACCATTCGCTCGCGCGGTTACGAGACCCATCTCTTCGCGCCGGGCGAGGAAGACGGCGACCAGACGCTGAAGAAGCTGGTGCGTGCCGTTGCCGTCTCCGGCTTTGCCTCGGCCAACATCATGCTGCTTTCGGTCTCGGTCTGGTCGGGGGCGGAGGCTGCGACCCGCGATCTCTTCCACTGGATCTCGGCGCTGATTGCCGCGCCGACGCTGATCTATGCCGGGCGCTTCTTCTATGCGTCGGCCTGGAACGCGCTGAAGCACGGCCGCACCAACATGGACGTGCCGATTGCGCTCGCGATCACGCTTTCGTTCTCGATCTCGCTCTATGAGACAATCACCCACGGCACCCACGCCTGGTTCGACGGCACGGTGATGCTACTCTTCTTCCTTTTGATCGGCCGCACGCTTGACCATATGATGCGCGGTCGCGCCCGTTCGGCGATCAGCAGCCTGGCGAGACTTTCGCCGCGCGGCGCCATGGTGCTCGATGCGGCTGGCGGGCGGGAATATCGCCCCGTCGACGAGATCAAGCCGGGCGAAAAGCTGGCGATATCAGCCGGCGAGCGCATTCCGGTCGACGGCCGTATTCTCACGGGCGCCAGCGACCTCGATCGCTCGATCGTCAATGGCGAGAGTGCGCCGGCGCCGGTCAAGGTCGGCGACACCGTGGAAGCCGGCACGCTGAACCTCACCGGGCCGCTGACAATCGAGGCGACGGCCGCGGCGCGTGACTCGCTGCTGGCCGAGATCATGGGCCTGATGGAGGCCGCCGAAGGGGGCAGGGCGCGCTATCGCCGTATCGCTGACAGGGCGGCGCAATA
Source organism: Ensifer adhaerens (assembly GCF_020035535.1). Classification (NCBI taxonomy): domain Bacteria; kingdom Pseudomonadati; phylum Pseudomonadota; class Alphaproteobacteria; order Hyphomicrobiales; family Rhizobiaceae; genus Ensifer; species Ensifer adhaerens. Next base: position 1,934,415 of record NZ_CP083349.1, on the reverse strand, counting down.
CTATTCGCCTGCGGTGCATCTGCTGGCGCTGTTGAGCTTCATCGGTTGGATGTTCGTCAATGGCGATTTTCACCATGCGATGCTGGTTGCGGTCGCGGTGCTGATCATCACCTGCCCCTGCGCGCTCGGGCTTGCGGTGCCCGTCGTGCAGGTCATCGCCGCTGGACGGCTCTTCCAGAACGGCGTCATGGTCAAGGACGGCTCGGCCATGGAGCGCCTTGCCGAGATCGATACGGTGCTGCTGGACAAGACGGGAACGCTGACGGTGGGCGAGCCACGGCTGGTCAACGGTCAGGAGATCCAGCCCTCCGTGCTGGCAACGGCGGCAGGCCTTGCCGTGCACTCGCGTCATCCGCTGGCGATGGCCATTCATGATGCGGCGACCATCGCGCCCGTCGTCAACGGCGAAATCCGCGAAATTCCCGGTGCCGGCATCGAGGCGCATACCGAAGCCGGTGTCTACCGGCTCGGTAGCCGTGCTTTTGCCTGCGGCGATGCCGGCGAGGCGACCGGTCAGTCTGAAGTGATCCTGTCGCTCGATGGCCGTGAACTTGGCTGCTTCCGCTTCGAGGACCGGTTGCGGCCCTTCGCTCGCGAAAGCATCGACGAACTCGGACGGCTGGGCCTGTCGACCGGCATCCTTTCCGGCGACCGTGCGCCTGTCGTGGCGGCGCTTGCCCGCCGGATCGGCATCGAACGCTTCAAGGCGGAACTGACGCCGCGCGGCAAAGTGGACGAATGCGCGGCTGCCGCTGAGGGCGGTCATCGCGTGCTGATGGTCGGCGACGGCATCAACGACGCTCCAGCGCTGCGTGCGGCCCATGTCTCGATGGCGCCGGCAACCGCTGCCGATGTCGGCCGGCAGGCGGCGGACTTCGTCTTCCTGCATCAGGGTCTCAATGCCGTGCCGATGGCGATCGATACGTCGAGGCGGGCCGGGCGGCTCATTCGCCAGAACTTCGCGCTGGCGATCGGCTATAACGTGATCGCCGTGCCGATCGCGATCCTCGGCTATGCGACACCGCTGATCGCGGCGGTCGCCATGTCGACCTCGTCGGTGATCGTCGTTGCCAATGCCTTGCGCCTACGCGCGGCAACCGGCAATGTCGCCGAGCAGGCGGAACGGCAGGCACCGGCCACCCGGCGGCCGGTCGGGAGTGCCTCATGAACACACTGATCTATCTCATTCCCATTGCGCTTTTTCTCGGCGGGATCGGTCTCGTTGCGTTCCTCTGGGCGCTGAAAAGCGGCCAGTACGAAGACCTCGAAGGGGCCTCCTGGCGCGTGCTCGACGATGGTGACGGCAAGCCTGAAAAGAAGTGATTCCGTCAGTAATCCCTTGTCCTTAATCGATTTGAATGCCAAAACAACCTCCGCCGTCGCTTCTCGCGCCCGGGCCTTCGACAGAGCCCCGCGCGAGAGGGCGCAGTTCAATTCGAAGGGCCGGCTCTGACGCGCTTATCCCGATCGCGCCCGGCACTTCTGTCCAAGGAGGCAATCACGTGTCACAGGCGGAAATCGGCCTAATCGGTCTCGGCGTCATGGGCTCGAACCTGGCGCTCAACATCGCTGAAAAAGGCAACAAGATCGCGGTCTTCAACCGCACCGTCGAAGCGACGCACAAATTCTACGCGGAAGCCGGCGACCTCCAGGGCCAGATCGTGCCCTGCGACACCATTGAAGAATTCGTCGCCGCCATCCGCCCGCCGCGCCCGATCATCATCATGATCAAGGCCGGCGAGCCCGTTGACCAGCAGATGAAGATCCTCGAGCCATATCTCGCCAAGGGCGACATCATGATCGACGCCGGCAACGCCAACTTCCGCGACACGATGCGCCGCTTCGAGACGCTGAAGGATTCGGGCCTGACGTTCATCGGCATGGGTGTTTCCGGCGGTGAGGAGGGTGCGCGCCACGGCCCGTCGATCATGGTCGGCGGCAAGGAAGAATCCTGGAAGCGCGTCGAGACCGTTTTGACCTCGATTGCCGCCAAGTACGACAACGTACCTTGCGTTGCCTGGCTCGGCGAAAACGGCGCCGGCCACTTCGTCAAGACCATCCACAACGGCATCGAATATGCCGACATGCAGATGATCGCCGAAATCTACGGCATCCTGCGCGACGGCCTGAAGATGTCGGCGACCGAGATCGGCGAAGTCTTCGGCACCTGGAACAAGGGCCGCCTCAACTCCTACCTGATCGAGATCACCGAGAAGGTGCTGAAGGCCGCCGATCCCCTGACCGGCAAGCCGATCGTCGACATGATCCTCGACAAGGCCGGCCAGAAGGGCACCGGCAAGTGGTCGGTGATCGAGGCGCAGAACATGGGTGTGCCGGCAACCGGCATCGAGGCGGCGGTTGCGGCGCGCAGCATCTCCTCGATGAAGGACGAGCGCGAAACGGCCGAGAAGATCCTCGGGCTTCCCTCGGTCGGCGAGTTCAAGGTCGCCGACAAGGCAGCCTTCATCAAGGATCTCGAAAGCGCACTGCTTGCCGCCAAGATCGGCGCCTATGCACAAGGCTTCGCCGTGATGTCGGCGGCCTCCAAGGAGTTCAACTGGAACCTGCCGATGCCGACGATCGCCAAGATCTGGCGCGCCGGCTGCATCATCCGTTCGCAGTTCCTCGACGAAATCACCACCGCCTTCACCAAGGCGCCTGACGCTGCCAACCTGATCGTCACACCGGCCTTTGCCGCCATGGTCAAGGAAACTGACGGGGCACTGCGCCGCGTCGTCTCGTCAGCCGTTCTCGGCGGCCTGCCGGTTCCGGCACTGGCCTCGGCGCTTGGCTATTTCGACAGCTACCGCCGCGGCCGCAGCACGGCCAATGTCATCCAGGCCCAGCGCGACTTCTTCGGCGCCCACGGCTTCGACCGCGTCGACGGCGCCGACAGCCACCACGGCCCGTGGGGCAGCGGCCTTAACGGCTGAGAGCGGGATCAGTGATGCAATGCGGGGCGGCCTTCGGACCGCCCCGTTTGCGTTTGAGGATCGCGCTGACCGGATCGGATGCTAGCCGGCCATCGAGACGGGAGCCGGTCGTTCCGCTGCTTCACCACCACCCGAAGCGCCGGGATTGGAGCAGGACTTTATTGGCAGCACGGCGTAAATCGAGGCAATCATCAGGACAACGATGATCAACACCAGCCTGTCGGTGAAGGCGGCGCGAAAAATCTGAAACACGTAGTGTTTGGTCTTCATCGTGCCCACGCGCTTTCTTCGCCATCCGTCGGGACGGCCTTCGTGCACCGTGGACGTCATGCGTCCGTTCCTCAGAGTGTGTCTCGGACGGGAAACTGCCGAAGAGGCCGATTGTTCCCCGCCGGGGAAGCCTTCGGCGCGGCCGTCCGGCGCTGGCGGGCGGCTAACGCCGAGAGGCCTGGCGGTCGGCCCGGGTTCGGCGGCGTGCCTCAGGGCTCCGCATGCCCTGCATCGTTTCGTGCTCGCCCGTTCGCCGCACGAAGGGCGTCACCGTGTTCGGCCGAGGCGAGCGGCGGCGTTCCCGAAGCTTGCCCAGCCTCTTCGGCGGATCGACAAAGATCACCAGCAGGAACCCGATGGCCATGAGCAGGTAGGCAGGAATACCGGTCGTCGCGCTGCCGAGGAAAGCGCAGAGCGTGGCCAGCGCAAGATAGATGCCGATGGTGAAGGGATTGGACAGGAAACCCCAGGTGCCGTCGCTCAACCGGTCTTTCCATGCAATTCTTGATGTCATGCTTTGCGCTTTCGTCGGCAACATTTGTTTGCTGCGATGGCGCCCCAAGCCCTGCAATATGTGATTGGTGCATGGCGCGGCAATGACACTCAGACCTTTGGCTGCGCGAGTCGGACCAAAGTCCCATCGATTTCGCACGGCGATCCGTTAGGATCTGTGCGTGCTGCCACGGCGGCGCTTCACAAGAACCTAGTTTTTTCAGTTCCGATTTAGAGCGGGGTCGCGTCTGACTCTGCTTGCAGGTCCTCGGTTCCCGCCGAGGAAGGCGGTGACTGCGAAATGCTGGGCGCCGGCGCGCGACGCCCAGCTCGCCTTACTCCATCAGCTCCGAAGGCCCGGCGCTTCCTGGCCGGTGCGGGCGACATATTCCGTATAGCCGCCGCCATACTGGTGGATGCCTTCTGGCGTCAGTTCCAGCACGCGGTTGGAAAGGGCTGCGAGGAAGTGGCGGTCGTGCGAAACGAAGAGCATCGTGCCTTCGTATTCTGCGAGCGCCTTGATCAGCATTTCCTTGGTGTCGAGGTCCAGGTGGTTGGTCGGCTCGTCGAGCACGAGCAGGTTCGGCGGGTCGAAGAGCATGATCGCCATGACGAGGCGGGCCTTCTCGCCGCCGGAAAGCACCCGGCACTTCTTCTCGACATCATCGCCGGAGAAGCCGAAGCAACCGGCAAGCGCCCGCAGAGGCGCCTGGCCGGCTTGCGGGAAAGTGTCTTCGAGCTGCTGCAGCACCGTGCGGTCGCCGTCGAGCAGGTCCATCGCATGCTGGGCGAAATAGCCCATCTTGACGCTGGCGCCGAGGCTGACATTGCCTTCATCCGGCTCCGTCGATCCGGCCACGAGCTTCAGAAGCGTCGACTTGCCGGCGCCGTTGATGCCCATGATGCACCAGCGCTCGCGACGCCGCACCATGAAGTCCAGACCCTCATAAATGCTGCGGCTGCCGTATTTCTTGTGTACGCCCTTGATGTTGATGACGTCTTCGCCGGAGCGCGGCGCCGGGCGGAACTCGAAAGCGACGGTCTGGCGGCGCTTCGGCGGCTCCACCCTATCGATCTTTTCGAGCTTCTTTACCCGGCTCTGCACTTGGGAGGCGTGCGAGGCGCGGGCCTTGAAGCGCTCGATGAACTTGATTTCCTTGGCGAGCATTGCCTGCTGGCGCTCGAACTGCGCCTGCTGCTGCTTCTCGTTCTGGGCGCGCTGCTGCTCGTAGAAGCCATAGTCGCCGGAATAGGCATTGAGCGAGCCGCCGTCGATCTCGATGATCTTGGTGATGATGCGGTTCATGAACTCGCGGTCGTGCGAGGTCATCATCAGCGCGCCATCATAGTTCTTGAGGAAGTCTTCGAGCCAGATCAGGCTTTCGAGATCCAGGTGGTTGCTCGGTTCGTCGAGCAGCATCACGTCGGGGCGCATCAGCAGGATGCGGGCGAGCGCCACGCGCATCTTCCAACCACCCGAAAGCGCACCGACATCGCCGTCCATCATCTCCTGGGAGAAGCTCAGGCCCGCCAGCACTTCGCGGGCGCGGCCCTCGAGCGCGTAGCCGTCAAGCTCTTCATAGCGCGCCTGCACCTCACCGTAGCGCTCGATGATCGCGTCCATTTCATCAAGGCGGTCCGGGTCGACCATGGCCGCTTCGAGCTCGCGCAACTCGGCGGCAACTTCGCTGACAGGGCCCGCGCCGTTCATCACTTCGGCAACCGCGCTGTTGCCGGACATCTCGCCGACGTCCTGGTTGAAGTAGCCGATCGTGACGCCCTTATCGACGGCGACCTGGCCTTCGTCCGGGATTTCCTCGCCGGTGATCATGCGGAAGAGCGAGGACTTGCCGGCGCCGTTCGGACCGACGAGGCCGACCTTTTCGCCGCGGTTGAGCGCGGCGGAGGCTTCGATGAAAAGGATGCGGTGGCTGAGCTGCTTGCTGATGTTTTCGATGCGGATCATGTCTGCGGTAGCCTGAAGGGAGGAGTGGGGCGCCGTTGCGCCCATACATTGCCCCGGCCTGTCGCAGGTTTCTGCGTCACAAGCAAGACTTCAGCGTGTTTCCACGTCGTTTCACCCGTCCACGACAACCTTTCGGATGGTCAAGGCAATGGGGTAGGCCATCTACAAGGTCCTCATTCCTGTGCTCGTCACAGGAATTCAACTGAAAAGATCCCTCCGCGCCGCGGACACAGCGCTGCTGGACCCCTGTGACGGGGCACAGCGATGAGGGTGAAGAACTGTTCGCCAGCCCATGCTCCGGCCCTTACTCTCTTGTGTGCTCGATCGCTTCAGGCCCGCAAACCGCGCGTGATTGGTGGCTGGAACTCCGGCTGGCTGAGGCTCTGCAGCGTTTCCGGCGGCTGGCCGTCGATATGGCCGATCACCGCCTTTGCCAGCTCCCGGCCGGCGACGCGAATGTCCTCGTACATGGTCATCACCTCCGGCCGCAGCCAGCGCAGGAAGTCGCTCGGGGACTTGGAGACCATGTCGCAGTCTTCCGTGAGCTTCTTCTTGGCCATCTCCAGGCCGGCGATCAGCGCGATCGCGCCGGAGCCGCTGCCGGAGACGATGCCGTCGGGCGCGTCCTGCGAGCGCATCAGCGGCTCGAAGGCGTCGCGGATCTCGATCAGCGAATGGTCGATGTTGGTCTGGTGGAAGCCGACCGCATCGGCCTGGAAGTCGCGAAGCCCACGCTCGAAGCCGGCGCGCATGTGCGAATAGAAGGTGAGGTGCGGCGGCGGTTCGAGCAGCACCAGCTTCCGCCTGCCGCGCGCCACCAGCTTGCGCACCGCCTCATAGGCGAAGCGCTCGTTGTCGAAGTCGTGGTAGGGGTGGACGATCCCCATCTCGGTGCGGCCATGGGTGACGAAGGGCAGGCCGCGCTCGGTGAGTAACGCCACGCGCGGATCATGCGGCTCGGTGCGCGAGATGATCACGCCGTCGGCCGCACCCGTGTCGAGGATGTAGCGGATCGGCGCCATCGCGTCCTTGACGGCGCTATAGGGGGTGACCACCAGATGATAGGGCGTGCCGGCGAGAATCTCTGTGATGCCGACGACCATCGGGCTGGTGATGCCCATGATCTCTTCCTCCAGCGTCAAAACGAGACTGATCACATTGGTCTTGCCGGTTCTGAGGCGCACGCCGGCGCGGTTCGGCTGGTAGCCGATCTGCTTGGCGACGAGACGCACGCGTTCCTTGGTTTCAGCGCCGATATCGGGCGCATCCTTCAGCGCCCGTGGCACGGTGGTGATGCCGAGCCCGGTCATGAAGGCGATCGTCTTCAGCGTCGGCCGGCCGCCATCCGGCGGTGGCGTCTGCGGTCTGTTTTTCGTCTTGCTGTCCATTGTCGTCACCCGCCCACTCTCTGCCCGCGCGCTGCCGGCGTTGTCCGTCGGCGGCGAAACACGTTGGTTCAGCCCTGTCCACTGCTGCCCGTCGGTCACTTTATCGCCTTATATATGAAAAGCGGCGAGCGGCTATCCTGCTTTGGACGGAGCGAATTGCTTCAAATCTGTAACGATACAGTTGAGATGTCGAGCGTTTTCGTTGCTGCACTGCGAAAGATGGAGCGGTCTGGTTGAATCGCCCTTTTGGGCGTGCGCTTTTTCCGTTTGTGAGGCGATGATCTCCACAACGACGCAAGGCATTCGGTGAAAGCCTATAAATATCAGTTATATAAGTGAAATATCTGCAAGATGTGAGGAGGTTGGTGGCGGGCACAAAGCGCTTTGGGCGCCCGCGGTCGCCTGCACGCAATAGGTGTTTTTCAAGATTCTGTTTAAATCGATTGTGGTGGGTGTTGCGTCCTGTAATCGATTGCACTAAGTTTTTTACGGTAACGTTACAGTGAGGGAGGAGACTCATGAAATTACGTTCTTTCGCAGCCATGCTCGCAACCGCCGTGGCCCTGCCGCTCGGTGCGGCCAGCGCCGCCGATCTTGAAGTAACCCATTGGTGGACGTCCGGCGGCGAAGCAGCTGCGGTCGCCGAATTGGCCAAGGCCTTCGATGCGACGGGCAATCACTGGGTCGATGGCGCAATCGCCGGCTCCGGTGGCACCGCCCGACCGATCATGATCAGTCGCATCACCGGTGGCGACCCGATGGGCGCCACGCAGTTCAACCATGGCCGTCAGGCAGAGGAGCTGGTTCAGGCCGGACTGATGCGCGACCTGACCGATGTCGCGACCCGGGAGCACTGGAAGGACATCATCAAGCCGGCGAGCCTGCTCGATTCCTGCACGATCGACGGCAAGATCTATTGCGCGCCGGTCAACATCCACTCCTGGCAGTGGCTGTGGCTTTCGAACGCCGCCTTCAAGACGGCAGGCGTCGAGGTTCCGAAGAACTGGGATGAATTCGTGGCGGCCGCACCGGCGCTCGAAAAGGCCGGCATCGTGCCGCTCGCCGTCGGTGGCCAGCCGTGGCAGGCAGCCGGCGCGTTCGACGTCTTGATGGTGGCGATCGCCGGCAAGGACACCTTCCAGAAGGTGTTCGGCGACAAGGACGAGGACGTGGCAGCCGGTCCTGAGATCGCCAAGGTCTTCAAGGCCGCTGACGATGCCCGCCGCATGTCGAAGGGCACCAATGTGCAGGACTGGAACCAGGCGACCAACATGGTCATCACCGGCAAGGCCGGCGGCCAGATCATGGGCGACTGGGCGCAAGGTGAATTCGCGCTTGCCGGCCAGAAGGCCGGAACGGACTACACCTGCCTGCCGGGTCTCGGCGTCAACGAGATCATCTCGACCGGCGGCGACGCCTTCTACTTCCCGCTGCTGAAGGACGAGGAAAAGTCGAAGGCGCAGGAAGCGCTCGCTTCGACACTGCTCGATCCGAAGACTCAAGTTGCCTTCAACCTGAAGAAGGGTTCACTGCCTGTACGTGGCGACGTCGATCTGGCCGCTGCCAACGACTGCATGAAGAAGGGCCTGGACATCCTTGCCAAGGGCAACGTGATCCAGGGCACCGACCAGCTGCTTTCGGCCGACAGCCAGAAGCAGAAGGAAGACCTGTTCTCCGAATTCTTCGCCAATCCGTCGATTACGCCGGAAGACGCGCAGAAGCGCTTCGCCGACATCATCGCGAACGCGGAGTAACCGCAACTGCCTTGATTGACCGGCTCCGTTCCGTTGGTTCGGGGCCGGCCAAGGCCTCCCATTCGGTGCGGTGTGACCGCGCCGGCAGCCTGTGCGGGTTCGTATCGCCAGCGCTTCGGGAGCGGTTGTCGCCCTGATGCGGCATGACGCCGGCGCGATCTCCGCGCGGCGCTGCCCATCGTCCGAAACCCAATGCAGTTCCGGAGGAACGAAACATGGCGGGTCACACACAAGGTTCGGGCCGACCGAACCAGTGGCTGCGGAACCTGAACGCGAAGATTGCCTCCGTCCCGATGATCCTGACGGCCGTGGTGATCTTCCTCGGCGGCACGATCTGGACGGTCGTCTATTCCTTCACCAATTCCAAGCTGTTGCCACGGCTATCCTTCGTCGGTCTCGATCAGTACGAGCGCCTCTGGGACGCGCCGCGCTGGCTCGTCTCGGTGCAGAATCTGGCGATCTACGGCATCTTCTCGCTGATCTTCAGCCTGGTGATCGGCTTCGTGCTGGCGGCGCTGATGGACCAGAAGATCCGTTTCGAAAACACCTTCCGCACCATCATGCTCTACCCCTTCGCCCTGTCCTTCATCGTGACGGGCCTGGTGTGGCAGTGGCTGCTCAATCCGGAATTCGGCATCCAGTCGGTGGTGCGTTCGCTCGGCTGGGAAAGCTTCACCTTCGACCCGCTCTACAATGCCGACATCGTCATCTACGGCATCCTGATCGCCGCCCTCTGGCAGGGTACGGGGCTCGTCATGTGCCTGATGCTGGCGGGCCTTCGCGGCATCGACGAGGACATCTGGAAGGCGGCGCGCGTCGACGGCATCCCGATGTGGAAGACCTATATCTTCGTCGTCATTCCGATGATGCGCGGCGTCTTCATCACGACGCTGGTGATCATCGCCAGCGGCATCGTCAAAGTCTACGACCTGGTCGTGGCGCAGACGAGCGGCGGCCCCGGCATCGCGTCGGAAGTGCCGGCAAAGTATGTCTACGACTACATGTTCCAGGCGCAGAACCTCGGTCAGGGCTTTGCCGCCTCGACCATGATGCTGATTACCGTCGCCATCATCATCGTGCCTTGGGCCTATCTGGAATTCGGGGGAGGGCGCAAGCGTGTCTGATATCGTTGCTTTCAATTCGGTGGCCGACGAAGCGGTGCCTCAGGCGCAGACGGACCGCGTCATTGCCGGCCCACGTGGTCGCAAGCCGCGCCGGGCGCTTTCGGGCCGCAACATAATGATCTACGGCACGCTGATCGTCGTGGCGCTCTACTACCTCTTGCCGCTCTACGTGATGGTGATGACCTCGCTCAAGGGCATGCCGGAAATCCGGCTCGGCAACATCTTTGCCCCGCCCGTCGAAATCACCTTCGAGCCCTGGGTCAAGGCCTGGGCGAGCGCCTGCACGGGGCTCAACTGCGACGGCCTTTCGCGCGGCTTCTGGAACTCCGTGCGCATCACCGTTCCCTCGACGATCGTCTCGATCGCGATCGCCTCGGTCAACGGCTATGCGCTTGCCAACTGGCGCTTCAAGGGGGCGGAACTGTTCTTCACCATCCTCATCGTCGGCGCCTTCATCCCCTATCAGGTGATGATCTATCCGATCGTCATCGTGCTCCGGGAAATGGGCATCTACGGCACGCTGACGGGCCTCATCATCGTGCACACCATCTTCGGCATGCCGATCCTGACGCTGCTCTTCCGCAACTATTTCGCCGGCCTGCCGGAGGAACTGTTCAAGGCGGCGCGCGTCGATGGCGCCGGCTTCTGGACCATCTACTTCAGGATCATGCTGCCGATGTCGCTGCCGATCTTCGTCGTGGCGATGATCCTGCAGGTCACCGGCATCTGGAACGACTTCCTGTTCGGCGTCGTGTTCACCCGGCCGGAATATTACCCGATGACGGTTCAGCTCAACAACATCGTCAACTCGGTCCAGGGCGTGAAGGAATACAACGTCAACATGGCAGCGACGATCCTGACGGGCGCCGTGCCGCTCTTCGTCTACTTCGTCTCCGGACGGCTTTTTGTCCGCGGCATCGCCGCCGGCGCAGTGAAAGGGTAAGGACATGCAAAACGTCAGCGTATCGGTAAAAGACCTGTCGTTGAACTTCGGTGCCGTCACTGTGCTCGACACGCTCAACCTCGACATCAAGGACGGCGAGTTCCTGGTGCTGCTCGGCTCGTCCGGCTGCGGCAAGTCGACCCTGCTCAACTGCATCGCCGGCCTGCTCGACGTCAGCGACGGGCAGATCTTCATCAAGAACAAGAACGTCACCTGGGAGGAGCCGAAGGACCGCGGCATCGGCATGGTGTTCCAGTCCTACGCGCTCTATCCGCAGATGTCGGTGGAGAAGAACCTTTCGTTCGGCCTGCAGGTCGCGAAAGTGCCGAAGGAGGAGATCGACAAGCGCGTGCGGCGTGCTGCCGAAATCCTGCAGATCCAGCCGCTCCTGAAGCGCAAGCCTTCCGAGCTCTCGGGCGGCCAGCGCCAGCGTGTGGCGATCGGCCGGGCGCTGGTGCGCGATGTCGACGTGTTCCTGTTCGACGAGCCGCTCTCCAACCTCGACGCCAAGTTGCGCTCGGAGCTGCGCGTCGAGATCAAGCGGCTGCACCAGTCGCTGAAGAACACGATGATCTACGTCACCCACGACCAGATCGAGGCGCTGACGCTGGCCGACCGTATCGCGGTCATGAAAAGTGGCGTGATCCAGCAGCTTGCCGATCCGATGACGATCTACAACGCGCCGGAAAACCTGTTCGTCGCCGGCTTCATCGGCTCGCCGTCGATGAACTTCTTCCGTGGCGAACTGCAGCTTCGCGACCAGCGCGCCTATGTTCACGCCAACGGCGTCGATTTCGACGTGTCGGCCTATCCGTCGCGCGCACCGTTCGTCAACGGGCAGAAGGTGGTGCTGGGCCTGCGCCCCGAACATGTGCGCGTCGACGAGGCGGCAAGCGGGGCGGCAGCCTCGCACCGGGCGGTGGTCGACATCGAGGAGCCGATGGGTGCCGACAACCTGTTGTGGCTGAAGCTTGCAGGTCAATCGATGTCGGTGCGCATCGCCGGCCAGCGCCGCTATGCGCCGGGCACGGCGGTGACGCTTTCCTTCGACATGGCGGTCGCTTCGATCTTCGACGCGACAAGCGAGAACCGACTCTAGGCGCATGTCGCGCAAAAGTGTGAAGCGGTTTTGCTGAAACGGCATGTGCGGACGTAAAGACAAGGAGGCGCCGGGCAGGGATCTCTGCCCGGCACCTCCCAGCAATGACAGCGCCGGCATCGCCGGTCGACCGATGGAATACGACAATGCTCTCTGAGGACTATATCCCAACCGCCATCCGTCTCGACTTGCAGGGGGATTGGCAGCTCAGCTCCGTTGACAATAGCCATGCGCTGACGATCGCGCTGCCGGGCGACGTGCATTCTGCCTTGCTTGCTACAGGCGTGATCGACGATCCCTATGTCGGCCGCAACGAAAACGACGTGCAGTGGGTGGCGCACAAGGACTGGGTGATCGAGCGTACGGTGTCCGTGGCCGACAGCGATCTCGCGGGTTACTGGTATCTCGATCTCGAAAGCCTGGACACGGTCGCCTCGGTCTTCGTCAACGACGTGGCTGTGCTCGAGGCGGAGAACTGCTTCCGCCGTTACCGGCCGGACGTTTCCAAGGCGCTCGTCGCCGGCGAAAACCGCATCCGTATCGTCTTGCATTCCTCGATTGCCGAGGGCGCGCGGCGGCAGGCGGAGCAGCCGTTCTATGTGCCCTATCACCCCGGCAATTCGCCGATCGCCAACTGCAACATGCTGAGGAAGCCCCAGTGCCATTTCGGCTGGGACTGGAACCTCGCGATCGCGCCGCTCGGCGTCTATGGCGAGATCGCGCTTTGCCGGCTGGAAATCGCCCGCATCGAGCATGTGACGACCAAGCAGGTCTGGCTGGACGACGGTTCGGTCGATCTTGTGGTGACCGTGACGCTCTTTGCCGACGGTCCCGGCATCGTGCCCATTCATTTTGCGCTCGACGAAGAACGCGAACGGCTCGATTGCGCCGTCGGCAAGGGCGAGACCTGCATCACCCATGTCTTCACCGTGAGCGAGCCCAAGCGCTGGTGGCCGGCTGGAAGCGGCGAGCAGCACCTGTCTCGGCTGACCGTCGAGGTACCGCAGGAACAGGTGGCGCGCCAGATCGGCTTCCGCACCATCGAGCTTCTGACCGACAAGGACGAGGCCGGCAGCCGCTTTGCTTTCCGCGTCAACGGCCGTGAGATCTTCTGCAAGGGTGCCAACTGGATCCCGGCCGATGCGCTGATGTCGCGGGTGACGCCGGAGGGGGGCGAGGACCTCCTGACCTCGGCGGTCGACGCCAACATGAACATGATCCGCGTCTGGGGCGGCGGCTTCTACGAGCCGGACTGGTTCTACGATCTCTGCGACCGGCTGGGCCTCATGGTCTGGCAGGACTTCATGTTCGCCTGCAACCTCTATCCCTCGACGCCTGATTTCCTGGAGAACGTCGCGGCCGAAGTGGATTATCAGGCCAAGCGCCTGTCGTCGCATCCGTCGATCGCAGTCTGGTGCGGCGATAACGAGCTTGTCGGCGCGCTCACCTGGTTCGACGAGCCGCGCAAGGATCGCGACCGTTATCTCGTCTCCTATGACCGGTTGAACCGCACCATCGAGGTCGCGCTGAAGGCGGCGCTGCCCGAGGCGATCTGGTGGCCGTCGAGCCCGGCTTCGGGCTATCTCGATTTCGGCGACGCTTGGCATGCCGATGGTTCCGGTGACATGCACTACTGGTCGGTCTGGCACGAGAACAAGTCCTTCGACAATTACCGCACCGTGCGTCCGCGCTTCTGCTCGGAGTTCGGCTTCCAGTCCTATACCTCGATGCCGGTCATTCGCCAGTTTGCGGCGGAGAAGGACCTCAACATCGCGTCGCCGGTGATCGAGAGCCACCAGAAGAACGTTGGCGGCAACGAGCGCATCGCTGGTACGATGTTCCGCTATTTCCGCTTCCCCAAGGATTTTCCGGCTTTCGTTTACCTGAGCCAGATCCAGCAGGGACTGGCGATCCGTACCGCCGTCGACTACTGGCGGTCGCTGAAGCCCCATTGCATGGGCACGCTCTACTGGCAGCTCAACGACACCTGGCCGGTCGCTTCCTGGTCGAGCCTCGACTATGGCGGCAGCTGGAAGGCGATGCACTATATGGTGCGCCGCTTCTTCCAGCCGGTTTCGGTTGCAGCGATCCCGTCCACGGACGGCAAGGAGATTGCCTTCTCGATGGTCAACGATACGGCCGAGCCGGTGACGGTGGAGCTGCAGACGTTCCTCGTTTCGCTCGACGGCAGGCGCACGCCGCTGACGGCGGCCGCCGGCACCTGCAGCCCCGACCGGGCCGTCACGCTGGTGAGCATTGCCGCTTTTGACATCCCCGAAGGCAACCTGCTGTTCTGGACGTTCGAGGCATCGAACGGCATGCGCGGCGAGGGGCATCACGTCAACGGCACCTACAAGGCGCTCGACCTCAAGCCATCCGGCCTGACGCTCGATGTCGCGCCCGCAGGCGCGGGCGTCTTCGACGTCACGGTCAAGGCGAGCGGCCTGGCGCTGCATGTGATGATCGAGGCGGATGTCGCCGGCCGCTATTCCGACAACGCCTTTGATCTCACCGCCGGTGAGGCCAAGGTCATCCGTTTCACCCCGAAGGTGCCGCTTGGCGCAGGTGCGCTGCCGCGCTTTGCCGCCTTCGATCTCGAATCCTGCCAGGGAAAGGGTTGACCGTCATGAAACGCAGCCACGTCAACGACATCATCGCCGAAAGCGATGCCTTCATGAAGAGCTTCGGCTTCACACTGCCGCCCTTTGCCTATTGGTCGCCGGAGCAGCTGAAGGTGCGTATCAGGTCCGACAGCCCGACGATCTTCGACGCCCGGCTCGGCTGGGACATCACCGACTATGGCAAGGGCCGCTTCGACAAGTTGGGGCTGGTGCTCTTCACGCTGCGCAACGGCAATGCCTCGAACCTTAAGACCGGGCAGGGCATGGTCTATGCCGAAAAGCTGATGATTACCGCCAAGGATCAGGTCAATCCGCTGCATCGCCACGCGATAAAGACCGAGGACATCATCAATCGCGGCGGCGGCGCGCTGGTGCTGCAGATGTACAATTCCAAGGCCGATGGCTCGGTCGACGAGGAGAGCGACGTCGTCGTCGCGACCGACGCGCGGCTGCGGACGCTCAAAGCCGGCGAACTGTTGAAGCTCAGGGCCGGTGAAAGCGTCACGCTGCTGCCCGGCAACTGGCATGCCTTCTGGGCGGAAGGCGCCGACGTGCTGATGGGCGAGGTCTCGACCGTCAACGACGATCTCACCGACAACTATTTCCGCGAGCCGGTCGGTCGCTTCTCGGCGATCGAGGAGGATGCGGCACCCACCCATCTGCTGGTGTCGGACTACGACACCTGGCTGAGGTAATTCCAAGCCCCCGACAATCCCAAGACACTCCAGACGAAATCGAGGAGGATTTCATGAAGAACGTCAGTTTCCAGCTCTATAGCGCCCGCAACTTCCCGCCTTTCGCCAATGTGCTGAAGGCACTCGGCGACGCCGGCTATAGCCAGGTCGAAGGTTACGGCGCGCTCTATGCGGCGCTGACCGACGCCGAGATCGCGAGTTTCAAGGCAGGGCTCGACGAGAACGGCCTGGCGATGCCCACGGCGCACTTCGGCCTCGACATGCTCGAAAGCGATCCGGGGCGTGTGCTCGCGATCGCCAAGGCGCTCGGCATCAAGGCGATCTACTGCCCCTATCTCATGCCCGATCAGCGCCCGACCGATGCCGCCGGCTGGCGCGCCTTCGGCGAGCGGCTGCAGAAGGCCGGCAAGCCCTATCGCGATGCTGGCCTCATCTTCGGCTGGCACAACCACGACTTCGAATTCTTTGCCTTGCCTGACGGCAGCATCCCGCAGGATCTGATCTTCGAAGGCGGGCCGGATCTTTCCTGGGAAGCCGATATCGCCTGGATCATCCGTGGCGGTGCCGATCCGATCGCCTGGATCAGGAAATACAGCGACCGCATCACCGCCGTGCATGTGAAGGATATCGCTCCGACGGGCGAGAAGAAGGACGAGGACGGTTGGGCCGACGTCGGCGAAGGCACGGTCGACTGGAAGGGCCTGTTCCAGGCGCTCTCGGGAACCAAGGCGCGTTACTTCATCGCCGAGCATGACAATCCGAGTGATTTCCAGCGCTTCGCCAAGCGCTCGCTCGCCTCCATCCAATCCTATTGAGAACAGGTTCACCCATGACCAAGGAACTTGGCGTCGGCATCATCGGATGCGGCAACATCTCCACCACCTACTTCAAGCTTGCCCCGCTGTTTAAGGGCATCAAGGTCGTCGCCTGCGCCGATATCAACCCGGCCGCCGCCGAGGCTAGGGCGGCTGAATACGGAGTCGAGGCCCAGAGCATCGAGGCGCTGCTGGCCAATCCCGATGTCGACATCGTCGTCAACCTGACGATCCCGGATGCGCACTATCCGGTGTCGAAGGCGATCCTCGAAGCTGGCAAGCACGTCTACTCGGAAAAGCCGCTGGTGCTCTCGCTGGAGCAGGGCGAAGAGCTTCGGGCGATTGCCAAGGAGAAGGGCCTTTCGGTCGGTTGCGCGCCCGATACCTTCCTCGGCGGCGCGCATCAGCTTGCCCGCAGCGCCGTCGATGCCGGCAAGATCGGCCGGGTGACCTCCGGCACCTGCCACGTCATGAGCCCCGGCATGGAGATGTGGCATCCGAACCCGGACTTCTTCTTCCTGCCCGGCGGCGGCCCGATCCTCGATCTCGGCCCCTATTACATCGCCAACCTGATCAACCTGATCGGGCCGGTGAAGCGCGTGGCGGCGCTCGCCACCATGGCCAACCCAACCCGCACGATCACCAGCGAGCCGCGCAAGGGCGAGGTCATCCCGGTCAGGACCCCGACCAACATTCACGCGCTGCTCGAGTTTGAGAATGGCGCGACGATCACGTTGTCAGCCAGCTGGGATGTCTGGTCACACCGCCACGCCAACATGGAGCTCTACGGCACCGAAGGCTCGCTCTACGTGCCCGACCCGAACTTCTTTGGCGGCACGGTGGAGATCAGCGGTCAGGACAAGAACATCCAGCCGCTCGAACCCTGGGATCACCCCTTCGGCATCGCCAACCAGGAGCACCCGCAAGGACCGATGGCGAACTACCGCACCGCCGGTCTAGCCGACATGGCGCTGGCGATCCTTGAGGGCCGCGATGCCCGCTGCTCGCTCGACCGGGCGCTGCACGGCGTCGACGTCATGGTCTCGATCCTGAAGTCGGGCGAGGAGGGACGCTTCATCGAGCTTTCGACCACCTGCACCCAGCCGGCCGCCCTCGGCATCGAGGAGGCGCGGGCGCTGTTGCGTGCGGTGGAAGAGGACGCATCGAGCGAAAGGCGTGCCGCAGCCTCGTAATTCTACGACCTTGCACCGGGGCGTTTCCAAGAGTGAAGCGCCCCGGTGAGATGGACGGTGACGACACGTTTCCAACAGCGCTTAACACCTCGGCAATTCAGAGTGCGTATACACCCAAGATACAATCTGGGGGTGTTGAAGTGCGTGTCGAGACACTGTTTTGGATCGCCGTTGTCGTCCTGAGTTGCCTGTTTCTTCTCTACCAGCATTTGGACCGGCGAAGGCTGAACAGGACACTCGGCAAATTGCCGGAAATCTACGACGCGGCGCGTGCAGAGTTTCTATCCGGTTCGCGCGCATCGGCTCACTCCAAGCGGCCGCGGCACGCCATGCTTGGCACGCTGGAAACGATCTCCGAGACCACCGGGGGCGGTGGTCCGCCGCCGGCATTTGCCGACCTTACCAAACGTGAGATGCGCTTTGTCGAATTGTTGCACGCGACAACGTGCATGAACGATCGCGAATTCAAGCGCACGCTCACCCGGCTTTCCAAGCAAGAGCAGAAGACGTTCCAACAATTGCGCGACATTTACGGTGGGCCGCCGCCACGCAGATCGTACGCCCGACGGATGATCGATCGCGTGGCCAGGTACAGGCGGGTGAGGCGCCAAGCCAAGCTCGACGCGGAGGCTAAACGGGCCTCGGATGCCCGTTGGGCGGCAGAATATTATTTCTGGGAGATTCCAGACATTTTGCAGTGGTTGAGGACTGAAGCGCCGCGAGATCCAGATCTGTGGCATCTGTTGCCTGGTCTCAATTGGGACTACGAAGAGCTCTACGACGTCCTGTTATGGGTTGTGACGCAGCCCGAATGCGATGCTGCAACGGCGATACTCATCCTTCATCTCATGGCGCCGGATGTCGCAATGGATATAGCTTCGGGCGGTACGCAATGGTGCGAGCCTGGTGACAAGCGAGCCGAAAGTACGGAGGTGAAGCTTCTCGCCATGATCGGCGTGCGATCGGAGGATTCCAGTTTCGTACGTCACGAATTGGCGCCGGATTGGCTTTGTACCACCGAGAGCAATGCCGGACTGCTTGACATGATGCTTTCAAAAAAAGAGCGCATCGAAGCGTCTGGTCGGAATGTGCCTTTCCCGTTGCCGGTGAAACTCCTGTCGACGCCGGTACCTGCGACGGGGCGAACGCCAGCTACCCGATATGAAACACACGACGACCGTTTGCTCTTGGCGAAATCGGATAACCTCCAGGCGGTTTAGGCAGCCTGGGCCGCAACGCGAAAGTGTGCAAATCACCTCGATATCGATTCCGGGTCTTCCGCATATGCGCTAGAGCTTTTCCTGTGGGGTTTCCGCGAGCACTGCGGAGCCCCTTGAGTTCGCTGGATGGCTGTTCCCACGCCATCCGGATACCGATCGCGGAGGATTTGCGATGACCTGGCTACCGGCGGAAAACCGCTACGACACCATGAAGTATAACCGCGTCGGCCGTTCCGGCCTGAAGCTGCCTGCGATTTCGCTGGGGCTCTGGCACAATTTCGGTGGCGACACGCCGCATGACCGCAAGGTCGACATGTGCCGCACCGCGTTTGATCTCGGCATCACCCATTTCGACCTCGCCAACAATTACGGCCCGCCTCCGGGCTCGGCCGAGACCGCCTTCGGCGAAATCATGCGCACGGATTTCGCGGGCCTGCGCGACGAGCTGATCATCTCGTCCAAGGCCGGCTACGACATGTGGGCCGGTCCCTATGGCGAATGGGGCAGCCGCAAGTACATGATCGCCTCCTGCGACCAGAGCCTGAAGCGCATGGGTCTCGACTATGTCGACATCTTCTATTCGCACCGCTTCGATCCGGAGACGCCGCTTGAGGAAACCTGCGGCGCGCTCGATCATATCGTGCGGTCCGGCCGGGCGCTCTATGTCGGCATCTCCTCCTACAACTCGCAGCGCACCCGCGAGGCGGCGGCGATCCTGAAGGATCTTGGCACGCCGTGCCTCATCCACCAGCCGAGCTATTCCATGCTCAACCGCTGGATCGAAGATGATGGCCTGATCCACACGCTCGAAGATCTCGGCATCGGCTCGATCGTCTTCTCGCCGCTCGCTCAAGGCATGCTGACGACCAAGTATCTGCAGGGCATTCCGAGCGACAGCCGCGCGGCGCAGAACCACTTCCTGAAGAAGGACTTCATTCGTCCGGAGATCATCGACAACATTCGCAAGCTGAACGGCATTGCTGAAAAGCGCGGCCAGACGCTGGCGCAGATGGCGCTTGCCTGGGTGCTGCGCGAAGGCCGGATCACCTCGGCGCTGATCGGCGCCAGCCGCTCCGAGCAGATCGTCGATTGCGTCAAGGCGCTGGAGAACGACACGTTCACGGCAGACGAACTGGCGGAAATCGATCTCTATGCACGCGAAGCCGACATCAACCTCTGGGCCTCCTCGGCCGAACGCTGAGGTCTGCTGAAAACATTGATTTGCCTTGATTTTGGGCAGACCGGGCTATCTTCCGGCGCATTAGACAAAAGTCGAATATGCGCCGGAAGGCGCCTTCTGGACATGGTTTTGTGTTTCTGTAAGGTGCGACAATGCCCACCGGTTGCGACGCGGATCCGTGTCGCTTTCGGCGGGTAACGAGGAGGAGCCACCATCGGCCGGGAAGGGGCAGGGGGTGGATAAGTGGGTGGTGGCGCTGATCGCGCCCGCCCTTCAGGCGAGAACTAGGGGAGGAACCATGGATCGCCGTTCATTTATCAAAAACGCAAGCCTCGGCGGCTTGGCGGCCGCAGGTGCTGCCGCGCTTGCGACGCCGGCCATCGCGCAGGCAAACCCCAAGGTCAACTGGCGCCTGGCGTCGTCGTTCCCGAAGTCTCTCGACACGATCTATGGCGGCGGCGAAGTGCTGGCGAAATACGTGTCCGAAGCAACCGACGGCGCTTTCCAGATCCAGGTCTTTGCAGCCGGCGAAATCGTGCCCGGCCTGCAGGCGGCTGACGCCGCTGCGGCCGGTACGGTCGAGGCCTGCCACACGGTCGCCTACTACTACTGGGGCAAGGACCCGACCTGGGCGCTCGGTGCGGCCGTTCCCTTCGCGCTCAACGCGCGCGGCATGAACGCCTGGCACTATCACGGCGGTGGGATCGATCTCTTCAACGAATTCCTCGGCACCCAGGGCCTTGTCGGCTTCCCCGGCGGCAACACCGGCGTGCAGATGGGCGGCTGGTTCCGCAAGGAGATCAAGACGGTCGCCGACATGCAGGGCCTGAAGATGCGTATCGGCGGTTTCGCCGGCAAGGTCGTCGAAAAGCTCGGCGTCGTGCCGCAGCAGATCGCCGGCGGCGACATCTATCCGGCACTGGAAAAAGGCACCATCGACGCTGCCGAATGGGTCGGCCCATATGACGACGAGAAGCTCGGCTTCTACAAGGTCGCGCCCTACTACTATTATCCCGGCTGGTGGGAAGGTGGCCCAACGGTTCACGCCATGTTCAACAAGGCGGCCTTCGAGGGTCTGCCGAAGAACTACCAGTCGCTGCTGCGCACCGCGTGCCATGCGACCGACGCGAACATGCTGCAGAAGTACGACTATCTGAACCCGGCGGCGATCAAGCGCCTCGTTGCGTCCGGCGCCAAGCTCAGCCCGTTCAGCGCCGAAATCCTCTCGGCCTGCTTCGACAAGGCAAACGAAGTCTATGCCGAAATGGAAGACTCGAACCCGACCTTCAAGAAGATCTGGGACTCGATCAAGGCCTTCCGCGGCGAGTACTACCTCAACGCCCAGATCGCCGAATACAACTACGATACCTTCATGATGATCCAGCAGCGCGGCGGCAAGCTCTAAGCTTTTCGCCTATTGCCGACAGGTCAGGAGCCGTTCGCAACATCTGTTGCGGGCGGCTTTTTCGTCTGAAGACATCGACCGGCCAACAAAGCGATTTCGTGGTAGGGTTGCGGCCTCAACGGAGCGGAGGAGCAGCCATGCCAAGCGAAGCTCAATCGGTCGTGCTCGGCCCCGATGGCGGCCGGCGGTACGAAATGGGCGCGATCCAGGCGGTGTTCAAAGCCGATGGGCCGGAGACCGCGGGGCGCTTTTCCGTCTCGGAATGGTGGCTGGAGGCCCGACACGAGGGGCCGGGCGCCCACAAGCACGATGACAATGACGAGATCTTCTATGTGATCGAGGGCACCGCCAGCGTGCTCGTCGGCGACATCTGGCACCAGATGCCGAAGGGCTCGCTTTGCGTCATCCCGCGCGGGACGATGCATGATTTTCGCAATGAAAGCGCCGCGCGCATGGGGCTGCTCAATGTCTTCGTCGGAGGTCCGTTCGAAGAGATGATGCCCATGATCGTCGACTGGTATCGCGACAACCCGGCCAAGCGGATCGATTGAGCGAGTGCGTTTGGTGGGGCTGCCCTGAGATTGTTGACAGATCTCGACGATTGCTTGTGGCGATATGCGTGCCTCGTTCTCCCCCATCTTCGCCCTTGCGGGATCCAGCGATCCGGCGTCCGTCGGATCGAAAGGCTCTTTTCAGCCCGAGGACTTGGGTTGACTGGATTCCTCTGACAGGCACGGGGATGAGGGAGAGTGTGTGTTGCGCCCGACCGCCTGCAGGCATCGTTCATCGTTGTCGGCAAACGAAAAGGGCGACCCTTGCGCGGCCGCCCTTCTGTTTGGTGTGTCAGCCTTCTTACTTGAACGACGGCGGCTGGCTGAGATCGTTTGAAGGCGCTGGCTGCGGCTGGGCACCCGTGCCAAACGACGGCGGCTGGCTGAGGTCGTTTGACGGTGCCGGCTGCGGTTGAGCGCCGCCGCCCTGGTCGGCGGGCTTCTGGTCCAGCGGGCTGCCGCCCGGAAGCTGCAGGCCACCCGGCAGTCCGAGCCCGCCGCCATTGTCCGGAAGTCCGAGACCGCCGCCCGGAGCAAATCCCGGAACCTCGATCTTGATGGTGTTCGGGTCGACGACCGGTCCCGTTCCCTTGTAGTGCATGACCATCTGCGGGAACATGATCGTCAGCGCCACCATCAGGATCTGGATGCCGACGAAGGGCACCGCACCCCAGTAGATCTGGCCGGTCGTCACCGGTTGGATCGTCTTGCCGGTGAGCTTGTCGAGATAGGGAACCTTTGCCGCGACCGAGCGCAGATAGAAGAGCGCGAAGCCGAAGGGCGGATGCATGAAGCTCGTCTGCATGTTGATGCCGAGCAACACGCCGAACCAGATGAGGTCGATGCCGAGCTTGTCGGCAGCGGGCGCCAGGAGCGGCACGATGATGAAGGCGAGCTCGAAGAAATCCAGGAAGAAGGCCAGGAAGAAGACGAGCAGGTTGACGGCGATCAGGAAGCCGGTTTCGCCGCCCGGCATTGCCGTCAGCAGATATTCGACCCAGAGGTGGCCGTTGACCCCGTAGAAGGTGAGCGAGAAGACGCGCGCACCGATGAGGATGAACAGCACGAAGGCCGAAAGCCGTGTCGTTGCCGTCAGCGCGCCACGCACGACGTCCATGTGGAGCCGGCCCTTGGCGGCAGCCATGATCAGCGCACCGACGGCCCCCATGGCGCCGCCTTCGGTCGGCGTGGCGATGCCGAGGAAGATGGTGCCGAGAACGAGGAAGATCAGCGCCAGCGGCGGGATCAGCACGATGATGACCTGCTGGGCGAGCCTGGACATCGCATTGATCTTCAGGCCGCGATCGAGCAGGGCGACGACGTAGATGAAGGCGACGCCCACGGTTGCGCCGAGGATATCGGCGTTCTCGCCATGGGTCGGATAGAGGTAGACATGCGCCGCATAGGCAAAGGCGCCGGCGACGATGAGCGCGATGATCAGCGAGGTGACGCCGGAGCCGAGCGTGCGGGCTTCCGGTGGCAGCGCCGGCATCGAGTCACGCTTCAGGACCGTCATGATCAGAATGTAGACCATGTAGAGACCCGTGAGCACGAGGCCCGGGATCAGGGCGCCGGCATACATGTCGCCGACCGAGCGGCCGAGCTGATCGGCAAGGACGATCAGGACGAGCGACGGCGGGATGATCTGGGCAAGCGTGCCCGAGGCGGCGATGACGCCCGAGGCGACCTTCCGGTCATAGCCGTAGCGCAGCATGATCGGCAGCGAGATCAGGCCCATGGCGATGACCGAGGCGGCAACGACACCGGTGGTGGCTGCAAGCAGCGCGCCGACGAAGATGACCGCATAGGCAAGACCGCCGCGGATCGGTCCGAAGAGCTGGCCGATCGTGTCGAGCAGGTCTTCGGCCATGCCCGATTTCTCGAGGACGATCCCCATGAAGGTAAAGAAGGGGATGGCAAGCAATGTGTCGTTCGACATCACCCCCCAGAACCGGTCCGGCAGCGCATTGAGCAGCGGCCAGGAAAGATTGATCGAGTCCGACAGCGGTGCGAGTTCGACGCCGATGATGAAGAACAGGAGGCCGTTGGCGGCGAGGGAGAAGGCGACCGGGTATCCCAGCAACAGGAACACGATCAGCGACGCGAACATGATCGGCGCCAGGTTTTCAGCGATGAATTCGATCATGGACGGGTCTCCGGCGAAACGACATCGTCAAGCGGCGCATGGGTCGGCACGTAGGGTGTCGGGTCCTCCATGTTGCCGGTCATGATCGCGATCTTCTTGATGATCTCGGATACGCCCTGAAACGCGAGCAGCAGAAAGCCGAAGAGCAGGATGGCCTTGGCGGGCCAGATGATCAGGCCGCCGGCCGAGGAAGAGACCTCGCCCGATACGTAGGACATCTTCACGTAGGGGAAGAGGTAATAGAGCACCAGCAGCACGAAGGGCATCAGGAAGAAGATATGCCCCAGCAGGTCGATCCAGTGCTGCACGCGGCGCGAGAACTGGCCGTACACCACGTCGATGCGGATATGTTCGTTCTGGCTGAGCGTGTAGGCGGCGGCGAACATGAAGGCGGCGCCGAACAGGTACCATTGTGCCTCGAGCCAGGCGTTCGACGACATGTTGAAGATCTTTCGGATGACGGCGTTTCCGGCGCTGACGAGCACGGCCGCCAGGATGAGCCATGAAACCGCCTTGCCGATGAATTCCGTGATCGTGTCTATAAGTCGGCTGAAGCCGAGCAAAGCTCTCATCGATTTCCTCCCCGCAGTGGCTCTTATCGTTGTTGTGCCAAGCACAGCCAGAGTGCCGATTTCAAGCGAGCGTTCAAGTCCGAGATGCGATTTTCCCGTGTAGTTCGGCCGCCTCCGACTAAAGTAGAATAGGCTGTCACGGCGCTCTGCTCATTGTTTGTGCAAACCCGTTTTGCAACGGCTGCCCGACGATGGGCGGGCGGTTCCTGCCGGCCCGCAAGCCGTGCGAATCGGTGTGGAAAGGTGGCCACGGAGGTCGGTGCGTGCGTCTTACTGCAACGTTGCAGTCTTGAAATCGTATGATTTTTAAGATCGGATGCGCGCACCAACGGAGGACGCCTAAAACATGACCGCCATGATCCGCAACCCGATCCTTAGGGGCTTCAACCCGGACCCATCGATCTGCCGCGTCGGAGACGACTATTACATCGCGACCTCTACCTTCGAATGGTACCCGGGCGTGCAGATCCACCACTCGCGGGATCTGGTGAACTGGAAGGTCATCCGCCGGCCGCTGGAGCGCGCAAGCCAACTCGACATGCGCGGCAACCCGGACAGCTGCGGCATCTGGGCGCCGTGTCTCTCTTACGACGACGGCCTGTTCTGGCTGGTCTACACCGACGTCAAGCGCTTCGACGGCAACTTCAAGGACGCGCACAATTACATCGTCACGGCAGAGGCGATCGAGACGACCTGGTCGGATCCGGTCTACGTCAATTCCTCAGGCTTCGACCCGTCGCTGTTTCATGACGACGATGGGCGCAAGTGGTTCCTCAACATGCAGTGGAACCACCGGACTGAAAGCTTCGGCGGTTCGCCGAAACATCCGGCCTTCGACGGCATCCTGCTGCAGGAGTGGGACGAGCGCACCCGCAAGCTCGTCGGCCCGGTGAAGAACATCTTTGCCGGTTCGCCGCTCGGCCTCGTCGAGGGTCCGCATCTCTTCAAGAAGAACGGCTGGTATTACCTGACGACGGCGGAAGGCGGCACCGGCTACGACCACGCCGTCACAATGGCGCGCTCACGCTCCATCGACGGCCCCTATGAAATGCACCCGGATACCTATCTGATCACGTCAAAGGATCACCCGGATGCGCCGTTGCAGCGTGCCGGTCACGGGCAATATGTCGAAACGCCTGATGGCCAGGCCTATCACACGCACCTGACCGGCCGGCCGCTTGCGCCTCTGCGCCGCTGCACGCTCGGCCGCGAGACGGCGCTGCAGAAATGCGTCTGGCGCGACGACGGCTGGCTCTATCTGGAGAATGGCGGCCCGGTGCCAGAGGTGCTCGTGCCCGCGCCGGGGCCGGTGGAAGAGCTGCAGGCGCCTGATGTCGTGGAGACGGATTTCGACGACGACGCACTTCCTCTGGAGTTCCAGTGGCTGCGCACGCCGCGGCCGGAGCGGATCTTCTCGCCGGAGAGGAGAGCCGGTCATCTCCGGCTCTTCGGCCGCGAGAGCATCGGCAGCTGGTTCGAGCAGGCGCTGGTGGCGCGGCGGCAGGAGCATCATTCCTTCCGCGCCGAAACAGCCGTCGACTTCACGGCCGAAACCTACCAGCAGGTCGCGGGCCTGACGCATTACTACAACCGCCACAAGTTCCATGCACTCGGCGTCACCTGGCATGAAACGCTGGGGCGGGCGCTGACGATCCTGTCATGTCCGGGTGATTTCCCGCATGGCCGGCTGGAATTTCCGCTTGGCAGCGGCGTCGCCATTCCGGATGGCCCGATCGAGCTTGCCATGGAGATCCGCGACAACGATCTGCAGTTCTTCTGGCGGGAGAGGCGGGCAGGCGATTGGCGCGCGGTCGGCCCGGTTCTCGATGCGGGCGTGGTCTCGGACGAGGGTGGCCGCGGCGAGCATGGATCCTTCACCGGCGCCTTCGCCGGCATGTTCGCCTTCGATACATCCGGTGCCGGCAAGCCCGCCGATTTCGATTGCTTCCGTTACGTCAGTCTTGGTGCGGGCTAATGCAAAAACATTAGAAAATACGAATAAGCATCAGATATCATTACGTATTTGTAATGTAGAGTTTCATATTCGGTTCAGGAAGCGTGGCCTAGTTTCCGGGTGCATACAACGAAAGGACACCCGAATGAAACGTCTCCTGATCGCGCTGGTCGCCAGCTCCGTTCTGATCACGCCGGTCGCGGCCCTTGCCCAGCCGGCAGGATCTTTCGAGGTGGCGCAGAATTATGATCGCTCCCGCCGCCCAATCGACCGGAATGGCGATCGCCATATGGATCGTCACGTCGACCGCCATGTCGACAAGCACGTCACGATCGAGAAGCGCGTGATCGTCAAGAAGAAGGAGCGCTGGGCGCGCGGTCATCGCCTGTCGCCGGCCGAACGCCGCCACATGGCGCAGGTGCGCGACTACCGTTACTACAAGCTGCGCCCGCCGCCGCGCGGCCAGCAGTGGGTGCGGTCTGGCAACGACTTCCTGCTGATCAGCCTTGCAACCGGCGTCATCGTCGGCCTGACCACGGTTCGCTGATCCTCACGGATCGCCGATACAACAAAGGGGTGGCGTTCACTACGCCGCCCCTTTGCCGTTTCCAAGGGCGGTGACGGCGCCCGGTCGTTCTCCAAACAGCAGTCCTTCGATCTCGCCCGCTACATCCAGCATATCCACTTCGCTCCCGGGTGCATCCCCGAGAAAGGGATCGAACATCGGCACCGGACGCCCGGCGGAGTTGAGCGCCATGCAGATGAAGCGTGGTCGGCGCGGCGCGCGCGCAGTGTCTGCCATCAGGCGGCCCGTGGCGACCAGCTGGCGAAGGGATCGGCGAGATCGCGCCAGCGCTCCGGATGGAAGCTCTCGTCGGCAATCAAGCAGGCGTCGAGTTCGGCGCGAAGATTTGCCTCGTCCATCGGGTCGGCGCCGATGAACACGATCTCCTGGCGGCGATCGCCCCAGACCGGATCCAGGTAGGGACCGACTGCCTTCAGGAAACCCGGATCACGCGGCCACTGCTCCTTCGGCACGGCCGACCACCAAAGGCCCATCTTTCCTGTACGGACCAGCGGCCCCGCCTGGCTGATCTCGCCGACGTAGTGTGGGCGGGTCGCGAGCCAGAAGAAACCCTTGGCGCGGAGCACGCCCGGCCAGGAGCGGTTGAGGAACGCCTGGAAGCGCATGGGGTCGAGCGGACGGCGGGCACGATAGACGAAGGAGCGGATGCCATACTCCTCGGTCTCCGGGATGTGGTCTTTGAAACCATGCAGTTCCTTGTACCAGAGCGGATGCTCTTCCGCCTTGGCGAGATCGAAGCGGCCGGTTCCAAGCACCTCGCGCAGGTTGACCTTGCCGAAATCGGTCTCGATCAGCCGCGCATCGGGATTGAGCCCGACGATGATCTTGCGGGCGGCATCCACCTGCTCGGGCGTCGCCGTGCCGATCTTGTTGAGGACGACGACATCGGCAAATTCGATCTGCTCGACCAGGAGGTCGACCAGCGTGCGCGTATCGCCTTCGCCGGCGGTCTCACCGCGATCGGCGAGGAAATCGAGCGAGGAATAGTTAGCGATCAGGTTCACGGCGTCGACGACCGTCACCATCGTGTCGAGGCGCGCGACATCGGCCAGGCTTTCACCGTCCTCGTCGCGAAAATCGAAGGTGGTGGCGACGGGCAGGGGCTCGGAAATGCCGCTCGATTCGATCAGCAGATAGTCGAAGCGGCTCTGTTCCGCGAGGATGCGGACCTCCTTCAGGAGATCGTCGCGCAGCGTGCAACAGATGCAGCCATTGGTCATTTCTACCAGTTCCTCTTCCGTGCGCGACAGACCGGCGCCGCCGTCGCGCACCAGCGCTGCATCGATGTTGACCTCGCTCATGTCATTGACGATGACGGCGACGCGCAGGCCGTCGCGGTTGGAGAGCAAGTGATTGAGCAGGGTCGTCTTGCCGGCGCCGAGAAAGCCGGAGAGCACGGTGACGGGAAGCTTTTCCATCGATCGATCCTATAATGTTATATCGTTACGAATGTTGCGGATGAAAAAGGCGAGCGCGATCGCCCGCCTCAGCCTGCTGAGAAGGTCGCCTCTGATCGGGAGGGCCTGATGACAAGGGCACGGCCAATAACGGCCGTCATTCCTGTGGTTGTCACAGGAATCCCTGGCAGTTCCAAAGGAACTGCGGATTGGCCCAAGTCATTGGGCCGGAAGAATCTTTTGACCCGACGGATGTCGGGCCGCTGGATTCCCGCCACAAGGGCGAGGATGACGGAGTGCGGGGGGAACCGCTTGCAAGCATGCCATACCACGTCTTGCCAGCGGAGAGAGGTGGGCGCTGCCCTTGTTCGAGTTGGCGCCCACCCAAACCGTCTTGGGAGGACGGGTCAGCTTGCCGAGGCGAGGCAGGTCTTCAGCGACGTGCCGATGCCTTCCATCATCTGGAAATAGAGGTCCGGGCCGGCGTCGAGTGTGCCGGCCTCCGGGTCGAGCGTGCCGGATTTGGCCGGCGTTCCCTCGATCACCACATTGATCAGCTTCGGCTCGAACTGCGGCTCGGCAAAGACGCAGGTTGCACCCAATTCCTTGATCTTGGCGTGGATCTGCGACAGCCGCTCCGCACCCGGCAGCACCTCCGGGCTGACGGTGATCGAGCCGGCGACGCGGACCTTGTAGCGATGCTCGAAATACTGGTAGGCGTCGTGGAAGACGACGAAGGGCTTGTCCTTCACCGGCGCCACGGTCTCCGTCAGCTTGGCGTCGAGCCCATCCAGCCGCTTGTTCAGCGCTTCCAGATTGGCCTTGTAGGCGCCGGCATTGTCCGGATCGGCCGCGGCGAGCGTCTTTTCGATCTCGGCGGCCATCGCCTTGGCATTCATTGGGTCGAGCCACATGTGCATGTCGGTGTCGCCATGACCGTGGTCGTGATCGTGCCCCTCGTGCGCTTCGGCCGCTTCCGGCGCTGCGGCGTGATCGTGTTCCGCTTCGCCTTCCGCATGCTTGTGGCCTTCCTCGCCCTCTTCGCCGTGGTCATGGGCTTCGAAGGCACCGCCTTCGCGGAACTTCAGCTTCTCGATGCCCGGGGCCTCGCTGAGTTCCACCACCTTTGCGTCACCGGAAAGCGCATCGAGCGGCTTGTCGAGGAAGGCTTCGAGCCCGGGGCCGACCCAGAAGACCACCTTCGCCGCCTGCAGGGCCGAGGCGTTGGAGGGTTTCATGTTGTAGGTGTGCGGGGAGGCCGCGCCCTCGACGATCAGCGATGGCTCGCCGACACCCTGCATGATCGAGGCGACGAGGGAGTGGATCGGCTTGATCGAGACCACCACATTGGGGCCGGCAGCGAATGCCGGCGCGGCGAAGAGCATGGTGGAGGCAAAGAGCAGGGCGGATGTCGATTTCATCGGGTTCTCCGGGCTTGAATGACGCACCTGGCCGCATCGACCGGGCGCGCTGTCGGGCATGCGAGGCATCACTGCGAGAGGCCGTTGCCGGTCTTGAAGCAGTAATGTAATGTTATTACATCAATTGCGTTATGCTATAACGTGTGCGATAGCCAGTGGCAACCATCCAATCCGGAATTTTTTCATGCTGAATTTCCGCTCCCCAGAAACGCTGCCGCTGGTCAATCTCAGCAATACCGGCGTGCGCCGCAACGGCCGCTGGCTGGTGCGCGGCGTCGAGTTCTCGATCAGCCCGGGCGAGATCGTCACGCTGATCGGGCCGAATGGCTCGGGCAAATCGACGACGGCGAAGACGGCGATCGGCGTGCTGAAGCCGGACGAGGGCTATGTCGAGCGCAAGCCGGGCCTGAAGGTCGGCTACGTGCCGCAGAAGCTCAGCGTCGACTGGACGCTGCCTTTGACGGTCGAACGGCTGATGACGCTGACCGGGCCACTGAAGGGCCGGGAGATCGAGGAAGCGCTGTCGGCGACCGGCGTGCTGCACCTGGCGAAATCCGAGGTGCAGCATCTCTCCGGTGGCGAGTTCCAGCGCGCGCTGCTCGCCCGCGCCATTGCCCGCAAGCCGGACCTGCTGGTACTCGACGAGCCGGTGCAGGGGGTCGATTTCAGCGGTGAGATCGCGCTCTACGAACTGATCAAGCAGATCCGCAACCGCACCGGCTGCGGCATCCTGTTGATCTCGCACGACCTGCACATCGTCATGGCCGAGACCGATACGGTCGTCTGCCTGAACGGCCATGTCTGCTGCCGCGGCACGCCGCAGGTGGTCAGCCAGAGCCCCGAATACCAGAAGCTCTTCGGACGTCGGGCCGCCAATGCGCTTGCCGTCTACAGCCACCACCACGATCACACCCATCTGCCCGATGGCCGGGTGCTGCATGCGGACGGTTCGATTACCGAGCATTGCTACCCCGGCGACGGCCACCACCACGATCACGAGGAAAACGTGCACGACCACGGCGAGGATTGCGGCTGCGGCCATCACACCCGGCTGCATGGCTACGACGCGAAGGAGAAGCGCGATGCTTGACGACTTCTTCGTGCGCGCGCTGATCGCTGGCATCGGTATCGCCGTCATGGCCGGGCCGCTCGGCTGCTTCGTCATCTGGCGCCGCATGGCCTATTTCGGTGACACCATGGCGCATTCGGCGCTGCTCGGTGTGGCGCTGTCGCTGCTGCTCGAGCTCAATCTGATGCTCAGCGTCTTCATCGTCGCTTCCGTCGTCTCGGTGCTGCTCCTCTTCCTGCAGCGGCGCGGCGCGCTGTCGACGGATGCGTTGCTTGGCATCCTCTCCCATTCGGCGCTGTCCGTCGGCCTCGTCATCGTCGCCTTCATGACCTGGGTGCGCATCGATCTGGTCGGCTTCCTCTTCGGCGACATTCTCGCGGTCTCCGAATCCGATATCGACATCATCTGGGGTGGTGGCATCCTGGTGATCTTTGCGATCGTCTATCTCTGGCGGCCGCTCTTGGCTTCGACCGTCAATCCCGAGCTGGCCGAAGCCGAGGGGCTGAAGCCCGAGCGCACACGGCTCTTCTTCATGCTTTTGATGGCGCTTGTGATCGCGATCGCCATGAAGATCGTCGGCATTCTGCTTATCACCTCGCTCCTGATCATCCCGGCCGCGACCGCACGGCGCTTCTCGACTTCGCCAGAGGTGATGGCGGCGCTTGCCTCGGTCATCGGGGCGCTCGCCGTCACCGGCGGACTTTTCGGCTCGCTGCACTGGGATACGCCGTCGGGACCGTCTATCGTCGTTGCCGCGGTTGGGCTTTTCGTTCTGAGTCTGCTACCGATCGGCCGCCGCCCGATCGAGGCAGCGCATCATTCCACGCCCGGAGGACACCACTGATGGTTACGCCGCAACTGACCAAGAACCAGACGCTGGTGATGGATGCGCTCAGCCATTCCGAAGGGCCGATGAGCGCCTATACCATTCTCGACAAGCTGCGCGATCATGGCTTCCGCGCGCCGCTTCAGGTCTATCGCGCACTCGACAAGCTGCTCGAGTACGGCCTCGTCCACCGGCTGGAGAGCATCAATGCCTTCGTTGCCTGCACCTGCCCGCACGACCACGAGCACGACCATGGCGTCACCGCCTTCACCATCTGCGAAGGCTGCGGCCAGGTGACGGAGTTTCATGACGAGGCGATCGAGCAGCGGCTTTCGACGCTGACCCGGGCACAGAACTTCAAGACCGAGAAGACCACGATCGAGATCCGCGGCCATTGCCAGAGCTGCGCCTAAGTTCGGCGCTGCCATTCGGGACGCACCAGCCTGATTGGCTGGAGCTCAGTCGAGCCGCGTGAGATCGGCGGCGTAGCGCCGCCAGTTCTTGACGTAATGGGCTGACGAGCGCTTCAAGCCTTCGACCGCCGCCTCGTCCAGCGTGCGGATCGCCTTGGCCGGTGCGCCGACGATCAGCGAGTTGTCGGGGAATTCCTTGCCTTCGGTCACCAGCGCATTGGCGCCGACCAGGCAGTTGCGGCCGATCTTGGCGCCGTTGAGCACGGTCGCGCCCATGCCGATCAGCGAGTTCTCGCCGATGGTGCAGCCATGGATGATGGCCCCGTGGCCGATCGTGCAACCTTCGCCGATCGTCACCGGAAAGCCCGGGTCGACATGGATGACGACGTTTTCCTGGATGTTGGTTCGGGCGCCGAGCCGGATCGGCTCATTGTCGCCGCGCAGCGTCACTCCGAACCAGATGCCGACCTCGTCGCCGATCTCGACCTGGCCGATGACGTTTGCGTCGGGCGCCACCCAGTAGCTGCCTTTCGGCGGTGTCAGCGGGCGAAGCGATCCAAGGGCATAAAGCGGCATCGGCAGGTATCCTTCATATCGTCTGAAATGATGCAAGGCCAGGACGGGCGTTTGATGCCTTTCCTGGCGCAGTGTCTTAGAGCATCCCTCGCACGTTCATCCGCACGCTGGAGGCTCTAGAGAACGTTCACGGCAAGGGCGGCGACGCCGTCGACGCCGCAGGTGACCTCGTCGCCGCGCACTACGGCACCAACGCCCGAGGGCGTGCCGGTCATGATGACGTCGCCAGGCGCCAGGGTGAAGAGTTTCGAGAGTTCGGCGATGATCTCCGGCACTTTCCAGATCATCTGGTCGAGATCGCCCTGCTGGCGCGTTTCGCCATTCACCTTCAGCCAGATGTTGCCATTGACGGGATGGCCGATCGCCTCGGCCGGCGCGATCGCCGAGACCGGGGCGGAATGCTCGAAGGCCTTGGCGGCGGCCCAGGGCTTGCCGGCCTTCTTGGCCTCGGCCTGCAGATCGCGGCGGGTGAAATCGATGCCGACGGCATAGCCGTAGACGCAATCCAGCGCATCCTCGACGGCGATGTTGCTGCCGCCGCGCTTCAGCGCCACGACGAGTTCGACCTCGTGATGGACGTCCGCGGTCAGCGGCGGGTAGGGGAAGGCGGTACCGGCGGCAAGCAGGTTGTCCGGATTCTTCTGGAAGAAGAACGGCGGCTCGCGGTCCGGATCGTGGCCCATTTCGATGGCATGGGCAGCATAGTTGCGGCCGACGCAATAGACCCGGCGAACCGGAAATCCGACGAGGCCGCCGAAGATCGGCAACAGCACGGGAAGCGGAGGAGGGATGATTGTTTCCATGATCGTCCGGTCTTGCGCGTCTATCTGTCTTCGATCGACAGGAAGATCGCTGCGCGTTTGATGAGCGCTCGCCGTCGGCCGATTTCGGCTTCGAGCGAGGCAGGAGAGAATCCAGACGTTACTGCATAAATCCGCGAATCGGAATCGATCCGTAGGAAAATAAGACAGGGATCAAGGATGGGGTTGCGGCTGAAGCGCGCCCGGATGGGCGCGCGAATTCACGGCACCCGACAAGGCGCCGTGATCGGATAACTCAGGCGCACTGCGCGTAGGCCTGAAGCTGATCTCGGGTCAGGAATCGACCGTCCGAGCGCGAATTGAGCTCCGGATGGCTGTATTCGAGACTGGGAACCTGGGGAAGCTCAAGCGCCTGGCGCACGGTCATGATGCCGAGGTCGCGGCGGCCACCTTCACGCTTCACGGTGACTTCAACGATGCGATAGAGATTGCTCTCGCTCATATTTTCTCTCCCGTATATCGTTTTTTTGAATTCCCTTGCGGGGATTAACGCGCTCCGAAATTGGTTTTTATGAGGCACCTCAGAATATAGGCCAGAGAAATGAAGGCTTCACGACAGAAATTGGGCCGTTTCTGGAAAAATCATGCGCGATTGGGCGACAATGCGCCGAAATGATGCAGTTTTCGGGCAAATGCCCAAGATTTGAGCTAACCGTCAGTCAGCAAGCGACGGGCTATGCGACTTCAACTAAAACGGTAGCTTGCGCCCGCGGATGGCGGGCGTTTGCCGCTCAGAGCGGCGAGACATGTCCGGCGCGGGCGCGCCTCAGTGGGTGCCTAGTTCGGCTTCCTCGGCGGCCGAGATGAACAGCGTTCGTGCCTCTTCGGCCGTGCGGCGACCATCAATGGCGGCGCGGCAGGCGCTGCGGGCGGCAACATAGAACGGCCCGCGACGGGGCCAATGATCGGCAAGGCAAGCAAGCGCGTCCCTAGGACCTTTTACGGTGCGGCAAACGCCGCCAACAAAGTCGAGTTCGATCGGCTGTTTCCAGACTAATTGCATGCGTCTCCTCCTCGAGATCATCTCAATGAATGCCGGCACCGCGGCTGTCGGCCCCTGGCTCCTCTCAAGTGGCCTCGACAGTCGATCTTTCTAATGTAGCGCAGGAGGACGGATTTGTAAGCAGCTTTTCCGTGTTTCTGCGGTCCGCTGCACGCGCCGGCGGTAGTCCGCGGGGCAGATGAGAGATGTCACGAGCCTAGCAGGAGACGTCGCGCTGCAGCCGTTCGGCATAGGCGCGGCCGGCAATGAGCAGCCGCCCCTCGCTCGTGTTGCCGGCGAGATAGTCGTCGATCAGCATTCTGGCATGGCGCCGCGCCGGCTCGCCGTCGCGCGCCCAGCCCTGTTCGATGCAAAGCACGTCGAAGACGCGCTGCAGCCTTGCCATGTCGGCCTTCGACAGCGCCAGGCATTGTGTCGCTCGCAATGGGGCCACCCGTCCCTCCCGTTCGGCCGCGCTTTTAGGCGCACTATGGCAGAACGCGGCCGAATTGAACCCCTTGGGAATGAGGGGTCAGAAGGGCGCCCCGACCACTTTGTTCAGGGCAGCGAGATAGGATCCCAAGTTCCGGGCAATCAGGCCGCAGGGACGACGCGGTCGACCTTGGTGCGGCGGCCGCCTTCTTCGATGCGGTAGTAGTCGGATCCGATCAGGGCGTACTGGTCGCAGCGGTGGCCGCCATCCTCGAAGGCGATGCAGACTTCGTCGCCGGTGATCGTGTAGCTGCCGCCATCGCGCACCTCGTAGTCGCGATAGCCGTAGCGCCCGTCGGCGAAATAGGTGGAAGCGACACCGTTGAGATTGTAGCGCAGCGTCTTGCCGACGAGGAAGTCCCGGAGCGCGTCACCCGAAAGGGTCGGCACGGAGGGAGCGACAGGCCTCGGCCTTGCGATTTCCGGCGTCTCCAGTTCCATCGACTGGCATCCGGCCAATAGAAGCGTGAACAGTGCCGCGATCGCGCGTTTCATGCCGTCCGTCCTTTTTCCTGGCTACTGTATCGATACAGGGCGCTGCCTTACCTTATAGGTCCTTAGTTCGAAATGGATTAAAGGCGAAACTAGGGAGCAGGTGCTTGGACAGTGACCACTGGCATATCGATAGACGCGCGGCGCTGTAATCGCCTTGGGTCGTTCCTGTCAAGTCCGGGGAGCCGCAAGGGTGGAAATCGCGTCACGCGTCGTGCTGCGCCGGCGGGTCCGCGTAGTAGAGAAAGAGGTTGGCGGACGCCTCTGCACCGGCCATGGCTGCTTCTCCGAAAGATCCGGCATCCTCGACGTTCTGCCACGCGGCCCTGAGATCGGCGAGGCACGTGGCGATGGAATCGACGATCGCCTGCTTGTCTTGCGCCTGCATGACGAGAGCTGCCACCGTCGCATTCAGGATCGACAGCTGTCCGAGTTGCGCTGCATCGCCATGGAGGCGAAGCTCCTCAGCGCTCATATCGTCCGGGGATTTCGACATCGCATGATTCCTTCGCTTTTCGGTTGCAGCGAGAGGCGATCATTTCCCGGCGAAGAAGGCAAGCTTCCGCCCGGCGAGCGCCGAGACCCGGCGCGTCGGTTCGAACCCGGGCGGCCTGCTGTCTTTTGCGCGCCAGCAGAGTGCGCGTCAGAACAGGCTGCCGGCAACGGCCGCGGCGACGGTGGCGGCCAGCGCTGCCAACAGGAACGCTGCACCTATCGCGGTCGCTATTGTGCGTCGGCGCCGTGCGCCGCTCCAATCGTAGCTCATGTCTTCGCTCCGACGACGATCGTGTCAAAGCGGGACGATCGGCGATTCTGCTTAACAAAATGGAAACCATGCTGATGGCGGAGTATCGGGGGCGGAGGCGGTCCTCGCGACGTTGTGCGGCCTCCGCCCGACTGGCGATCCCGTCAGCCCCGCATCGAGCGGAGTTCCGGGAAGTCGTACCAGCGCAGG
Source organism: Ensifer adhaerens (assembly GCF_020035535.1). Classification (NCBI taxonomy): domain Bacteria; kingdom Pseudomonadati; phylum Pseudomonadota; class Alphaproteobacteria; order Hyphomicrobiales; family Rhizobiaceae; genus Ensifer; species Ensifer adhaerens. Next base: position 1,898,064 of record NZ_CP083349.1, on the reverse strand, counting down.
CGCTTGTCGCCGCAGCGGGAATCGTACGAGCTCGAGTCAACGATTTTCCCATCGCGCAGGGCATAGCCACCGACCTGCAATACTTCCTGGATCCTCGTTTCCCTGAAGCGAACACAGAAGGCGTAGATCTTGGCTTCGGGATTGAGCAAGACCACGCTCGATATCTCCGCCGTCTTGAACTGGGCGCCCTTGGCGTCGATGGAACGCATCACGGCAACATACTCCCTGCGCACCGCCGCCGACGGCGGCTTTTGCGTTGCCAGGACGGATTCCGGCGCCGGCGGCTGACAGCCCGAGAGCGCAAGTGCAGCCAGTCCGAGGTAGAGGTATTTCAGCATCGATGTTCCCCATAGATTTTGCCGCGCAGGTTGTAGCCGGCAAGTGCGAGGGTCGCAATATCAATCGGATAGCCGGATGCCCTGTCCGGCGAACGGCGGACTCCTGGTTGCGTCGGGACAAGCGTAATGTTGCGTCGAGAGAGGGCCGGTCCGTTTCGTTCGCACCGTCTCGCATTCTTGGGCGTTGCGCTGTATAAGGCGCGGTCCCCTGTGGGAGCCTTGGCGCCAATCGGGCGCCGGTGCTACTGATCCGCCGTGCGTGCTACATTGCGGCACCGGCGTGCAAAGCCAGAATAACGAGAGTTGATCGAGCATGGCAGAAGGCCGCGCGCAGCCCGGAAATCCGGGCAACCGCCACTATTTCAACGCACCGGTCTTCGCCGTGGCGCCCATGATCGACTGGACCGATCGCCACTATCGCTTCTTCGCGCGGCAGCTGTCGAAGCATGCGTTGCTCTATACGGAAATGATCGTCGCCGAAGCGATCCTGCGGGGCGACCGGCAGCGGCTGCTCGGCTTTGACGTCTCGGAGAACCCGGTCGCGCTGCAACTTGGCGGCAACGACCCCCGGAAGATGGCGGAGGCGGCGGCCATTGCCGAGGACTTCGGCTATGACGAGATCAACATGAATGTCGGCTGTCCGTCGGACCGGGTGCAATCGGGCACCTTCGGCGCCTGCCTCATGCAGGAGCCGGAGACGGTCGCGGCCTGCGTTTCGGCGATGAAGGCGGCGGTCAAGATCCCGGTTACGGTCAAATGCCGCATCGGCGTCGACGATCAGGACCCGGAGGTGGCGCTGCGCAGGCTGGTTGCGCAAGTGGTCAATGCCGGCACGGACGCCGTCTGGGTGCATGCGCGCAAGGCGTGGCTGCAGGGCTTGAGCCCCAAGGAAAACCGCGAGATCCCACCGCTCGACTATGAGCTGGTGCATCGGCTGAAGCAGGAAAATCCTGATCTTTTCATCGGCATCAATGGTGGCCTTCAGAGCTTGAGCCAGGCGCTTGAGCAACTGCGGCACCTTGACGGCGTCATGCTCGGCCGTGCCGCCTATCACGACAGTGCGATGCTGACGGCGGCCGATGGCCATTTCCCGCACCCGGTCACAGGAACGGCGGCGCAGCCTGCGGGCGAATTCTCCGAGCGGGGTCACCGGCTCGATCTCGATTTCTGGAGCGATGTCCGTGACGCTATGGCCGCGTATGCCGCGACGCATATCGCCAACGGCGGCCGGCTGATCCATGTGACGCGGCACATGGTCGGTCTGTTCCAGGGCTGGTCGGGCGCCCGGCGCTACCGACAGATCCTGTCTTCCGATGCGACCCGCCAGGGGGCAGGGCCGGAAGTGATCCACGCAGCCTTCGGTGCGGTGTTCGAGGCGACGGCGGCGAAGCAGGCGGCCGAGTAGCTCGCTGAGAACCGCTGAGAACTATCGAATGCAGCGGCTCGAAATCTACGTCGACGATCAGCTCATTGGGTATACGGCGTTCGAGAACGGCGATGCCGCAATGGGCGTTGCGTTTCGCCGCGACATGATCACCGAAGAAAGCGTCATCGTCGTCATGCTCGGGGATACGGCGATCCGATCGACCGGCGGCGCATACATCGAAGACTATTTCGAGGAGCTGGGCGAAATCGAGGTCGCGATCCTTGGCGTAGATTGCCCGCCGTATGGCGAGTTGTTTCCGGAGCTCAAGGCCGCTTACGAGGCGGGGCTTCGGAGCTGACGGACCAGATTGTCCGAGGCATGTCCCTGGGGCATGTCCCTGGGGCATCGATCCCCTGAAACGAAAACGGCGCCCCTTGCGGAGCGCCGTTTCCTTGAAGACTGTCCGATCGGACGATCCGGCTTAGGCAGCCTGGATGTTGACGGCCTTCGGGCCCTTGCCCATGCGGTCCGGCTCGGTGTCGAAGGTGACCTGCTGGCCATCCTTGAGGGTTGCAAGGCCAGCGGCCTGAACGGCGGAGATGTGTACGAACACGTCCTTCGCGCCGCCATCCGGCGTGATGAAGCCGAAGCCCTTGTCCTGGTTGAAGAATTTAACGATGCCCTTAGTGGCCATGGAAGAAGTCCTTTTCCTTCAGTCAATTTGCGTTGCCCGCGCCCCCTGGGGGATGTGGGCATCTCGTCTTCCGCTTGCAAGCGGAAAGGCGTCGAGTGGTCACGATTCGGGGAAAAGACGTCTACGGTGCCGCTGCCGGCAGTCCCAACACGAGGTCGGGCGCAGTTGAAAGTCCAGTCTCCGGGATAGAAATCGCCCGAACGGCGCAAGAAGTGACAGTATTTGCAGAAAAAGGCAAGTACCTTGTGCGTTGCGTCAAATGGCGAACCTGCCGTCTTCGCAAGGCATTTGCCGGTTCTTGCAGCTCCCTTCACTCCTCCGTCAGAAAAATCGGGGACGGCCCGTTTCTCGACACAATTTCGTCCCGACCTCGACCGAACGTGCGCGCCGCCGACGGGGCTGTTTGCTGCGCCCGAGCGGATGGCGTCGTTGCGTCTGGCATCGAGCCGGAGGCTTGCACATCTTCGGGATAACGCGCAGGCTTTACCGAAGGTTGGTTCCGTCTTGGCCGGCGATGGCGTAGCCAAGGGGCCGGGGCGGCGGCCGCGCCATGCGAAGCGTCGCCTTGGCCGGGCGAAGTTTCGCCTTGGCCGGACGAAGTGTCGCTCTGGCCGGAAGATTGTGTGGTCGGGCCGGACCAAATGGCGTCCGGATCGGATAATGTGTCGTCTTGACCGGACGAGAGTATTGCGAGGGCCGGACGACTGCGTCGCCCGGAGAATGCGCCGGACGGCTTTGCCGGGCGGTGGAGTGACTTACGGAGAGGGACAGCGTGATCGACCCTTACGAACTGCTTGGACTGGAACGCGACGCGGACAATCAGGCAATCCGCAGCGCCTATCGCAAGGCGGCGAAATCGGCGCATCCGGATTCCGGCGGCGATCCCGAACAGTTTGCGCGGCTGCAGATAGCCTACGAACTGCTCAAGGATCCGGTGCGCCGCAAGGTCTATGACGATACCGGCTACGATCCGCAGCTCGCCGATCCACGTGACCTCAAGGGCCTGATGATGCTGGAAACGCTGGTCAACGAGTTCATTCTCGACGAGCGCGAGCCCGGCAGCTTCGATCCCGTCGCCGCCATGCGGCGCAAGCTTTCGGACGATATCGTCAAGAGCCGTTTCCATATCCTCGAGCTTGAGCGCCACCGCGCCCGCGTGCGCAAGCACCTCGACCGCCTCGGCCGCCGGCCGGAGACCGACGTGCTCGGTTCGATGCTGCGCGCCCGCTCGCGGTCGATTGCCGAGGCGATCAAGAACACCGACGAGCAGATCAAGACCATCGAGCAGGCCTATGAGATGCTGGAAGGCTATTCCTACGAACTGGAAGCGCTGGAGGTGAAGGCGCATGCGGCGGAGTAGGGTCGTCTCTCAACTATAGGTGCGGTGCACGCCTGGCGCCGGCGGTACCGTTGCCGTCCGCGCTCCACGGAGCCGCGCATTTTCTTCTGCCACGGCCCCCGCTGTGCAGACGCGGCCTTGGGTGTCATAATCTTCCGTCCTGTTCCGGTTGGCCGTAGACTGCGGCCGTGATCGACGGTGAGGGGGGAGTGAGATGCGGCGTCGCTCGGGCATGCGCCTCGGTCTTTTCGTGACGGCGGTCGTGCTGATCGCCTATCTCGCGGTCTGCTATTTCCTGGTACCCGAACTCTGGATCTTTCACGACGACCGTCGGAAAACTCCGCTCAATGCCATGGTCACATCGACGGAACAGGGTATTCCGGGCGACCCTATCAATGTCGGGCTGGTCGGCTCCAGGGAGCAGATCATTCGTGCCTTCGCGGCCGCCGGCTGGGATGCCGCCGACAAGGTCACGCTGCGGTCTTCGATCGATATCGGCCTTAGCGTCGTGCTTGATCGCCCGGATCTGGATGCACCCGTCAGCCCGCTGTTCTACGAGGGGCGCAAGCAGGACCTGGCCTTCGAAAAACCGGTCGGCCGCAGCGCCGACCAGCGCAACCATGTGCGCTTCTGGCAGACCACGACGACGGCCGAGGGCGACAGGCCGCTCTGGCTCGGTTCGGCCAGCTTCGACCGTGGCGTGGGCCTGAGCCACGACACCGGACAGATCACGCACCACATCGGCCCCGACCTCGACGCCGAACGCGATCTGGTGATCGGCGACCTCGGAAAGGCCGGGCAGGTGCCGTCGACCTACGAGATCCCCGGCGTCGGTGCGACGACAACCGGTCGCAACGGCGGCGGCGACCCCTATTTTACCGACGGCATGACCCTGGTCGGCGTGCTCGATCCGGCGATCGAAGACAGCGGTGCGAAGGCAGGCAAATGACGCCAGGCGTTTTCGCCTGCACGCGTAGCCGGGAACAGGCGGCGTCAAGGCGGGACGACACCCACTCTGACGCCACCATGCCTTAGGCCGACCGGCCCATGAACTGTGACAGCGACGCGAAGTCGTCATGCAGGTGACCGGCGGCAATCGCCCGACGGAAGATCGCCTCGTAGCCGTCGGTAATCGTCCGGTCGATGCCGCGGGCTTCCATCAGGTCGACGAGATGGCGGAAGGCGCCAAAGTGCGGCGAGATGGAGGAGAGCGTTTCGGCGTCGGCGGTATAGCGACCGGCGGCGCTGCGCCTGATGAGATCGGCAACCAACCCCTCGACCACCGGCGCCGTTGCCGACCACTGCTTGTCAAGCGTTTCGAGATCGATCGCCTCGGCGCGGCAGACGGCGATCGACTGCAGTGCGCCGAACAGTGCGCCCCACATCAGGGCGAGCAGGGCGCTGTCGAGCGCATTGGCAAGGCCCGGATCCGTGCCGACGTACTGGACATTGCCGCCGAGCGCCCGCAGCACGTCGCGCGCCGCCTCGAAGACGTCGGCCGGCCCGGAGACCAGCAACGTGCCCGCCTCGGTGCCGATGAAATCCGGTGTCGCCAGGATCGCGCCGTCGAGATGGCGGATGCCGTGCCGCGCGGCCCAGCCCTGCACCTCGCGGGCGCCATCCGGTGTTCCCGAAGTCAACTCGACGATCAGCTTGCCGTGAAGCGCGGTGGCAACAGCGCCATTGCGCAGCAGGCCCTCCGTCGCCGCATAGTCGCTGACATTGACGATGACGATGGCGCTCGCCGCAACGGCATCGCCAACGCTTGCGGCGACCTCGGCCCCGGCTGCGGCGAGCGGCGCCGCCTTTTCGGCCGTGCGGTTCCAGACCGTCGTGCGGTAGCCGGCGGCCAGCAGCGCGCGCGCCAGCGCCGATCCCATGCGCCCCATTCCCAGAACGCTGATTGCAGGTTGCATTTCCAATCTCCATATCCATGGCGCGGGCGTTTGTTCTCGCCTGTATCGCGCTTGACCCGTGACGCGGCCGGCGGCTGCCGGTGCGGGTCAGACGTATGGTGGGATCACCGCGACGCAATACGCACCCGGCGGTTAGTGGTTACGCTGAAGTAAGGGAGAAGGACGTGACGAGACCGATGGAAAATTGTGGCTTTGCCACCGCGCTGAGGGCGATCGAAGGCAAGTGGAAAGTCGATATCCTCTGTGAACTCGGCACCGCCGCCCGCCGCTTCGGCCGCCTGCGCCAGGCGATCCCAGCCATCAGCGAAAAGATGCTGGCGCAGCAGCTACGCGAACTGGAGGCCGACGGCCTTGTCAGCCGCACGACCTATCCGGAAACTCCGCCCAAGGTGGTCTATTCGCTGACGACACGCGGCGCGGCGCTGAACGTGGCGGCGGCAGGGCTCTGCAAGTGGGGCGAGGAGTACGGCGATGACGCGGTGCGGGTGGAGACGAGGGAGGTTGCGGTGGGCTGATCGCCGCGACGTCGGCGTGGCCGTGGGCGGGCTCACTTTCGGGCGGCGTTGGCGCCACGATGCCGCCCGCTACAGCCCCGATGTGTTGTCCGGGCCGTTGGAGCCGCGATCTTGGGGGGCTGCAGCCCTTTCTCTTCACATCCCTGCTTCCAGCGGCGCGTTCGCGCGGCGGATAAATGCGCCACCACGCTTGTGCTCTTACACCTGGCAGCAGGTCTCCTTCGCGCCGCAGACGCGGCGCGGCTGGATTCCTGTGATGAGCACAGGAATGAGGGCGATGGTGTTGTTGTGGTGTTTGCGGAGAACATTGTGACGCGGGGACCCAGGGGACGTTGTCCGAGGTTCGCGGAGCTGTCATCTCGCCGCTGCTCCGTCTCAATTCCCAACCTCGTGCCTCTGGGGCCCGGTTCTTGGCGGATACAATCCTCCCTCATCCCGTGCTCGTCACAGGGATCCAGCAGCCGTGCGTCCGCACGGCTGAAAACGGCGCCAGCAACGCTACGCACTTGCACTGGGCCGCGACGCGCGTTCGCGTCGCAGACGCGGTGCGGCTGGAATCTTGCGACGGGCACAAGAACGGAAGCGGCGGCTGCCTGGGCCTGGTAGCCGCCGCGAGAGCCGGCCTACTTCACCACCACATGGCGCTTCTTGCCGAGCGAGAGCCGGAGCGGCTCCCCGTCGATGGTCACCAGCCCGTCCGCATCCTCGACGACCTCGCCATCGATGCGAATGCCGCGGCCGGCGATGGCCCGCCGCGCCTCGCCCTTGGATGACGCCAGTCCGGCCCGGACAAGCAGGTCGACCAGCGCCACGCCCACGCTGCGCTCGGCATCGCTGAGCACGACGGTCGGCAGCCCTTCGGCCGCTTCGCCCGCCCCAAAAGCCTGTCTCGCGGTTGCCTCTGCCTGCCGGGCGGCGTCGGCCCCGTGCACCAGCGCCGTCGCCTCGTTGGCGAGCCGTTCCTTCACCGCGTTGAGTTCCGCGCCCTCGGCGCGGCCGAGCCGTTCGATCTCGTCGAGCGGCAGCTCGGTGAAGAGTTTTAGGAACCGCACGACATCGGCATCCTCGGCGTTGCGCCAGAACTGCCAGTAGTCGTAGGGCGACAGCCGGTCGGCATTGACCCAGACGGCGCCGGCCGCCGTCTTGCCCATCTTGACGCCCGAGGCGGTGGTGAGAAGCGGCGTGGTCATGCCGAAGACTTCCGCGCCCTCGATCCGCCGCAAGAGATCGACGCCGCCGACGATGTTGCCCCACTGGTCGCCGCCGCCGAGCTGCAGCCGGCAGCCGGTGCGGCGAAACAGTTCGAGGAAATCGACCGCCTGCAGGATCATGTAGTTGAACTCGAGGAAGCTCAGGTTCTCCTGCTGCTCCAGCCGCGTTTTCACGCTGTCGAAGGAAAGCATGCGGTTGACGGAGAAATGCTTGCCGACATCGCGCAGCATGTCGATCCAGGCCATCCTGTCCAGCCAGTCGGCATTGTTGACCATGAGGGCATCGGTCGGCCCGTCGCCGAAAGTCAGCAGCCGCTCGAACACTGTTCGGATGCCGGCGACATTGGCCGCGATTTCCTCGTCGGACAGCATCGGCCGCGCCGCCGAGCGAAAACTGGGATCACCGATCCGCGTGGTGCCGCCGCCGATCAGCACGATCGGCTTGTGGCCCGCCTGCTGCATCCGCCTGAGCGCCATGATCGGCATGAGATGCCCGACATGCAGACTGTCCGCCGTCGCATCGAAGCCGGCATAGACGGGCACGATCCCGGCCGCAAAGGCGCCGTCGACGCCCTCAAGGTCGGTCACCTGGTTGACATAACCGCGCTCGACCAGCGTCCGGGTGAGCGCCGAGCGCGGCTCAAGGGCATCGGTGGGATTGTCTGTTTGGGTCATCGGTACTCTCCATGGCTATCCCGCCAGGGAGCACTGAACACAACAAAGCCGCCTGACGGCGGCTTGTTTCAAGGCATGATCGAAACGCGCCGCTCCCTATGGGGACGCCGCATAATAGGTGCCAGCGATGTGCGCGGTTTTGATCATGCGGGAGGTTGTAGCGGGGAAAGGGGGAGGCGGCAAGGGGAGTGGGATGGGGTAAATCGGGCGGCCCAATGAAGTAAGGCGCAACTTCCAAATCTAGTCGCGGCGCAGACGTTGAATTGTATATCCGCCAAAGCTCATGATATTTCCACCTGCCGCAATCAGTTCTGCATCAAAACTCGCTATTTTTTCCGCTGTCGCCGCAACCAGAACCTGGGCACGCTCACCAAACTTTGCGGATTCCAGAAGGAATGTTCGAACGTCTTTACTCTCGATGGCTTGTTGGTCTGGCTCATCAAAGGCTATGAAGCCTGGATGATGTGTATCGAAGGCCACAGCGACATCCAGAAGAGCTAGGTAATAGCTCCACTTCATCCGAATAGCGTCGCTTCCGGACATTTCAAATCCGAGCTCTCTGACAGTAAGTTCGCCTTCGTCGTCTGTAATCATCGCGATCGGGCGAAAATCGTCAAGGGATACCCGAATTTCTGAAGCTTGGAATGTGATGAAATTGAAATCTCGTAGTCTGGTCTGTAGCCTTTCCTCAAAGTAAGCTATCTTGTTTTTGTCGGAGACGGTGAATTCGTCGCCTTTAATCTTCGACAATTCATCGCGTAAAGCGGTTGTTGATTTGGCGATATGTGCAAAGCGATCAACCAAACCATCCGCTTCGCTCTGCATGGATTCGAACCGCTTTAGTCGAGCCTGGAGGCGGACCAGCCTTTCAAGCGACGATCGTGTAATCGTACTAGATGGACGACGTAATGCATCTCCGAGTTCGCGAATTCGACCGAGTTTGTCCCTCAAATCATCAGTGATCGAATCGTAAATAAGCTGAAGGCTTTTGCTGTGACTTTCGGTGGCGGCAGCGCTGGCCTCATAGAGGTCGATTTGTGACCTGATGAACCGAATGTTCTCATCGATTGCCATACCCTTTACTTGTGCAACTGGCAGCAGTTCCGTTTCCAGCTCTTGATGGCAAGTAGGGCAAGTATGAGCGGACACCGAGCGACCTAAGCGCGAACCGAATTTCTCCAGTTTCTGCGCATCAAGGTTTCTCGACAGATCGCTTTTCAGGGAGGTAACGCGTTTACGATTCTGATTGATTTCTTCGCGTGATGCAGCCATCTCGGTCCGAAGTTCGTCAACTTTGGCCTCCAGTGTCGAGATGTCCGCCTGCGCCCTGGACATTTCCTGTTCCAACCCTGGGGCTGCATCTTCCGTATTCTGAAGTTCGCTAGATTCCAACTCCTCGACCAATGCTGAAGTGTATTCAGCGGCGACTTGAAGAGAAATCCACTCATCCTCCAGATAAACCTCGATCTCTACTGAGGGATCGTTCGCGAATTCCTTAGATGGCGCCGCAGGAATGTTCTGTAGTCTGCTTAGATTGCCAAGTTTTGCTATCAAATTTTGCCGCGCAGAGGACCAATCACCCTCAAGTGCGCTTATTTGCTTTTGTAGTTCTAAGCGGTGTCTACGTCTTTCACCGACGTCAAGATTGAGCAGGAATTCCATAGACCGTCGCGCGATATCTTGGATTCTCAAGAAAGTCGGGAAGGGGCCTTGTATGGCTGACCAACCTCGCTTCTGCTCTACAAAGAGCATTGGAAAGATTGCAGCGAGATAGAGGGGTACTTCTCGACCGTCGAACGTGGTCACGTCCGGTAATTTCCAACCGATAAAGGACGCAAGAAAGTGATGAAAGCCATCCTCTCGCTGAGCTGAGCCGGGATCGTGAAGGAAGAAATCTCGCCTCTCGGTTGTTCCATCGGTGCGAACAATGCTCGCGCGAATCAAACGGTTGTCCGAATCCCCTTTCACGTCGCGATGAATGGCTAGCCTTTCGCGCTTGAAATTCTGTAGTTCCAGCTCGACGTAAGATGCTTGAACTACAAAGGACGGTCCGGTCGGGCGTTCTCTAATGTACTCCTTCAAAGCGTGGCCGAATGGTGTTTCAACGCGAGGCCCCAACATCCGCTCGAGTCCTAGTCCGTACAAAACGGCTTGGAGGCAAGTTGATTTTCCATAGCTGTTCGGAGCCTTAACAACATTCAAGCCTCGGTGAAGATCCAATGATGTTCCAAACTCGCCGGACGCTGTGGTGACACTCAGAATAATTTTTGGAGTTGCCCCCAAAAGACCGGACGTGCTCAGGTTTGAGATTGCGAGCTGATGAACTCGCGGGGTGATTGATATCCTAATGCCTTATGCGGGTGAAGATCGTTGTAATGATCGAACCAGAAGGGCAGTTGTGCGATGACGGTTTCGGCATCCGGAGTTGGGTTTACCGAGACGTAATCGCGCTTGAATGTTTTGACAAAGGCCTCCGCCATCCCGTTCGACTGCGGGCTGCGCACCGGCGTCGAGCACGGCTCCATGCCGATGTCGCGGAGCAAGGATTTGGTGTCCTTGGCGATGAAGCAGGAGCCGTTGTCCGTGAGCCATTCGATAGGCTGCGGCAACATGTTGATGCGGCCAAAGCGGTTCTCGACAGCCGTGATCACGAGGTCCTGCACATCTTGGCTCTTGATGCCTTCCGTGGTGGCGATATGGGCGATTGCTTCCCGGTCGCAGCAATCGAGAGCGAAGGCCACTCGGACCTTCTCCTTGTTGTCGCAGCCGATCTCGAAGCCATCGGAGCACCATCTGGTGTTCGAGCGGGCGACGGCGACCTGGCCGTCATGAAGACGATCATCGACGGCTCCGGTATGTCGCACGAGCAGTAGATGATGCAGCTTCATGACCCGGTAGACGCGCTTGGCATTGGGCCATGACTTGCCCTGTTTTCGGGCATTCCTGCGTAGGATGGCATGGACCCGGCGATAGCCGTAGGTGGGCATGTCGGCGATGACGGCCTTGATATCTTCCACCAGCTCCCGATCCGGGAGTGGCGGGCGCCCTCTGGCTCTGGAAGGGGAACCTGTGGCACGGGCAGCGATATTCGACCGGGCGACACCCAAAGTCTCGCAGACGGTCTTCATTTCAAAAAGTCCTTCGGAAGAGAGAGCGAACGCAACATCTGTTTTTTTGGGCCGGTGGCGATTTCGAGGGCTTCCTTGAGGATTTCGCCTTCCATCGTCTTCTTGCCCAACAGGCGCTGCAACTCCTTCACCTGGGCCTGAAGCGCCCGGTATTCGGAAGCCGGAACGACCTCCTCCTCGGCGGCCGTCGCCGTCAGCGCCCCTTGAGACGCCAGCTTGCGCCATGCGAACAACTGGTTCGGCTGAATGCCGTGCCGCCGGGCAACGACGCTCACCGTCGCATCCGCCTCGTAGGTCTCTTGAATGATGGCCAGCTTCTCCGCCGTGCTCCAGCGCCGTCGCCGTTCCGGACCCGAAAGGACTTCCATCTTAAAGTTGCTACTAGTCATATTACCAACATTACTCCTACCCACTTAGTTAAGTGGGGGAGCATGTCCGGACCTTTCGGGGGCTAATTCAACTCAGAATAATTTTAGAGATCATGAACCGCATTGTTTGGTCGCACCTTGAGAAATTCTATCACACGGCCCTCAGTAAGGAGGGGCGCGAGAAACTCTATCCGGCCTTTTTCTACGGCCATCACACTGTCATCTTTGTGGATCTCGGATGCGAGTGCTAGGCCCGAGGCGGACAACTCGACACCTAGTCGATCGCTAACAGTCGTCCATGCCAACAAACCTTCACCAACCATAAGATCCAGCGCCCGACCAAGCGCTGGTTCCACTTTCACGCGCCATTCTCCGAGCTTGGCTGCGCCCACTAGGATGTCACCTAGGAGATCGGCATCGTCAAACGAACGTGTACCGTCATTCAAAATGTAGAGGCGCGCCAGTGAAGACCGCTTGCCCCGGCTCTTTACCAGGATCAGCAGGTTGAGAGCGAAACGCCAGGATATTCGTAGATCGCCAGGAACCGGGGCGGGGCGCTCGCGAAAAGTAAAAGGAGTTTGAGAAGGAACTATTGACATTAGCAGTCGCCGTCAAAATCGAGTGGGCAGCGCATTAGCCAGTCAGATAGCGTCCCGGCGGAAAGGTCAGTAATCGTCGCGTGTGCGACGTGCGGAAGGTCTTTTTTCAATCCTTCTTCGATTCGAGAAAGGCTTTCTTTCAAACGCTCAGCAGGTGCAGCTTCGCCCGCGCTACCGAGCATTTCGAGACGTGATTCTTCCGCACTTATGGTTTGCCAAGCTCGCTCCCATAGCGCCGGGTGCTCCGTTTTCAATGAGGCTAAGGTGTTGTCGCGCTTGATATGGTTCTTGACGTAAGTTCTGCGGATCCCAGCTCGCTTGACATCTGTTGCGCGTGGAAACGCTCGAGTTAATTTACCATCGAGTGTGTGCACCAAATCGGTTGACTCTCGGGTGACTATCTCCTCCTCAGTTGGCGAAAGCACTACAAGCTCCGGCCCAATCGGAAGTTCGCGAAGTCTTGCTACCTCAGCAGCAAAATCGTCCTGGGATTGCACCAGGGCCACAAAATCGTCCGACAAAAAAGGAAGGCCTAGTTCGGCGATTTCAGCGCCCTTCGCCCTGACGTGCGATACTACCGACTTGTCATCCAAAACAGGACAAAGCAGTATCCATCGGTTGAACGTCAATCCGCAGAGGATTTTAGTTAGGGTTTCTTCGTACTTTTTGAGCTTTGGCAGGTCGCGTGTAGCTTTTTGCTTCATCGCGCTTGATGTCTTGGATGTGTTCCCAGGGTCTTCCGGAGCAAAGCACTGATAAAGGCAGCCGTCGAGCGTAAAAAATTCTAGGCCAGCGTCGCCTTGTACCTTATCTGGGACCCGCTGAACGTTGGGCGGGCCGTGGCGCATTTGAACCAAAATATGCGCATGGCGCTGCCATGCTGTACCATCCCATGTTCGGCGAAAGTTATAGTCCATGCGTAAGGTCCCCAGGCCCAACCTAGAGGTCCAATCGCGACTCTACAATCAGAAATTTCGTCGGTGCGGTAACCAATACGTTGGAAGGTTAGTCGAGTAAGCCTTCAATTACCGCCCCGGCCGCCCCGTTTTCCCCTTCGTCCGTCCCTTCTGCCGCTTCTGGTCCACCGGATCCTCATAGGACCCGACACCCGGCTTCGCCCGCGTAAGGATCGGCTTGTCCGGCACATGGCCGATCACCGGCTTTTCCGTCCGGCCGACGGTCATTTCGTCCAGGGTGTTCCTGCGGAACAGCGATTTGTCCGAGCCGGCAGGTGTCGCGACGTCGCGGCCCATTTCGTCGAGGTCGGGTTTGCGGAACAGCGGGGTTTCCGTGTCGGTGCCCGGGCCCATGTCGTCGAGGGACGGTTTTTGGAACAAGGACTTCTCGTCAGTCGGCCTGGATCCTCGGGTCGAGCCCGAGGATGACGGAGAAGATGGGGATGCCGGGGAGGAGGCACCCTTGCGGCTCTCCAGTGATTTCGCCTCTTCCCGCGCCATCGGGTCGTCCATCGCGGCCAGTTCGGCGGCCTTGAGGCGCTTGATTTCGTCGCGCAGGCGGGCGGCTTTTTCGAAGTCGAGGTCGGCGGCGGCGTCGCGCATCTGTTTTTCGAGCGCGTTGAGGTGGGCCTGCAGGTTGTTGCCGACGAGGTGGCCGCCGTCTGCAAAGCCCTTGCCGGCGACGCCGGAGATGTCGGCGCGGACGTGGTCCTTCTCGTAGACGCTGTCGAGTATGTCGGAAATCTTGGCCTTTACCGATTCCGGGGTGATGCCGTTGGCCTCGTTGTAGGCCATCTGCTTTTCGCGGCGGCGGCTGGTTTCGTCCATGGCGCGCTGCATCGAGCCGGTGATCTGGTCGGCATAGAGGATGACCTTGCCGTCGACGTTACGGGCGGCGCGGCCGATGGTCTGGACCAGCGAGGTCTCGGAGCGCAGGAACCCTTCCTTGTCGGCATCGAGAATGGCGACGAAGCCGCATTCGGGAATGTCGAGGCCTTCGCGCAGAAGGTTGATGCCGACGAGCACGTCGAAAGCACCGAGACGCAGGTCGCGGATGATCTCGATGCGCTCCAGCGTGTCGATGTCGGAGTGCATGTAGCGCACGCGAATGCCCTGTTCGTGCAGGTATTCGGTGAGGTCTTCGGCCATGCGCTTGGTGAGCACGGTGACGAGCGTGCGGTAGCCGGCCGCGGCGGTTTCGCGGATTTCGCCAAGCACGTCGTCGACCTGGGTCTTGGCCGAGCGCACTTCAACCGGCGGGTCGATCAGGCCGGTCGGGCGGATGACCTGTTCGGCAAAGACGCCGCCGGACTGTTCCAGTTCCCAGGAGCCGGGTGTCGCCGAAACGGCGATGGTATCGGGGCGCATGGCGTCCCATTCCTCGAAGCGCAAGGGACGGTTGTCCATGCAGGAGGGCAGGCGGAAGCCGTATTCGGCCAGCGTCGCCTTGCGGCGGAAGTCGCCGCGATACATGCCGCCGATCTGGCTGACGGAGACGTGGCTCTCGTCGATGAACAGCAGTGCGTTGTCGGGGATGTATTCGAACAGGGTCGGCGGCGGCTCGCCGGGATTGCGGCCGGTGAGGTAGCGCGAATAGTTCTCGATGCCGGCGCAGGAGCCGGTCGCCTCCAGCATCTCGATGTCGTAGCGGGTGCGCTGTTCCAGTCGCTGCGCTTCGAGCAGGCGGCCGCCCTTTTCCAGTTCGGCCAGGCGATGCACCAGCTCTTCCTTGATCGCCTTGATGGCGCCGTTCAGCGTCGGGCGCGGCGTGACATAGTGCGAGTTGGCGTAGATCTTGACCGACTTCAGGTCGCCGGTCTTCTGTCCGGTGAGCGGATCGAATTCGGTGATGGCGTCGATCTCGTCGCCGAACATGGAGATGCGCCATGCCGCGTCTTCCAGGTGGGCCGGGAAGATTTCGATGGTATCCCCGCGCACGCGGAACGAGCCGCGCTGGAAATCCATGTCGCGGCGCTTGTATTGCTGCGCCACG
Source organism: Ensifer adhaerens (assembly GCF_020035535.1). Taxonomy (NCBI): domain Bacteria; kingdom Pseudomonadati; phylum Pseudomonadota; class Alphaproteobacteria; order Hyphomicrobiales; family Rhizobiaceae; genus Ensifer; species Ensifer adhaerens. The sequence goes on along the minus strand of NZ_CP083349.1, from coordinate 1,882,966 downwards.
AGGTCGGCGAGAAGCTGGCGCTGGTCGAGCCGGTCGCCGACGCTCATCTGGAAGGTCATGGCGGTATAGGTCTCGACCGAGCCGATACCGTAGATGCAGGAGACCGAGGCGACGATGATGCAGTCGTCGCGCTCGAGCAGCGAGCGGGTGGCCGAGTGGCGCATGCGGTCGATTTGCTCGTTGATCGAGGATTCCTTCTCGATGAAGGTATCCGAGCGCGGCACATAGGCTTCCGGCTGGTAGTAGTCGTAGTAGGAGACGAAGTACTCGACCGCGTTGTCCGGGAAGAAGTTCTTGAACTCGGAATAGAGCTGGGCGGCGAGCGTCTTGTTCGGCGCGAGGATGACGGCGGGGCGCTGCGTCGCCTCGATCACCTTGGCCATGGTGAAGGTCTTGCCCGAGCCGGTGACGCCGAGCAGCACCTGGCTGCGCTCGCCGGAGTTCAGGCCCTCGACGAGATCGGCGATCGCCGTCGGCTGGTCGCCGGCCGGCTGGTAGTCCGACGCCATGCGGATTTCGACGCCACCTTCGGATTTCGGTGGGCGGGCCGGGCGATGCGGTGTCCAGAGCTTGCCGTCCTTGAACAGCGGGTTGCCGCTCTCGATCAGCGCCGACAGCGCTTCCACCGTGGCGGTGACGCCTGACGTGGAGGTCAGCTTGGCGGCGTCTTCCAGCGACACGTCGAGTCCGGCCACCGGATTGAGGCCGGCGGCGGCGCGGGTCTTCGGGTCGGTCGAGCCGCCCATGGAGGTGCCGCGCGCCGACTTGCTGCCGACGATCTCGACCTTGCCCTTCTTGCCCGCCTTCTTCGGCGGTGCCTCGTCATCCGCGCCGGCTGCCTTGCGCGCCGCCTTGGAGGCGGCGATCTCCACCGTCTTGCGGTGCTTGCCGGCCTTGGAGGCGATCTGGCGCTGGGTTTCGAAGGCAGAGGCCTCCGCATCGGCCTCGAGCTGCTTCACCCAGTCCGAGACATTGCCGCTGAGAGGCGCGCCGGAGAACGGCGTCTGGGGCGCTTCGTCGAAACCGGACGGGGTGGAGGGCTTCTGCGGGGCATTCTTCGGAGCTTTGGTCATGGCGGGGAATATGGAGAGAGTCCGGCGGAAAGGGAAGGGGCGAGGGAGTACAAAAAGGCAACATCTACAGGGGCGCATGGTTGTGGATTTTCGAAGGATGCGTAAGAGTTGCGCGATCTGAGAGACCCCAATAATGACGATCGGACGCCCGACGATAGCTGAACCGGTGGCGCAGCTTGTGATCGCAGCACGCGTTGGGTGTTCTCGATTCATATTGGGGTAAGCGTGCGGCCAGCTGGGCTCTTGGAGCGACTGTTATCCCTCGGGAGATATGAGAGCAGCGCCGCCTTTACGAAGTGCGGCTGATTGGCAGGCGTTTGGGGCAGTCCAGGTGCGGTTCTGCGCATTGTGCGTCAGGATCGCCAAGCTCGCCAGTCGTATCGGTGCGACGGAGGAGCGCGCGGCGGCGGGGCAGTGATCCCGAGATGACAGCGACCGGTCCGGATCGAGACAATCTCGGCGGCCACGGCTACGGCCGAAGGGATGTTCAACCGTAACGGGCTGGTTTTGCATGCCAAGATAACTCTTACGGTTGCGGTATGCCATAACGTTACCCCGATTGGGCGACAAGACATAAATCCCTGCAACGTGATAACAATAATGCTTTGGAGGGGGCCATGTTCTGCTTACGTGGTGCCGCACTCATCGCGCTATGTGCCGTGACGTTCAGTCCGACCATTGCCGCCGAACCTGTCGGCCAGGCGGTGGAGATTCGCACGGCGGTCAGCGGCGCGCGCGGGGCGATCGCGGTCAAGGACCCGGTCTATCGGGACGAGCGGATTTCGACATCGAAATCCGGCCTTGGCCAGTTCGTCTTCCAGGATGGCACCAAGCTTGCAGTCGGGTGGGGCTCCTCGGTGGTCATCGACAAGTTCGTCTACGACGATGCGAAGTCGGTGAAGAAGCTGACGATCATGGCCGCCAAGGGAACGTTCCGCTGGATCAGCGGCAAGTCCGGCCACTCTGCCTATCAGATCGTCACCCCGGCCGGCACCATCGGCGTTCGCGGTACCGCCTTCGATTTCTATGTCGGCCGCGACGGCACGACGGCCGTCGTGCTGCTTAGCGGCGCCGCAAGCTTCTGCGGCGCGGGCGGTTGCCGGCAATTGACGCAGCGCTGCGATTGCGTCGTCGCCAAGCCGGGCGGCGGCATCAGCGATCCCAGAAGAGTCAGTCGCAATACATTGAAATCACTTGGCAATGCGAAAGCCCTTCCTTTCCTCTCCGGTGGGCAACGACTGTCCGGAGCGCTGGGCTGGGCGGGGGGTGGCTGCAGCCTTGCGGCGGCGATCAACGAAGACGTTGAGCCGAAGCCGAAAACTGTGCAACCCCCCGCCGTCGAGCAGGAGAAGCCGCGCCAGCAGAAACCGCCGCTGATACCGGGAACGCAACGCCAGGAACAAAGGCAGCGGCAGGAACAGAACGGACAGGGCCAGCGGCAGAGCCAGGAACAGCGCCAGCGACAGGAGCAGGGGCAGGGTGGCGAGAAGCAATCTCAGTCGCAATCGCAGCGGCAGGAGCAGGCGCAAGGCCAGGGCGGCCAGCAGCAATCCCAGTCGCAATCGCAGCGGCAAGAGCAGTCGCAACAGGGCGGTGGAACGCAGCGTCAGGAACAGAGCCAAAGCCAGAGCCAGAGCCAAAGCCAGAACTAGCCGCCGCGCCGCCGGCTGGGTCGGCGTTCCGCGAGGGCCACGATCTGCAGCGACACATGACACGTCGGCAACGGCCGCTTGATCCCCCACGCGCGTCGGCGACATATCGATTTTGATTCAAAGCTTTACCGAAACAACTGAGACTCCGAGTCGAGGTGAAGCGCCGCCGGACGCGCCATTCGCGCGGCGGTGCCTTGGCTCATTCAGCCGGGCGTTTGGCGCCCTCGATCGGCGTTTCGGCGAAATGTTCCGACCGGCGCGAGATCCGGGCATAGAAACCGACGAGACCGGGCACGAGCGCCGCGGACTTCAGCTTCGCCGCGTTAATGATGCTGCGGCTTGAGCTCGCGCGCGTGCGCAACACCGAGACGAGCCTGTCGTGCAGCAGCCGCAATTCGGCAAAGGCGGGCGAGGCGGCGAGATTTTCGTCGCCGGCAACGGCGAAGAGCCGGGTTCGCGTCGTCTTTCCCTTGAGGCCCAGGCTTCCCGCATCCAGCAGCGCACATTCCGGCAACGCCTCGGCGGTCGCTTCCGACACGAGCACGTCGAAATTGACATCCTTGCAGGCCGCTTCGATGCGGGCCGCGATGTTGACGGTGTCGCCGACCGCCGAATAGTTGAAGCGGGTTTCGGCGCCCATGTTGCCGACGCAGGCGAGCCCGGTATGGATGCCGATGCCGATGCGGACCTCATGGCTGGCGCCGAAGCCGAAGGCGTCCTCGGCGTTCAGCCGGGCGAGTGTTTCGCGCATGCCGAGTGCGGCGCGAAGTGCCTTTTGCGGATGGTTGACCACGTCGACCGGGGCGTTCCAGAAGGCCATGATGGAGTCGCCGATGAACTTGTCGAGCGTGCCTTCATTGGCGAGCACATGGCGGCTCAGCGCGTCGAGCAGCGTGTTGAGAAAGGCGACGACCTCGGTCGGCGTCATGCGCTCGCTCATCTCGGTGAAGCTGCGCACGTCGACGAACATCACCGTCAGCTCGCGGTCGTCGCCGCCGAGGCTCAGGGCGTTGCGCGTATGCTCGATGCGATAGAGCAGCGACGGTGAGAGATAGCGCCCGAAGGCCTGCCGGACCTCGCGCCGTTCGCGATCCGTCACCAGGAAGCGATAGGCAGTGGCGGCGAAATGGGTGATCGACGCGGCAAGGATCGGCGCCAGCGGATCGAAGAGCAGCCCGACATAATAGAAGGCGAGCCACGAGGCGACGAGCGCAAGCACCGTGACCGCTAGGCCGCAGACCAGTGCCACGACCGGGCTGACGAACGTGGTCAGCAGCACGAGCAAGGTGCCAGCGAGCGCAATCGAGAGGATTTCGAGTCCGTCGGCCCAGTCGGGACGCGAGAGATAGCGGCCGGAAAGGATCTGCTCGACGATCTGGGCATGGATGGAGACGCCCGGCACGTTCTGCCCGAGCGCCGTGGTGCGCACATCCTGAAGGCCCGCTGCCGAGGTTCCGATGAAGACGATGCTGCCTTCGATCGCCGCGCGCACGTCTGGCGAGGCGGCCTCGTCCGTCAGGACGCGCCGGGCGGAAATGTAGCGTTCCGTCGTGTCCGGCGTGACGTAGAGCCAGAGTTCGCCGGTCGAGGTGAGCGGCACCACGAAGTCGCCGATCTTGACGGCGGTGAGCGTGTTGGCGACGTTCGGTGCTGCCGCGAGCACATAGGTGGAGGCGCCCTGGGCCACCCGCAGCGCTTCCAGAGCGAGGCTCGGATAAAATTGCCGCCCGTCGCTCAGAAACAGCGGTGCGGCCCGCACTACAGCCGAGGACGAGCCGGGATTGAGGCTGATATGGCCAAGGCCGGCAGCGTTGGCTTCGAGCTGCGGCCTCAATGGCGTTGCGGCACGCAGCCGGGGCGGCGCCTCGGAGGCGGTTTCGCCGGTAAAGGCGAAGCCCGCCTTGACCGGCGGCAGGTAGCTGCCCTCGTTGGTGAGGCCGAAGCCGAGCACGACCGGCTTGTCGAGGATCGCCTGGGCGAAGATCTCGTCATTGTCCGGCAGGGTGGCGATGAAGGACGGATCGACGCCGCCGACATCGCGTACGACGGTGCGTGGCGACAGGCGGTCAGGTTCGGCGAAGAGTACGTCGAAGGCGATCGCCGCGGCCCCCATCTCGGTCAGCCGGTCGGTCAGTTTCGCCAGACGGTCGCGCGGCCAGGGCCATTGGCCGAATTCGCGCAGTGACGTCTCGTCGATATCGACCACCTTGACCGGCATCGGCTCGAAGCTGCGCGGCGCGATCCGCTGGTATTCGTCGAAGGTGACGTCGCGCGCCTGGCGCAGAAGCTGCGGATCGTTGGCCCGCAGGACCGTGAAGAATGCCACCACTGTGAGGCCGATGATAACGCCAAACAGCTGGGCTCGTGTCATGGCGGCCTACGGGACGATGGGCAGGCCCGCCTTGACGAGCCCGTCTTTGAAATGCGCGTGGTCGGCGGGATCGACATAGCCGGTGAAGAAGCGCCAGTAGCGCGGCAGGTCTACGGGGGCGTTGGCGACGGCCTCGGGAACGATCCTGCGGGCTTCCTCCTTGCGATCAAGCTGGCCCAGGCAGGCGAGCAGGATGACCAGGTTGAAATAGGTGCGGCGCAGGAGCAGCGCCCGCTCGGCGTGCTGCAGCGCTTGCTCGTAGTCACCGAGGTGGTAGTGGGCAAGCGCGATGCGGTTGAGGAAGAGATAGGTCAGCGGGTCGTGCGGGCTCAGCCGCAGCGCCGTGTGCAGCGGATCGAGCGCTTCGGCGAAGCGGCCGATGTAGATGCGCGCCCAGCCAAGCGCCATATGGGCGAGGGCGAAGTTGGGATTGAGATCGATCGCCTGTTGCGCTTCCTGGACTGCGGCATGCGGCCGCTGGACGGCGAAATTCGCGAGACACATGACGTAGTGGCAATAGGGATCGTGATCCTCGATCACGACGGCGCGCTCCGCTTCCGCTCGCAACTCCGCGCTGTCGCGGTCGATATCGTCGCTGAAGCCGAAATAGCAGCGGGCAAAGAGCGAGCGGGCCAGCATCATGTGCGCACGGCCAAAATCGGGATCGAGGCCGATCGCGCGTCGCTGCCATTCGATCGCCTCGTTGAAATGGGCAGCGGAATCCTGCGCATTATGCAACAGGGTGCCGCGCATGTGGCATTCGTAGGCGTCGAGATTGTCGCTGCCGCGCAAGAGGGCCCGACGGTTCTCGCCGATCAGGATCTCGGGCTCGATCGCCGCGACGACATGTTGGGTGATCTCATCCTGGATGGCGAAAATGTCGGCGAATTCGCGCTCGTAGCGCTGTGCCCAGAGGTGGATGCCGGTTTCGGCCTCGATCAGCTGTCCGGTGACGCGGACGCGCGAGCCTGCGCGGCGCACGCTGCCCTCGACGATGTAGCGCACGCCGAGGTCGCGGCCGATCTGTTTGACGTCGACGGCGCGGCCCTTATAGGCGAAGGAGGAGTTGCGGGCGATGACGAAGAACCAGCGGTAGAGCGACAGCGCGGTGATGATGTCTTCGGTCAGCCCGTCGGCAAAGAAATCCTGTTCGGGGTCGCCGGACATGTTGACGAAGGGCAGCACGGCGATCGACGGCTTGTCGGGCAGGGCAAGCGGCATGCCGGGCAGGTCCGGCTTCACGGGGTTCTCATGCCAGTCGACGCGGTGCACCGGCACCGGGCGCGGCATGTTCTTGAGCGCCCGATCGCCAAGCCGATGCACGGGAAATTCGAGTTTGCCGACGATCTGGTCGTGCAGTGCACCGGAAATGCAGATATCGGTCGGCTGCGCGACCTGTTGCAACCGCGCCGCCACGTTGACGCCGTCGCCGAGCAGGTTGCCACCGTCGACCACGACGTCTCCGAGATTGAGGCCGATACGGAACTGCATGCGCCGCTCCGGCGAGAGGTCGGCATTTCGCCGCTGCAAGGTTCTCTGGATCGCCACCGCTGCGCGGACGGCCTGCACCGCGCTCTGGAACTCCGCAACCAGGCTGTCGCCAGCGCCGCCGAAGATGCGGCCGCCATGCTCGCTCACAAGGCCCGAGATCGTTGCGCAGTAGGTGGCCAGCGTTGCGAGCGCGCCTTCCTCATCGATCGCGACAAGGCGGCTGTAGCCAGCGACATCGGCAGCAAGGATCACGGCGAGCTTCCGTTCCAAGAGGGCCAGCCCCTCCCGTGGCAATCTGGTCAGAATGAAGATGAGCGTAACTTAAATTAGAAAACGCGAGAAGTATAAATTACCCGATTTGTGTCCATTACTGGGCCGGAGGCGTAAAAACAGCCCAAGCGGTCTCTACGGCAGATTGTGTCCAGTGGCGCTTCCCTGAATGCGGTGATTGTGCAAGTTTCGCGGAATCGACACCGCGGCGTCGCGGGCGATCCTCAGTCACGGGGCCTTCACATGATCATTTCCTGCCTGCATACGGCCGATAGCAACGTTGCCGTTTTCGAGAGCGCTGCGCGCCAGCTCGGAGTTTCCGATGTGACGTTGCGCCATGCGGTCAGGGCCGATCTGCTGGGGGCTGCAGAACTGGCGGGCGGCCTGAGCGAGGAAATCACGGAAGAAACCGCGGTGATCCTATCGGCGTTGGCGCGCGAGGCGGATGTGGTGCTGCTGACCTGCTCGACGCTCGGGCCAAGCGTGGCAAAGGCCGGGATGGGGGCTGCCGTCCCGATCCTGCGCGTCGATGCCGCGCTGGCCGAGAAAGCGGCGGCGGCCGGCGGCAAAGTCGTGGCGCTCTGCGCGGTGGAAACGACGGTCGCCCCAACGACTGCGCTTTTCGCCGCGGCGGCACATCGTTCCGGTGCCGATATCGAGGTTCGTCTCGTCGAAGGTGCCTGGGCCCTGTTCAAGGAGGGAAACCGTGACGGCTACCTTGCGGCCGTCGCGCAGGCGGCCGAAGCAGGATATGGGGACGGCGCCACGATCGTTGCGCTCGCCCAGGCATCCATGACCGGTGCCGCCGACCACGTCCGCAACGGCCCGCGGCCACTGTCCAGCCCGGCAGCCGGACTTGAGGCGGCAATGTCCGCCGTCGCCGGCTGGCGATAGGTTAGCCGGGTAATGAAATTTCGAACATGAACGCCGACAGCGAACTTCAGGCCACAGATGAAGCGCTCGGCGCTATAGGATGCGGTTGCCATGACCCTGATTCGACCCACCCGCGAAGACGATGCAATTCTGCTGCCCGAGATTGAACGCTCGTCCGGCACGCTTTTTCGCACCGTCCCCGACCTTGCCTGGATTGCCGACGACGACGTGCAGTCCGCCGAGGCTCATGTCGAGTTTCTGCGCACCGGCCTGTCCCTGGTATCCGTCGACGGGCATGATCGTCCGAGGGGCTTCCTTTGCGCCGCGGCGGCCGACGGGGACTTGCACATCTGGCAGCTTGCGGTGCTTGAGGAATGCCAGGGCCGGGGGCTCGGCCGCGCCTTGATGGCGGCTGCGATCGGGCATGCGCGCGCCAATTCGCGCACCGCGGTCACGCTGACGACGTTCCGCGATCTCAAATGGAACGAACACTTCTACCGCACACTCGGCTTTTCAACGCTTGCCGCGGACGAACTCGACGCACGTCTGGCGCAGATCCTTGCCAACGAAGCGGCGCACGGCCTTCCGGCAGAGCGGCGTTGCGCAATGCGCTTGACGCTTGCCTAGGGGACGCGCATCGGCGACCCGCCCGACGCAGCGACACAGATGTCAGTTCCGGCTCGGCTCCCAAGCTCGGGTGCAACCCCGGCTTAAGGTGCGAAACGGTTCTGCGCCCGGATTCGCGTAGCTTCCAGCCTAACGCCTGACGCCGACCACCTGGCGGCGGGCGAACTGCGAGACCCTGACCCCGCCAGACTGGTTGCCACCGATCAGCTGCGCCGTCGATTTCGTGAGCGCGGCCAGGATACCGACGTGGTAGCCGCGACCGGTTCGAACCACGACGATATCGCCGGCGCGCGCATAGGCGAGCTTCACCGGTGCACCGAAGCGTAGCCACGAGCGGGCGAAGCCGAAGCTCTGTGGTGGACTGCGACCGGACTTGCGGGCAACCATGCCCATGAAATGACCGCACCAGGGGGTGCGTGCCGGATTGATACCGAGCGCTGCACGAAGGGTCTTGTTGTTCTTGACCTCGTGCAGGCCTTTGTATTGCTGCGCCTGGGCAAGCATGCCCGCGCTGGCGAGATTTGGCGAAAGGAGCGCGACATAGGCAGCCGCAAGAAACGCCAGGACCTTCATGGTCAGGTCTCCTTGACAAGTTGCTGGGTGCTAACAGTCGGGGCGGCCTGGCGATCGCCGGCATGGCACCCGGTTGCTCAACTGTTTCCAAAGTTCCCTTGGGAAAATTCAGCGGACATGCGCGTGCCCAGCGCCTAAGACGCAGCATCGGCCTGTCGGCGAACCGCGCTCAAAGCGCGGAGCCAACTTCACGGCAACCGCCGTTTCGAAGTGTGGTATTCCCCTGCCTGTCCCGTCGGACAGTCGAGCGACATTGCTCATGCGCCAGTACAAAATTGTGGCAAAACCCGTAAAATATTGGGGCAGCACTTGCTAAATGACGGAAAAAGTGCCCGTACGATGGCGATTCGCCGCTCTGACCGGCAGAAAATCTCGAATCAGCCCGCTCCAAGGCGTCAGTTGTTCCGATCGGAGCCCGCAGGACTTGCGCCCGAATACGGCCGCGGCGCATCGTCGGAGCACGATTCGCGCACTGAGGTTCTCAATGTCCTTCACACTCTCTCCGGCCTATCTCTGGCCGATTCTTCTGCTCCTGATTTCCAATGTCTTCATGACCTTCGCCTGGTACGGGCATCTGAAGTACACATCGTCACCGCTCTACATGGCGATCGTGGCAAGCTGGGGTATCGCCTTCTTCGAATATTGCCTGGCGGTTCCGGCAAACCGCATCGGCCATCAGGTCTATTCCGCGGCGCAGCTGAAGACGATGCAGGAGGTGATCACGCTGCTGGTCTTCGCCGCCTTTTCGGTCTTCTGGCTGAAGGAGTCGATCGGCTGGAACCATCTCGTCGGCTTTGCCCTGATTGCCGTCGGCGCTTCCTTCATCTTCAAGGGCTGAAGAGGGGCGCCTCGTGGCGCCGCTTGCGGTTTCCCAACGCTGAAAAAACGAGAAAAGGCAGGGCACCGGCCCTGCCTTTCCATGTGTCAAAGTAACGTTTCGGTTCGGTACTAGACCATCGCCGCCACGGCCGGGGCCACGTGCGGCCAGACTTCGACCGAGCCGCGATAGATCATGTCGAGCGCGACGTAGAGGATGATCGCGAGACCGATGTAGGCGATCCAGTGGTAGCGGTTGAGCAGCCGGGCAATGAAGCCCGCGGCGACGCCCATCATCGCGATCGAGAGCACGAGGCCGACGACGAGGATCGTCGGGTGTTCGCGGGCGGCGCCGGCGACGGCAAGGACGTTGTCGAGCGACATCGAAACGTCGGCGACGACGATCTGAATGGCCGCCTGCATGAAGGTCTTTTTCGGCATGTCGGCGGCAGCACCGCTTTCGCCTGCGGCGTTCGCTGCCTGCTGTTCACGAATTTCGCGCCACATCTTCCAGCAGACCCAGAGAAGCAGGATGCCGCCGGCCAGCAGCAGGCCGATGATTTCGAGGAGTTGTACGGTGACGCTGGCGAGCGCCACGCGCAGGACGGTCGCCGCGATGATGCCGACCAGAATGACCTTCTTGCGCTGCTCGGTCGGAAGCCCGGCCGCAGCGAGACCGATCACGACGGCGTTGTCGCCGGCGAGAACGAGGTCGATGACGATGACTTGCAGAAGCGCTGCCAGACCGGCAGCGGTAAAGATTTCCATGATGCGACAGTCCCCCGACGTGTCAGGATGCGAGATTCAAATATGACTAACGGATAAAGCACCGCCTCGCCTTCGGATCAAGGGGCGAGGGTGAATTCCTCCGCAGCCGATCCCGTCGCTGCCTTAATCCAGGAGGTCGAAGGCCCGATACATCCACAGCAGCTGATAGGCGACCGCCAGGACGACGAACGCTGCATGAAAGCGCCGGTCAGAGGTGAGGGCGGCGGCGATGCAGAAGACGATATAGGCAGCGTTGCGGGCAGGGTATTCGAGGCCATAGGAGGCGAAATACTGCTTGCCCTTCAGCGCGGTGTCGACGAGGTCGACGGCAAAGGCCAGCGCGAGGAAACCGAAGAACCAGGCCCGGCGCGACATGAAATAGTGTTCGTAGTCGCTATAGTCGTCGAGCGTCGTCGGGAACAGCATTACGCAGAGAAAGAAGAAGACGCAGCAATAGAGAATGACGAACAGGTAGACGCTGACGTCGATCACGGCCAGTGAATGCAGGTGGAACTCCCACCACCAGAAATGCACGAGGAAGACGAACATGAACAGGACCCAGCCGAGGTGGATCCAGTAGACGCGCGTCTTGCCGGGATGTTGTACGAAGAGCGCCACGCCACTCAGGAGCCGTGCCAGGCTGAGGCTGACGACCATGCCCATGACAGTGCGGATATGCGAGAAGATCGCCGGGTCGGGCTGGATCTGCTCCATGGGGATGCGGCTCCTATTCCTCCGCCGGAACCGGCTTGGGTTTGCCGTTTTCGTCTAGCGCGACCATGACGAAGATCGCGTCCGTCACCTTTTCCATGAGATGCGAGAGATAGCGCTGCGCCCAGGCCTCGACCTTGAGCGTCATTGAGGTGCGGCCGACCTTGACGACATCGGTATAGATGCAGAGCGTGTCGCCGATCTTGACAGGGAGCGCGAAGGCCATCTCCTTGACTGCGGCGGTGACGACGCGGCCACGAGCGCGCTCGGCCGCGCGGATGCCGCAGGAAAGGTCCATCTGCGCCATCACCCAGCCACCGAAGATATCGCCGGCCGCATTGGCGTCGCCGGGCATGGCGAGCGTGCGCAAGGTCAGTTCGCCGGTCGGTTTGATCTGTTCGGTCATGCGGCCTGTCTCCCTGTTGGATGAAAGATGTAACCCGACCGCGCTTGTCGAGGGAAGGCCCGCCGCCGCACATACGGGTCGCAATCCACCGTGCCGTCACCTTAGACTTTCGGAGTGGTTCTTGAGAAAAGTCAAATTTAGGGATCGGTTGTTAGGGGCTTTGCAAAGACCTCTTCCTACCCTGCAAGCTCTTGGAGTGCGGACGGCCATGCTGGCGGCGACCAGGTTCTGAAAGGGCGGCGCGGGGAGCGCCGAAGGGGCAGGGGATTGGCAATGAAGAAATTCAGAATCTCGGCGCGTCTCTACGCGCTGGTGGCATTTGCGCTTTTGACCATGGCAGCGGCGCTGACATTCGGTCTGTTCCAGGCGCAGGAAAAGCTCGTCGGCGAACGCAAGGCGATGCTCTCGGCGATGGACGAGAACGCGATCGCGGTGTTCGACGCCTATCACAAGCTGGAAGTGGTCGGGACACTCTCGCGGGAAGAGGCGCAGAAGCGCGCGCTCGAGGCGATCAAGGCGATGCGCTACCAGGGCAACGGCTATTTCTGGGTCAACGACATGCATCCGACCATGGTGATGCATCCGATCAAGCCCGAGCTCGACGGCAAGGACCTCACCGAAAACAAGGACCCGAACGGCAAGCATCTCTTCGTCGAATTCGTGAAGACGGTCGAAAAAAGCGGTCAGGGTTTCGTCGACTACTATTGGCCAAAGCCGGGCGCTGACGCACCGGTGCTGAAATACTCGCATGTCGCCAGCTTCAAGCCCTGGGGCTGGGTGGTCGGCACGGGTGTCTATGCGGACGACCTGGCGGCGATGTTCCGCGAGCGCGCCTGGCAGGTCGCGGGTATTCTCGCAGCGGCCGCCCTCGCCATCCTGATGGCGGCACTTGCGATCGTGCGCAGCGTCGTCAAGCCGGTGGAGAAGCTGAAGGCCTCGATGCGGGCGATCGCCGATGAGGATCTATCTTCGGAGGTTCCGGAGACGGACCGCGGCGACGAGATCGGCCAGATGGCCAAGGTGCTGGTGGTGCTGCGCGATTCCGTTCGCGAACGACTGGAACTGCGTTCACGCGAAGCCGAGCAGCAGGAGCGGCTCAGCTCCGAGCGGCGTGGCAACGAGCAGCGCCAGCGGGCAACGGCGGAAGCGCAAGCGGATGCAATGGAGACGGTCGGTGTCGCTCTGGAGCTCTTGGCAAGCGGCGACCTGACAGCCGAGATCGGCCACATCGCGCCGGAATACGGCAAGTTGAGGCAGGATTTCAACACGGCCGTTGCCGCACTTCGCGATGTCATCGGCGCCATCTCGCACTCGACCGAGATCGTCACCGCCAGTGCCGGCGACATCTCCGAGGCCGCAAACAACCTGTCGCGCCGGACGGAGCAGCAGGCCGCAGCGCTCGAAGAGACGGCGGCAGCACTCGACGAGATCACCTCGACGGTTCGCCACGCTTCCGAGCGGGCGAACGAGGCGCGCGAGATGGTCAACGAGACCAAGGCGAGTGCCGCCAAATCCGGCGGCATCGTGCGCAACGCCATAGACGCCATGGGGCGGATCGAGGGTTCCTCCGGCCGCATCGGCCAGATCATCGGGGTGATCGACGAGATCGCCTTCCAGACCAACCTGCTGGCGCTGAATGCCGGCGTCGAGGCGGCGCGCGCCGGCGAGGCCGGTCGCGGCTTTGCCGTCGTCGCACAGGAGGTCCGCGAACTCGCGCAGCGCTCTGCGGGTGCGGCAAAGGAGATCAAGGAACTGATCGGCGCTTCGGTCCGCGAAGTCGGTGCCGGGGTGGAACTGGTGCGCTCGACCGGCGAGGCGTTGTCGGAAATCGAAGCGCGGGTCAACCGGGTCAACGAGCAGGTGGCTTCGATCGCGACCGCCGCCCGTGAACAGGCGACCGGATTGCAGGAGGTCAATGTCGCCGTCAACAGCATGGACCAGATGACCCAGCAGAATGCGGCGATGGTGGAAGAAACCACGGCCGCAAGCCAAACGCTGGCCGCGGAGAGCCGTGAGTTGAAGGCGTTGCTGACGAAGTTCCGGCTGTCGGCAACATCGCACTCGTCCTACGGCCGCGCCGCCTGAGCTATACGGACGGGGAATGAGCAAGACCCGCGTGGCATGCCGCGCGGGTTTTTCCTTGCGCCGCTCCCCCAAACAGGGCGGCGCCGGCGCTCTGCTTCGGGATCTTCGTTAACGGTGCAAAGCAGGCGCGCAGGCTTGACCTTGCGGGTGTCGCGGATAGATACGCGAGAAGCGGGAGGTGTTCGACGGGGCGTCGCTCCGGTTGCCGACCGCTGCACGACAGCGCCGCGCGTCCTAGAGGAAGCGCAAAGGGCCGCTGTAGCACTTTGAATTTTTGCATGTTTTTGTCCGTTAATCGGCACGATTAAAGGAAACATGCACAAGAGGGGACATCCATGGCACTTCTCAAACTTCTTCTGACGCGCCCGATCGTCGTGCTGATGCTCGGGCTCGGCTTTCTCTCCGCCTGTACCGTTGTCGTCGACGAGCCGCGTCCTGGGCCGCGGCCGACCCGTCCGGCGGCCTGCACGATGGAGTATGCGCCGGTTTGCGGTGAGCGCGGCAATCGCCTGCGCACCTTCCCGAATTCCTGCCAGGCGCGCGCCGACGGTTTCAATGTCGTCCACCGCGGCGAGTGCCGTCCCGACAACCGCCCGCCGGCGCGGCCGCCGCAGGCCTGCACCATGGAATACATGCCCGTCTGCGGCGAGCGTGGTGGCCGCACGCAGACCTTCTCCAATGCCTGCCAGGCACGGTCCGAGGGCTTCCAGGTGATCGGTCGCGGTGAATGCCGTCGCGGTGACGATCGTCCGCCGCAGGGCCAGTTCTGCACGCGCGAATTCGCGCCGGTCTGCGGCCAGCGTGGCGGTCGGACGGAAACCTTCTCGAACGCCTGCGAGGCTGGCGGTGCGGGATTCCGGATCGTGCATCGCGGCGAGTGCCGCTGACATCCAGCCACCTGACTACGGAAAATGTGGAGCCCGCGTCTGCCGAAGACGCGGGCTTCTTGCTGTCAACAGTCGGGCATCGCTAAACGTCCCCCACCCTTGATCTCGGGCATCGGTCGCAAGGCTTCGTTTACCGTATTTGAATAAAATGCCTTCGAAATCTGACCTTTCGGCTGCTGTGCCCGGTTTGCGACACAGGCGATAGGCAGCAATTCGATGTGCTGCAGCGATCTTTGCGTGCCGGTGGGTGCGCCGCTGCGGGGGCGGCGGGGTGATGAATGACGGTCTCTTTGACCGTTTGGAGGAAGGCGCAGTTCGGTATGACGTATGTTACCGGTCTCCATCGCCCGCTGACGGCACTCGTTCTTTCACTGTCGCTTGTCGCCTGTTCGACCGATGACGCGCTTTCGCCGCCCGGACGGATCGATGGCGGCTCCCGGGTCGGCTCGATCGGGCCGGTGCCCGTCGATGCGGTGCCGCAGGAAGAAGTGGCCGTCTATCCCGCCGCAACGTCGAGTTCGATGAGCAATGGCACCCGCGGCTATGCTGCGCCGGCGCAGGCCGCGCCGGAACAAACGCGGCGGTCTCTGCCGATGATCGACAGCGACGAGGCGGTCTCCTCCGGCGCGCAGCCGGCGAATACGGGTTCCACTGCCATTCCCGATGAGGGCGTCAACATGGATGCCATGCTCGGCGTCGAGCAGCCGGTCGTCGGCCTGGCGGAAGAGCAGAGCAACGAGATCGCCGAGGGCAATGCCAGCCAGCCGGTGGTCGGCGGCATAGGCGAAGACAATGTGCGCCAGCTCGGTCGCGCATCCGCAGGCGCGGCCGCGTCCGAGGCGAACCTTGGCTATGATCCCGATCTGCCACCGCTTTCTGCCGAGAAGGCTGCGGCCGAAGACGCCCAGCGGGCACGCGCGATGGCGGAGCAGCGTGCCGTGCAAAGGGCGCAGGAGCCACAACAGGTCGCGTTCCTGCCGCGGGTCCGCAACCCGATGTCGGCGCCCGAGTATACCGGCCAGATGCCGGCTTCGGAGATTTCTTGCCGCCAGCGCCTGAAGAAGCTCGGTGTCGTCTTTCGCGACATCCCGCGTATCAGCAACGGGCCGTCCTGCGGCATCGACTATCCGATCGAGCTTAGCGGCCTCTCCGGTGGCATTGGCGTGAAGCCGGCGGTCAAGCTCAATTGCGAGGTGACGGAGGCCTTCGCCAAGTGGGTGAAATACGAACTCGCGCCATCGTCCCGCTACCGCTACTGGTCGGGCGTCCAGACCATCAAGCCGCTGGGCGGCTATTCCTGCCGCACGATGAATTCCCGCCGCGGTAACCCGATGTCCGAGCACGCACACGGCAATGCCATCGACGTCGGCAAGTTCGTGCTCAAGAACGGCAAGGAAATCGATGTCCGCAAGCCGGGCTTCTTCGCCTTTCGCGAGAAGGGGCTCTTGAAGGCCGTGCGCTCCGATAGCTGCAAATATTTCAACACGGTGCTCGGGCCGGGCAGCGACCCGTTCCACAAGGACCATTTCCACTTCGATCTGAGAACCCGCAAGACCGGCTACCGCCACTGTGATTGACGGCTGAAGCGCGGCATCTTGCTCCTGGGGTCCGTGGAGCCGGGAGCGGGTAAAAAAAGAGGCCGGCGGGGAGGCCGGCCCAACCACCGGAGCAAAAGGGGGAGGCTCCGGTTTGCAAATCACGAGCGCAAATCAAAGGGCGATATCGCGCCGCGCGAGCAAATTGCTCGAACTCCGTCACCGTTTCGTGACAGGGGCAGGCGGCTGACGACGATTCATTTTGTAGATCTTTCGCCGGGTAACGGTTGAAGCCTGCATTCACGTCGGAAGCCATCGGGCGTTCCGGCCGAGGACCCCGTAGCGTCATCGCAGGTTCGCATTTTGGGACACTATACCAGAAGTTTTATGATCGACCGAAGTTGTCCGGCCGGTTGCCCCAAATATGGCGTTTTCGCAATTGTTGCGGTTGCGTTGTAACGAACTGAATTTTCTATATGATTTGACAGTCAACGGACAGGTAAGGGGGAATAGCGCTGATAGCGCGGTCATGTTTTGTCTGGTTTGTTAATAAGTAATACGATATTATATTATTTGGTATAACAATCATGGATAGTGGTCGGCAAGCCACGGCAAGCATTGGGGCACTACACACTCCTAGGGCAACGACAGGAGGATACTATGGGAACTGTTATGCAATTTCCGGGGGTGCGCACGGATATGGCCGCGCACGCCGGCGAAGTTTCGAAAATCCTGAGAACTCTCGCCAACCGAAATCGACTGCTGATCGTGAGCGCCTTGCTGGAGGGCGAACACTCGGTGGCGGCACTGGAAGAAAGCCTGAGCATTCGTCAGCCGACCCTCTCGCAGCAATTGACCGTGCTGCGCGATGCCGGCATTGTCTCGACGCGTCGGCAGGCCAAGCAGGTTTTCTATCGGCTTAGCCACGACAAGGTGGCGCGTCTCGTTGGCGCGCTCTATCAGATCTTCTGTCGGGATGGTTCCAAAACATGAGTGAATACGGGAATGCGCTGGCGGGCGGGCTGTTGATCGGCCTCTCGGCAGCGATCCTGATGGTGGCGAATGGTCGGGTGGCTGGGATCAGCGGTATCGCTGGACGTCTGCTGCAAGGCGTGCAGGCCTCCACCGGAGCGTTGTTTGTGCTGGGGCTGATGGCAGGGCCGTTGGTCTTTCATCTCGTCTTCGGCACCTGGCCGGTGGTGACGGTCACGTCATCCTGGCCGCTGCTGGTGGCCGGCGGCCTGCTGGTCGGCTTCGGCTCCCGCATGGGCTCCGGCTGCACCAGCGGCCATGGCGTCGTCGGGCTTGCAAGGTTGTCGCGGCGTTCGATGGCGGCGGTCGCCACCTTCATGGGCGCGGCGATCGTCACGGTTTTTGTCATGGGCCTGGTCGGATGAACGGTGCAGTTTTCCGCCTTGCGGCGACGCTCGTTTCCGGCCTCGTGTTCGGTTTTGGTCTTTCGCTGTCGGGCATGCTCGATCCCGCGCGGGTGCGGGCGTTCCTGGATGTCACCGGCAACTGGAACCCGAGCCTTGCCTTCGTACTTGGCGGGGCCGTTCTGGTTTCTGCGCTCGGCGTCCTGCTGACACGCCGTCTCAAGCGACCTTTGTTCGACGAAACCTTCCATTTGCCGGACAATCAGGTCATCGACAGGCGACTGATCGTCGGCTCGGCAATTTTCGGCGTCGGTTGGGGACTGGTTGGCCTTTGCCCGGGCCCGGCGCTCGCATCGCTGTCGCTCGGCCTGCCGGCGACGATGCTCTTCGTGGCGGCGATGGTGGCCGGGATGCTGATCCACGACCGGCTGGTGGCGCGCAAGCCCACACAGACGGCCGGCGCCGGGACCCGCCTGTCGCAGCCGCATTGACAAAGCGTCACCTTGTTTTTTCCATCCGGTAGGCTGCAAATCGCAATCAATTGCCCCATATAGGCGAAACCTGCCGACTTCGCCCCCGCATCCGGATCAGCTTCATGGCGCCTATCGTTTCCGTTTCCAACCTGTCGAAGACCTATGCCTCCGGGTTCCAGGCGTTGAAGGGCGTCAGCCTCGATATCGAGGAAGGCGAGATCCTGGCGCTGCTCGGCCCGAACGGCGCCGGCAAGACGACCCTGATCTCCATCATCTGCGGCATCGTCAATCCGAGCGGCGGAACGGTCACCGTTGGCGGCCATGACGTGGTACGCGACTTTCGCGAGACCCGCGCGATGATCGGGCTCGTGCCGCAGGAACTGACGACCGATGCCTTCGAAACCGTGTGGAACACGGTCTCCTTCTCGCGCGGGCTGCACGGCAAGAAGCCTAATCCTGCCCATATAGAGAAGGTGTTGAAGGACCTTTCGCTCTGGGACAAGAAGGACAACATGCTGCGCGAGCTTTCCGGCGGCATGAAGCGACGCGTGCTGATCGCCAAGGCGTTGTCGCACGAGCCGCGGGTCCTCTTCCTCGACGAGCCGACGGCCGGTGTCGACGTCAATCTGCGCAAGAGCATGTGGGAGGTGGTCGAGCGGCTGCGTGCCTCCGGTGTCACGATCATCCTGACGACGCACTACATCGAAGAGGCGGAAGAAATCGCCGATCGCATCGGCGTCATCAATGGCGGCACGATCCTGCTGGTCGAAGACAAGGTCGCGCTGATGTCGAAGCTCGGGCGCAAGCAGTTGCGGGTCGATCTCGCCCATCCGCTGGACGGGGTTCCCGAAACGCTGTCCGACTATAATCTCACGCTCGAGGGGGACGGCCATTGTTTGATCTACGATTACGACACGAGCGCCGAACGCACCGGGATCACCGCGTTTCTGGCCGCCTTGGCTGAAGCCGGTATCAGGCTCAAGGACATCTCCACGCGGCAAAGCTCGCTGGAGGACATCTTCGTCGAAATCGTGGGGGCAGGGCGATGAACATCGAAGCGATCAAGTCGATCTATTTCTTCGAGATGGCCCGCACCCGCCGGACATTGTTGCAGAGCGTCGTGTCGCCGGTCATCTCGACCTCGCTCTATTTCATCGTCTTTGGCGCTGCGATCGGCGGGCGCATCCAGGAGATTGACGGCGTTTCCTACGGCGCCTTCATCACCCCCGGGCTGATGATGCTGACACTTTTGACCCAATGCATCGGCAATGGCTCCTTCGGCATCTACTTCCCCAAATTCACCGGTACGATCTACGAGGTCCTGTCCTCGCCGGTCTCGATGCTCGAGATCGTGCTCGGCTACGTCGGCGCGGCGGCGACCAAGGGGCTGATGATCGGGACGATCATCCTCTTGACGGCCTCGCTGTTCGTCGACCTGACGATCGCGCATCCGTTCGTCATGATATTCTTCTTCGTGCTGACGGCCATTTCCTTCAGCCTGTTCGGCTTCATCATCGGCATCTGGGCAAAGGATTTCGAGCAGCTGAACCTGATCCCGATGTTGGTGATCCCGCCGCTCGTCTTCCTTGGCGGTAGCTTCTATTCGATCAAGATGCTGCCACCCTTCTGGCAGGCGGTCAGCCACTTCAATCCGGTGCTCTACCTGATCAGCGGCTTCCGCTGGAGTTTCTTCGAGGTGTCCGACGTCAACCCGATCTTCAGCGCGGTGATCATCCTCGCCTTCCTGACGGCCTGCATGACGATCCTCGCCTGGATCTTCCGCACCGGCTATCGCTTGAGAAACTGACAACCAGCGGCCGTCAGAGTGCCGGCACTCGCACCGCTCCACTCGCATAGGCAATGATGACGCTGGTGACGACCATCGCAAGCAGGGCCTGAAGGATCGTCACGACGACGTGGAGAAGCGCCCGCACGGCGGAAAGCCCGAGGTCGGCCACGAACCAGCGCGTCTCGGCGACGATGTACCAGACGATCGAGGCGGCCACGAAGACGGCGCCGACGGGCGTAAAGGCGTTGTGCCCGGCCAACAGCAATTGGCCGCCCAGGCTGATCGCGAAGGCAAAGGGTGCTGTGGCGTAGCATTGGCTGAAGAAGGGCGGACGCAGCGTGTCACGCGTGAGCTTGGCGCCCTTGTGGCGCAGCAGCTTCACCGCCATCAGCAAGGGCAGGATGCTGAAGGCGACTGCACGAAACATCAGCAGGTTGGAATCGGAAGCGAGCAGCGACGTTGCCGACCAGGGAGCAGCCTGCCTGACGAGGCCGAGTTCCATTGCGTGCGCCAGGAGCAGGGTGATCAGCAGAAACAGCGGCGGGCTCAGCGCGTCCGAATATTGATCGGGCACCTCGTCACCAAGCTCGACGTCGGCGTAGCGCATCATCGCCTGCGGGCGGCGAAGCGTGCGCCACATGGTCAACGGATAGAAGAGCAGCCAGCAGACGAGCTCGTATAGGAGTTCCTCGATCGACTTCAACAGTCGCATGAAATCCATGAGGTGCCCTCTCGCGTCCGTGGTTTCGTCTCTTGGCCCGAAAGGGCGGAGGTGTGCCCAGCGCGATCGACCGGTCAGTCGCGCAGACGCAACTCGTCGGTGCGCATCTGCAGCATCTCCAGCGTCGACAGGAAGCTCATGCCGAGCAGGCTCTGGTCGAGCCGCCCCTTGGCGGCCACCGTCGCGCCGATGTTGCGGCGGGTGATGGGGCCGACAGAGATTTCCTGGAGCATGACGGGCGCCGCCTGCGCGCGGCCATTGGCCGTCATGACGGTGACGATGTAGCTGAGGTTTTCCGGGTCGAGACCGATCCGTTCGGCATCCTCGTAGGTCAGCGCGATGCTGCTGGCGCCGGTGTCGACCAGCATGCTGATATCCTTGCCGTTGACCATTGCACCGGTTTCGAAGTGGCCGTTCAGCATCTTGTGCAGCACCACTTCCTGCTGGCCTTCGCTGTCGGTGATCACGGTGGCGCGGCCGGGAACGAGGCCGGCAAGCAGGCGATTGCCGAAGCCTTGAAGCTCGAAGCGGTAGACATAGGCCGAGACGAGGGCGAGCGTGATGAGGAGCCAAATGGCGATCTGGCGCAGCCCCTCGCCGAAACGGTGACGGCTTTGCACAACGCCGGCGCCGATCAGCGTGGCGATGGCGCCCAACGACACGAGCCTGCCGAAGTCGTCGTTGGCAAGGCCCATGGTGCGGCCGGCATCATGGTTGACGATCAGCAGGATGAGACCGATGGCCAGGATCGAGAGCAGGATGAAGAGACGGGTCATGCTTGGCCGCGTTCCCTCGCCATGCGGCTGCGGCGCGTTTCGCGCCGGGGCTTGCGTTCGACCGTCTCAAGCCGGTCGGGTAGCGTGGTCATGATCGCCCGGCGTTCGGCATCGGTGTACAGCGTCCAGCGGCCGATTTCATCGCGCGTGCGGCCGCAGCCGAAACAGTAGCCGGTCTTGTCATCGATCGAACAGACGAGAATGCAGGGAGATTCCATGGCCTTGCTCTAGTTTTCCCTTGATATATCGATGTTTCACACGGTCAGCGCAAGGGCACCCAACACCGCGATTTCTGTGAGTTGCTGTGTGGCGCCGATGGTGTCGCCGGTGTGGCCGCCGATCTTGCGGGTGGCGATCCGACCGAACCCCTTGACCGCGACGAAGACCGCGAGCAGCGCGGCGATCAGGCCGAGAGCCGGGACCCGGGCGAAGTAGAAGAGCAGCATGGCCGCAATCAGGCCGAAGCCAAGGGCGAAGCGCGTGGCTGCCGGGTCCGGCTCGCCGGCTGCGGCCGCAACACCGTCGCGCCGGGCAGGCGGCAGGCTCGACCAGTGCCAGACCATGGCGGCGCGGCTGAGTGCTGCAGCGCCGAGGATCGCCATGCCGGCGCCCAAGGGTGTGAACAGCGGCAGGATCGAGGCGAGCGCCGAGACGCGCAGACCGAAGGAGAGAATGAGCGCGACGACGCCGTAGCTGCCGACGCGGCTGTCCTTCATGATCATGAGGGCCGCGTCGCGGTCGCGTCCGCCGCCGAAACCGTCGGCCGTATCGCCAAGGCCGTCCTCGTGCAGCGCGCCGGTCAGGAGCGCCTGGATGGCGACGACGACGAAGGCGGCAAAGAGCGAACTCACATTGAGTGCGATCATGGCGCTGGCAGCGGCGGCAGACGGCAGAGCGATCACGATGCCCGCGAGCGGGAAGGCGCGCACGGCCCGGTCCAGACGACCGTCATATCCGACGAAGTGGCGCCCCGGCATGGGGATGCGGCTCAGGAAGCCGATCGAGCGCGCCACGTCGTCACAGAAATCGCCCAGAAAGCCCATGGCCCCTCCAAAGATCTGGCCCTCAGCGGCAATCGCAGATGTCACAGCCGCCCGCAAGTGAGAGCGTGATGAGCATCGAGAACCGCGGTGCGTCGAATCGTCCATCCCGTCAAGGATCATGCTCCGGCGACGCGGATTGGCGCAAATGCCGTTGCCCGAATATTCCACGCCCTCTATGAGGAACGGAGATTCACGATGATGCAAGGATTCCCAGCATGAGTGCCAGCGGCCTGCCGTTTGATGATTTCCGCGAATTGTTGCGCAACCTGCCGGGGCCGGATTCGGCTGCGCTGGTCGCGGCGCGGGAGCGGGACGCACAGCTGACGAAGCCGCCGGGCGCGCTCGGGCGTCTCGAAGAAATCGCCTTCTGGCTCGCTGCCTGGACCGGCAAGGCGCCCGCGGTCAACCGGCCACTGGTGGCGATCTTTGCCGGCAACCACGGTGTCACCCGACAGGGCGTCACCCCGTTCCCGTCTTCCGTCACGGCCCAGATGGTCGAGAACTTTGCCGCCGGCGGTGCTGCTATCAACCAGATCTGCGTAAGTCACGACCTCGGCCTCAAGGTCTTCGATCTGGCGCTCGAATACCCGACCGGTGATATCACCGAGGAAGCGGCACTCTCCGAGCGGGATTGCGCCGCCACGATGGCCTTCGGCATGGAGGCGGTTGCCGGCGGTACGGATCTTCTGTGCATCGGCGAAATGGGCATCGGCAACACGACGATCGCGGCCGCGATCAATCTCGGCCTTTATGGCGGCACGGCCGAGGAATGGGTGGGGCCGGGTACCGGCTCCGAAGGCGAAGTTCTGAAGCGCAAGATTGCGGCGGTCGAGAAGGCTGTGGCCCTGCATCGCGACCACCTTTCCGACCCGCTGGA
This sequence comes from Ensifer adhaerens, assembly GCF_020035535.1. Classification (NCBI taxonomy): domain Bacteria; kingdom Pseudomonadati; phylum Pseudomonadota; class Alphaproteobacteria; order Hyphomicrobiales; family Rhizobiaceae; genus Ensifer; species Ensifer adhaerens. The sequence continues at coordinate 1,859,773 of NZ_CP083349.1, read as the reverse complement.
GCTGATGCGCCGTCTCGGCGGTCGCGAGATCGCGGCAATGGCGGGCGCCATCCTTGCAGCACGTGTTCAGAAGGTTCCGGTTATCGTCGACGGCTACGTCGCGACTGCGGCAGCGTCGATCCTGAAGGCGGCCAATCCGTCCGCGCTCGATCACTGCCTGATCGGCCATGTCTCTGGCGAACCGGGCCATATCCGCGCGATCGAGAAGCTCGGCAAGACGCCGCTGCTCGCGCTCGGCATGCGGCTCGGCGAAGGCACGGGGGCAGCCCTTGCCGCCGGCATCGTCAAGGCGGCGGCCGCCTGCCACAGCGGCATGGCGACGTTTGCGCAGGCGGGTGTCAGCAACAAGGAATGATCAAGGTACGGCCGGCTTTCACGGCAAAGCCGGCCAATTGCTGTCGAACGCCTGTCGCGCACACCATTCCAGCGTGTGACGGGCCTTGATGGTCGCGTGCTTCTCGCCTATCCAAAGCGCACATGCAGCCCTAACTATCGTCTTGGGCTCCTGCAACCGCGAAACGCCTTGCATTCGCCTCATTCACGATGTCGAAGCAAGCGCAGTTTCAAGCCAGTCGAGAAGAAATGGACGCCAAGAACACCACGCACCGCATTGGACAGACGGGTCCCGTTGAGAAGCAGACCGGCATTCGCCATCTCTTCGCTGCCGCCAGCTATTCGCTGGGTGGCGCGAAGCGGCTGATCGGCGAGGCCGCGTTTCGCCATGAGCTGATCGCCTTCGGCATCGCCATGGTTGCCTTCATCATCGTCGGCGCGACCTTCTTCCAGTTCGTGGCGATGGCGATCCTCTTTCTCCTGATGATGGCCTTCGAGGCGATCAATACGGCGATCGAGGAGATCGTCGACCGTGTATCGCCGGAAATCTCGGAGATGGGCAAGAACGCCAAGGACCTCGGTTCCTTCGCGTGCCTCTGCCTGATCATCGCCAACGCCGTCTATGCCGGCTACGTCGTGATCTTCGACGGCTTCCTGAACTGAACCGTCAGCGGCGATCGGTCGACTTTATCCGATAGAGCACGTGTGGGCGCAGCGGATTGCCTTCAGGCACCGTCACGTCATCGAAATCTTCCGCCGGGTCCGAGCGCATGCCGAGCTTTTCCATGAGCGCGCGGGACGGTTCGTTGATGCGGGATGTATAGCCGATGACTTCGGCAAGCCCGAGCGCCGCCCAGGCATGGTCCAGGCAGGCTCTCGCCGCTTCGAGCGCATATCCCTGCCGCCAATAGGGCCGGGCGAGTATCCAGCCGATTTCGACATGCGGGCCGCCGGGGATTTCGTCTCCGGCCCGCGAAAGCCCGAGGCCGCCGATCAACGCTCCGTCCGCCTTGCGCTCGACCGCCACAAAGCCGAAGCCGTGCATCTGCAGGTGCCGGTCGCAATCGGCAATCATCGCGTCGGTCTCAAGCTTGGTCAGAATGTCGGGAAAGTAGTAGCGGCGTACCTCAGGGTCGGCGTTGGCGACCGCAAAGGGCGCAATGTCGCGCTCCTCCCAGGGCCGAAGCCTGAGGCGTGGCGTTTCGATGAGCATGGATCAGGCGAAGCTCTTGCGACGGCGCACTGGAGCTGCAACGTCCTCGACCGCCGGCAGGCTTTCGAGCACACGGCGGGCCGGCAGGATGGCGATTGCCTCCGTGCCTTCCCTGAGCTTGGAGCGCAGGATGAATTCGCCATTGTGCTTGGCGAGAATGGCCTGGACGATCGGCAGGCCGAGGCCGGTGCCCTGTTCGGCGCTCTTGATGGCGATGGAGCCCTGACCGAATGCCGACAGTACGATCGGGATTTCCTCTTCGGGGATGCCCGGACCGTTGTCCTTGATCGAGAGATACTGTCCGCCGCCGGCGGTCCAGCCGACCTTGAAGGTGACTTCGCCACCGGCACTGGTGAACTTCACCGCATTGGACAGCAGGTTGAGGATGACCTGACGCATCGATTTCTCGTCGACCCAGACGGAGGGCATGCCGACTTCGAACTGCGAGTGGATGGTGATGTTCTTGGCGCGCGCCCGCAGTTGCACCATGCCGACGCAATCCTCGGCGATTTCGACAAGGCTGACTGCATCCTCGTTCAGATCGTAGCGGCCGGCCTCGATACGTGACAGGTCGAGGATCTCGTTGATGAGGTTCAGCAAATGCTCGCCGGAGCGATGGATGTCGTTGGTGTATTCCTTGTAGGTCGGGTTGCTGAGCGGACCCAGGACCTCCGTCGACATCACCTCGGAGAAGCCGAGGATGGCGTTTAGCGGCGTGCGCAGCTCATGCGACATGGAGGCGAGGAAGCGCGACTTGGCAAGGTTCGCTTCCTCCGCCCTGCGCCGGGCTTCGTCCGACATCGACTTTGCCACTTCGAGCTCGGCGATCAGGTCGTCCTTTTCCGATTGAACCGAGAGTATGTGGACATTGGCGCGGTTCATGCGGTCGGTCATGAACACCAGGAACAGCATCGACAGCGAGATGATGCCCGTCAGACCGATATAGATCGGATTGCCGGTCGTCAGCGCGGCGAATGCGAGTGCGGCGATCACCGGCGTGAAGGTGCACAGAAGGGCATTGCGGAGCAGGAACGTGCCCATGGCGGTGGCCGCGAGCGCAAAGAGCAGAGCGGTGCCTTCGAAGAAACCGAAGCGGACATCGCCGCATGCGGCGCAATCCTGAGCAACGAAGGCCGCCCAGCAGAGGCCCATCAGGACCTGGCCGAAGAGGAAACGCCGGCGCCAGACCGGGACCTTCTCCGCAACGATGTCCTTCTTGCGTGCCTTCCTCGCCAGCACGAGCGTCACGGCATGCGCCGAGAGGGTCATCAAGGCCCAGAGGACGATGCCGAGGCTGCCGGAGAGATAGACACCGACGGCCGCGATCAGCGTCACGAGCAGCGGTATGGCGATGGCGCTGTGGAGGGCAGATTCGATGTAGAGGTTGAGCATCTCGCGCTCGAACCCCGAAGGTACGGACGAGCCCGTTTGCAGCCGTTCGCGCGTCGCGCGAACCGTCCTCGAAACTGCCTTGTTTCGATGGTTTCGCGACTTGTCGACAATAATCTTATCTGTCGAGGTGCTGGCGGCGATACTCATGCTCTTATGCAAAGGTTATGGTTTCCTTGCAGTCTAGTGAGCAATCCTTAAGAAGTTGCTGCGGTGTGTGAAGGATTCGACAACCATTATGGCGCGGTGGTGTCTTTTTGCCGAAAGTGACGATCATTGCATGAGCTATCGTCTCTAAGCTTTTGGAATCGTCGATGTTTATGACGTTGTCTCGCCCCGGATGCGGCGTGCGCAACAGTAGAGGTGCAGGGAAACGTGAAATCGGGCCGCACGAGATACCGCTTCACCGGCGGGCGAAGCGGAGGGTCTACGGGCCGATCGCGATCTGCCGGGCGTGGCGGCATGCTCAGCGGATGGATCATCCTCCTGCTGCTTTCGATTGTCGCCTACTATGCCGACAAGCTCCCCGTGGGGGAGCGGGCCACGACCGGTGAGGCGCGTGGAGCCGCGATCGCAAGCGATGGCGACAGTCTTCGGCTTGACGGAAAGCGCATCCGCATCGAGGGGATCGATGCGCCGGAACTCGACCAGAGCTGCGAGCGCGCCGGCGAGACCTGGGATTGTGGCCGCCAGGCACGCGATCGTTTGAGAGCCCTGATTTCTGCGGGCGACGTCCGCTGCCGCTTCCATGGGCGGGATCGATACGGTCGCGACCTCGGCACATGCGAAGCCGGTGGGCGGGATATCGGTCGTGAGATGGTGCTGTCGGGTTATGCGGTCAGCTACGGGCGCTATCAGGCGGAAGAGGCGCGGGCGGAGAAAGACCAGCGCGGCATTTGGGTCGGCACTTTCACGGCGCCGCAGGAATGGCGCCGCACGAATGGTCATCCGGACGAGGGGCCGCATCTGGTCGATGGTTGGCTCAAGACGATCAGGCGCTGGCTACTGGAGCAACTGACCGCCTTGTTTGCAGGTATCGCCGATGCCTGAAGACGATCTGCCAGACCTGGAACGGCTGCGGGCCGATATCGCCGCCTGCCGCATCTGTCGCGACAATCCGCTGCGCGGCGTCGACGACCGCTTGCCGCATGAGCCGCGGCCGGTGGCGGTGATCTCGACGACCGCGCGTATCCTTATTGCCGGGCAGGCGCCGGGACTTCGCGTGCACGAAAGCGGGCTGCCCTTCAACGACGCGTCCGGCGATCGGCTTCGGCAATGGCTGGGGGTGGACCGCGAAACCTTCTACGACCCGGCGAAGTTCGCGATCGTGCCGATGGGCTTCTGCTTTCCGGGTTACGACGCCCATGGCAGTGACCTGCCGCCGCGTCGGGAATGCGCGCCCTTGTGGCGGCAGCGGGTCATGGACCGGATGCCACAGGTCGAACTGGTGCTGGCGATCGGTCATTATGCGCAGCGCTGGCATATCGGGTCTGCCTGCCCGAAATCGATGACCGAGACGGTGAAGGATTGGCGGCGCTATGCGTTGCGCAACGCCGACCCCGCCATCCTTCCGTTACCGCATCCGAGCTGGCGCAATACCGGCTGGCTGAAGCGCAATCCCTGGTTCGAGGCGGATGTACTGCCGTTCCTGCGGGAGCGGGTGCTGACGCTCACTGCCTGAAACAATTTTCTTTATCTTCACCAATTTCGCGCTATAGAGGGAAAAATAATTCGAGAGGGACTTTCATGGACCGCCTAGACCGCAAAATCCTGCGCCTGCTGCAGGAGGATTCCACGCTGGCCGTTGCCGACCTTGCCAAGAAGGTGGGGCTTTCGACCACGCCGTGCTGGCGGCGTATCCAGAAGATGGAAGAGGACGGCGTCATCCGTCGCCGCGTCGCCCTTCTTGACCCGGTGAAGATCAACACCAAGGTCACGGTTTTCGTGTCGATCCGCACGAATTCGCACTCGATGGAATGGCTTCGCCGCTTCTCCGAGGTCGTGTCCGAATTTCCCGAGGTGGTCGAATTCTATCGCATGAGCGGCGACGTCGACTATCTGCTGCGCGTAGTCGTGCCGGATATCGCCGCCTACGATGCTTTCTACAAGCGCATGATCGCCAAGATCGAGATCCGTGACGTCTCGTCCGCATTTGCCATGGAGCAGATCAAGTACACCACCGAACTGCCGCTCGATTACATGATGATCGACCAGGCGAAATCCTCAGAGGATTGAGCGCCTGCGCTAGCGGGCGCGGCTTGGATCAAGGCCTAGCCGTGCCAGCACCTTGTCGCTCCTAAGCTCCCTGACCGCGTCCTTGCCCGTCCAGCGGGCGGCGCGGCTTGAGCTTTCGGCCAGGCGTTCAGCGAGCGCCAGCGCCGGACCATGGCAGGCCGCATTGCGCTTGCCGATCTGCCTGAGCGCCCAGTTGACCGCCTTCTTGACGAAGTTCCGATCGTCCGTTGCATATCGCTCGATCAGCGGCAGCCAGTCCATGAGCATCGCATCCGGCTCCTTCTTCAGATGGACTGCGGCCGTGGCAATCATCGCAAAGGCGATGCGCCGGACGAACTCTTGTTCGTCGGCTGCGAACTCAGGGATCAGTTCGCGCTCGAAGCGCGCGGTGACGAAGAGGTCGGCAACGGTGTCGACGACTTCCCAGGAATTGCAATCTTCCGCCCAGCGGCGCGCCTCCTCCAGTTTCAGCGCTTTCGGGTCGGCGGTGAAAGCGGCGAGGATGCGCGCTTCGCGAATACCGGACTGCCAGAGTTCCAGCGCTCGGTGGTGATCGGTCTTCACCAGCCGGGTGATCTTGTGCAGTTCGACATTGGAGAGGCCGATAGCGGCTTCGGTGACAATACCGAAGCGCGCCATTCCGGCGAGATTGTCTTCAGAGCCGAGCGACCGCAGATGAGCGGTGATCTCGTCTGCGGTCGAGGATGGGCCGAGGCTCATTTTTCGAGGCGGGCAAGCAGCGACGACGTATCCCAGCGATTGCCGCCCATTTCCTGTACATCGCCGTAGAACTGATCGACGAGGGCCGTCACCGGCAGCTTGGCGCCGTTGCGGCGGGCTTCGGCCAGCACGATGTCGAGATCCTTGCGCATCCAGTCGACGGCGAAGCCGAAGTCGTACTTTCCGGCGTTCATCGTCTTGTGGCGGTTTTCCATCTGCCAGGAGCCGGCAGCGCCCTTGGAGATGACGTCGACGACCTTCTCGATGTCGAGGCCCGCTTTCTTGCCGAAGTGGATGCCCTCGGCGAGCCCCTGGACGAGGCCGGCGATGCAGATCTGGTTGATCATCTTGGTGATCTGGCCAGCGCCGGCCGGCCCCATCAGGCCGACCATGCGGGCAAAGGCCTCGATGACCGGCTTGGCGCGATCGAAGGCTGGCTCATCGCCGCCGCACATGACCGTCAGAATGCCGTTTTCGGCACCCGCCTGGCCACCGGAGACGGGCGCGTCGACGAAGTGGGCGTTGCGGGCCTTCGCCGCTTCGTAGAGTTCGCGGGCGACCTCGGCGGAAGCGGTGGTGTTGTCGATGAAGACCGCGTTGGCGCCAAGCGTTTCGAAGGCGCCGTCCTTGCCTGTCGTTACAGAGCGAAGGTCGTCGTCATTGCCGACGCAGCAGAAGACGAAATCGGCGCCGTCGGCTGCTTCGGCCGGCGTGCGTGCCGCGCGACCGCCGAATTCGGCAGCCCATTTTTCGGCCTTGGCGAAGGTGCGGTTATAGACCGTCAGTTCGTGTCCGCCGCGGACCTTGAGGTGGCCGGCCATGGGATAACCCATCACGCCGAGACCGATGAATGCAACCTTTGCCATTTTCCGAATACTCCCATTGCTTTCGCTTTGGTGTAGCCGATGGCGTGGATGCGGAAAAGAGAGAAGGGAGCATCGCGCGATGCTCCCTTCTCATGATGCCGTCAGGGCTTGAAGCGGGCAATCACCAGATGGCCGGCGATCGGTTCGCCTTCTTCCATGCGCACGGTGATGTCGCCGACCTCGACGATTTCGAAGCCGGTAGCCGCGAGGCGGTCGCGCAGGTAGGTTTCGGCGTGGGCGAAACGCTGGTGCGGGCCGACCATGAAGTCGCGGCCGGCGAAGGCTTCTGCGGGCAGCGTCTCGCTGGAAAAGATCAGCAGGCCACCGGGCAGGAGATTGTCGACGGCGCCGAAGAACAGCGCTTCGAGCGCGCCCATATAGGGAAGCACGTCGGTTGCGACGATCAGGTTGAAGGGCTCGTCATCGTTGTCGTCGAGATAATCGACCGCTTCGGCGACATAGAGCGTCTCGTAGAGGTCCTTCTCGTGTGCGATCTCGACCATGTTTTCCGAGAGATCGATGCCGGTGATGTCTTCGGCCATGTCACGCAAGGCGCCGCCGGTGAGGCCCGTGCCGCAGCCAAGGTCGAGCACCCGGTCGAAGGGGCCGAGCTCGAGCGCCTGCAGGCGCTGGCGAACGAGGAGCGGCACGCAATAGCCGAGCTGGTCGACGAGCACGTTGTCGAATACTTCGGCATGCTGGTCGAATAGGGTAGCGACATAGGCGTCAGGCGCCTTCACGGGCGTCTCGCCGCGCCCCATCGAGGCCAAGCGCACGGCAGCGCCGCCATGGTCTTCCGGGTCGAGCGCCAGCACTTCGGCATAGGCGTCGGCAGCGGCATCGAAGCTGCCGGATTTTTCCAGGGAGAGGGCGCGGTTGTAGGCTTCTGCCAGCGCTTCCTCGTCGATTTTCGTGCTCTTCTGGGTCATGGCCGTTTCTTACGTCCGCAAATGGGCTTTGGCAATCGCCGTCCCGTGCGAAAGAGACCGGCAAAAGGATGTGCTGCGCCGAAAAACCGACCGCCCGGCCCGGGTTGGGATTTATCGGCGAAGCGATTGGAGTCATGATCGTAAGCATAAGAAAAGACGGAGGGAATGCCGATGTCCGCCGAACTGGGTCCGCTGATCCTTGGCACCGAAATCAAGGAGCCGAAGGGGCCGCCGCTGCCGCAAACCTCACAGGAGCAGATCAACGCGGTCGTGCACTATTATCGCGGCGAAATGGGCCGTATGGCGGGATGGCGCGATCGCATCGACCGAACCTCGAACTGGGCGATCACCGTCGTCGCAGCGCTTTTGTCCGTTTCCTTGTCGACCCCGTCGTCGCACCACAGCGTGCTGCTGTTCGCGATGCTGCTGATTACGCTGCTGCTCCTGATCGAGGCGCGGCGGTACCGCTTCTTCGATGTCTACCGGGCGCGCGTCAGGCAGTTGGAGCGGGGCTATTTCGCGCAGATACTTTCGCCGGATGGTACCCCGAACCTCAACTGGGCAATCGCAATCGGCAAGAGCCTGCGCAAACCGGCCTTCCTGATGAGCTACCGCGAGGCAGTCTGCCGGCGGCTGCAGCGCAACTATTGCTGGATGTATCTGATCCTGCTGCTTGCCTGGACGCTGAAGATTTCCTCGCCGAAGATTTCGACCAATGGCGAGCCCTTCGGTCATGTGCGCTCCTGGGCCGATGTCGCCCAAAATGCGGCGCTCGGTCCGTTGTCCGGCTGGCCGGTGATCGTTGGTGTTTTGCTGTTCTATGCGCTGGTGCTCTACGGCTCGCTGCATAAGGAACCGCGCGAAGGCGAACTGGCGCATGGGGAGGTGCATGTCTGAGGCGGTGTCGCGCTCACGGTCCTGAGCACGCGGTTCTCAAAGCCTGCCAATCGCAAGGGTGGTGGCCGGACTGAAGTCCGTCCCCTTGGCTCCTCAGATTCAATCGGCGGTTCAGTGCACGATGAACTCGCCCTTCAACGCTCGCCATTCCGTCGCCGAGATCAGCTTGCGATGTACATAGCGCACCGAATGCAGCGGGCCATCCAGTTTTTCCTGCCAGAATTTCAGGAAGCTGCGCATCTCCGGAAAGTCCGGGGCGATGTCGTAGTGCTGCCAGACATAGGTCTGGAGGAAGGTCGGATGATCCGGCATGTGGTAGAGGATCTGGGCCGTCGTCAGGCCATAGCCTTTAAGCTGAAGTTCCATCTCGTTTGTCATTAGGACCTCACTTCTCGCAAAGGTTGGTCTCTATGATGAAACGCTCGATTTCTTAATCAAGAGCTAATACTTGCTCCGAAATGAAACTTTCGTAAGAAATAACAAAAGCTTGGCAGCATCTCACGGAGAGTGCTGCCAAGCTTCGTCATTGGTCAAAAGCGGAACTATCGCTTGAGGTGGCGTGTCAGCCGCGCTTCCAGCAGGCTCCAGATGTTGCGCAGGATCTCGACCATGATCAGGTAGAGAATGGCTGCCCAGATATACATCTGGAAGTCGAAGGTGCGGGAGAATGCGTAGCGGGTTTCGCCCATCAGGTCGAAGACGGTGACGATCGCGACGATCGCCGAGCCTTTGATCATCAGGATGATTTCGTTGCCGTAGGGGCGCAGCGCAACGATCATCGCCTGCGGCAGGATAATCTTGAAGAAGGAGACACGCTCGGGCAGGCCAAGGGCTGCTGCACCTTCACGCTGGCCGCGCGGCACGCTCTCGATTGCGCCACGCAGGATTTCCGCCTGGTAGGCTGCGGTGTTGAGCGTGAAGGCGAAGAGCGCGCAGTTCCAGGCATCGCGGAAGAACCACCACAGCCCGACCGTTTCGAGCTGCGGGCGGAAGCTGCCGAGACCGTAATAGATGAGGAAGAGCTGTGCGAGCAGCGGCGTGCCGCGGAAGAAGTAGACATAGCAGTAGGCGAGCCACGACCAGAACTTGTTCTTCGACATGCGGGCAAACGCAATCGGCAGCGACAATATGGCGCCGAAGACGATGGAGATCGAGACCAGCATCAGCGTCACGCCGAGGCCTGAAAGGAAGCGCGGGCCGTATTTCGCGAATTTCTCCGGATCCCAGCCACCGACGACGGTCAGGAAGATGCCGACGCCAAGCGCCAGCCAGATGCCGAGCGCGACGCTGCCGACGAAGCGGGTCAGCGTGTAAGGCTTCGGCGGAACCGGAGGCGGGGCTTGCGGCGGTATCATCGTTGCAACAGCACTCATCGGCCCATCTCCGCACGTTTGGTCCAGCGTTCCAGGTTCGCAAAGACGATCGAGGAAATCATCGCGAGGATCAGGAAGAGCACGCAGGCGACACCGTAGAATTCGAAGGCCTGCTTGGTCACGCGGGCTGCAACACCGGTCTGGCGCAGGATATCCGTCAGGCCGACGACGGAGACGAGGGCCGTATCCTTGAGGAGCGCCATCCAGAGATTGCCAAGACCGGGCAATGCGATGCGCACGAGTTGCGGCAGGATGATGAGACGAATGGTTCTGCCGCGATGGAGGCCAAGGGCGTCACCGGCTTCGTACTGGCCATGAGGAATGGCCTTGAACGCGGAGAGCAGCACTTCCGAACAATAGGCCGAAAAGACGACGCCGAGCGCAATCATGCCGGCGAAGAAGGCATTGATCTCGACCGGGCCCTCGTAGCCGAGCGAGGCCAGCAACTGCTGAACGAGGATCTGCAGGCCGTAATAGACGATGAAGAGCGTCAGGAGTTCCGGGAGGCCCCGAAAGATCGTCGTGTAGATATTGGTTGCCAACCGCACGGTGCGCTCTTCGGACTGTTTGCCGAGGGCGATGAAGAAGCCGATCAGCAGGCCGACGGGCAGGGTGGCGATGGCAAGGCTCGCGGTGACGACGAAACCGTAGGCGATATCGTCGCCCCAGCCGGTATCGCCGCAGGCCAGCAAGGTGCCGGGCGCCAGCCAGGTAAAGACCCCGACCGGGCCGCAGAATGGATCGACGATCGATCCTATCCAGGAGAGGATGGAATAGAAGCCGGCAAATAACCCGCTCATGTCAGAATGTTCCCCTTTGCGCTGTTTTTGTGTGTATCGATCGCGCTTTGTTTTAGGCTCTTGTCAAACAAAAACGGCGGAAGGGCAAGCCATCCGCCGTTGCATTTTTCGCATGAACTGACGTTTCTCCGACATGATTCACTAGGAAATCGTGTCGGATCCCGTCAATCAGCTGCCATAAACGTCGAACGGGAAGTACTTTTCGTTGATTTCCTTGTACTTGCCGTTGGCGCGGATCGCTTCGATCGCCTTGTTGAACTTTTCGCGCAGCGCGTCGTCGCCCTTGCGCACGGCAATGCCGGCGCCTTCGCCGTTGATGACCGGGTCGATCGGCAGCGTGCCGAGCAGCTTGCAGCAGGCGCCGTCGGTCGACTTCAGCCATTCGGAGAGCACGACGACGTCGTCGATGACGGCGTCGATGCGACCGTTGGCGATGTCGAGCTTGTACTCGTCAGCCGTCGGATAGAGCTTGATCTCGGCACCCTTCATATGCGCTTCGGCATAGTTGGAGTGGGTGGTGGAGCCCTGTGCACCGAGCGTCTTGCCGGCAAGTGCTGCTTCGGTCGCTTCGGTGATCGGCGAGTCCTTCGGAACGACGATTGCCGGCGGCGTGTTGTAGTACTTGTTGGTGAAGTCGACCTTTTCCTTGCGCTCGGCGGTGATCGACATGGACGCGACGATGGCGTCGAACTTCTTGGCGATCAGTGCCGGAATGATGCCGTCCCAGTCCTGCGTGACGAAGGTGCATTCGGCCTTCATTTCCGCGCACAGTGCCTTGGCGATGTCGATGTCGAAGCCCGTCAGCGTGCCGTCCGCTTCCAGGTTGTTGAAGGGCGGGTAGGCGCCTTCCGTGCCGATAACGACCTTTTCGCCGTCTGCCATGGCCGAGCCTGCCATGAGCACGAAAACGGCAGCCGATGCGGCGGCTGCCAGCCGTCTGGAAATACGCATGATAGTCCTCTCTGTTGGTCGATGTCCGGTTTTTTCTTTTTTCACGGACACCAATTTCGACCGGGGCGTTTGCCTCCGGTTGTGGCGATATTCGTACTCTTTTCCAGTAAAAATCAACAGGAAAGCGAAGGTCCTCACCGGGAATCGGATTTCGACCGCAGATTGTGATGGCGGACCGCGCAATGTACATGAACGGTGCGTTCAGCGGCGGTTAATCTTGCCTCCGCTAGCCCTTATCAAGGAACCGGCGCGTGGCGCGGGCGTCGCGCTTGACGGCGCGTCTCGCGGGCAACACAAAAAAGCCGGAACCTTGGGCCAAGGCCCCGTGAGTATTCAAGTTCGTATCCATTCTTCGGCGTGTCATATACCGGGAAGAGGATGCGGGACCAGGACCTCCCGAGAAGAGGAAGGAAGACAAATGTCGATTCGATCCAAACTGTTTGCAACCGTCGCGCTGCCGGTGCTGTCGGTGTCCGTGGCGGTTCCGCCTGCCGTCGCCGATAGCCTGATGAAGCCATTCGAGGTTGCACAGGAGGGCGGTGGTCAGTCTGACGAGGAGCTGCTGTTGCAGAAGCAGCGCCAGGCCGAGGAAGAGGCTGCCCGCCAGGCCGCTGAGCAGCAGAAGGCTGCCGAGGAAGAGGCCGCTCGCCAGGCCGCTGAGCAGCAGAAGGCCGCCGAGGAAGAGGCCGCTCGCCAGGCCGCTGAGCAGCAGAAGGCCGCCGAGGAAGAGGCCGCTCGACAGGCCGCTGAGCAGCAGAAGGCCGCCGAGGAAGAGGCTGCCCGCCAGGCAGCCGAACAGCAGAAGGCCGCCGAGGAAGAGGCCGCTCGACAGGCCGCTGAGCAGCAGAAGGCTGCCGAGGAACAGAAGGCTGCTGAAGAGCAGAAGGCTGCCGACGAGCAGAAGGCTGCCGACGAGCAGAAGGCTGCCGACGAGCAGAAGGCTGCCGAAGAGCAGAAGGCTGCCGACCAGCAGAAGGCTGCCGAGGAGCAGAAGGCTGCCGAAGAGCAGAAGGCTGCCGAGGAGCAGAAGGCTGCCGAGGAGCAGAAGGCTGCCGAGGAGCAGAAGGCTGCCGAAGAGCAGAAGGCTGCCGAGGAGCAGAAGGCTGCCGAGGAGCAGAAGGCTGCCGAGGAGCAGAAGGCTGCTGAAGAGCAGAAGGCTGCTGAAGAACAGAAGGCGGGCGAACAGCCCGCACCGACGGAAACTGCGCCTGGGACCGAGCAGCAGCCCCAGACTGGCGAAGGCCAGCCGGTGCCTGGTGCCGAACAGCCGCAGACCGGCGAAGGCCAGCCCGTACCCGGTGCGGAACAGCCGGCAACTGCCGAGCAGCAGCCGCAGATTCAGCAGCCGGCTCCGGAAGTGGTCGACACCCGCACAGAGGAAGAAAAGGTGAAGATCGCCGAAGACCCGGCGGCAACCGACGAGACCGTGGTTCTGCCTGTTGAAAACGGCGCCGCCGTGCTCGACAGCGACAAGGATGCCGACAACACCGGTGGCAACCAGGCACGCGAACAGCGCCAGAAGCTGCGCGAAGAGCTGCGCGCCCAGGAAGAAAACGTTGCGCCGCCGGCAGACGATGCTGCAGCTCAGGCTGCGATCGCTGCCGAAATCCCAGCCGACCTGCCGCAGAAGATCGAGGCGAATCTCAAGGAAAAGGGCACGCGTGTCGACGATGCGCCGGTCTTCGTGGTGCCGGAGACGACCAACATCGTCAACAACACCGTCATCAACAACACGGTGATCAACAACAACACGACGGTCAACAACATCACCAACAACGTGACCGAAGTGAAGGTCGTGCAGGAAATTGACAACCGCGTCATTCTCGGCGTCGGCGATCAGATTTTCGTTCGTGGTGACGATCGCCCGCGCCTGCGTCGCGATGCGGAAGAAACCTACTACGATCAGCTTCCGCGTGGCCGTACCCGCGAAACCATCCTGCGTCCGGGCGGCTACCGGATTGTCACCGTCTACAATCGCTACGGCGACATTCTGCAGCGCTCGCGCGTCGATCGTGACGGCAACGAATATCTGATGATCTACGCGCCCGAGCGCGACGAAGGTCCGCGTCCGGCCATTGTCGACGTCGGCTACGAACTGCCGCCGATGCGCCTGCGCATCCCGGTACGCGACTACATCGCCGACGTTTCCGACGATCCGGGCCGCGACTACTACGACTTCCTGGCCGAACCGCCGGTGGAACAGGTCGAGCGCGTCTACACGATGGACGAAGTCCGGCACTCCGCTCGTCTGCGCGACAAGGTGCGGCGCATCGACCTCGACACCATCACCTTCCCGACGGGCAGTGCCGAGGTGTCGATGTCGCAGGCCAAGACCATGCGTAGCGTCGCCGCCGCCATGGAGAAGGTGCTGGCCAAGGATCCGGGCGAGACCTTCTTCATCGAAGGCCACACGGACGCCGTCGGTTCCGACCGGTCGAACCTGGTGCTTTCGGACCAGCGCGCCGAATCGGTGGCGTCGCTCCTGACCGAGGTTTACGGCATTCCGGCCGAAAACCTGGTGACGCAGGGCTACGGCGAACGCTTCCTCAAGGTTCGCACCCAGGAAGCCGAGCAGCAGAACCGCCGCGTCACCATACGCCGCGTCACGCCGCTGGTCCGCCCGGTCGCCCAGCGTTGATCAAGCTTCGGGCAGGACTGCCTGTCTAATGCCTACAGCGCCGCGCATCTCATGAGGTGCGCGGCGCTGTCGCGTTTTGAATGCTGCGCGTTTCTTCAGATCCGTAACGACTTAAGGACACATGCAGTGAAATCCCGCCTCGCAAAAGGCGGGTTTCTGTCGTTCGAATATCGTCTCAAATATTCATTTCCCGGATTGCCATGAAAGCCGTCGTCTTCCCGCTTCTCGCCATCGCCATGTTCGCCCAATCGGCCACCGCCGCGCCCGGGCTTGTGGAGCCGGATCTGCACCTGCCTGCCAATCCGGCCGGAAAGAGCGGCACGCCGCGCGTCGCGATAACGCTCGATGCCTGTAGCGGTGCGACCGACATGCGTATCCTTGGCACGCTGATCGAGAATCGCATCCCGGCGACGATCTTCGTGACGGCGCGCTGGCTGAAGCGCAACGGGCTTGTCGTCGAGGTGATGAAGGCGCATCCGGACCTCTTCGAGATCGAGGATCATGGCGCCATGCATGTGCCGCCGATCGATGTGAAGGTCTCGGTCTACGGTCTTGCTGCGGCCGGCTCCGAGGCGGCGGTCGCGGCGGAGGTCGACGGTGGGGCGACGGCGATCAAGGCGCATGGCTTGCCGGCGCCGCGCTGGTTCCGCGGCGCGACGGCCAAGTACACCCATTCGTCGATGAGCCAGATCCGCGCCATGGGCTATCGCATCGCCGGTTACTCGGTGAACGGCGACGGCGGCTCGCTGCTGGGTGCCGCCGTTGCCGAGAAGCGCATTCGCGCGGCCAAGGACGGAGACGTCATTATCGCCCATATCAACCAGCCGACCCATTCCGCCGGTGCCGGCGTCGCGCGCGGCATTCTCGATCTCAAGGCCAAAGGCTACAGTTTCGTCCGTCTCAACGATATTCCGGACGAAATGACTGTCGGCGCGACGAACTGACGGACCTATGGCGGCTCATTCCGGAAAATTTCCGCAGCGTTGAAGCAACCCGAGGCGCCGAGGGCGCCCGGTGCAAGCCGCACGTGCGCGCTGTGGAGCGAGGTGAGCTGGTAAAGCCACGTTTACCCAGTCCGCCTGAAGGCCGCTGCTCGACGCAAAACAGCCGTCTGTCGAAATCCGTTTTCCGTTGCTGGCGGCTCCCCATAGGCTTGGTGCGCTCTGCGCCCGGTTCTGGAGGGATGGATGAAACGTGTCGTCTTCGGGCTCGTTGTTACGCTGCTGGTGCAGTTTTCCCTGCCGACGCGTGCCCATAGCGCCGGCACGCCATTGCCACCGTTCGCGCAGGTGCTGGAGCGCGCACAACGGGGCGATGTCGAGGCGCAGGTCGATCTCGGCATGCGCTACCAGACCGGCGAAGGTGTTGCCCGCGACGCCATTAAGGCGATCGGCTGGTATGGGAGGGCGGCCGAGAACGGCGACCCGAAAGCACAATTCTATCTTGGCACCATCTATTTCAACGGTGCCGACGGCGTGAAGCAGAACTATGCCGAGGCGCTGCGCTGGTTCCGGCGTTCCGCCGACCAGAAGACGCCGGCCGCCCAATACAATCTCGGCGTTCACTACGAACAGGGATTGGGTGTCACCAAGGACGACGCGCAGGCCATTGCCTACTACCGGCTCGCAGCAGACCAGGGCTACGCCGCAGCCCAATACAACCTCGGCCACATGTTTCAGGAGGGGCGCGGCACGACGCGCGATCCGGTCGCGGCCTTCGAATGGTATCGCAAGGCGGCGGAGCAGGGGCTGGTTGCGGCCATGCACAATCTGTCCATCGCCTATTTTCAGGGGCAGGGTACGCTGAAGGATGACGCGGAGGCATATCGGTGGACGTCGCGAGCGGCGATCGCCGGGGAGCCCCGTGCGCAGTACAATCTCGGATTCATGTACGAAAAAGGCGCTGGCATCGAACCCAACCTTGCCGAAGCGCTGCGTTGGTATCTGCGTGCGGCCGAGCAGGGGAACATGGATGGGCAAGCCAATGCCGGCCGGCTCTATTTCAACGGCGGGGCCGGGCGGGTCAGCGCCAGGGAGGGCATTCGTTGGCTCCGGCCGGCTGCGGACGCCGGCAACAAGGACGCGCAAAACATGCTCTGCAGCGTTTACGTGCGCGCCTTCGGCGTCGGGCGCGACGATCGGGAGGCTGCGAGATGGTGCCGCAAGGCGGCGGATCAAGGCATGGTCTCGGCGCAGGTGGATCTGGCGATCTTCTACATGCTGGGTCGAGGCGTCGAGAAGAACGAAGCTCAGGCGTTCCAGTTGTTCCTGAAGGCGGCAAGGCAGGGGAACCCACAGGCCCAGGTAAATGTCGGCCTCATGTACTTGAGGGGTGCAGGCGTCGCCGAAAGCTACGCGGAAGCGCACCGCTGGTTCCTGATGCTCGCCGAGCGCGGAGATCCCAAGGGGCAATTCAATCTGGCGGCCATGTACGCCAACGGCCAGGGTCTTGAGAGGAACCTGAAGGAAGCGGCGCGGCTCTACAGGCTCTCTGCCGATCAAGGCTATGCCTTGGCCCAGTACAACCTCGCGATGGCCTATCTCAACGGCATTGGCATTGAGATCGACGCTGTGGCTGCCGCCAGATGGTTTCGCAAGGCTGCCGAACAGGGGAATCCCGACGCGCAATTCAATCTCGGCATCGCCTATGCCAGAGGAAGCGGCGTGGAGCAGGATCTTTCAGCTGCCGCGAAATGGTACGCCAAGGCGGCCGTACAAGGCATGCAGAAAGCGCAGCAGTTGCTCGACGGGCTGCCGAAAGCGTATCATGAGGCCCCGCAGCCGTGACCCCTGGTCAGGAAGAAGTGCCCTTGCGCTGCAGGCCCGTCACCTTCTCGACGAAATCCGCGATGGCTGTTGTGTCGTCGAGATCAAAGACCGGAAGATCCATGCCCGCGACCGGATGATCGGCGGCGATCGCGCAGATGTGCGGATCGGTGGGGGCAAGCGGTTCGCGGTTCGCCGATTCCAGGCGGCGTGCTTCGACCTTCGGGATCGGCTCGCGCTTGTAGCCTTCGACCAGCACGAGATCGCAAGGGGCAAGCCGCGCGAGGATATCCTCGAAGGAAGGTTCGGGCGCTCCGCGCAATTCGTGCATGATTGCGAAACGCGTGCCGGAGACGATCGTCACCTCATGAGCGCCGGCCTCGCGATGGCGGTAGCTGTCGGCGCCTACCTTGTCGATGTCGAAGTCGTGGTGCGCGTGCTTGACCGTGGAAACGACATAGCCGCGCCCGGTCAGTTCGGTGACGAGCCGTACCATCAATCCGGTCTTGCCGGAGTTCTTCCAGCCGGCGATGCCGAAGATCTTCATGGTGCTCATGCTCTGCTATCCTTAAAGAAACTCAACCATTGCTCCGCCTCGGTGAGATCCTCAGGCGTATTGATGTTGAAGAAGGGATCGAAAGCGCCCTTCGGCGTCATCGTGACAGGAAAATCGACCGTTACCGAGGCATGGCGTTCGATGAAGGCGCGCACGCGGCGCTTCGGGTCGTTCGTCAGCCAATGCTCCAGTTCGTCCGCAAGCGCGACCGGCCAAAGCGCAAACAGCGGATGCATCTGCCCGACGGATGCCGCGACGGCAATCTGCTGACGTTGGGTCAGGGCGCCGAGCAGCCGCGCCACGAGATCATCCGGAAAGAACGGGGTATCGGTCGGGACGACGACGACATGGCTTGCGTCCGGCGCCGTCGCCGCGACGTGGCGCATGGCCGTCAGCACGCCGGCGAGAGGACCCAGAAAGCCCGGTATCGTGTCGGCGACAATGGGGATATTGCCGTCGATGGGGTCCGCCGGTGCAGCGTTGAGGTTGACGGAGATGCCGGTGACCTGGGGACGAAGCCGCGCGATGATGTGCGACAGCATCGTCTGGCCGCCAAGCTGAAGATCGGACTTCGGGCTTCCCATCCGGCGCGACAATCCGCCGGCGAGGATGACGGCGGGCAGCGGTCCGCTGATCAGAGGCGAGGGGCTGGTTTCCGGCATCCGATAGCTCCTATTCCAGCGGGCCGGTCAGCGAACGTTGGGCGACGGCCTTCCGGCCGCGCAGCGTCTCGCGATAGAAGGTGTAGAGGCCCGAGCCGATGATGACCGCAACGCCGACCAGCATCCAGTGATCCGGCACTTCCGCAAAGAAGAAGATGCCGATCGCGATCGACCAGATCAGGCTGGTGTAGCGGAAGGGCGCGATCACCGAAATATCGCCGGCGCGCATTGCTAGCACGATCGTCTGGTAGCCGAGCATCAGGAGCACGCTTGCCGCGGCGATGTGACCGAAGGTCGTGGCCGACATCGGCTGCCAGCCGCCCATCGGCTGTATGAGGAGGGCGCCGACGATGGTGGTGACGAGGGAAGTCGACACGGTGATGTAAAGCGAGGGCACCTCGTGGCCGATGCGACGGGTACAGAGATCGCGGGTCGCCGTCACGAAGACGCAGGCGACGACCGTGAGTGCTGCCGGTGTGAAACCCTCGGGACCGGGCCGGAGCACGATCAGCACGCCGATGAAGCCGGCAATGATCGCCGTCCAGCGGCGCCAGCCGACCGGCTCGCCAAGGAAAAGGGCCGCGCCGAGCGTGACCGCCAGAGGTAGGGCCTGCATGATCGCCGAGGCATTGGCGAGCGGGATCTGGCCGAGGGCCGAGATGTAGGTGACCGAGGCGAGCGCCTCCATGGCGATGCGCAGCAGGATCACCGGTTTCATCAGCGTGCCGAGCGGCCGGAAGGCCCGAAACTGCCAGGCGGCGAGCACCACCATCAGCGTTGTCAGCAGTCCGCGCACGAAGATGATCTGGCCCACATTCATCGCGCCGGTGACCGATTTGACCAGGGCATCGTTGCAGGAGAACGTGACCATCGCCAGGCACATGAACAGGATGCCACGGAAGTTGGTGGAGGCTTGCATGCTTGCTGTCCTGCGGCGCCGGAAAGCGGTTGACGCTGTCGACGAATGGGGAGGCGAATCCACGGGATGGATCGCCCAATGTTTAAGCATTGGCTGCCCGCTTGTGCAAACGGGTTCGCACCCGACGGCGGTTTTTCTTTCAGCGCAAGTAGAACGGTCCGCTGCGGGCGAATTCAATTGCCCGGAAGACTGCGGCTGGCAGATAAAGCACCGCCGGCGAACATGAGCTTATTCGCGGAATCTTAAGTTTCGCTGCCTATCGTCGCCGCAATTCCGCATCCATTCGCATGACGCGATCGGCGGGGTGGCACCGCAGTAAACCTTGCAGGGTGGCCATTCCAGGGATGTCTGCCCAAGGCTTGGGAGAGCCTACGGCAAGCGTTCCATCGGTGTTTCCACCAAGAAAAGCCGCCGCGCGGGCCTGCTTCCCATAAGAATAATCAGGGGTGCGCAATGTCTTTCATCGATCGCCTGCTGCAACGCTTGCGGATCGTCACCAAGGTTCTGCTCTTCGTGGTTCCACTGGTGGCGTTGATCGCCGGTATTGGTCTCATTGGCTTCTTCACCGCCCGCACGCTCAACGGTCACATGACCGTGACACGGGAAACCATCAACAATCTCTCGGATTTCCAGGCGCTGCGCAGTGCGCTGCAGGCCTTCTCGGATGCGCCGAGCGAGGAAACGCGGACCGCTTTGTCGAGCCAGATCGACGAGCAGGAAAGCGGCGTGAAGGCGCTCGACGGCTTGCTGACGCGCGATCAGGACAAGGCGGAGATCGCCTCGGTGCTAGCGCTAGGTGATGCGATGCGCAGCCAGACGGAAAAGCTCTGGGCGACCAAGCTCGAACGAGACCAGGTGACGGCATCGCTGGAGGCAGCGCTCGCCGACATGACCGAAAAGGGCAACGGCGCCTACAAGCAGATCGACATCATCCGCAAGGAATCCGGCGAGAAGGAAGCCTTCGCCAAGGCGCTGCTCTTCGATGCCGCCGCCTATCAGGGCCTGGCCGAGCGCATCAAGAAGTTTCGCCTGCCGGTGACCATGGCCGTCAACCCCGAGGCCAAGATCGACCAGGCGAACAAGCTGCTGCCGCATCTCCTGAAGCAGATCGAAGAGGCGGAGAAGATCGCCTCGGAAAAGGTGCAGGCGCCGATCGCGGAAGTGAAGGAACAGGCGCTCAAGGTTCAGGCGATCCTTTCCGGCGCCGAAGACAGCGAGGCAAAGAAGAACGCGCTCGTGCCGATCCTCAGCAAGTTCTCGAAATACGAGGCGGATTTCGCCAAGGAAGCGGCCAAGAACTCGGATACGGCGGCCAAGCGCTTCGTCGGCATGGATGCCGAGATTTCACAACTGAAGACCCTGATCGCGCTGATGGGCGATACCTTCAAGGGGCTCGACAGTACCCGACTGCATATCAGCGAACTGCACCGCAAGCTCGATGCGGCCGGCCGCGAGCCGGTCATGGCCGACATCCAGGCGGTTCGCGAAACGGCGGCCAAGCTCGGCGAACTCGGTGGGAAGAACGCGGCGCTCCGTGATCTGCCTGCGAATCTCGGACCTTCGCTCGACAATATCGACAAGGGCACCGCAGCCCTGATCGACGTCGGCGGTCGCTGGCAGGCCGCCAAGGCGGAAGCCTCGGTGCTTGTCGCCACCGCCAGCACGACGCTTGAAAGCTTCGTCAGCAGCGCGCAGGAGGCCGGCAAGGTCGACAGCCAGCGCTCGGCCGATGTTTCGATCGTCGCGATGATTGCCGGTACGCTGCTTGCCATCATCGGTGGCCTGATGCTGGTTGAAACCCTGCGTGGCCCGCTGAAGCGCGTGACCGAAACGATGACGCGGCTTGCCAGCGGCGATCTCGACGTCGCCATCGAGGGCCGCAACCGCGGCGACGAGATCGGCGACATGGTGCGCTCGGTTGCCGTCTTCCGCGACAATGCGGTCGAAAACGTGCGGCTGGGGCGCGAGGCGGAAGCGGCACGTGCGCTTTCGGCCGAAGAGGAAGCACGCCGCGCGGCCGAACGCGCCCGGGTCGAGGCTGAGCAGATGCAGGCGTTGAATGCCCTTTCGGACGTTCTTGCCGCATTGGCCGACGGCAACCTCGAGGAAGGCATGGCCGAAGACCTGCCGGCCGACTACGTGATCATGGCGCGCACCTATAACAACGCCGTCGAGGCGCTGCGCGCAACGCTTGCCGACGTGCGTGTCGTGACCGGCGAGATCACCGGCGGCACCGGCAACCTCGCGGCCTCGGCCGACGATCTGGCCCGGCGCACCGAGCAACAGGCGGCAGCACTTGAGGAAAGCTCGCGGGCGCTTCGGCAACTGACGGAGATCGTCCGGGCCACCGCGGAAAGCGCGCGCAAGACGACCGTCTCAGTCGGCGAGACCAATTCCTACGCCAAGCATTCCGGCCAGGTGGTTGCCAAGGCGATCGACGCGATGGCGGAGATCAACCGTTCCTCCGAAAAGATCAGCACGATCATCGGCGTCATCGACGAGATCGCCTTCCAGACCAACCTCCTGGCGCTGAATGCCGGCGTCGAGGCGGCGCGGGCAGGCGAGGCCGGACGCGGCTTTGCCGTGGTGGCACAGGAAGTGCGCGAGCTTGCCCAGCGTTGCGCAGGGGCGGCCCGCGAGATCAAAGGTCTGATCTCCGAAAGCTCGGCCCAGGTGAGAAGCGGCGTGGCCCTCGTGCAGGAGACCGGGGATGCGCTCACCGTCATCAACAGCCATATCACCACCATCCACGATCTCGTCAGCAACATCGAAGCATCGGCCGCCGATCAGTATACCGGCCTCAACGAGGTGAACTCGGCCGTGCACGAGGTCGAACTGATCACCCAGCAGAATGCCGCGATGGTCGAGGAGAACACCGCCGAGATCCATGGGCTGCGCCGGCAGGTGGAGATGCTCAACGAGAAGATCGAGCGCTTCCGCACCGGTACAGATGGCATCGGCGCGCAGGCGCAGGGCCGTCGCAGCTACGCGGCTTGAACGTCAGTGCATCCGGCCCGGCGGACACTGGTTGCCGGCCCGGATGGCTTCCCTTCCTTGCCCCTTCCGCCAAAGGCGGAGAGATGCCTGCGGCGGGAGACCTTCGATCTCCGCCGCGGTCGCGGCCGGGCTCTCTGGATATCCATGCGAATACCGTGAGGGGGACGAAGATTTCTCCTCACGATTCTCCCCTGATGAGGGAGAAGGTGCCGGCAGGCGGAAGAGGGGCCGCCTGCCGGCAAGCCATCTTGCTCAGAAAAACGGAAGATCAGCCGCCGGTGACGCTCATGTGGCGGGCGACGGCGGGGCGGTTGTGCTCGCGGTCGATGATGAAGTCATGGCCCTTCGGCTTGCGGCCGATCGCCTCGTCGATCACCTGGCTGAGATAGGCGTCGTCTTCGGAGGCGCGCAGCGCCGTCCTGAGGTCGGCGGCGTCGTTCTGGCCGAGGCACATGTAGAGCGTGCCGGTGCAAGTGAGGCGCACGCGGTTGCAGCTTTCGCAGAAATTGTGCGTCATCGGCGTGATGAGGCCGAGGCGACCGCCGGTCTCCGCAACCTCGAGATAGCGGGCAGGGCCGCCGGTGCGATAGGGAATGTCCGAGAAGGTGAACTGTTCTTCCAGCTGCCGGCGCATTTCCGAGAGCGGCATGTAATGGTCGGTGCGGTCTTCCTCGATCTCGCCCATCGGCATGGTTTCGATCAGCGTCAGGTCCATGCCGCGGCCGTGGGCCCAGCGCATGAGATCCGGGATCTCCTGGTCGTTGAAACCCTTCAGCGCGACCGCGTTGATCTTGACCTTTAGGCCGGCGGCCTGAGCCGCATCGATGCCTTCCATGACCTTGGAGAGGTCGCCCCAGCGGGTGATCTGATGGAACTTTGCCGGATCGAGCGTGTCGAGCGAAACGTTGATGCGCTTGACGCCGCAGTCGGCGAGTTCTGAGGCATATTTCGAAAGCTGCGAGCCGTTGGTCGTCAGCGTCAGCTCGTCGAGACGGCCGGCCTCGATCTCCTTGCCGAGTTCGCGCACCAGAAACATGATGTTCTTGCGCACCAGCGGTTCTCCGCCCGTGAGACGCAGCTTGCGCACGCCCTTTTCGATGAAGGCGGAACAGAGCCGCTGCAATTCTTCGAGCGTCAGCAGATCCTTCTTCGGAAGGAAGGTCATATGCTCCGCCATGCAATAGGTGCAGCGGAAATCGCAGCGGTCGGTGACGGACACGCGCAGATAGGTGATCGCCCGCCCGAAGGGGTCGATCATCGGAGCGGCTCTCTGCTCGATCGGTCGTGCACCGATCCTGTCTATCGTGGCTGTGTTCAAGCGTCTTTCTCCCAGCCCTTTCAATGTCGTTGCTCCGAATGGTCGCGTCAAGGCGCATACTGTCGCAAAGTGTTGATCGGATCAGACAGGTAATTCGCGCCGCAGGGCAGTGCGTCACTTTATCCTTGGGCCGGAATCGGTTTGAAGGTGAAATAAGCGGCGAAACAAGGCACTGCCTTTGCAGCCCAGAAACAGGAGCAGGCAACATGAGTGAAATCTGGCCGACGGAGCTGCGCGTCTCCAAGGATCGCCATCGGCTCGTCGTCACCTTCAACGATGGCGCTTCCTTCGATCTCTCGGCGGAGATGCTGCGCGTGCTTTCTCCGTCCGCCGAAGTGCAGGGCCACGGGCCTGGCCAGCGGGTCACGGTGCCAGGAAAGCGCAATGTGCAGATCATCTCGATGCAGCCGACCGGCAACTATGCGGTGCGCATTGGCTTCGACGATTTTCATGACACCGGCATTTTCACCTGGAGCTATCTGCGGGAACTTGGCGAGAAGGGCGCAGAGCTGTTCGCAACTTACGAACAGGAACTCGCTGACAAGGGCATGTCGCGTGACAAGGCCGAGAAGCCACGCTGACCGCCAGGGACCGCGCGCTCTCTTAGCCGCGCAAGGGCGAAGCATTCAGGGTCCGGTCGTCAGGCCAGTTCGTCTTCTTCCTTGAGCAGGATGCCGATCAGTCGCTCCATGGATTGGGCGACGATCATGCATTCCTCGATCGGTGCGCCCACCATCGATTTTTCGATAAGCCCCGTGTGGATCTCCATGGCGGCTTCGGTCAGCGTGCGGCCTTCCGGCGTCAGTGAGAGACGCAGCACGCGCTTATCCTTCTCGTCACCGCGGCGCAGGATCAGCCCGCGCTTTTCCAGCTGCGGCAGCAGCATGCTCATGTTGGAGCGGCCGACCAGCAGCTTGCGGGCCAGTTCCTGCTGCGAGATGCCATCGAACCGATAGAGGTTGATCAGGATGTCGAGATGCGGCGGCTTGATGTCGAGATGGGCGATCTCGCGCGTCAAGGTCTGCTGCATGAGCTGGCAGGCACGCGCCACGGCGATCCAACTGCGGAAACGGGGATGATCCCAGGGAAAATGGTGTTCGCTCGTCACTTGATTTTTGTTCAACGTTGTACAATTATGTTCAGCATTGAACATAATAAGAGATTCCCACTATGGCATCCTTTGCGATCAAGGTCATCCGCCACGCGCTGAAAGGCGTGGCCGCGTTCTCGCCAGAGGCCGCCGGCAACCTCGCCTTCAAGCTCTTCAGCGTCACGCCCGGGCGCAAGCCCAGGAACGCCAAGGAGAAGGCAGCGCTTGCCGCGGCGGAACCAGTGATCGCCAGGGCGAAGCCGGTGACGCTGTCCTATGCCGGCGGCTGGGTGCTGGCGCGGCAGTTCGCGGCGCCGCATGGGGCGGCGAATGCCAAGCGCATTTTGCTCGTGCACGGTTGGGGATCGCGAAGCGACTATCTGGCGGCGATGATCGACGGTCTGGTCAAAGGGGGAGCCGAGGTGGTGACGCTCGACTGGCCGGGTCATGGCGGCTCGCCCGGGCGAACGCTCACCATGCCGGCCGCGGTGAGGGCGATCGATGCTGCCTGGCGGCATTTCGGCAATTTCGACGTCTGCGCCGGGCATTCCTTCGGCGGCGCGAGCCTTGCCTGTGCAGCCGGCGGCATCGTCTGCGACGTGCGCAGCCATGTGGCGCGGAAGCTGGTGCTGATCGGCGCGCCGAGCGAGATGACCTGGCTTTTCAAAGGCTTCGGCAAAATTCTTCGGTTGGCGCCTAAGACGCAGGCCGCCTTCGAAGGGGTTGTCGAGCGTCTTTCCGGCCGACGCATCGAGGAGTTCGACGCCGCGCGGATTATCGGCGTTCTCGCCGTGCCGACGCTGATCATCCATGCCGAGGACGACAAGGAGGTCGCGGCCGATCACGCCCGCCGCTACGCCGCGGCGGGGCCGAATGTCGAGATGCATTGGGCAAACGGCTTCGGCCACCGACGTATCGTATCGGCCGCTCCGGTCATCGCGCGGATCAATGCCTTCATACACGCGGAAGATCAAAAAGCCGCCGCCTGACACTTTTTCGTTGCTGCCGTCATCAGACTGTCATGCTATCGGTCGAAAGGGTCGCATTAGCCTCCGGAACCCCCGCGCAATCCGCGCCCTACCATGATCCGGAGATCTTTCGGTATTGGAGGACGGCATGTCGGTCATCACCTCGGTCGAGGAACTCAACGCGCTCTATGGCGGTGTCAGCGAAGCTTCGGTGGCAAAGGTCACCAAGACGCTGACGGCGGAATATCGGCTGATGATCGAGGCTTCGCCCTTCTGCGCGCTCGCGACCGTCGGGCCGGAGGGGCTCGACTGTTCGCCGCGCGGCGACGACGATTGCGTGGTTCGGATCGCCGATGACAGCACGGTGTTGCTTCCCGACTGGCGCGGCAACAACCGCGTCGATTCGCTCGCCAATATCGTGCGCGATCCGCGCGTGGCGCTGATGTTCCTGATTCCTGGCTCGAATACGACGATGCGTATCAACGGTACCGCGGTCCTCAGCATCGATCCGGCGCTTACCGACAGCTTCGAGGTCGACGGCAAACACCCGCGCAGCGTCATCGTCGTGACGATCGGCGAGGTCTATTTCCAGTGCGCTCGCGCGGTGATGCGGGCGCAGCTCTGGAACCCCAAACGCTTCCTCGATCCGGCCCTGCTGCCGACGCCCGGCACCCTGCTGAAGGCCGCCAAGGCGGATTTCGATCGCGACACCTACGATCGCGAATGGCCGGAGCGCGCCGCCAAGACCATGTGGTAGGCTGCCGTCCGGGCTGACCGGCACGGTCAGCGAAGCACACGGGCGGAGGTGAGGGTGCAGCGGAATGCTCTGACAGGTGCACTCCTGCTCGGTTTCCTGGCCGGCAGGGCTGTAGCCGCCGATCCGTCGCTATCGGAGAAGCTGGGCCTGCTGGCTGCAGCCTACCCGGATGCGATCGAGCGGATCGATGGTAACACCCTGGTTCTTCGGGATGGCGTCCCCGCTGTTGTCATCGACGACGGCAGGACGAAGAGCCATGCCGAAAAGCTGGCCGCGGCGGATATCGAGGACAGCCTGTTGCAGACCTATCCGCTGGGCGCCTGCGCAAGGCCGCCGGCCGTCGATTTCGACCCCGGGCGGATACGCAGCGAAGCACTGATGAAACGGCTCTACGGCGGTAGCGCTGCGGTCGTCCGGCAGGATCTCGTTACCGTCGACTGGTTCGGCCAACGGCTGCCGGTGACGAGGAGGCACGGAGCCGCGGCGGCGCTGAAGGCCGTGGCTGCGGATCTCTCGCACCATGCTGCACTCAAGCGCTATCTCAGCCCAAGTGCCGGCACCTTCAACTGGCGGCCAATTGCGGGCGCTACCACGCTATCGGTCCACAGCTTCGGCGCAGCTATCGATCTCAACACGGGTTTTGCGGATTACTGGCGCTGGACCGGGAAGAGCAAGGGTGCACCGGGCTATCGCAACCGCTATCCGCTCCCTATTGTCGAGACCTTCGAGAAACACGGCTTCATCTGGGGCGGACGCTGGTACCACTTCGACACGATGCATTTCGAATATCGGCCGGAAATGATCGCGATCGCGCGGGCGGCCGACGCTGATGCCTGCGGCCGCTAGCCGACCGCCGCTGAACATTCAGGCGACTGACTTCTTCCAACCCTGGACAACAAAAAAGCGCCCGGGAAGGGCGCTTATTTTCAGTCTTATCGAAGGGCTTGCCCGTGGCTCAACGTCGATAGATCAGCCAGTTGCGACCTGATTCCTTGCGCATGCCGTCTTCAAAGAGAACGGTCTTGTTGCGCCCGCCATTCTTGGCCGAATAGAGCGCGATATCGGCCTTGTTGTAGAGGTCCACCGGATCATCGGCCGCCGTCGCCATGCAAACCCCGACGGAAAGCGTGATCGGGCCGTAATTGACCCCGGTCTTCGAGTTCCGGAAGGGCGTTGCTGCAAGAACCGTGCGGATGCGATCGGCGATCTGCAGGCATTCTTCCTGGGTGCTGTCGCCAAGGATGATAGCGAACTCTTCGCCGCCGGTGCGGGCCACGAAAGCCTCGCGGCGCAGGTTGGCGCGAAGGACGCCGCCGACGGTCGCGAGAATCTTGTCGCCAACCGGATGGCCGAAGGTGTCGTTGACCTTCTTGAAATGGTCGATGTCGGCAACGAGCAGGCCGGTGTAGTTTCTCAGGTGCTCATTGTTGTACACGGCCGCCAGATTGTCGTCGAAGGCGCGGCGGTTGGCCAGACGCGTCAGCGAATCCGTGTTGGCGATACGCTTGTACTCGTCGAGTTCCTGCCGGATGACCTCCATCTCGAAGGACTTCTGAACGACGGTCTCGACGCGCTCCTTGCCCTGGCTCATCGTCTCGGCCGTCGCCTCGGTCAGGATGCCGATCGCGTGGCGCAGAATATCGGCGCTCGATGCGCTCTTGCTGACGATGTTGACATAGGCCTCATCGAGAACCTTGTTGTAGTTCTCGAGCGCGTACTGCTCGTCGCGCAACAGGGTGACGAGTTCGGCAAGCTTGGCCGCCAGCGTGGTATGGGCACGCTCGATGCCGTTCGAGCGGTGGATATGGCTGAAATACTGCGCGCCGATCGCATCCAGTTCTTCCTGGGTCGCGCGGCTGCCGAGTGCCGCGAGCTCCTTGGAGAGCTGCGGATTGGAACCGAGATAGGCTTCGTAATAGAGTTCGTAGTTGCGGGGGATGGGCGCGACACCCATCATGCGCATGGCATGGGTTACCTGCGCTGCGATATCGGGCGTTTGCGTTTTGCCCGAGTTTGCCGTTTGCATGTGCAAACCCCCTAATATTAATCACTGCTTACGGGTTATGATTTTTAGGGGCAAATGATTTGCGAAGTCTTAATATTTGCCGCCACCGCGAACCGCAATTCGATCGACTGCGGCCATCCCGCCGATCTATCCCCTGCGTTTGCGGCTTGAAGACCACGGCGCCATCGAGGCGCCGTGGTGTATCAAAATGGATCAGGCCGGGCTGATCATCGTTTCCGGGCGCACGACCGCGTCGAACTCTTCGTTCGTCACGTAGCCACCGCCGACGGCTTCTTCGCGGAGCGTTGTGCCGTTTTTGTGCGCGGTCTTGGCGATCTTGGCTGCGTTGTCGTAGCCGATCTTCGGAGCGAGCGCGGTGACGAGCATCAGCGAGCGGTCGAGCGCTGCCTTGATGTTGTCTTCACGCGCTTCGATGCCGACGACGCAGTTGTCGGTGAAGGACACGGCCGCATCGGCGAGCAACTGAACCGACTGCAGGAAATTGTAGGCCATCAGCGGGTTGAAGACGTTGAGCTCGAAATGGCCCTGGCTGCCGGCGAAGGTCAGCGCCGCATGGTTGCCGAAGACCTGCACGCAGACCTGGGTCAGCGCTTCGCACTGGGTCGGGTTGACCTTGCCGGGCATGATCGACGAGCCGGGTTCGTTTTCCGGCAGTGACAGTTCGCCGAGGCCCGAGCGCGGGCCGGAGCCGAGGAAGCGGATGTCGTTGGCGATCTTGAAGAGGGCTGCGGCCGTCGCATTGATCGCGCCATGGCTGAAAACCATGGAATCATGGGCGGCGAGCGCTTCGAACTTGTTCGGCGCCGTGGTGAAGGCGATGCCGGTGATCTTGGCGATCTCTTCTGCGACCTTCTCGGCAAAACCGACGGGCGCATTGAGGCCGGTACCGACGGCCGTGCCGCCCTGGGCGAGTTCGCAAAGGCCCGGAAGCGTCATCTCGATGCGCTTGATCGAGGAGGCCACCTGGGCGGCATAGCCGGAGAATTCCTGGCCAAGGGTCAGCGGCGTTGCGTCCTGGGTGTGGGTGCGGCCGATCTTGATGATGTGGTCGAACGCCTTGACCTTGGCTTCCAGCGCCTTGTGCAGATGCTTCAGTGCCGGCAGCAGGTCATGAATGACGCGCTCGGCGCAGGCGATGTGCATGGCCGTCGGATAGGTGTCGTTGGACGACTGGCTCATGTTGACGTGGTCATTCGGATGCACCGGCTTCTTCGAGCCCATGACGCCGCCGAGCAGCTCGATGGCGCGGTTCGAAATGACCTCGTTGGCATTCATGTTCGACTGAGTGCCAGAACCTGTCTGCCAGACAACGAGCGGGAAGTGGTCGTTCAGCTTGCCGTCGATCACTTCCTGCGATGCCTTGACGATGGCATCGGCAACGGTCGAATCCAGTCGGCCAAGCGCCTGGTTGGTGCGGGCGGCAGCCTGCTTGACGATGCCGAGCGCCCGGACGATCGAGGCCGGCTGCTTTTCCCAACCGATCTTGAAATTGCCGAGCGAGCGCTGGGCCTGGGCGCCCCAATAGCGGTCGTTTGCCACTTCGATGGGGCCGAACGTATCTGTTTCCGTGCGCGTCGATGTCATCGTGATACCTGCCTTGATCATGCGGTTCATGAAGCCTGGGCGAGGGACCGGATGGCGCAAACTCCCCAGGGTGCCGGGCCTCTCTCTGCCCCGCCTGCCGAAGCTTGTAAAGGGGCGCGGCACGGCTTGCCATGCTACAATCGTTTGAAACGTTGCAGTGCAACATGGCGGCTCGGCAGCGAATGTGATTCGCGTGCTTCCTGCCCCCGCAGCCGTTGTGATGTTTCGGTCACAGCGGGGGCGTACTTTTCCGGCGCCGATCGGCTGCTGATGCCGGCCTATCACCTCATGCTGAAATAAAATCCATATGGATCAAATTTTTATCCCCCTTCGAACGTTATGGAATCGAAGCGTTTGTTGAGGCGCAGAAGGAGATTCAAGGTCGATGTTCGTGGGCGCGTTTCCTTTTCATTCACCATCCTTTTCTATAACTTTCGGTGCACGAGGGCGTGGCGAGAATCTGGCTTCAGCCGAATTCGGCGACAACGCGATACGGGGACGTAGTTTCATATGAGAGTAATAAAGACGGCAGCGATTGTGGCGCTCATGAGCGGCTGTGCGATCGCGACCATGGATGCGCGGCCGGCTTCGGCCTTTTCGCTTGGCGATTTCATCCGGGCGGGCAGAAAGAAATCGGATTCCGCCGAACAGACGCAGCCTGCCCAGCCGCTCCCAGGCCTGGGCGGGATGATCGACCCGCAGCAGAACATGGTTGCCAAGCCGCTGCCGAAGGTCACCGGACCGAAATACTACACCTACAAGGCCGAAGCGCTGCGCCGGATCGCCACCGACAAGCTGCTCGATCCGGTGGTCACCGGTTCCGTTCGCAACGACGCTTTGCCGCCGATGCTGCGTACGCCCCTGGCCGATGCGCGGCAGTTCCTTCCCGGCATCAACGTGCGTGCCTCGGGCGACGTCGCCAAGGCGGTCGAGGCCCACTACGGCGCCCGCATGGATTACATCTGGATTGGCGCCGAAGGCGTGAATGCCAAGGCGAAGGCGGCGATCGCCGTTCTCGCCGACGCCGCCAAGGTCGGCCTCGATCCGCAGGACTACGCCGTCAACGTACCGTCGGACACATTCGATCGCGGCGACATGATTGCCCGCGAAAAGGAACTGCTGCAGTTCGAGATCTCGCTGTCGGCCGCGACGCTGACCTACGCACAGGACACCGTGCGTGGCCGTATCGATCCGAACAAGATCTCCGGCTACCACGACTTCAAGCGCAAGACGGTCGAACTCGCGCCGCTTCTCGACAAGCTGTCGGCGAGCGAAGATGTCGCCACGCTCCTCAACGACCAGAACCCGAAGAGCGCGCAGTTTGCCGCACTCTCCGTCGAGTTGGAGAAGCTGCGGGCGGAAACGGGTGCCGAACAGCGCGTCGAGATCGCGCCGGATACGCTGTTGAAGCCGGGCCAGAGCAATCCTGAGCTTGCCAACGTTATCGCCGGCATCCGCCTGCGCGGATCGGAAGCGCTGAAGGCCGAACACGCGACGGTTCTTGCCGCGTACCAGGGAACGCCGGAATACACGCCGGAACTGGTAACGGTGGTCGAGGCCTTCCAGAAGGAGCATGGGCTGAAGGCTGACGGCGTCGTTGGCCAGGCATCGGTGCGCCTCCTGACGGGCGGCGACAGCGTGGCGAACAAGATCAACAAGCTCGAGATCGCCATGGAGCAGGCACGCTGGCTGCCGGACGGCCTCGGCGATCGCTACGTCTTCATCAATCAGCCGGCCTTTACTGCCACCTATACGGACAAGGGCGCCGAGCAGTTTTCGATGCGTGTCGTCGTCGGCTCGAAGACGAACCAGACCTACTTCTTCCAGGACGAGATTCAGACCGTCGAGGTCAATCCGTACTGGGGCGTGCCGCAGTCGATCATCGTCAACGAGATGCTGCCGAAGCTCCGCAGCGACCCGAACTATCTCGATCGCATGGGTTACCAGGTGGAGGTCGGCGGTCGGCCGGTGCCTTCCGCATCGGTCAACTGGAACGGCTCGACCGCTTCGGTTGCAGTGCGCCAGCCGCCGAGCAGCGACAATGCGCTCGGCGAGTTGAAGATCCTGTTCCCGAACGCGCATGCAATCTACATGCACGACACCCCCTCGAAGAGCTTCTTCAAGCGTGACAACCGCGCGCTCAGCCACGGCTGCGTGCGGCTTGCCGATCCGCGCCGGATGGCGGCGGCGGTGCTTGGAACGAGTGTCGAGGATGTCGGCAAGGAGATCGCCGGTGGTCGCAACAAGGCGCTGCAGGTGCCGGTGAAGGTGCCGGTCTATGTCGCCTACTTCACGGCCTGGCCGAACAAGGACGGGGTCGTCGAATATTACAACGACGTCTACGAGCGCGACATGTACATGAACCGCGCTTTTGACGCGACGCGGGGCGCCCGCAGAGCCGAAGGCTAAGGTAGAAGAAAAAGAAAAGGCCGCTTCGAGCGGCCTTTTTTCTGTTCTGTTATCGGGCTTCGAGCAGTGCCGAGACCAGGTCCGGCGTCAGTTCATCGAAGTGGCCGATGATCTTGGTCGGTTCGAGGCTTTCGACCGGGACGTCCGAATAGCCGAAGGGTACTGCGATCGAGGGCACGGCGGCGTTGCGCGCTACCAGGATGTCGTTGAGGCTGTCGCCAACCATGACCGAGCGCTCGGCCTTGCCGCCGGCATTGGTGACCGTTCTCAGCAGGTGCTCGGCATTCGGTTTGCGCACTTCGAAGGTATCGCCGCCCGAGATCGCGGCGAAGCGCTCGATCAGCCCCAGGCGTTCGAGCAGACGCGTCGCCAGTTTTTCCGGCTTGTTGGTGCAGACCGCCAGCTTGAAGCCGGCGCCGGAGAGGCGGTCGAGCGCGTCGACGAGCCCCGGATAGGGCAGCGAATCGCCGGGCATCGAACCGTGGTAGAAATCGACGAACTCCTTGAGCTGCCATTCCAGCACGTCTTCAGCGAGCGGCTTTTGCCGAAGTGCGAAGGTGCGCTCGATCATGGCGCGCGCGCCGTGTCCGACGAGATGGGTGAGATCGGCGTAGCCGACCGGCGCGATGCCGGCCTGGGTCACGGCATGGTTGAGGCTTGCGACCAGGTCTGGCGCGGTATCGACGAGCGTTCCATCGAGATCGAAGACGACTGTGGGAGATGACACCGAAAAAACCTCATGGCACCGGAAACGTTGCCGTTCGGGTAGGCGAAGTGGTGGCCAAATGCAATGGGGCGTGCACGTCGCAAGCGCTACGGATTCCTTGGCGGCAATTTCATTTTGACTTTTGTTTGCGTCGCCGGGCGTGTAAGTGTCTCAGCGGAAAACGGGCAGGCCGTTCGCTGTTTGCAGCAAAGGCCTCCGTTGGAATTACAAGGGAGCGACTGGCGCATGGACGCCCGCGAAATGAAAATCAAAGCCGCGGCTGCGGCTCTGGAATATGTCGAAGACGGCATGCGCCTTGGCATCGGGACCGGCTCCACGGCGGAGGAATTCGTCCGGCTGTTGGCCGAGAAGGTTGCCGCGGGCTTCCGCATCGAAGGCGTTCCTACCTCGGAGCGGACGGCCCGGCTCTGCCTCGAGCTCGGTGTTTCGCTGAAGTCGCTCGACGAGCTGCCGGAACTTGACCTGACGATTGACGGCGCCGACGAAGTCGACGGCCAACTTCGCCTGATCAAGGGCGGCGGCGGCGCGCTGCTGCGCGAAAAGATCGTCGCGAGCGCTTCGCAGCGAATGATCGTGATCGCCGACGAATCGAAGGTGGTCGATGTTCTCGGCGCCTTCAAACTGCCGATCGAGGTCAATCCCTTCGGACAGGTGGCAACGCGGATCGCGATCGAGAAAGTCGCTTCGCGCCTCGGCCTTTCCGGCGAAATCGCCGTGCGCCAATCGCATGATGGCGCCTTCAAGACCGACGGTGGACACCTCATTCTCGATGCATCTTTTGGCCGTATTCCTGATGCAGATGCGCTCGCGGGAGAGCTGAATGCCATTCCCGGCGTCGTCGAGCACGGGCTTTTCATCAATATCGCGTCGCTGGCAATCATTGCAGGGCCGGAAAAGGCACGCATTCTGACTGCGTCCTGACCCGGTTCCCGACAGCCCGCACCGGGCTGGGAGCGGTAAAGACAACAGGTTTCCATACATGCGGGCCTGGCGGCGGCAATCGCCCGGGCAGCATGCGACAAACACAGGAGCAAGGGTAAAAATGAACAAACTCGCAGGTCTTGTCCGCACTTTCGCTGCCACCGCGGTTCTGCTTTCCGCATCTGTACCGGCGGTGCAGGCCCAGGACGTCTCCGAAGAGCAGATCAAGGCGGCGCGCGCGACGATCGCAGCGCTCGGCGTGACCAACAGCTTCGACAACATTCTGCCGAACCTTGCTGAGCGGCTGAAGAACACCCTGATCCAGGCTTCGCCCAACCATCAGGAACTGATCACCGCGACGGTTGACGACAAGGCGCTGGCTCTTGCCGCGCGCCGCGCCGACCTCGAGAACGAAGCCGCGACGATCTATGCCAAGACCTTTACGCTGGAAGAGCTGAACGCCATCACGGAATTCTACGGTTCCGCTGCCGGCAAGAAGCTCCTGAACGACGGTCCGATCGCCTCGCGCGAACTGCTGAAGGCGGCCGACATCTGGGCCTCGGGCGTTTCGCGCGACCTGACCCAGGAAGCCACCAAGTCGCTCGACGACAAGGTCGGCAGCACGCAGCCGGCCGCCGAAGGCGCCGTCCAGGCACCGGCGCAATAATCACGCGCCAGCGGCATTCATCACGTTTCGAGGAGCCCGGAGAGATCCGGGCTTTTCTTTTGGCCGGTGGCACCACTATATGTGCCTGCGGCGCGGCCTTCGGCTGGCCGCTGATGCTTGCCGAACGCGCGATCGTTCGGCGCGCCTTCCATTTCGCCATTCCGGCCCGCTTGCTTTCAGGAGACTGCCCATGCCCGCGTTCGACTATGACCTCTTCGTAATCGGTGGCGGGTCCGGTGGTGTCAGAAGCGGGCGGTTGGCGGCGAGCCTCGGCAAGAAGGTGGCGATCGCGGAAGAGTTTCGCTACGGCGGCACCTGCGTCATCCGTGGCTGCGTGCCGAAGAAGCTCTATGTCTACGCGTCGCAGTTCTCCGAGCATTTCGAGGATGCCGCCGGCTTCGGCTGGTCGGTCGGCGAGAGCACGTTCGATTGGAAGAAGCTGGTCGCCGCCAAGGAGCAGGAAATCACCCGGCTCGAAGGGCTCTACCAGAAGGGCCTGAACAATGCCGGCGCCGAAATCCTGCATACGCGCGCAGAGCTCGTCGGCCCGAACACGGTTCGCCTGCTCGACAGCGGCAAGACTGTGACGGCCGAACGCATCGTGATCGCCGTCGGTGGTCATCCGACGCCGCATGACGCGTTGCCCGGGCACGAGTACTGCATTTCCTCGAACGAGGCCTTCGATCTTGCGGAACTGCCCAAATCGATCCTGATTGCCGGCGGCGGCTACATCGCGGTCGAATTCGCCAATGTCTTCCACGGTCTCGGCGTCGAGACGACGCTGATCTATCGCGGCAAGGAAATTCTCTCGCGCTTCGACCAGGATTTGCGCCGCGGGCTGCATGTGGCGATGGAAGAGAAGGGCATTCGCATCCTCTGCGAAGACATCATCCAGGCGGTCACCCTCGATGCCGACGGCAAGCGCGTCGCACACACCATGAAGCACGGCGATCTCGCCGTCGACCAGGTGATGCTGGCGCTCGGCCGCGTGCCGAACACCATGGGGCTGGGCCTTGAGGCAGCCGGTGTCAAGACGGACGAGCGCGGCGCGATTGTCGTAGACGCATTTTCGCGCACCAGCGCTGCCGGCGTCTACGCGCTCGGCGATGTGACGGACCGCGTCCAGCTGACGCCGGTTGCGATCCACGAAGCCATGTGCTTCATCGAGACCGAATACAAGAACAACCCGGTGTCGCCGGATCACGACTTGATCGCCACTGCCGTCTTCTCGCAGCCGGAAATCGGCACCGTCGGCCTGACGGAAGAAGAAGCGGCGCGCCGCTTCGACGAGCTGGAAGTGTATCGCGCCGAGTTCCGACCGATGAAGGCGACGCTCTCGGGCCGAAAGGAAAAGATGATCATGAAGCTGATCGTCAATGCCGCCGACCGCAAGGTGCTCGGTGCGCATATCCTTGGCCACGACGCCGGCGAAATGGCGCAGCTGCTCGGCATCTCGCTGAAGGCGGGCTGCACCAAGGACGATTTCGACCGGACGATGGCGGTGCATCCGACGGCGGCCGAAGAACTGGTGACGATGTATTCGCCGTCCTATCGCATCCGCAAGGGCGAGCGGGTCTGACCTTCAGGCGGATGCGCCTGCGAACCGCGCTTCTTCGCGTTTGAAGAGATCGGCGAGGCGATCAATGACCGTCCGGACTTCCGGGCGGCGGCGATCGTCGTCGTTTGCCGCGATCCACAACGGATGCGTCAGGCTGTCGATCAGACCGCTTTCGCGCTTCAGGAGCGGATCACCGTCGCCGATAAAGGCAGGCAGCATGCCGCGCCCGGCGCCGTTGCGGATCAGCCGCACGAGCAGGGCGGGGCTGTCGGTCCAGGTGTGGATCTGCTGCTCGCGGTTTTCAAACACCCATCTCTCTGCCGGCGAGCAGGCAACTTCGGTGCCCATCGATATCCAGGGAAAGTCGTCACGCTCCGGCATGTTGCCGGCGCGATAGACGGCATAGGCGATGTTCACCGAGCGGCGCACCGCTACGTTGCCGGAGCGGGGTTGTTCGTGCAGCACGGCGACGTCCGCCTCTCGGAAGGTCAGGTCGAAGCCGCGACGTACGTGCTTGCAGCAGAAGCGAAAGGCGTCACCCCAGGCGCGGATGTCCGTTGAATGTTCGGCGACGAAGCCTGAGACCCAGGCGTCGCTTGCGACCGACACGATCGGCAGCGCAAAAGCATCGCGGTGCCAATCGGAGATGTTCACGGCGGCATTCTGCATGGCATGGACATGTTCGAACAGTATCTGGCCGTCGTGGGCGAGGCGGTAGCCCTGCTGGCTGCGAATGAAGAGCACCCTGCCGGTCGTGCGCTCGAGCGCGTGCATGCGACGGCCGATGGTTGGGGCGCTCAAGCCTGTCCGCGTCGCAGCACCGCTCAACCCACCCTCGGTCGCAACGTGATAAAACAGTTTCAAATCGTCCCAGGCTGCCTCGGCCATAAGCACTCCATGGCGGTCACTGTCTCGTAGTAGCGCGGGTCGTCCGCCCTGGCTTCCGTTCGCGGATGAAAGACGTCTTTCAACGGTGCGCCTACAACGCTGCCGGCGAAGACATTAGGTCTCCTGGTGTCTCAAGGCAAAGGAGGCGAGAACATGTTTGAACATTGGGCAGTCATGTGGACCGTTCTTCAGCGTGAACGTCGCCGCGGGTCATGCAACGGCTTGGATGATCCGCTCGACGGACCGGAGTGGCGTGGCCTGCACTGGGTGCTGCCGGTCTTCTCTTTCCTGCTTAACCGGTGCAGATCGGACGCGCGCTCGACGCGTTCCGATGCGCCACTCACGGAACGCACAGGCGCGCGCTGGGACGCGAGGGCCAGCCATTGCCGGCCCCAAGCCGCCGGGCACGATCACTGAACATTCTGTCGCCTGTCTTGGCGGCGGCTGTAGCATCAGGGATGCCACTATCCCATTGAAACGGCGCATCGTTCTTTCGATATAGAGAGCAGGACTTTCGGGATCGTGCGCTCCGCGGACATATCCTTGCGTTCCATGCGTGCTGCAAAGCAATGAATTCTGGTAGGATGGCTTTCCAAGCGTTTCCTTAACGTCTATAAGCCCGCATTCCGCGGCGTTTCCGCCTTGGGTGGGCACAAGGCCGGGCTCAGCGTCCGGGGCAGGGCACGCGGATGTGAGTGAAATTTCCGAATACCGGGCGGCCATCTACGGCCGTCAGGGCGCGACCCGCGCGGACAGAACCGCGGCAGACAACAGGTGATCGAAATGGCACAGACTTGGACTCCAAACAGCTGGCGGCAAAAACCCATCCAGCAGGTGCCGGACTATCCGGACCTGGCAGCGCTTGAGGCGACCGAAGCGCGCCTCGCGAAGTATCCGCCGCTGGTGTTTGCGGGTGAAGCGCGCCGTCTGAAGAGCGCCCTTGCCAATGTTGCCGAAGGCCGAGGCTTCCTGCTGCAGGGCGGCGACTGCGCCGAAAGCTTCGCCGAACACGGCGCCGACACGATCCGCGACTTCTTCCGCGCCTTCCTGCAGATGGCCGTCGTTCTGACGTTCGGCGCCCAGCAGCCGGTGGTAAAGGTCGGCCGCATCGCCGGCCAGTTCGCCAAGCCGCGCTCGTCGGGTGTCGAGAAGCAGGGCGATGTCACGCTGCCGTCCTACCGTGGCGACATCATCAACGGCATCGAGTTCACCGAGGAAGCGCGCATTCCGAACCCGGAACGCCAGATCATGGCTTACCGCCAGTCGGCCGCGACGCTGAACCTTCTGCGCGCCTTCGCGATGGGTGGCTATGCCAACCTCGACAACGTGCACCAGTGGATGCTCGGATTCGTCAAGGACAGCCCGCAGGCCGAGCGCTACCGCAAGCTCGCCGACCGGATTTCCGAGACTATGGACTTCATGAAGGCGATCGGCATCACCTCGGAGAACCATCCGAGCCTGCGCGAGACCGATTTCTTTACCAGCCATGAGGCGCTGCTGCTTGGCTACGAGCAGGCCCTGACCCGCGTCGACTCGACCTCGGGCGACTGGTACGCCACCTCCGGCCACATGATCTGGATCGGCGATCGTACCCGCCAGCCCGACCATGCGCATATCGAATATTGCCGCGGCATCAAGAACCCGCTCGGCCTGAAGTGCGGTCCGTCGCTGACGGCCGATGGCTTGCTGGAGTTGATCGACCTTCTGAACCCGGCCAACGAAGCCGGCCGCCTGACGCTCATTTGCCGCTTCGGCCATGACAAGGTAGCCGAGCATCTGCCGCGCCTCATCCGTGCGGTCGAGCGCGAAGGCAAGAAGGTCGTCTGGTCCTGCGATCCGATGCACGGCAACACGATCACGCTCAACAACTACAAGACCCGCCCGTTCGAGCGGATCCTGTCGGAAGTCGAGAGCTTCTTCCAGATCCACCGCGCCGAAGGCACGCATCCGGGCGGCATCCACATCGA
This sequence comes from Ensifer adhaerens, assembly GCF_020035535.1. NCBI lineage: Bacteria > Pseudomonadati > Pseudomonadota > Alphaproteobacteria > Hyphomicrobiales > Rhizobiaceae > Ensifer > Ensifer adhaerens. Next base: position 1,820,650 of record NZ_CP083349.1, on the reverse strand, counting down.
GATGACCGGCAACGACGTGACGGAATGCACAGGTGGTGCACGCGCGCTTTCCGGCGACGATCTTGCCGACCGCTACCACACCCACTGCGACCCGCGCCTCAATGCGGATCAGGCGCTGGAGCTCGCGTTCCTGCTCGCCGAACGCATGAAGGGCGGCCGCGACGAGAAGAAGATGGTCGTCAACGGCTGATCTAAATCTCTGGCATCGTTCAGGTTTTCTGAACATCACTTGGGAGTTTTGAATTTGACAATGCCGGGTCGGCTCTGGAAGCTGGCCCGGCATTTTCGTGTCTGGAGCAGGATACGCCGCGCGTGATCGTGCCGCCTGATCAACCGCATGACAGGGTGATGCACAACGATTTTTGCTTTGGGGGGGGACAATGCCGGACGTTCACAAGGGGAGCTGTCTTTGCGGGGCGGTGCGCTTTGCCGCGCGTGGCGAGTTGCGCGAGCTGATCTATTGCCATTGCGGCCAGTGCCGGAAGCAGACCGGTCTCTACTATGCCGCGACCAATGTTCAGGACGCGGATCTCGAGGTGGAGGGGACGGAGAACCTCACCTGGTACCGGGCGAGCGAGAGCGCCAGCCGCGGCTTTTGCCGGCATTGCGGCTCAGCCCTGTTCTGGAAGGCGGATGGGCTGGACTACACCTCGATCCTCGCCGGCTCCTTCGAGAAGCCGACTGCGCTCAAGGCCGGCTATCATATCTTCTGCGACGATCAGGGCGACTTCTACGAGATCAGCGACGACTTGCCGAAATATGCGGCTGGGCGCAGTTGAGCGATCACTCCGGCGCGGTCTTTGCCTGCCGGACCGCCTGTTCGAAGCCATTGGCAAGGCCGGCCATCTTGACCGATTGCCACTGACAATATTCGTCGATCAGGCGTTCGCCTAGCCAGAACAGCCCGCGCTGGCCCTCGCCCGCGCGACCGATGAGGCCCGCATCCTGAGCACGGGTGAAAATGCGCCTGATATGCGTGTTCGAGATCATGTAGTGCGTGGCGAGTTCCGAGAGGCTCGCTTCGAGCCAGACCTTGCCATCGACCGGTTCCAGGCTGTCTGGCCGTGACATCAGATCGTCCAGCAGCAGGCCGCCGCATTCGGTCCAGACGAAGGCGGCCACAGCTTCCGGTGGTTCGCTCCACCGCTGATCGGTCAGCAGCAGGCGGGTCGCGATCGGCTGGGCGCGCTCAAAGACAGTCCGGTCGGCTTCGACGCGCTGAAGGCGGCCCTTGCCGTCGAAGCGGTCGAGTGTGCCCATCTGGCTCATGAACCAGCGCAGCATCGCCCCTTCGCTGATTTCGGTCGGCTCCAGGGGGCGCACCTTCTTCTTGGCGCGGCCGCCATCCGTATCGCGCAGCAGCTTGTAGGTCAGCAGTTCGGCGATGAAGGCCGCAGCGGTGTTGCGGCTGGCGCCGCCCATTTCGTGCATGAATTTCAGGAGGCGCGCAGTCGTGATGCCGGTTTCCGGATTACCCGGGTCGCGCTCGAGATGCAGCGTATAGACAGCCTGGCTCAGCGTCCACTTCTGGTGAGAGGCGACGAGACGGGCAACCCGCGGGAAGATGTCGAACACCGACATGAGATCCCGCGCGCTCGCCTGAAGGATCGCCCGGAAGTTCGGATGATTACGAAAATCTTCTGCGGTGAAGGCAAGTGCACCAGCCGGTACAACGCCTTCATGCTCTGCCACGACACGCATTTGCTGCGCACACCCCCCGATGCTTGCGCGGCTCGCCCGATTCTTGATTTTTCAAGTTGCCCGGTCGCCAACCGCCTTCAGCCTTACCCCTTATAGCAGGATTAGCCTGCCCATAACGTGCGAACAACCGATTTTGTTCAAAAAGGGGCGCCTGACCTCCCATCGTCAGGCGCCCCTTACGTATAACTGAACCCGGTCACTGCACCAGAACTGGCGGCTGGCACTTGACGCCGGTGACGCGCACGTCGGCCTCGCCGACCCGCATGCCGACGAGCAGGAGCAGGTTGTAGAGGAGGTCGTCGACCGGTTTGGTGACGGAGCCCAGGGTCTGGGCTAGCGCCTGTTGAATGATCGTGGGGCTGCCGAGCGTCAGGAACAGGACCTGGATGTTGAGGTCGAGATTGTTCAGCAGCGTCTGGGTTGTGGAGGTGAGAATATCCCTCGTGGAAACGCTCTTGATCGATCGAGCCGCAATCTCGGATGGGCTGAAGCTCAGGCGCGAAGCCTTGAGGTTCTGGGCCTCCACATGAGCGAGCGCGTCGATCTTGACGACGAGGGCATCGACGAGGCGCGCCCTTTTCACGCGGGCATCGGACGAGAAGTTCGAGAGTACCGTCGGGTCGACGTCGCCGATGGCAATCTCGGCTACGCCGGGTACCGCGTCCACGCTGACCGCTGCATTATCCGGTGTGCCGCCATAGCAGCGAATGTCGGCAAGCTTCGCTTCGGCATAGGCGAGTTCGACATAGATCGGCAGCCGGATGCGAATGCCGGCAAGGGCCGCAAGGCCGTCGACGTAGACTTCGACGGCGAGGCGGGTTTGCGCGGTGCGCACCGCTGCCCCCGGTGTTCCGAGCCGATGGCTTGGCGTCTCCACCGGTGGTTCGCCGATGGCGAGCTTGACCTTGGCAGAGGCGATGCCGGGAAGCCCGGTCACGGCGTTGAGCGCGATCTGGTTTTCGCCATTGGCAATTGCGGCAGCCGCAGAGACGAGCTGCAGCGCGCTGACCTTCATCGCCCAGTCGGAGCCGGCATTGACTTGCAGGCTCTTTTTCGGGTCGAGATTGAGGATTTGCGCCAGCGTGACGGTCTTCCTGTTGCTGGCTGTCGAAAGTTCGATGCTCTTCAGTGCGGCCGTCACGGTGCCCGACAGGCCCTGCACGAGCCGCATCGAGGAGAGTAGCTGCGGTATGGTCAGGTTGGCCTTCAGCACGTCCTCGTAGGAGGCGGCCGTCAGGTTGAGTTTCGTCGCAACGACCTTCAGGAACGGCTGGACGTCGATGTCGGCGTCGATGAGTGCCTCATAGTCCATGACCTTGAGAGAGACGGTGGTTCCGAGCATCTGGCCGAGGATCGAGTTCAGCACCCCTTCGTTCAGGCTGGCGAGGCGTGAGCCGACGGAGAACGCGGCAATCTTGGAACTGGCGGCGGTACCGACGACGTTGAGATCCGGCGGCGCACTGAAGATGGAGGCAAGGAAGATCTGGCCTTTCTTTTCCAGCAGAACCTGCACGGCGTCGGCGGGCGTGGCGTCCTTGATGAAGCGCTGTCCGGCATCGACCGAAGGGTCGGGGACGTAGCGACCGCGCGTTAGTGTGGCGACGCCGTCGACCTTTCCCGTGCCGACATCGCTCAATGGCAGTAGCTTGCCATCCGCCGTCATCAAGCCGCTCGGCGTTGCCACGGCGTAGTTGAGGCCATTGTTGGAGAAATGGTTGAGCACGGCCTTTTCGGCAGACGAGATGTTGGCCGCTGCAGCGATCGCGGCCAGGTCGACCGTCGACTGCATCTCCCGCTTCTGGACGGTCAGATAGCCGTAGTCGATGCCGAGTGCCATGGAGGTGACGACCAATGGCATGACCAGGGCGGCGGAGATTCCCACATTGGCGCCTCGCGATCGGAGCAGCGCGCGCATGCGCGTCGATTTCCACGACATCTCAGACCCCTCCTACCCGTATGGTTGCAAAGCGCTCTATCTGGCTACTCGGCATGGCGAATGTGAAAAGGTTAAAGATCGGGAGGTCGGCGGCGTTGTATTTGATCCGCACCGTGAACTGGTTGGCGTTGTTGGCGTCGGCCTTGACGGTGACGGTCATGTGCGAGGATTTGATGAAGGCCTGATCCATCGTCGTGCGCCGGATGTAGTCGGTCGCGAGGCGTTCACGCTCGTTTTCCGATAGTCCGGCGATGGCTGTACGCGCGGCATCTGCGGCGATTTGCTGGATGGAATGGGCTGTGCTGAGGTAGACGCCGTAGGCGATCAAGGTCAGCACGCAAAGGAAGAAGAGCGGCGCTATGATTGCAAATTCGATTGCAGCGGCGCCGTCTTGGCCGCCTGTAAGGCGCTTGAAGTTGGACATTGCAGCATCTCCGCGTACCCACGTTGCTGTGTTTTTCAAATGTCCCTGCACCCACACGATGGTCCTCAAATATTAATTTTCTCATACTCCGATAAGTTGTTGAATCGTCATACTTTTCGCACATGTTGCAAAAGGCGTATTCACGGTTGATTTAGTGTTTATGAAGGTAATCGAGTTCTTGCCTGTCATACCCCCGAAATAGCGAATTCGGAGATGGCTGCAAAACCGCTGAGATACCCCGTTTTGGGGCGGCACCAGGGATCAGACTGGCTTGGGCGTTCAGTCCTGCCCGGGCGATGACCGGTATTGTTCGAGCTGGCGATTGAGCGTTGCAAGGTCGGCGCGCAGTTCCGAGATCTCGCGCAGCAATACATCGTCGACCTTGTGGTGCAGGGCGATGAGTTCGACTTCGGATTTCAGGTTGACCTCATAGTCCTTGGACGCCGCGAAGCGGTCACGTTCGGCCTGGCGGTTCTGCGACATCATGATGATCGGCGCCTGCAGGGCGGCTAGCATGGAAAGCACCAGGTTGAGGAAGATATAGGGGTAGGGGTCGAACGCTCCAGCCAGGAGCAGCAGCGAATTCACGATCACCCAGCAGACGAGGAAGCCACAGAAGGCAAGGATGAAGGTCCAAGAGCCGCCGACCCGGGCAATGCTGTCTGCGAGCCTGTCGCCGAAGGTCTGCCGGGCTGCGAAAGCCGCATTGGTATCGGTGGTCAGCGGGCGCCGCTCGCGCGCGTGGGCGAGTATGCGGCGCTCAATCTCGCCGAGTTCGCTGAGCGGCTTGCCGAAGAGCTGTTGTGAGAAATTGTTGAAGTGCGGCATGACGATCTCCGGGGTTGGACGGAGAAAATCTAGAGCATTTCCAGCAAAAGTCCGTAGCGGTTTTCTGTCCGCGAGACGCGGCGTCGCCCCGGAAGCTCGAGAGCCGGACCGGGTGTAGCCGGTCCGGCTTCGATGGATCAGTGGGTCTCGGCCGCGCTCGCGAAGAGGTCGGCGTGGGACTTGAAGAACCGGTCGGTCGAGAAACGGTCGCCGAACATCATGTCGTGCTGCAGGAAGCGGTAGTCACGCAGCAGTGCCGGCACCTTAGGCTGGCGCGACCACTCGGCGACCTCCTTGCCGTTCTTGCGGATCAGCATATAGCGGTCGACGACGCGGTACTGGTCGTACACCTTGCCGAGGAACCCGGTGTAGTAGGGGTGCTCGTAGCCGGACTGCTTGAGGATCTGGTAGGAGAGGAAGGCTGGGCTGATGGTGCCGACGTTCTTCTTCGGGCCTGTCTTGTTCGACCAGACGACGAGCGGCGTTTCGTGCTGCGCCTTCATCTGATCCTTCGAACCTTTACGCTCTGCGGTGACGCCCTTCATGAAGCCGGTGCTGGTATAGACGGTGTTCAGCGGCGGCAGGTGGTCGCCAAAGAGCACGATGACCGTCTCGCGGTCGCGCTTCTTGGCCCAGTCCATCAGCTTCTTCAGGCTGTCGTCGGCTTCCTTGATGCCCTGCGCATAGGTGGCGAGCACCTGGCGGTCGGCTTCGGGCAGGTCGCCCTCGATCTTGATGGTGTTCTTTGCGTAGCGGTTGGCCTCATAGGGGCCATGGCCCTGCAGCGTGACGGCGAAGAAGAAGAACGGGTCGTCCATCGCGTCGGCCTGGCGGATGATCTCGTTGGTCAGCGACTCGTCCGAGGCGAAGATGCCGCGCTTCTGCATCGGCGGCATGTTCTCTTCCGACTTGAACATGTCGAAACCGAAGGCCTTGTAGACGGCGGTGCGATTCCAGAACCAGCTCTGGAAGGGATGGATGGCACGCGAGACATAGCCTTCGCCGCGGAAGAACGTCGCGAGCGACGGGATCGGGTTGCGGATGTACTGCTGATACGGAATGCTGCCGTAGGGCAGGAAGGCGTTCGAGAAGCCGGTCAACGCTTCGAACTCGACATTGGCGGTCATGCCGCCGAATTCCGGCGAAAAGACGTTGCCCGACTGCATTTCGCGGATCGTCGGCATCGGATCGGGCGACAGCTTGACGTTCGGCAGGCGGGTCGGATCCCAGAAGGATTCGCTCATCAGCACGATGACGTCGGCCTTGCCGCGATGCGAGGTGCCGGCCGGAAGCGGCTTCACCGGAATACGGTCGATCGCGTCGGCCATGTAGCCGGCAGGCGCGCTGACATTGGCCATCGGCAGGTTGATGGCAAACGCAAGGGCGAAACCGTTGTGTTTATAGTTCTCGGTCTGGTCCCACATGATGGGGATGACCTTCAGGCGGTCACGGATCCAGGAGAACTGGTTGTAATCCATGATGTTCCAGAAGGCGACGAGCAGCGGCAGCGCGAAGGCAAGACGGGCGACACGCTCGCGCGTCGAAAGCTTGGGGAAGGTCCGCCAGGCAAAACGCAGGAGAAGGGCGATCGCGACGGCGGCGGCGATCAGGCCGACGGCAATGCCGATGGCCGTCCACGGCCGATCCTTCACCAGAACTGGCATCAATTCCATGATCTGGCGGCCGAACAGGAAGTCGGTCGGATAAAGCGGATCGGAGAGGAAGACCTGTTTCTGCTGGCAGACGACGGCAGGGATGATGGCAAGCGGTGCGATCACCACGGCCGATTTGTGCTCGCGACCGAAAATGCCGTCAACCGCCAGCATGATCAGGAAGAATGCACCGACGGTCGTCAGCGCCGGGCGCGTCGGATCGAGCATGTAGGCGAGCGCATCGGACAGCGACTGACGCACGATCAGTTCGACGACGAAGACGAGGGAGGCTGCGACGAAGAGGGAGAACAATGCGCTGCGGGTGGCCGCAAGTGTCTTGGCGTGCCGTGCGGTGAAGCCGGGTCTATCGACGTAGACGCGCGAGCCTCTCGCGACAGCGGAATCGATACTAGCCAACATATTCTCCAATTTCATAAATGCGTCGTGTATCTGTCATACGCCTGTCATTTTGAACAGGGGATGAATGGTTTCTTAACGTGGTTTGGGAACAGGTTTTCGTGACGTGAGGGCACTGCAACGGCCCTTCATAAGAACCGGGAAAGACAGAATTTTTCGGTATTTTTTCGCGGAGCTGCGATTGGCTGTGGGTATTTTCCCGCGGATTGCGCTAAAGAACACTGCGAAAGTCAGACGCAATCGCTCAGAAAAGACCGACAGGCCCGCTCATGACCGCTCACAAGACCGCCCCCACGATCCTCCGCATCGCAGTCGCCCAGCTCAATCCGACGGTGGGTGACATCGCCGGAAACCTGGCCAAGGCGCGCGAGGCGCGCGCTGATGCCGCGCGCCAGGGCGCCGATCTCCTGTTGCTGACGGAGCTGTTCATTTCCGGCTATCCGCCGGAAGATCTCGTTTTGAAGCCGGCCTTCCTGAAGGCATGCCTGCAAGCAGTCGAAAAGCTGGCGGCTGAGACGGCCGACGGCGGACCGGGCGTCATCATCGGTTTGCCGCGGCTTGCCAAATCCGGGCGACACAATTCGGTGGCGGTGCTTGACGACGGCAAGGTGATCGCATTCCGCGACAAGGTCGATCTGCCGAACTACGGCGAATTCGACGAAAAGCGCGTCTTCGATCAGGGGGAGATGCCGGGCCCGGTGAACTTCCGCGGCGTGCGCATCGGTATTCCGATCTGCGAGGACATCTGGGGCGATCTCGGCGTCTGCGAGACGCTGGCGGAAAGCGGCGCGGAGATCCTCTTGTCGCCGAACGGTTCGCCCTACTATCGCGGCAAGGTGGATGTCCGCCACCAGGTGGTGCTGAAGCAGGTTCTCGAGACCGGCCTTCCGATGATCTATGCCAACCAGCTCGGTGGCCAGGACGAGCTTGTGTTCGACGGCGCAAGCTTCGCCTTCAACACCGACAAGTCGTTGGCCTTCCAGATGAGCCAGTTCGAGGAGGCGATTTCGATCGTCGAATGGAAGAAGGGCGACGGCGGCTGGCATTGCGAAGGCGGCCTGAAGTCTCGCCTGCCGGAGCGGGAGGAGGCGGATTACCGCGCCTGCATGCTCGGCTTCCGTGACTATGTGAACAAGAACGGCTTCAAGAACGTCGTGCTCGGACTTTCCGGCGGTATCGATTCGGCGATCTGCGCCGCACTGGCCGTCGATGCGCTCGGCGAAGAGCGGGTGCGCACCGTCATGCTGCCCTACCGTTACACCTCGCAGGAATCGCTGAAGGACGCCAAGGAATGCGCCGCCGCACTCGGCTGCCGCTACGACATCGTGCCGATTTCCGAGCCGGTCGAAGGGTTCCTGAGCGCGCTTTCCGATACGTTCGAGGGAACGGAGCCCGGCATCACCGAGGAGAACCTGCAGAGCCGCACGCGCGGCACCATCCTGATGGCGATCTCCAACAAGTTCGGCTCGATGGTGGTGACCACGGGCAACAAGTCGGAAATGTCCGTCGGCTATGCCACGCTCTATGGCGACATGAACGGTGGTTTCAATCCGATCAAGGACCTCTACAAGATGCAGGTCTATGCCATCTCGAGCTGGCGCAATACCACGGTTCCCCCAGGTGCACTGGGCCCGTCCGGCATCGTCATTCCGCGGAACATCATCGACAAGGCGCCGTCGGCAGAGCTTCGTCCCAACCAGACGGACCAGGATTCGCTGCCACCCTATCCGGTGCTCGACGATATTCTCGAATGCCTGGTGGAAAAGGAGATGGGCACTGACGAGATCGTGGCGCGCGGCCATGAAGAGGCGACGGTGCACCGGGTCGAGCATCTGCTCTACATCGCCGAGTACAAGCGCCGGCAGTCGGCGCCGGGCGTGAAGATTACCAAGAAGAACTTCGGCCGCGACCGGCGCTACCCGATCACCAACCGTTTCCGCGATCGGGGGTAGGTGGTGAGCGCGGCTGCAAAAGCGCGGGACGGCACGGAAAGCCGTCCGGAGTTCACGGAGGAGGAAATCCGGCTCGTTCGGCTATGGTCGCTGAGCGACGCTTCGGCGAGCAGGCAGCTTTCGGCGCAGGTCGCCTATTTCGCGACGCCGGCGGTCTTTGGGATCTACGGCCTTGCGATCGGCAGCCTTGTCATCGTCGGCGTTGCCTTCGTCTGCACACTGCTGCTTTTGGCCTGGGGCTTCGTCTCGACATGGCGGGACCAACGTAATCTGATCCTGATGCAGTCGATCTGCACCAAAATTCTGGCGACGTTGCCGCCGGGCGAAGCCTGCAAACAGCTCCGCAGCTAGGCAGGAGAGCGGAATGCGCAGTTCCATCGAAATCCACGACATCACCACCGGCAAAACACAGGTCGTCTGGCAAACGGACCGGCTGGTCGAGGCGCCGAACTGGTCGCGGGACGGCACGCACCTGGTCATCAACGGCGATGGCCGGCTTTATCGCCTCGGCCTCGACGGTTCGGAGCCGGTGGAGATCGACACCGGCTTTGCCACACTCTGCAACAACGACCACGGCATTTCGCCGGACGGGGCCACGATCGCAATCAGCGACAAGACCGAGTTCGGCAAGTCGGCAATCTATCTGCTGCCGGCCGAAGGCGGCACGCCGCGGCTTGTGACCCGCAACCTGCCGTCCTACTGGCACGGCTGGTCGCCGGATGGACGAACGGTGACCTATTGCGGAATCCGCGACCAGGTCTTCGACATCTACACGATCTCCGTCGATGGCGGCGAGGAGCGGCGGCTGACCCACGGGGAAGGGCGCAACGACGGGCCGGACTGGTCGGCGGACGGCGAATGGATATACTTCAACTCCAGCCGCACCGGACGCATGCAGATCTGGCGCGTTCGGCCCGATGGCAGCGCCGTCGCGCGCATCACGAACAGCCCCTATGGCGACTGGTTTCCGCACCCTTCGCCGGATGGAAAGCATTTGCTGGTGCTCTCCTATGACGGCGACGTGTTCGATCATCCCAGGGATCTAGACGTCCGCCTGCGATTGATGGACATGGATGGCAGCAATGCGCGCGTGCTGTTCGAGCTTTTCGGCGGGCAGGGAACGATCAATGTTCCCAACTGGTCGCCGGCGGGCGATCGCTTCGCCTTCGTTCGCTACGAACCGGAAAGCTGACAAAGCTGGACAAGTATACTTCCAGCGTGCTAGCGCTGACCTCGTTCGCAGGGCGCATCCGATCCGCGGGAAGGGCAAGGCCCACCTGTCTCACTGAACTTGGTTGCCACACCTCTTTTCAGTCTGTGGGCGCGGATACCGGACGAGAATGAAAGGAGGTCTTTCATGATCGCGCGCGATCTTTCCCCGAACCTTACCCTCGATACACTCCGCAAGCAGGCCAAGGCTCTTTTGAAGGCCGTAAAGGCCGGCGATGGCAGTGCAAGCCAGCGGGCGCTACCTTACTTTTCCGATTTCGCCGCGATGGGCCTTCAGGATGCCCAACTGGTGCTTGCGCGCGAGTTCGGCTTCTCGAGCTGGACCCGGCTGAAGCGGCATTTCGAAAATGCGGGAGCGGCAAATCCGGCAACGGAGCAGCTTGCGAACCGCTTCCTGTCGCTTGCAACCGTTTCTTATTTCAGTGACATAGCGCCGGATCCCGAACGTTTTTCTGAGGCGCTCGCCCTGATCGAGACCCGTCCTGAAATCGCCGAGGACAGCATTCATGTCGCGGCAGCAAATGGCGATGCCGCTGCGGTCGACCGTTGGCTCGATCTTGATCCGAAACTCGCAACCAGGCGCGGCGGCCCCTACGACTGGGAGCCGCTGCTCTACGCCGCCTATGCCCGGGTTCCCGGTCGCTCCTCCTTCGAGGCGGGCGCGCGGCTGATCGCACGCGGCGCCAATCCGGACGCCCATTGGCTGGATGATGGCCAGTATCGTTTCACGGCGCTGACCGGCGTCTTCGGCGAAGGCGAGGCCGGGCGCGAGCGCCAGCCGCCGCACCCGGATTGCGCGGGATTCGCGCGGCTGCTGCTTGACGTCGGAGCCCAGCCCAATGACAGCCAGGCGCTCTACAACCGGATGTTCGAGCCTGACAACGGCTGCCTGAAGCTGCTGCTCGCCTATGGCCTCAACGCCAACGACAGGAACAATTGGCTGGTACGGGCCGACGGTGGTTTCGTCGAGAACGGCGAGCGCGTTTTCGACTACCAGCTTGCCTGGGCGCTTGAAAAACGCATGGGCGACCGCGTGCGGCTTCTGGTCGAGCACGGCGCGGACGTCAATCGCACCATCAAGGGGCGAACGCCCTACCAATGGGCGGAACTCGGCGGTGACCGGGCGCTGGCACAGTATCTGATTTCGCAAGGTGCTCTGGAAGCACCGCTCGACGATGTCGACCGGCTGGCCCGGGCGATCTCGGAAAACGACGGAGACGCGGCAAGGGCACTTGTCGACGCCCATCCGACGCTGATCATACAGACGCAGACAGCGCATCCGGCATTGCTGCATGAAGCCGCGGGTGAGGACAGGCGCGCCGAAGCGGCGCTCATGCTCTCACTCGGTTTCGACGTCAACCGCATGACATCGCGCACTCCGCTGCACGAGGCGGCGCTGCACGGGCATCTCGCAATGGCGCGGCTGCTGCTAGATCACGGCGCCGATGCAACGGCCCGCGATCCCTACCATCGTGCGCCGCCGATCGGCTGGGCCGCGTACAACGGCAGGGCCGAGATGGTACGTTTCCTGAAGGAAGAGCCGCTGGATATCTTTGCGGCCGCATCGTTCGGCGTAATCCATCGCGTTGCCGAGAACCTCGACCGGCAGCCAGACTTGCTCGAAACGCCGTTCGGCCGCTTCCGGGGCCACGGCCGTCCGGAGCCGCAACAGGATTGGATGACGCCGCTGGCATTCGCCGTGGTCAACGGGCAGGCAGCCGCCGTGCGGCTGCTCCTTGATCGAGGTGCCAATGCCGGATTGCGGGATGGCATCGCGGGTCCATCGATCCGCGATCTGGCGCGCGACAAGGGCGACGAGGAGATCATCTCCTTTCTGCGCGCGACGGCCGTGCCGAAGTAGAACACCTGGTGCAAATGGGGGAGCGGTGGCGTTGGCTTGCGCTCCCTGCAAGCGCACCTGCGACTGCTGATTGTCAACGGATTCAGCGGGTTGAAACTGTTAAGTATTTCAACACCAGCTTATTTAAGCCAAACTTTGACTTTGCTCTCTACGGTGCTGCCCGTGCCCGCCGCCGTCGCCGTGCATCGCGCTTGGAAAGGCGCGAGAACGCTCGCGACAGCCGGCCGGACGAGGGGGCGATTGCATCATGGACAAGACTTTGCGGCTAGCGAAGCGGAGGAGAACGGTTTGGGCAATCCATGCCGCCTGCACCCTGGTCGCCGTCCTGATCATCGCAAGCCTCATCTACGTTCTCGATCGGTCCGTCGCCGAGGCGGACCGCTTCGGCCTGTCGGCCGAGCGCCGCCTGGTGGCAAACGAGCTGCGCCACCAGATGGATGCGGTCGTTCAATTTCAGGCTCAGATCTCCTTCTGGGACAAAACCTATCAGGAACTCGCCAAGGGGCATGTCAGCGACATCTTTGCAGCGGACGAGCTGATGGGCTGGCTGTGGGAGGATTACGGATTCTCCTGGCTGATCGTGACGGACGTCGATCACAACGTTTCGACGGTGCTGAAGGATGGCGTCGTCGTGCCGGGCGACACGGCCCGTGTGCCGCTCGACGAGGTCGATGATCTGCTCGACGAAGCCAAGCGCCGCTACGACAACTCGCTCAGAAACAACTATGGTTCCTATGCGCTTGATGTCGTCACCCCGGACCCGCAATCGCTGATGCCGGCCGTGCCCGGAATTCATGCGGTAGACCTGCGCGAGATCGACGGGCGCATGAGCGTGGCGGTCGTGCAGGCGGTCATCCCGGAAACACTGGTGATCCCAGCCGAGCGGCGGGCACCGATGCTCCTGGTCTCGGTGCGGCCGGTGACGGCCAAGATGACCCGTGAAATCGCCGCGCGCCTGGGTATCCGCGGGCTGGCCTTCGTGCCGCTGGCCGAGAGGCCGGAGGGCAGCGTCTTTGCCTCGATCGGGCGCTGTTCCGACGCCTCTTGTCTGGTGGCGGCGTGGATGCCGAAGTCGCCGGGTGGCTTTGTGCGCGCCGAACTGCTGCCGAGCGTCATCGTCATGGCGATCGTCGCGGCGCTGCTCATGGCGTTCGTCGCCTTTCGCTTCTCGACGCTCTTTGCCGCCTTGCAGCAGAGCGAGGCGCTCAACCGCCATCTCGCCAAGCACGATCGGCTGACGGGGTTGCTCAACCGCAGCGGTTTCGACGATATGCTGGCGGCAGCGTTGCTGCGGGCAAAAACGCATCCGTTCACGCTGGTCTATGCCGATCTCGACGAGTTCAAGGCGGTCAACGACCGCCACGGCCACGCGGCCGGCGACGCCGTTCTGGTCGCCATGGCCGAGCGCTTTCGCAACAGAGCCGGCCCCAAGGGGACGGTCGCGCGGCTTGGCGGCGATGAGTTCGCCATCATCGTCGCCGATTGCAGCGAGACGGAAGCCCGTGGTTTTGCGGTCGGCCTTGTCGCCGATGCGCAGACGCCGGTCGCGTTCAATGGCCAGTTGCTCGTCATTGGTGGCAGCGCCGGCATCGCTTTCGCGCCACGACATGGCCTGACGGCGCGCGGCTTGCTGCTGGCTGCGGATGAGGCGCTCTATCTCGCCAAGCGGCGCGGCCGCAACCGCGTCGAGACCGCTGACGATGCGGTGCTGCCCGGCGAGGAGCCGCCTGCCGGACCAGGGGGCTGGGGCGATTTTCCTACTCCGGTACGTTATAGGGCGTGATGACCACGACGGCTGAAAGCTGAGGGCCGATGACGGTGGACGGAGCACGGCCACGGAGCATGATCGTGCGGAAGGCCGTGCGAGCGTCGGTCTTCAGATCATGATGCAACACGAAGTGAATGCGCCGCGCGCGCAGCAGCGCCAGATTGTCCTCATCGAGATCATGGGCAATGTAGAGCGCGCAATGGCGGCCGAGGCGATCGAAGGCTGCGAGTACGGAGCGGTTGCCACCGCCGATCGAATAGGCGGCGTTGATGTCCTGGTTGGCAGCAAGCGCCGCGTCGGCCAGCGCGCCCGTCTCGCTGTCGCGACCATGCCCTTCGCTGATCTCGACGATCCGGATTGTCGGATGATGTTCGCGCAGCACCCGGCGAAAACCGATCTCGCGCTCTTCCTCACCGCGGAAGCGGCCGCTGGATAGCGTCACGAGCACCGTGGCTTCGGCACCGGCAAAGCGCTCGCCGATCAGATAGGCAGCGGTTTCTCCGGCCGCCCTGTTGTCGGCGCCGGCATAAGCGGTCCGCTGGGAATGGGGCAGATCTGTCACCAGCGTCACGACGGGAATGCCGCTGGTTTCGAAGCGTGCGACGGCCGCGACGATCTCGGGCACATCCGGTGCCTTCAAGACGAGCCCATCGGTTCCTCGCAGGCGGATGCGATCGAGCAGTTGCACGATGTCGTGTGGGCGCATGGTCTCGGCGAAGTGAAAACGGCAGCGAAAGCTTGTCGGTGCCAATGTCATCGCTTCGCTTTCGAAGGCCCGTCGCACCGCATCGGTGAAGCGCTCGGGCGCCTCCATGACGATATCGATCGCGAACTTGCGGCCCTGAATGTCGAGTCCGGCCTGCTGCTTTTCCAGTTCCTCGATGGCAGCGCGAACACGGGCGCTCGTCTGGCGGCGGACGCCCGGGCGCTCGTTGAGCACGCGATCGACCGTCGCGGTGCTGAGGCCGGCCTGAAAGGCGATGTCCTTGACCAGAAACGGATGGGCCATCGCCATGGATCTCCTGATGGATTTTTGATGGATTCTTGCCCTATATCATGTTTTGCCGCCGCCTATAGTCGTGTTCATCAAGGTGTTCCAGAGGAGGAAACGGGATGAAGACCGACAACAGTGCGCGGCAGCGGATCGAGCGTGTGTGGCTCACCGAAGAGACCTGCGATATCGAGGCATTCCGGGCGGAAGTGGAGCGCCGAACCAATCTGGCGGACTATCCCCATGCCTCGGGCTGCGACAAGAACGTGCTGAGCTACAACAGCGCCGATCTCGTCGCCGCCTGCGGCAATTCCGAGACGCGGCGTGCGGTGCTTGCCGAGATCTGCGAGGCGCTGGCGACCGGCCCGGGCGTGGCTGTCTTCAAGCGCGCCTTTGCCGATACCGCCGCGATCGATGTCGCGAGCACCGTCTTCGACGAGATCATCGAGGAACAGCATCGCAGCAACAGCGGCGGCGGCGATCACTTTGCCAAGCCCGGCGCAAACGATCGCATCTGGAACTCGCTGGAAAAGCACTGCCTCAAGGCGCCGGAGAATTTTGCCGCCTACTACGGCAACGCCATCATCGCGCTCGTCAGCGAAGCCTGGCTCGGGCCGAACTACCAGATGACGGCGCAGGTGAACCGCGTCAATCCGGGTGGAGCTGCGCAGTCGGCGCACCGGGACTATCATCTCGGCTTCCAGACCTCCGCGGTGATCGAGCAGTACCCGGCGCACGTGCACAAGCTCTCGCCGGTGCTGACGCTACAGGGCGCGGTCGCCCATTGCGACATGCCGCTCGAGAGCGGGCCGACGCTGTTCCTGCCGTACAGCCAGACCTATGTGCCGGGTTACCTGGCCCTCAACCGTCCGGAGTTCCGCGCCTATTTCGACGAACATCACGTACAGCTCCCGCTCGAAAAAGGCGATGTCGTCTTCTTCAATCCCGCCCTCTTCCATGCGGCCGGCAACAACCGCTCCGCCGATATCCGCCGCGTTGCAAACCTGCTGCAGGTGTCCTCCGCCTTTGGCCGGGCGATGGAGACCGTCGATCGGCTGACAATGAGCGCAACGCTCTACCCGGCGCTGAAGGCGTTGCTGGCAAACGGCAAGCTGGCCGAAGCGGAAGCGGCCAATGCGATTGCGTCCTGCGCCGAAGGCTATTCCTTCCCGACCAATCTCGACCGCGATCCGCCGCTCGGCGGGCTGGCGCCGAAGACCCAGGCACAGCTGATGCGCGGGGCGCTGGCGGCGGGAACGAGCGAGCAGGATTTTCACGCGGCGCTCGACGCTCAGGCGAAGCGCAAGCTGAGCTGACGGTTCAATTACCCATTCGGGCTCCCGGTGCGTTTCGCCCGGGAGCCGTCGCTGTTTGACACGATCATCTTCGAGGAGGGAATTCGATGAGTGGACAATTGGAAGGCAAGATCGCCATCGTCACCGGTGGCACGCAAGGGTTGGGCGCAACGATCGCCGGCCTCTTCGCCGAACGCGGCGCGGCGGGTATCGTCATCTGCGGACGCAATGCGGCCAAGGGGCGGGCGAAGGCTGAAGAGATCGGCAAGGCCAGCGGCGCGAAGGTGATCTATGTCGAGGCCGATCTCGAGAAGGTCGAGGACGCCCGTAAGGTCGTTGCGGCTTGTGATGCGGAGTTCGGCCGGGTCGATGCGCTCGTCAATGCCGCCGCGATCACCGACCGCGGCACGATCCTCGACACGACACCGGAGCTCTTCGACCGGATGTTCGGGATCAACGTGCGAGCGCCGTTCTTCCTGATGCAGGAGACGGTGAAGGTGATGCGGCGCGAGCGAACCGAAGGCACGATCGTCAATATCGGCTCCATGTCGGCGATGGCCGGGCAGCCCTTCATCGCCGCCTATTGCTCGTCGAAAGGGGCGCTGGAGACGCTGACCAAGAACACGGCCTATGCGCTCCTGCGAAACCGCATTCGGGTCAACGGCCTGAATATCGGCTGGATGGCTTCCGAAGGCGAGGACCGGATCCAGCGTGAGTTTCACGGAGCATCGGCGGACTGGCTCGAAAGGGCGGCCGCCAGCCAGCCCTTCGGCCGGCTCGTCGATCCGGCAGAGGTGGCACGCGCCTGCGCCTATCTGTCTTCGGCTGAATCAGGGCTGATGACCGGATCGGTGATCTGCTTCGATCAATCGGTCTGGGGCGGCTATGACGGTTCGCCGCATCCGGTGGCGCCGCTATAGGCGGCGCTTGTCTTTCGGTTGCCGCTATGCGCTTATGGCGGCGTCAGGTGCCCGCGCGAGCGGGAGAATCGGGAATCCGGCGTCATTCCGGAACGTGCCCAACGCTGTGACGGGGACGGTCGCCTCTAAGTGCCTTGAATTGATTCAAGGATTTGCCACTGGATCTTCAATCGGTCTGGGAAGGTGAGGCGGCCGGTTGAACCGGAGTCAGAAGACCGGCCTGGCAAGATAGACCGAACCCCGCGCGGACGGCGGGAGGTTGCGCATTGTTGGGGATCGAACGATGCTGACTGAACCGAAGGGCGGCCTTGCGGCTGCCGGTGCCTTCGCGCGCAACGAGCGGGAGGCCGTCTACCGCGCCATCGAAACACGCCGCGACGTGCGCGACGAATTTCTCGCAGAACCTCTTCCCGACGATTTGGTGAAACGCCTGCTTACGGCTGCGCACAGCGCGCCGTCTGTCGGCTTCATGCAGCCCTGGAACTTCGTGCTGGTGCGAGCGGAAGAAACGCGTGAGCGCGTCTGGCAGGCCTTTCGCCGCGCCAACGACGAGGCCGCCTTGATGTTCGAGGCGGAACAGCAGACGAAGTACCGTTCGCTGAAACTCGAAGGCATTCGCAAGGCGCCGCTCAGCATCTGCGTCACCTGTGACCGCACGCGCGGCGGCGCCGTCGTCCTCGGCCGTACCCATAATCCGCAGATGGATGTCTATTCCACGGTTTGCGCCGTGCAGAACCTGTGGCTTGCCGCGCGCGCCGAAGGTGTCGGTGTCGGCTGGGTCAGCATCTTCCACGAGGCGGAGATCAAGGCGATCCTCGGCATCCCTGGTCACATCGAGATCGTCGCCTGGCTCTGCCTCGGCTATGTCGATCGCCTCTACCAACAACCGGAGTTGGCGGTAAAGGGATGGCGGCAGCGTCTGCCGCTGGAAGAACTGGTGTTCGAGGAAGGCTGGGGGAACTGCAGCGAGCGTTCCTAAAGCCCGTTGCGCCAAAATGGGCAGCGGTTTTTCGACAGCGACATGCGAGATATCGAGAACTTGAAGCGCAATGAGCGAATCTGAAGATCGCGGCGCGCTTTGAGATGGCGCGCCGGGATCAGTTCTGGACCGGCTGATAGGCCGGTCCCTTCGGGTGCTTCAGGTCGATCGAGGTTTCCTGTTGCGGCAGGAAGGTCGGGCCGACGACGCGCACCTTGCTCTTCGACGGATCGTAGGGCCGCTCCTCGGGCGGTGCCTTGGCAGTCGTGGTCTCCGCCGGCTTTCTGGTTTCGATCACGACGATGGACGACTGGTCGTCACCGATCTTGGTGCCGGTCGTCTTCGGCGAGGTTGCGGCGGTCTGAGGTATCTGGCAGCCGCACATGCCGGGCTTGCTGACGCCGCGGGTGCGATAGGCAAAGGCATTCGGCATTTCGGTATAGGGCCGGCCCGTCACGGCCGAGACCATCTGATCGCTCTCTTCCGTGTTGATATCATGGAAATAGAGTTCGGTTTCAGCGCCCGGGCAGCGCGCCCGGCAGGCCTGTTCGTCCCGCGGGAAATCGGCCGGCGTGGCGTCCGAGGAGATCGGGAAAAAGGCGCCGTCGCAGGTGCGCACGCACATGGTCCGCAGCGTGCCGCTGTAGTAGCGTTCCTGCGGCGCATAGCCGTCTTCGCCAAGCATCGGGCCGTAGGCGTCGTCAGGCGGCAGATCGGCGATGATGTTGCGGTGCGATTCGGGCTCTTCGGGGTCGACGCTCGCGAACTCTTCGCGGTCGCCATAGCAGCCATTGATCTCCAGCGCGGCAAGGATGCGGCGACGGCTGTCCTGGCTGCCCCCGGCAACAATCTGCTCGCGCTCCGATTTCAGCATGCGCAGATTGTCTTCCATCTCGGCAATGAGGCCGTCGAGTTCGCCACAGATATCCGGGTTGCCGCCATCGAAGGTGACGACGCTGCCGCCACCACAGGCAGCACGGCGGCGGTCGTTCTTCGCCCTGCGCAGCTCGATGTTCTGGCGGGAGATCGCACTCGCATAGTCACGGGCGTCGGCATTGCTGGAGACGATGTCAGGCAGCTGCGCAAGACGGGTGTTCAGCCGGTCGCACACGGTCGATGCCAGCGAAGGATCGGCACCGACCAGGGCAAACGGCACAAGCACCGCAGCGAGGTGTTTCAAGCGCGGGAACACGGGCGAAGTCTCTTCCTGCAACCGCTCGACGCCGGCCTTCTGATATGGGCGGCTGCCAGCGGTATTTCCTGTTTCACCTCCATCATAGAGCTTGTCGGTGATCGTGCAACGACAAGCGGCGGTTTGCGTTAACGGGTCCGGCTGAGCGAAGCGCTCAAGCGGCGCGGGCGGTTTCCAGCGACATCGGACGTTCGAGAACAGTGCCTTCGATGGCGGCAACCGCTTTCATACGCTGGAGCAAGTTTTCATTCACTTCCCAGGCAACGGCAACGGCAAAGACCGAGCCGATGCGATGCGGTTCGGCAATGCGCTCGCCGGGGCATCCCATGCGGCGGAACATGCGCTCCAGGAACACGTCGGTAACCGTAACGATATGGCTGATGCCGGAGGCGAGGCCGAGCTCACCGACGCCGCACATCAATTCGGCCGCTGCAACGGTGACCTGATTCGAGGCGCGGTCCTGCGAAATCTCCGGCTCGATGCAGAAGCGGCTCGATTCCCATACCGAGGCGCTGCGGATTTCCGGATTGTCGCCGAGCAGGATCGGGAAGGTGTCGTCCAGCATGTTGGGGCCGAGCGTCGGCAGCAGCCGTAGCGCGCCACGCAGACGACCGGTGTCGGGGGCATAGGAGAGCACGTAGAGCGGATTTGCCTTGTCGTAGTTGTCGATTTCCCACTCGCCGTCCGTCTGCACATCCCATTTCAGGAAATCGTGAAAGACGCGCTTGCGCAGCCGAAACATATCGTCGACTGCCTGCGGGTGCTGTGCGCGGGTCTTTCCGTTCAGGATCCTGATCATCTTTTTCTCCATCCTTGTTTGGGGATGGGCGGATGCTGTCAGGCCGGCGGCGGTCGCGTAACTGTCGGTAGTGACAGTTTAAATCAGCGATCTTTCCCACTAGATTTCGAGGGGTTTTTTGGAGGGCTTGGCGCGAGCTGCGTCAAACGGTGGGGATCAGCGCATGGCGGACGGCCTGGGCAACAGCCTGCGTATTGGAGACGACATTGAGCTTGCGCCTCGCATTGGTCATGAAAAAGCGCACGGTGCGCTCGGAAATGCCGAGAATCGTTGCGATCTCCCAATAGCTCTTGCCGGCAGCGGCCCAGGTCAAAACCTCGGTCTCGCGGCCGGTGAGCCGCATGTCGCGGGTCGAAATGCTGCCGGCCATCGCGCCGTGCTCCAGCATGGCGGCGTGGAAGAGATTCGCCGCGAGCTGGAAATCGCGCAGGTGATGGCGCCGATAGATCGTCCACTCGTCAGCCGGCATGTTGACGTTGATCGCCAGCATCGCCATCCGGCCGGCCGGTGAGGGGAGCGGCAGGGCGACGCCCTCGGTCGAAAGACCGATCTCCTGCGCCGCCTGGAACAGCGGCTCGCAGTCCGCGAAGCGGTGTCGCGCCATCGTCCACTCCACCGGGCGAACGCCGCCAAGCGCCAGTTTCAGTATGGGATCGATTCGATGAAGGCCGCGCGACCGGTAGATTTCTGCGGCATAGGCACCGAAGGTGTGATGCAGCCGGCAGATCTTGAGTTCGTCCGCGTAGGGCTCGGCTTCCAGATACAGGAGATGGGCGATGCGGAACGTGCGGCGCATCAACGTAAAGAAATGAGCGGGCTCGACACAGCCGCCGCATTCCAGGATTTCCAGCATGTCGAGGACAGCCTGCTGCTCAGTCATGCCACAACACCGAATCTCGTCCGAGGCTCCAGCATGGTTAGGGGTTCACCTTTTGTCCAGCGCAAACTTACCTGTTTGGTGTGTAATACCAATTTTGCAATTTTCGATTGCCGACCGTCGCGGTCGGTTTGCGCGAGCCTGCGGTAGAGGATGATTCCGCTGTGATTCTCGGGCGATAGAGCGCCGCGCTCAACGATTGCGCGGCGCCTGGATATGGCATTGGGGGCGCCGGTGCGGCGCCCGAACTCCGCGAAGATCGAAGGCGATCTCCGCGGTATCATTTCAGCCCGGATGGCTGGCTTCGACGACCGCGAGAGCCGCCATGTTGACGACCCCGCGCGACGTGACCGAAGGCGACAGGATGTGCGCGGGAAGCGCCGAACCGAGAAGGATCGGGCCGACATGCAGGCTGTCGGTCATGGTCTTGACGACGCCGAGCGTGATGTTGGCGGCATCGAGATTGGGGAAGACCAGGAGGTTGGCTTCGCCAGACAGGCTGCTGTCTGGCATGACGCGGTGGCGCAGCGCTTCCGAGATCGCTGCATCGCCATGCATTTCGCCGTCGACTTCGAGATCGGGCGCCAGTTCCCGCACGAGCTGAAGCGCCTTGCGCATCTTGGTGGCGCTTTCCGAATCGCGCGAACCGAAGTTCGAGTGCGAGACGAGGGCTGCACGCGGCGTGATGCCGAAGCGGCGGATTTCCTGCGCGGCCATGACAGTCGTCTGGGCGATTTCCTCGGCGCTCGGGCAGTAGCTTACATAGGTGTCGGTGAAGAAGGTGGCGCCGCGCTGGGAGATCAGCAGGCTCAAGGCCGAGAAGTCGAGCACGCCTTCACGCTTGCCGATGATCTGCGAAACGTCGCGCATGTGCCTGGAGTAGCGTCCTTCGACGCCGCAGATCAGCGCATCGGCTTCGCCGCGCTTGACGGCAAGTGCGCCGATGACCGTCGTGTTGGTTCGCACGATAGTGCGGGCGGCTTCCGGGATGACGCCGAGACGGCCGACGAGGGCGAAGTAGTCCTCGACATAGTCGCGGTAGCGCGGATCGCCCTCGGGGTTGACCACTTCGAAATCGACATCGGGACGGATGCGCAGGCCGTAGCGGCGCAGGCGGGTCTCGATGATCTGCGGGCGGCCGATCAGGATCGGGCGGGCAGTACCCTCTTCGAGCAGCACCTGAGCGGCGCGCAGCACGCGCTCGTCTTCGCCTTCGGCAAAGATAACCCGGTTCTTCTGGGCGTTCTTGGCGGCCGCGAACACCGGCTTCATGATGAAGCCCGAGCGGAAGACGAAGCGGTTCAGCTTGTCGAGGTAGGCGTCATAGTCCTGGATCGGACGGGTGGCGACACCGCTTTCCTCAGCCGCCTTGGCGACGGCCGGCGCGATGCGCAGGATGAGGCGCTGGTCGAAGGGCGAGGGGATCAGGTAGTCCGGGCCGAAGACCGGGGTCTCGCCGGAATAGGCGCGGGCGGCAACATCGGACGGCTCTTCGCGGGCGAGACCGGCAATGGCGCGGACCGCCGCCATCTTCATTTCTTCGTTGATCGTGCTTGCGCCGCAGTCGAGCGCGCCGCGGAAGATGTGCGGGAAGCAGAGAACGTTGTTGACCTGGTTCGGGAAGTCCGAGCGGCCGGTGCAGATCATCGCGTCCGGGCGGGCGGCACGGGCGGCTTCCGGCATGATTTCCGGCGTCGGGTTGGCAAGCGCCATGATCAGCGGCTTTTCGGCCATCTGGACCAGCAGTTCCGGCTTCAGCACGCCTGCGGCGGACAGGCCGAGGAAGACGTCTGCGCCGCCGATGCTGTCGGCGAGAACGCGGTTGCTGCTGTCCTGCGCATAGATGGACTTCCACTCGTCCATCAGCACTTCGCGCCCCTTGTAGACCAGGCCTTCGAGGTCGTGGACCCAGATGTTCTCGCGCTTGGCGCCGAGCGTCACGAGCAGGTTGAGACAGGCAAGTGCGGCCGCGCCAGCGCCGGAGGTGACGATCTTCGCCTTGGCGATGTCCTTGCCGGCGAGTTCCAGGCCGTTGAGGATGGCGGCGGCGACGATGATGGCAGTTCCGTGCTGGTCGTCATGGAAGACCGGGATCTGCATCTTTTCGCGCAGGCGGCGCTCGACCTCGAAGCACTCGGGCGCCTTGATGTCTTCAAGATTGATGCCGCCGAAGGTGGGCTCCAGCGCCGAGATCACGTCGACCATGCGCTCGATGCTCGACGCGTCGATTTCGATGTCGAAGACGTCGATGCCGGCAAACTTCTTGAAGAGAACCGCCTTGCCTTCCATCACCGGCTTGGAAGCCAGCGGACCGATATTGCCGAGGCCGAGCACGGCCGTGCCGTTGGAGATCACGGCAACCAGGTTGGCACGGGCGGTGAAATCCGCAGCCGTTTCCGGGTTGTCGCGAATGGCGATACAGGGTGCTGCCACACCCGGCGAATAGGCAAGCGCCAGGTCACGCTGGTTGCCGAGCGGCTTGGTGGGCTGGATTTCGAGCTTTCCCGGGCGAGGGTAACGGTGGAAGAAAAGGGCCTGCTGGTCGATGTCGCCGCTGGCCGGACCTGTCTGGGATTTCGTTTTGTCGCCCGTGTTCATGCTCTCACATTCCTCATTCGTGGTCGTGCCTTTTGGCATGAATTCGGAGCGAGGTACAGTTTTGCCGTGCTGATTTCGGGAGCCGGACAGGCAGCAAGGCGCTCATGTCATCTTCCTGAAACACGAGTCTGGTTTTCACGGAGGCAGGAAGCGTAACCAGAGACGAGGCTGGCATGACGGCGGCGCAGCAAGACAACTCCGTACGAAAGCTCAGGACGTTGTTCATCTCCGACGTCCATCTCGGCTCCAAGGCCGCCAAGACGGACTACCTGCTTGATTTCTTGCGGTACCACGAAGCCGAAACGATCGTGCTTGTCGGCGATATCGTCGACGGGTGGCGACTGAAGCGCAGCTGGTACTGGCCGCAGAACTGCAACGACGTGGTCCAGAAATTGCTGCGCAAGGCGCGCAAGGGTACGCGCATCGTCTATATCCCCGGCAATCACGACGAGTTCCTGCGCGATTTTCCCGGCGTGCACTTCGGCGGCATCGAGGTGGCGCAGCGCTATCTCCACGCGGGCGCCGACGGCCGCAAGTATCTCATATTGCACGGCGACGAGTTCGATGTGGTAGTGCGCAATGCCCGCGTGCTGGCCTACCTCGGCGACTGGGCCTATGACACGGCGATCGCCATCAATATCGGCCTGGCCGCCATCCGCCGTCGTCTCGGCATGCCCTATTGGTCGTTCTCCTCCTGGGCCAAGCTCCAGGTCAAGCATGCTGTGAACTTCATCGGCGAGTTCCAGAAGGTGGTTGCCGACGAGGCCCGTCGCTACGACGCACAGGGCGTGATCTGCGGACACATCCACCATGCCGTCATCGAGGACATCGGCGATATCCGCTACATCAACACCGGCGATTGGGTGGAAAGCTGTACCGCGATTGCCGAGCACCACGATGGCACGATGGAGCTCATCACCTGGCACCAGATGCGCGGCGGTGCCCTCGAGGGCGAAGCCGACAAGCTGCTTGCGCAATTGCTGACCCAGCGCGCCGCCTGACCCCAGAGGCGGCAGGCCGGTCCTGTCGCGAAAACTAGGTTATGGCGAGGCATGCCCGGGCTGTGCTAGAGATCACGTACAGCCATCCAGGTCAGCCGATGATTCCCTCCTCAGCGCCCGCATATGTGGGCCCTCCGCCGCGCCATTTCGCGCTTCGCATCGCCTTGCTCTTCTGCGCGCCGCTGATCGTCAACGGCTTCGCGATGCCGTATTTTCCGATGTGGCTCAGCACGCTCTCGATGACCGACTTCGAGATCGGCGTCGTGCTGGCGCTGCCGATGTTCGTGCGCGTCATCACCGCGCCGATCGCGGGCGTCATTGCCGACCGTCTCGGCGAGCGTGCGATCGTGCTGATCTGGTCCGGGTGCCTGTCGCTGGCGACCGCCCTGGTGCTCTTCTACTTCCGCGACTTCTGGCCGGTGCTGGTCATCTACACACTGCAATCGGCCGTCTATTCGCCCTATGTGCCGATCGTCGAGGCGATTGCGCTCTCGGGCGTGCGCCGCTGGGGTTTCGACTACGCCCATATGCGGCTCTGGGGTTCGGTTGCGTTCATCGGCGCGACGATGCTCGGCGGCTGGATGGTCGGTATCTTCGGCAGCGACATGGTGCTGCCGGCGATGGCGATCGGGTTCGGGCTGACCATCGCCATGGCGTATGGGGCACCCCGGGTCGGCAAGCCCCGCCGGCCGTCACCGATCACCGCGCTCACGGAGCCGCCGCCGAAGTCGCTGCGACAGCTCGACCTGCAACTGCTGTTGATCGGTGTGACGCTGGTGAACGCCAGCCATGCGATGCTCTTCGCTTTCTCGGCGATCTATTGGCAGCACATCGGCTATAGCGGTACCGAAATCGGCCTGCTCTGGAGTGCGGGCGTGGCGGCTGAGGTGACGATGTTCATCTTTGCCAAGGCGATCAGCCGTCGGTTCAGCGTCTGGGTGATGATCCTGTCCGGCTGCTTTCTCGCCGTGGTGCGCTGGATCATCTTCCCGATGGATCTCGGCTTCAGCGGCTACTTCATCCTCCAGTGCTTCCATGCCTTCACCTATGCGATCATGCACACGGGCATGCAGCACAAGCTGGTGGAGCGGGTGGTGGAGTCGCAGGAGGCGTCCGCCCAGGGGCTCTATTTCTTCTATACCGGCATCTTCACCGCGATCTTCACGTTCCTGTCCGGCTATTTCTATGCCTGGTACGGTGTAAAGGGATTCTATTCGATGTCGGTCGTCGCCTTTGCCGGCTGCTGCTTCGCGGGCGCCGCCTGGTACCTTCAGCCCCAGAGACGCGGTTCCGGCGGGAAGACCAGCGACGCCTCGTAGCGCAGGCCCGGCGTGCGATCTGCGGCGAGCAACAGCGGCCCGTCGAGGTCGACGAAATCGGCGCCCTGGGCGACGAGGATTGCCGGCGCCATCGCCAGCGAGCTGCCGACCATGCAGCCGACCATGATCTTCAGGCCAAGTGCGGTTGCCTGATCGCGCATTCGCAGCGCCTCGGTGAGACCGCCGGTCTTGTCGAGCTTGATGTTGACGGCATCGTAGCGGCCGACGAGGGCGGCAAGGTCGCCGGTCGCGTGCACGCTTTCATCCGCGCAGATGGGGACGGGCCGGGCGATCGTCGCCAGTGCCTCGTCGCACCCGGCAGGGAGCGGCTGCTCGATCAGGTCGATGCGCTCCTCCGCGCAGATCGCAAAATGATAGGCAAGCGTTTCCGGCGTCCAGCCTTCATTGGCATCGAGAATGATGCGGCTCTTCGGCGCGCCGGCCCGTACGGCGCGGATACGCGCGGCATCGTCCGGCGTGCCGACCTTGATCTTGAGCAGGGCACGGTGGGCGTATTTTGCGGCCTGCTCGCGCATTGCATCCGGTTCGGCCAGCGACAATGTGTAGGCGGTGGTCAATTCCTGAGGGGAGGGAATGCCTGCAAGTATATGAACGGCCTTGTTTTTCTGCTTGGCTTCGAGATCCCATAGTGCGCAATCGACGGCGTTGCGGGCGGCACCCGGCTTCATCTGGCGCTGTAAATCGACGCGGCTGAGGCCTGCCTCGATATGGGGGCGGATGGCGGCAACCTCGGAAAGTACCGACTCGATCGTTTCGCCGTAGCGGCCATAGGGCACGCACTCGCCGGCGCCGGTGTGGGTGCCGTCGCTGATTCGGCAGGTGACGACACTTGCCGTCGTCTTGGAGCCACGCGAGATCGTGAAGGTGCCTGCGATCGGGAAATGTTCCACTGAAGCATCGAGGGAAAGTGACATGAAAGCGTCTCCGGCGAGCAATCTGAGGGTCCGGCATCGCCGCCGGCCCAACGTGCGGGTGACAGCTACGGTGCGAGCCGTTATGACGGTGTAAGCATTTACGAATCTTTACGGCGCCGCGCGTTGAGACGCACAAAGGCCGCTGTAACACTTTAGGTCTGCTGCATAATTCTGTCCTTAGGTCGATTCTGATTTAAGGGATTATGCGATCGCAAATCAGGAAAACCGAGACCACGTGACGCAATCCGCCCGCAAGCTTACCGCCGATGTCGAACTGGCCGAAAGTGCCGGTGGGCGAAGCTATGTCTTCACGGGCACCTGGCGGCACGAAACCGCGGAAGCGATGGCAAAGAAGCTCGATGGCCTCGCACGCAAGAGCGATGGCGTCACGCAGTTCGATCTCTCCGGCGTGACGGCGATGGATACGGCCGGTGCCTGGATCATCCGACGCTTCATGACCCGCATTGCCGGCACTTCGCGCGACGACGTGCATTTTGCCGAGGGCGGGCAGCGGTATATCGAGCTTATCGACGCCTTGCCGGCGGAACTGCGCGCGCCGGAAAAAGGCAACGGGCACGTTCCGTTGTTCCAGCGTATTTTCGCGCCGGTCGGCGAGGCGATGGTGGCGACCTGGGACGATATCGTCGCGGCCATGTACATTCTGGGGTCCGCGGTGCGCGGCGCCCAGCTCAAGCTCGGCCGGCACAGCGGCGTCTCGCCGGCGGCGATCGTTCATCAGATCGACCGGATGGGCGTGATGGCGGTACCGATCATCACGCTGATGTCTTTCCTGATCGGGGCGATCATTGCACAGCAGGGCGCATTCCAGCTGCGCTACTTCGGCGCCGAAGTCTTCGTCGTCGATCTCGTCGGCATCCTGCAATTGCGCGAAATCGGCGTTCTCTTGACGGCGATCATGATCGCCGGCCGCTCAGGCAGTGCCATCACCGCCGAAATCGGCTCGATGAAGATGCGCGAGGAGGTGGACGCGCTGAAGGTGATGGGGCTAAGCCCGATCGGCGTCCTTGTCTTTCCGCGCCTCGTCGCGCTCACCGTCGCGCTGCCGCTGCTGACGATCATCGCGAACTTCGCCGCTTTGACCGGCGCGGCCCTGGTTGCCTGGGGCTATTCGGGCATCACGATCCCGACCTTCCTTGCGCGCCTGCAGGAAGCGGTCGATTTTTCGTCGGTCGCTGCCGGCATGATCAAGGCGCCGTTCATGGCGCTCATCATCGGCGTGGTCGCAGCCGTCGAGGGTTTGAAGGTCGGCGGCAGCGCCGAATCGCTTGGCCGGCATGTGACCTCTTCGGTGGTCAAATCGATCTTCGTGGTGATCCTGATCGATGGGCTCTTTGCCATGTTCTACGCAGCAATCAATTTTTAAGGCGGGGAACAGCGTGAGCGCAGTCGAGAAACGACACGAGGAAGATGAGGCGACGGAAGCGGACGGGCGCGAGTCGGTGCTTTCCGTTCGCGACCTGACGGTTGGCTTCGGCTCCAACATCGTGCTCGACAAGCTGAACCTCGAAATCTACCGGGGCGAAATCCTCGGCTTCGTCGGCGCGTCCGGAACCGGGAAGTCGGTGCTGATGCGCACCGTGCTCAGGTTGCTGGCGAAGCGTTCGGGCAAGATCGAGATCCTGGGCGCCGACTACGACAAGATCACCGAGGGTGAGCGCATCGCGCTCGATATGCGCCTCGGCGTTCTCTTCCAGCACGGCGCGCTCTTTTCGGCGCTGACGGTACGCGAAAACATCCAGGTGCCGATGCGGGAATACCTCGATCTGCCGCAGAGCCTGATGGATGAACTGGCACGGGTGAAGATAGAGCTCGTGGGCCTGGCGCCGGAAGCGGCGGAGAAATACCCCTCAGAGCTTTCGGGCGGCATGATCAAGCGCGCGGCTCTCGCACGGGCGCTGGCGCTCGATCCCGATCTGGTCTTCCTCGACGAGCCCACCTCGGGCCTCGATCCGATCGGTGCCGCGGAGTTCGACGAGCTCATCGCCAAGCTGCGCGACACGCTGGGATTGACCGTGTATATGGTGACTCACGACCTCGACAGCCTCTTTTCCGTCTGCGACCGCATCGCGGTTCTCGGCAAGAAGAGGGTGCTAGTGGAGGGTACGGTAGAAGACATGCTGGCCTGCGACGACCCTTGGGTGCAGTCCTATTTCCGTGGCAAGCGGGCTCGAGCGATCGTACGCCACGATCCATGACTGGGAGCATCCGGTGCTCAAGCCAATCGCTTGGGAGCCGAAAGATGCGCCGGAAACTGAAATGCAAGAGGTTCTTCGTGGGTTCATTTGAACACACGGCGCTCCAGTGAATGCGGTTTTGGCGCCCAGGCGTCGAGATACGAGGTAGAGCCGGTGAAGCGGCCACGAAGGTAGTCGGTACGAATGGAAACGAAAGCGAACTACGCCATTGTCGGTTTCTTCACGGTGTTCGTGATCGCGGCCGCATTCGGATTCGTCTACTGGATGTCGCAATATGGCCGCAGCGGCGAGATGGTGGAGCTTGTGGTCAATATTCCGGGTTCCGCCAACGGTCTTTCCGTCGGTTCGCCGGTGCGCTTCAACGGCATTGCCGTCGGCACGGTTCGCAATCTTGCGATCGACGCCAATGATCCACGCTATTCGATCGCCGTCACCGAGGTTTCCGTCGATGCGCCGGTGCTGAAGTCGACCAAGGCTACGTTGGAAGTGCAGGGGCTGACGGGCGCGGCCTACATCGAGCTTAGCGGCGGTCGCAATGGCGACGAGAACATCCTGAAGACCGCGATCGAAAAAGGCACGCAGGCACGCATCCTTGCGGATCAGTCGAGCGTGACCAGCCTGCTCGCAACGGCCGACCAGATCATGGACCGGGCCAACAACGCAATCACCGACATTCAGGGCTTCGTAACGGACGTGCGCGGCCCGCTGACAAATACGATCGGCAATGCGGAGAAGTTTTCCACCGCGCTCGCCAACAATTCCGGTGCGATCGACGACTTCCTGAGGAGCGTGACGGAGCTTTCGGGCTCGGTCAGCGCAGCCTCCAAGAAACTCGATTCGACTCTTGAATCTGCCGATGCCCTGGTGAAGTCCGTCGATCCGAAGAAGATCGACCACATCGTCTCGAACGTCGAGCAGATCAGCAACGACCTGAAGGCCGCTTCAGGCGGCGTTTCCGAAACGGTTGCCGCATTCCGACGCACGGTCGAAACTTACGAGCAGTTCGGCAAGAATGCCCAGAAGACGCTGGAGCGGGTCGATACGCTGGTGGCCTCGGTCGACAAGGAGAAGGTCGAGCTCGTCGTCAACGACATCACTGCAGCGACCGCCGACGCCCGCAAGACCGTTGCCAATATTTCTGAGTTCGCCTCGAAGATTACCGCCCGGCAGGAGGACATCGACCGCACGATCACCGATGTCACCCAACTGGCGAGCAAGCTGAACAATTCGGCCAACCGGGTCGACAGCATCCTCGTCAAGGTCGACGGCTTCCTGGGCGATGCGGATGCCCCGTCGCTTTCGGCCGAGGCGCGCGCGACGCTCGAATCCTTCCGCAAGGTGGCAGACACGCTCAACGCGCAGATCGGACCGATTGCCGACAACTTGCGGCGCTTCTCGGGCTCCGGCCTGCGCGACGTCGAAGCGCTCGTCACCGATACGCGGCGGACGGTCCAGAGCCTGGAAAACACGATCTCCACCTTCGACAAGAACCCGCAGCGTCTTCTCTTTGGCGGCGAGACAGTAAAACAATATGATGGTCGCACCCGGCGTTGAGTCGGGGCGTGGCGGGACCGGCTTAGGGCCAGACGGTGTGCTTTCGATCGAGGGGGCGCCAAGGTGCGTGGGACAAGGGTATTGGCAGTATGAGTTTTCAGGGGCTGGTTGGTATGCGAGTAGCGGGAGCGCGGCGCTCCGCCCTGATTTTCATGCTGGCAGCAGGCCTTGCCGGCTGCGGTACAAAAGCGGTCAATGACACATACAGTCTTTCGGCGTCGCCAGCCGTCGAAGGACGTGCCTCCACAGGCAAGCAAATCCTCGTGCCGGAACCAACGGCACTGAAGGCGCTCGACAGCGACCAGGTCGTCATCCGTCTGTCCGGATCCGAGCTGCAATATCTCTCCAAGGCACAATGGAGCGACCGACTGCCGAAGCTGGTGCAGTCGAAGCTGGTGCAGGCCTTCGAGGACACCGGCAAGGTCGGCGGCGTCGGCAAGCCGGGCCAGGGGCTGGCGATCGATTATCAGGTGATCACCGAAATCCGCGCCTTCGAGGTCTCGACGGAAGGTGCGGACACGGCGATCGTCGAAATCTTCGCCAAGATCCTCAACGACCGTAACGGTACGGTGCGGGCGCAAAAGGCGTTTCGCGCGACCGCCAGCGTCAAGGGCGCAGGAAACCCGGCCTTCATCAAGGCAATGGACCAGGCTTTCGCAAGCGTTTCGGCCGAGATCGTTAGCTGGACGCTCGGCTCGATCTGACGACGCCTATTCAGTGCCAACCGGCTCGATCCGGTTGATGACTTCCGCCACGCCCTGCATCTGTTTTGTCGCCTCTTCGGCGCGCTTGACTTCGGCTGCCGTCGCGACGAAGCCGGCAAGGATGATCGTGTTGCCCTTGGCCGTCACCGTGACATCGGCGGCATCGAGGCCGGGCGCGACCGCGAGAAAGTGGGCGACGCGGCGCTCCAGTTCAGCCGGATGCTCGGGCGTCAAGCGCTCCGGTTCATCGCCGTAGAATGTCCGTTTCTTGAAAATCATCGCATCCACCTCGCTCAACGCAGAGGAAACGCCGGATGCTCCGGTTTGTTCGACTGTTTCATTCGAAACAGCGGGAATTCCTCAGCCGTGCCATGTCTGTTTTCAAGCGACGGGATCTGTCGCGGCCACAATCAGCATGCAGGGGACATATCGATGCGCGGTTCTTTTTTTGCCATGGCTCTGGCGATCGTGACGGCTCTTGCCTTGGGTACGCCGGCACAGGCAGGGAACTACAGCTATGGCTGCAAGCCCAGTTGTGTCGTCAAAACCGTCAAGACTTATGGCGCCTATGGCGCGGTCATCCTGAAGAAGGTCCGCATATGCAATTGATGCAGGGAGGGAGCGTTCGCGATCGGCGAAACGCTCTCCGCCCTCGGCTTACGGCCAGCGCACCACCGGGGGTAGCGACGACAGAATAGACTCGACGTTACCGCCGGTCTTCAGGCCGAAAATGGTGCCGCGGTCATAGAGCAGGTTGAACTCGACATAGCGACCGCGCCTTACAAGCTGTTCGTCCCGATCTTCCTCGGTCCAGGGCGCATTGAAGTTGCTGCGCACGATCTTCGGGTAGACGAGGGCGAACGCCTTGCCCACATCGCGGGTGAAGGCGAAGTCCGCGTCCCAGCCGCCCTGTTCCTCCGCCGAATGCAGCCAATCGTAGAAGATGCCGCCAGTACCGCGCGGCTCGTTGCGGTGCGGCAGGAAGAAATAGTCGTCGCACCACTTCTTGAACTTGGCATGGTCGGCGACCGCATGACGGCTGCAGGTGATTTCCATGGCGCGATGGAAGAGCTGCGTGTCGGCATCGGTCATGACGCGGCGGCGATCGAGCACCGGCGTCAGGTCGGCGCCACCGCCGAACCAGTTGCTGGTCGTCACCACCATGCGGGTGTTCATATGAACGGCCGGCACATTGGGGTTCACAGGATGGGCGATCAGCGAAATGCCGGAAGCCCAGAAACGCGGATCCTCGGCAGCGCCCGGGATCTGGCTGCGGAACTCAGGCGAGAATTCGCCGTAGACCGTCGACGTATGGATGCCCACCTTTTCGAAGACACGGCCTTCCATCATCGACATGCGGCCACCGCCGCCCTTGCCATCGTCGCGGCTCCAATCCTTGCCGACGAAACGTCCGGGCGCGCGGTCGGAGAGCGGACCGGTCAGATCATCCTCGATCGCTTCAAATGCAGCGCAGATAGTGTCGCGCAGTCCTTCGAACCACGCGCGCGCCTCGGCCTTCTTGTCTTCGATATCTGCGGGGAGGCCCGGGGGTAGCTGCGGTCGTTCCATGGAAAATTGCGTCCTGTTGGCGGGATTTCCCGATGAAATGCCGCCGATTCTATTGAAGTCGCCACAGTTCATACTTTCGCGCCGATGGCAACGCCGGTCCAGCACCTTGGGCGGTCTGTCGCAACGACAGCACCTATGGGCTTGCGAAAGCCTGCTCTCGAACAAGCCTCTGGCAAAGGGCGAGCGCCGTCACTATCTTAGCGACTAGAGGTATAGCCCATGGCAAGAATACCTGCAGGCCCGCCGCTCGATGGTTTGCGGCGGCAGATCGCCCGGCATCGCCGGGACAACCGGACACGAGGCGATGGCCTTTTCGTGCGGGAAACCTTTCGTCTCGATCGCAGTGCCGCCCGCGCGAAGGCCCGGGAATGGTTCGATACCTGGCCGAAAGCTGCCTACTGGACCGAGGTCGAGAGCTGGCGCCAACTCGATGGTGGCGAGATCGAGTTCACAATGCGCCGCCTGCCGACGGCTGATTAGCCGTTCTGCCCCTCAAGGGTGCGTGTCTTCGTCCATCAGTCGCGGTCCGGCGCCTTCCATCGAAAGCACGTCGTGCGGATTGCGCAGCGGACATTCGCGCAGCGACAGGCAGCCGCAGCCGATGCAATCCGTCAGGTGATCGCGCAGGGCCATCAGGTTGGTGATCCGTTCGTTCAGCTGTTCGCGCCAGTTTTCGGACAATTTTCCCCAATCATCCACTGTCAGCGGACGATCGTCCGGAAGAACAGACAAAGCATCCTGTATCTCAGACAGGGGAATGCCGGTGCGCTGGGCGACCTTGATGACCGCGACGCGTCGCAGGACGCTGCGCGGATAGCGGCGCTGGTTGCCGCGGGTACGGTTGCTGCGGATCAGCCCCTTGGCCTCGTAGAAGTGCAGGGTGGAGACGGCGACGCCGCTTCGTTCCGCCACTTCGCCGACCGTCAGTTCGCGACGCAATTCGCTGCTTTTCACAATTGTCATGATGCCTATTGACCTCAACTATTGTTGAGGTTTTATAGCATTGGCTCCATAATGCAGACAACAGGAGCTTGATCCCCATGACTGAGAAAATGACCCTTGCCGTGATCTATGGCAGTGCGCGCCAGGGTCGCTTCTGCGATACGGTCGCCAACTGGCTGATCCGGGAACTTTCGGCTTCGGAGACCTTTACGTTGACGGTGATCGACCCGGCGCGGCTGCGGACGTCGCGTGGGCTCGGGGCGGCGGTCAATCCGGGCGAGTGGCTCGAACGCAAGATCGCCGAGGCTGATGCCTTCGTCATCGTCACGCCCGAGTACAATCACGGCTATCCGGCGGCGCTCAAGGAACTGATCGATTCGGTCTACGAGCCCTGGCAGGCCAAGCCGGTTTGCTTCGTCTCTTATGGTGGCGCCTCTGGCGGCATTCGGGCCGTCGAGCAGTTGCGCCAGGTTTTCGGCGAACTACATACGGTGACGTTGCGCGACGGGATCACGTTCCCCAAGGCCTGGTCGAAGTTCGATGCTGCCGGCAACCTCTACAAGCCCGAGGAATTGCGCGCGCCGCTGTTTTTGATGATGGACCGGCTGACCTGGTGGGCGCGCGTTTTGAAGCAGGCGCGCAAAAGCGCGCCCTACAACGAAGTGGCTGCGTAGCACCTGCCATTGAAAGCGGTCGGTTCCGCGTTCAGCGGCCGCCGGCCGTGGTCAAGAGCCAAGGAGGTGGCGATGTTTGCGCCGTCAGGCTGGAGAGACTTGCCGGATCGCTTCGCCGGCGATCATCGCTACGGACATCGCGATGTTGAGCGAGCGCTGGCCTTCTGCCATTGGGATCAAGATGCGCCCGTCGGCGCGTTCGTGCACGTGGTCGGGAACGCCGGCGCTCTCTCTTCCGAAGAGCAGGATATCATCGGGGCGGAACTCGAAGCGGGTATAGGGCTGGGCAGCCTTGGTGGAGGCGAGCACCAGTCGGCGTCCGCTCGCCGCGCGCCAGTCCTCGAAGCGCTCCCAGTTGACGTGACGGGTGAGCGCGACCGAAGCGATATAGTCCATGCCGGCGCGCTTCAGATTGCGGTCGGAGAGGTCGAAGCCGGCTGGTTCGATCACGTCGACGGAAAGGCCGAGGCAGGCGGCCAGGCGCAGGATCGTGCCGGTGTTGCCTGGAATATCGGGCTGGTAGAGGGCGATGCGCAGGCTGCTCATTTCAGATCACTCGTTTTTGCGGTCATCGCGCCGCGCGTCAAACTCCGCAGCCAGGATGCCCATCATGATGTCGTCGTGCCACGCACCGTCGATCAGGGCCGACTCGCGTTCGCGGCCCTCGATGGAGAAGCCGGACTTGCGGTAGGACGCAATCGCCCGTTCGTTGAAGGCCAGAACCCTGAGCGAGACCCGGTGAAGGGCAAGTTCATCGAAGGCATAGGCCAATACCCGCTTCGTGACCGCCGTGCCAAGACCCTTGCCCAGCCGTTGCGGATCGAAAATGCCGATGGCGAAGCTCGCGCGCCGATCCTGATGGTTGAGGTTGTCCAGCCGCACTTCGCCGATGAGGCCGCCCTGATCGATGATCCAGGCGGTCGGATGTCCGGCGACACGCGTCACCCAGGCGGTGGCCTCGCCGTGACCGAAGAGGCCAGGAAACGACCTGGCGGCGCCGAACATCCGGTAGATTTCCGGGTCGCGGCCGAGCCTCAGACGCGCATCGACATCACCGTCGCGAGGGCGGCGAAGGACGAAACCGTTGCCTTGCAGATCAGGAGCTCTATCCGATGAAGCGTTCATGCTTCTTCTCCAGTGCGAAATGGCCGCCGCTCCCTGCTTTTGAGGGCGCTCATATTGCTGAAGCTAATCTGTGCCGAAACGGCAACAGGCACGCAATCGATGAAAAATTGTGCAAGAAACAGCCTGCGACAATCTGGCATGCCGGCGCAAATAGGGTTAGAGATCGAGCCTCTTCAACGCGAACCGACGGAGGCAAACATGAATGTATTGATGTTGACACGCCTTCCTGGAGTAGTGGGCCACCGTTTGGCCTGACCGGTTCCGCGACCTATCTTTTAAAGAGATCGACGCGCTTCCGGGACTCCGGAAGACAAAGCCCTTTTTCGGGCTGCATTTCCGGACTGACTTTTTCATCATAAGAACGCGGGGAAACCCGCTTTCCTTCAAAATTCTCTGAAGGAGCAAATGCAATGTTTGGCTGGTTTGAATCCCGCCTTGACCCATACCCGGCGGAAGAGCCGACGCTCCCGCCGAAAAGCCTGTTCGGCTTCTGCTGGCATTATTCCAAGCCGGCCGTGCCGTGGCTTCTCATCATGTCCGTCTGCACCATGCTGATTGCTGTCGGGGAAGTGGCGCTGTTCCAGTTCCTCGGCAACATGGTCGACTGGCTGTCGAGCGCCAACCGCGAGACGTTCCTCGCAGCCGAGGGCGGCCGGCTCTTCTGGATGGGCGCGCTGGTCCTCATCGGTCTGCCGGGTCTGGTCGCGATCGACTCCTTGATCATGCACCAGGTGCTGCTCGGCAACTATCCGATGATCGCCCGCTGGCAGATGCACCGCTATCTGCTGCGCCAGAGCATGACCTTCTTTGCCAACGAGTTTGCCGGGCGCGTGGCGACGAAGGTGATGCAGACGTCGCTGGCGGTCCGCGAAACGGTCATGAAGATCCTCGACGTCTTCGTCTATGTCGTCAGCTATTTCGTGACCATGCTAGCCGTCGTCGCGACTGCCGACTGGCGTCTGGTGATCCCGCTGACCATCTGGCTTGCGATCTACATCTGCATCGTCAGCTACTTCGTGCCGCGACTGCAAAAGATCTCCAAGGAGCAAGCGGACGCGCGCTCGATGATGACGGGACGGATCGTCGACAGCTACACCAATATCGGCACGGTCAAGCTCTTCTCGCATGCCGGCCGCGAGGAAGGTTATGCGCGGGACGGCATGGACAGCTTCCTTGGCACCGTGCATCGCCAGATGCGCAAGGTGACGCTGTTCCACATTCTGGTTTACGCCAACAACAGCATCGCACTCTTTGCCATCGCAGCGCTCGGCATCCACCTCTGGTTGACCAGCGCCATCTCGGTCGGGGCGATTGCGATCGCCGTCGGTCTCGCGATGCGCATCAACGGCATGTCGCAATGGATCATGTGGGAAGTCTCGGCGCTCTTCGAGAACATCGGTACGGTCTATGACGGCATCGGCATGATGACCAAGGGGCATGACATCGTCGACGAACCGGACGCCAAGGCGCTGAAGGCGGAGAAGGGGGCGATTGCCTTCGACAACATCCGCTTCCACTACGGCAAGGCCAAGGGCGTCATCGATCACCTGCAGCTCGACATCAAGCCGGGCGAGAAGATCGGTCTCGTCGGCCGCTCCGGCGCAGGCAAGACGACGCTCATGAACCTGCTGCTGCGCTTCTGCGCTTCTACGACCTGGAAGACGGGGCGATCCGGATCGACGGCAAGGATATCTCCACCGTCACCCAGGACAGCCTTCGCGCCCAGATCGGTGTCGTTACGCAGGATACCTCGCTGCTGCATCGCTCCATTCGCGACAACATCGCCTATGGACACCCGGAAGCGGATGACGAGGCGATCATCGCGGCTGCGAAGAAGGCGAATGCCTGGGACTTCGTTCAGGGTCTCGAGGACAACCAGGGCCGCAAGGGCCTGGATGCCCAGGTCGGCGAACGCGGTGTCAAGCTCTCCGGCGGCCAGCGCCAGCGCATCGCGATCGCGCGCGTGTTCCTCAAGGACGCGCCGATCCTGATCCTCGACGAGGCGACCTCGGCGCTCGATTCCGAAGTCGAACAGGCAATCCAGGAGAACCTGTTCGCGCTAATGGCCGGCAAGACGGTGATCGCGATCGCCCATCGTCTCTCGACCCTGACGGAGATGGACCGGCTGGTGATCCTCGAAGCAGGCCGCATCGTCGAGACGGGCTCGCATGCCGAACTCGTCGCTCATGGCGGCCTCTACGCCGATCTCTGGTCTCGCCAGTCCGGCGGCTTCATTGCCGACGATGTCGAGAAGGAAGAGGCGGCAGAGTAAAAAACCGCAGCCCGCCGTTCGACGGAGCGGCGGGCTGCTCTTTCACATGTTACGCATTTGTAATCAGCAATTGCACCAAAACCGATTGCTGTTCCCGCCGAACCGCCTATATCGGAACCATGCTCAGCGCCATCGTCAGCCTCTTCGAGAACTGGATCAAGCCGTTCGCGCCGCGCGAGCGCCTGCAGCCGCCGAAATCGCTGTGGGGTTTCGCCTGGTTCTACGCCACCCAGGCGAAAGGGCCATTCATTGCGATGGCCGTGCTTGGCGGCCTTGTGGCGATGCTCGAAGCAGGGCTGTTCTATTTCGTCGGCCGGTTGGTCGACGTACTCGATACGGTGAAGCCGGAAGCTGGCTGGAGCGGTCTGATCGCCGCCAACGGGCCGGAACTCCTGTTCATGCTCTTGACGGTGATGGTGTTTCGCTTTCTTGCGGTGTCGCTGGCAGCGCTGGTCGAAGAGCAATCGATCATTACCGGCTTTCTCAACCTTGTGCGCTGGCAGTCCTATGTGCATGTCGCCCGCCAGTCGCTGACCTTCTTCCAGAACGATTTTTCCGGCCGTATCGTCACCAAGGTCTGGGCCGGGGCGCAGGCGACCAGTGACCTCATCGTCTCGCTGCTGCAGGTCGTCTGGTTCATCGTGATCTACACCGCGTCGACCATGGCGCTGGTGGCGCAGCTCGATTGGCGCCTGGCGGCGATGGTCGCCTTCTGGATCGTCGTCTTCCTGGCGCTCGCGCGTTTCTTTGTCCCGCGCATCCGCAAACATGCCCGCGATACGGCCGAAATGGCATCGATGCTGAATGGCCGCATGGTCGATGCCTATTCCAATATCCAGACGCTGAAGCTCTTCGGCCGCGATGAAGAGAATGACCGCTATATCCGCTCCGGCTTCGACCGGTTCCAGCGCGCGGTCATTCCGTTCACGCGGCTTCTGACGGCCGTGCGTGCGTCGCTGGCGCTGCTTTCCGGCATGATGATCACGGCCATCGCCGTCTATTCGATCCATCTCTGGCTCGGCGGCTCGATCAGTTCCGGGGCAGTGGCCTTCACCCTGGCGCTGGTTCTGCGGCTCAACATGCTGCTTGGCCGGATGATGACGCAGTTCAATTCGATCATGCGCAACATCGGCACGATCCAGAACTCGGCCGAACTGGTGTCGCAGTCGATCGGGCTCGTCGACCGTCCCGGCGCCACGGAGCTTGCCGTCAGCCAGCCGGAAATCCGCTTCGAACACGTGCGCTTTCATTACGGGAAGGGCGAACGCGTGATCGACGATTTCTCGCTCGTCGTTCGCCCCGGAGAAAAGGTGGGCATCGTCGGCCGCTCCGGCGCCGGCAAGTCGACCCTCGTCAACCTGCTCTTGCGCTTCTACGACCTCGAAAGCGGGCGTATCCGCATCGACGGGCAGGATATTGCCGCAGTCACGCAGGAATCCCTGCGCGCGCAGGTGGGCATGGTCAGCCAGGACACCTCGCTGCTGCATCGCTCCATCCGCGACAACATCCTGTTCGGCCGGCCCGATGCCGGCGAGGAGCAACTGATCGCCGCAGCAAGCAAGGCTGAAGCCTATGACTTCATCCTCGGCCTGCAAGACCAGCGCGGTCGCAAGGGTTTCGACGCCCATGTCGGCGAGCGCGGCGTCAAGCTGTCCGGCGGTCAGCGTCAGCGTATCGCGATCGCGCGGGTGATGCTCAAGGACGCGCCGATCCTCGTCCTTGACGAAGCGACCTCGGCGCTCGATTCTGAGGTCGAGGCGGCGATTCAGTCCAATCTCGACCGTTTGATGCAAGGCAAGACGGTGCTGGCGATCGCCCATCGGCTCTCGACGATTGCCGCACTCGACCGGCTCGTGGTCATGGACAAGGGGCGGATCGTCGAGGAGGGAACGCATGCCGAGCTCGTCGCCCGCGGCGGGCTTTACGCCGGGCTCTGGTCACGCCAGTCGGGCGGATTTCTTGCCCGCGAAGAAGCGGCGGAGTAGGGCGGCTCGAGAGCACTTCAACGCCTGCTCGACCGGCCTGGATTAAGCCTAACTGGCGACCGTCAAGTCCTTGTGCCGATTGGCCGCGCTTTTCCCCGCGACAATCTGCCCACATCCCCTTGTCAAGGCTGGACATAATTTGCGATCAAGCATAGAACGCGCCGGATTGACGGGGAATCTGTGTGCCGTGCGTACGCAGAATTTTTCCGGATTCTGGTGCCGATGTCGTGTTTGCAGACGCAAGACGACGGGGGCGACAGCACTATGAATTGGGCGTGGTTCCTTGACCTGGATCAAGTCTCAAGGGGCAGGAATTTCGCCGGGGGCGGATGCGGTTTCCGCAATAATTGCGTGAGAGGATGGTTTAGCCGTGAGCGAACACGACACTTCAAGCGAGGCCTTGGGCGAGCCCACTCGCCGCGATTTCCTTTATCTGGCTACCGGTATGGCAGGCGTCGTCGGCGCTGGTGCTGTCGCTTGGCCGTTCATCGACCAGATGCGTCCGGATGCATCGACGCTCGCGCTCGCCTCGATCGAGGTTGATGTTTCGAGCCTGCAGCCCGGAATGTCGCTGACGGCGAAATGGCGCGGCAAGCCGATCTTCATCCGCAACCGTACGGAGAAGGAAGTCGAAGAGGCAAAGGCCGTCAAGCTCGACGACCTGAAGGATCCGGTTGCGCGCAATGCCAACCTTCCGGC
Organism: Ensifer adhaerens; assembly: GCF_020035535.1. Taxonomy (NCBI): domain Bacteria; kingdom Pseudomonadati; phylum Pseudomonadota; class Alphaproteobacteria; order Hyphomicrobiales; family Rhizobiaceae; genus Ensifer; species Ensifer adhaerens. Next base: position 1,780,235 of record NZ_CP083349.1, on the reverse strand, counting down.
TGACGCACAGGCAAGCGACGTCGATCGCTCGGCCGGCGAAGGCAAGGAAAACTGGATCGTCATGATCGGTTCCTGCACTCATCTCGGCTGCGTGCCGCTTGGTCAGGCCGGTGACTTCGGTGGCTGGTTCTGTCCCTGCCACGGTTCGCACTACGACACGGCCGGCCGTATCCGTAAGGGTCCGGCGCCGGAGAACCTTCATGTGCCGACCTTCTCGTTCGTTTCCGACACAGTTATCAAGATCGGTTGAGGGGACTACTGATAATGAGTGCTGAACATTCAACCTACACGCCGACGACAGGCATTGAGAAATGGGTTGATTCCCGTCTGCCGTTGCCGCGTCTCGTTCATGATAGCTTCATCAGCTATCCGGTTCCCCGGAACCTGAACTACGCCTACACTTTCGGTGCCATGCTTTCGGTCATGCTGATCGTCCAGATCCTGACCGGCATCGTGCTGGCGATGCACTACGGTGCCGACACGTCCGTTGCCTTCAACTCCGTCGAAAAGATCATGCGCGACGTCAACCACGGTTGGCTGCTGCGCTACATGCACGCCAACGGCGCATCGTTCTTCTTCATCGCCGTTTACCTGCACATTGCCCGTGGTCTCTACTACGGCTCGTACAAGGCTCCGCGCGAAATCCTCTGGATCCTCGGCGTTGTCATCTACCTCCTGATGATGGCGACCGGTTTCATGGGCTACGTTCTGCCCTGGGGCCAGATGTCCTTCTGGGGCGCGACCGTTATCACCGGCTTCTTCACCGCATTCCCGTTGGTGGGTGAGTGGATCCAGCAGTTCCTGCTCGGCGGCTTCGCGGTCGACAATCCGACGCTGAACCGCTTCTTCTCGCTGCACTACCTGCTGCCCTTCATGATCGCCGGCGTCGTCGTCCTGCACATCTGGGCTCTGCACGTGACCGGCCAGACCAACCCGACCGGCGTTGAAGTAAAGTCCAAGACCGATACCGTTCCCTTCACGCCCTACGCGACGCTGAAGGATGCGCTTGGCGTCTCCGTCTTCCTGCTCGTCTACGCCTGGTTCGTCTTCTACATGCCGAACTTCCTTGGCCATCCGGACAACTACATTCCGGCTGACGCGCTGAAGACGCCGGCTCACATCGTTCCGGAATGGTACTACCTGCCGTTCTACGCGATGCTGCGCGCCATCACTTTCAACGTCGGCCCGATCGACTCCAAGCTCGGTGGCGTTCTGGTGATGTTCGGTTCGATCATCATCCTGTTCTTCCTGCCCTGGCTCGATACGTCCAAGGTCCGCTCGGCCGTCTACCGTCCGTGGTACAAGCTGTTCTTCTGGATCTTCGTCGTCAACGCCATCATGCTCGGCTGGCTCGGCTCGCGCCCTGCAGAAGGCCTCTACGTCGTGATGTCGCAGATCGGCACGCTTTACTACTTCGGCTTCTTCCTCGTCATCATGCCGGTTCTCGGCCTGATCGAGACGCCGAAGCGCATCCCGAACTCCATCACCGAAGCGGTGCTGGAAAAGCGGAATGCGAAGGCGCAGCCGGTAGCCGCGCGCGCCTGATCAGAACAGCGATTGATAAGGAACCCACAACAATGAAAAAGCTTGTTACAGGCATTCTGTCACTCGCTGTCGTCGCTGGTCTCGGTCTCGGTGCAGCTGTCGCCGAAGAGGCGAAGGGCGGCGAGGAGCATGGCGGCGGTACGCCTCACTATCCGATCCACAAGCCGGAGCAGCAGGAATGGAGCTTTGCCGGCCCGTTCGGTCACTATGACAAGGGCCAGCTTCAGCGCGGCCTGAAGGTCTACACCGAAGTCTGTTCGGCTTGCCACTCGATGAACCTGGTGGCCTTCCGTACGCTCGAAGGCCTCGGCTACTCGGAAGCGCAGGTAAAGGCGTTTGCGGCCAACTACGAAGTCCAGGACGGCCCGAACGCCGACGGTGAGATGTTCACCCGCAAGGCTCTGCCGTCCGACCACTTCCCGTCGCCTTACGCGAACAAGGAAGCGGCTGCTGCATCGAACAACGGTGCAGCCCCGCCGGACTTCTCGCTGATCGCCAAGGCACGTGGTATCGAGCGCGGCTTCCCGCAGTTCGTCTTCGACATGTTCTGGCCCTACCAGGAAGGCGGCCCGGACTACATCCACGCGCTGCTGACCGGCTACCAGGATCCGCCGCAGGGCGTCGAAGTCGCCGAAGGCACGCACTACAACCCGTACTTCGCGAACGCCGCCGCTCTGGCGATGGCGCAGCCGATCTCCAACGACCAGGTCACCTACGACGACGGCACGCCGCAGACGGTCGACCAGTATGCCAAGGACGTCGGCGCATTCCTGATGTGGACGGCAGAGCCGCACCTCGAAGAGCGCAAGCGCACCGGCTTCATGGTCATGGTGTTCCTGCTGATCTTCACCGGCCTCGTCTATCTCACGAAGAAGTCGGTCTACGCCAACAAGGAACATTGATCGACCGCCGGCTAAGCCGGATCGATCGAAATCCAAGAAGAAGCCCCGGTTCGTCCGGGGCTTTTTTGTTGGCTATTGCGTATCCGGCGGCGCCTGACCTCAAGCCAAAGACAACAACGAGGACGTGCTGCTTCATGGTGTTTCAAGCATCGATGCGCGTCAGCCGAAGCGCATGGGGCTGCATATCGAGCGCGCCTGCAATATGCTTGCGATGGCGGATCGCCACAGCGTTCCGTATCGTGCCTGTGCCGCCCCATGGATTTAGGAGGCTGCGCGACAGGCCTGGCAAATCACGCCCAACGGCTTCTATGCGTCGGAAGGGCCTGGGTTCCAGCCGCCGGCCGCGGCCCACTGATCTGCGCGTCGAATGATCTGCCACAGGTGCTCCGACTTGCCCTCGGTGTAGGCCATCCGGTCATGACGAAATCGTGCCGCCAGCGCGCGCTTCAGGTTGGCATATGGGGCGTGTTCATGGACGTGCGCGCGCATGTAGTCGCGAAACAACAGTGACCATTGCTCCTGCCAGCTTCCGAAGCGTCGCATGTGGATGTGCGTGCGTTCACCGCCTGGCTGCTCACGGAAGTAGCGTTTCGTCCGATCAGCGTTCAGCGGCCGCCACAGGTAGCCGATCGTCGCCATCTTTTCCGCGATGATTTCGATGGGCTCCAGATCGGCAACGGAAAGCTGGACATCGATGATTGGTTTGGCCGCCAGCCCCCGGATTGCAGTGGAACCGACATGGTCGATACGCAAGGCATGGTCTCCCAATGCGTGGCGGATCGCATTTGCCTTGATCGCAAACCTCTCCGGCCAATCAGGAGACCAGTTGAGAATTTCGACCCGCGATGCAGTGTGAGGCGGTTCAATCTTCATGACCGAAATCCATGACGTAGCGTCTCCAGTGTCAACATCTTTGGCTTGAGCACGCGGCTCACGCATTAAGCGCACATCCGCATATTGAGGTTGTAGTTTTTGATCGAAGAACACCTGAAGAGTTGCGTCTCTCCGTCTATTCAGACGGCTGGTGCTGGCCGGTACGATCGGCCTTGCCCTTCTTCCCGGCATCGCCCAGGCCGAGAGCTATTCGACGCTTGCCAAGCAGGGCTATGCGATCGGCAAACTTGCTGGAGGTAAGTCCGGCGCCTGGGGATGGGTCGTCGCCAACACCGAGAAGAAGTTCCTTTGCCGGCTCAATGTCGCCTCGGCCTATGTCAACCAGAACGAGATGGTGAGCTTCACGGCAAGCGGGCGAATGCTCAAGATCGACCGCGCGACCTATGACGCGGCGCTCGGCGGGCCGAAGCCGAACAAGCCTTACTTGAAGGACCCCCAGGCTGGCCGCGTGAAGCCTGCCGACGTCGGCGGCTGCCAGCCGTTGCGTTGAACCGGTTCGGGCTGAGCGTGAGGGCCGGCGAGCCTATTGGTCCCGTATGTTAGCTGCTCCCCGTTCCTGGCGTCTGCCAGCGGACAAACAGTCCTCCTGAGCATAGCGGAAGCGACCGGCCGCTTTTCTTCCCTGACGCGCTCGCAAACGACAACGGCCCCGTCGCAAGACGGGGCCGTTTGTTGTTCTGGACGCGAGTACCGCTTAGCTGAAGCGACCGGCTGCGTGGGCGAGCATCGTGTAGACCTTGCCAGTATCCGACGTCAGGTAGGTCTGGGTGATGCGCTTGTCCGGGTCGTTGCGGGCAACGTCGGCGAGCAGTTTTTCAAAGTCCGAGATATAGCGATCCACGGCGGTGCGGAACTCCGGCTCGCGATCGTACTTGCGCTTGATCTCGTCGAAGGTCTGCTGGCCTTTCAGCGTATAGAGCCGACGGGTGAAGACGTCGCGCTCGCCGCGCTGGTAACGGCGCCACAGTTCGACCGAGGCATCGTGATCGATGGCACGGGCGATATCGACCGAGAGCGAGTTCAGCGACTCGACGACGTGGCGCGGATTGCGGCTATCGCCGGTGCGGGCTGCAGGCTGCGCTTCCGCCGGACGCTGCGGCGCAGGCGAGGGTGCCTCTTCACGCGACGCCGCGCGCAGCAGGTCACGCATCCAGCCACCACCCTCAGCAACCTCACTGGTCACCGCCTGCGACGGAGCAGGCTGGCGAACGGCTGGCTGTTCGATGCCGAGGCTGCCGCGCAGGGCCTGGGCCGGTTCCTGCCGGCGCGGCTGCTCGACCGCCTGCTGCACTGCAGGCTGCTGAGCGATCGGCTGCGGCTGCGGTGCCGGCTGCTGCTGGACGATTGGCTGCTGTTGAACAACAGGCTGTTGCTGCGCGACTGGCTGTTGCTGGACCGGACGAGAGACCGGAGCGGCGGCAGGCTGTTGACGCAGCGGCTGGGCGACCTCGAGCTGCGTCGAGGACTTGCCGATGATGTCGGACAGTTCCTGCAGCGCCTTGATCTGCTCGCCAACGGCGCGACGCATGACCGCTGCGTTTTCCTTGGCCTCTTCCGGCAGGTCGAATGCACCGCGCTTCAGTTCTTCGCGGGTCATGTCGAGCTCCTTGCGGATCTCGCCGGCCGAGCGACGGATTTCGTCGGTGGCGCCGCTGAAGCGTCCGATCGCTTCGTCGATTGCCACCCGAACCGCGTCGCGCAGTTGCCCTGCGACGCCGTCGGACTTCTTGCCGCTTTCCGTGAGCATGCGCTCGATGTCGGATACCGAGGCTGCGACGCTGCCACGCAGACGCGAGGCCACTTCCTTGGAGCGCTCCTCGGCGTTGGCAAAGGCGCCTTCGATCGACGCACCAGCATCCTCGCCGACCTTGGCAATCGCCTGGCGCAGCGCCTCAGAGGCGCCGAGCGCGCGGCCCTCGACCGAGGTCAGCGTCTTGTTGACGTCGGCAAACGAGGTCTCGACACCGGAGCGAAGCGTATCGGCGATCTGACGCGAACGCTCCTCAGCTCGGCTGAAGACCTGCTCGACCGAGGCGCCAGCTTCGTCGCCGGCCTGGGCGAGGGTGTTGCGCATCGCTTCTGCCGCTTCCACTGCACGCTGTTCGGCGCTGGTGAGCAGCCGGCCGACATCCGAGAAGGACTGCTGAATGCCGCTGCGCAGGTTGCCGGCAACGAGGCCCGAGCGCTCTTCGGCGCGCTGGAAGGCGCCATCGACGAAGCCTTCGAGCGCACGCATCGTGCGTTCGATCTCTTCCGAACGCTGGACGAGGCCGACCGACAGGGTGCGCAACGCGTCCTGGCGTTCCTCGAGCGTGCTGACGAGGTTCGACTGGGCGGCCCCCAGCAGGTCCGAGGCCTGGCCAAGCACCTTCGAATGGTCCTCGAAGCGACCGACGATGCCGCCGATCTGCGAGAGCGTCGAGGCGGAGATGTCGGAGAGCTTGTCGACCTTGCCTTCGATGAGGCGGGTGGAAGTCGACAGCATGTCGGAAGCCTGGCGAGTCGATTCCGACACACGGGCGATCGTCGATTCCAGACGCTGGTCCATCTCGCCAAGGTTGTTGCTTGCCTGGTCGATGACCGTGGCGATCGCCGCATTGTTGTTGGCGAGTTGGTCGATCAGGCCCATCGCGGTCGACTGCAGACGGTTCTCGACCATCTTCATCGCCTTCGCCGTTTCCTCGGCGCGGTGCGAAATCGCGTTCAGCGTTTCACCGGTGCGCTCGGCAATGGCGTTGACCAGGGCGGCATTTTCCGCACGCAGGCGGTCAGCGCTTTCCTGGGTCACGGCGGCGATGCGTTCGGCTGCCTCGCGGCCGGTTGCTGCATATTGGTCGATGACCGGGCGAGCCTGCTCGTCGATCAGGCGCGACAGTTCGAGCGAACGGCCGGCGAGCATCGAGTTGAGTTCGCGGGTGCGGTCGTCGAGCGTGTTGCGGATCGCTTCGCCGCGGGCTTCCAGCGCCTTTTCGGTGTTGGCGAGGCCCTGGTGGATGTTGTCCGCATGGTTGGCGATCTGGCTGTGCGTCGCAGCGAGCCGTGCCGTTGCCGTATCGGCCGCGTCGGCGATCGAGCGGGCGAGATCGGCATGACGCGCTGCTGTGGCAGCAGCCTTCTGCTCGATCGTATTGGCGAGGTCCGCATGACGCGCGGCGGTTGCCGCTGCGGTCTGGTCGATCGTGTTGGCGAATTCGGCCTGACGGGCAGCGAGTGCCGACGCGAAATCGTCGCCAGCCCTGGAAAGGAGCTCGGCAGAGCGCGCCGCTTCCGCGTCGATTTCACGGGCAACGTCGCTGACGGCGCCGCGAAGGGTCGTCGCAAGGCCGGCAGCCTTGCCTGCGATGCGCGCCGCTTCGGTGTCGAACTCCTGGGCAACCTCGCCAACTGCACCACGGAGCGTCGTCGCGAGGCCTGCAGCGTTGCCTTCGATGCGGGCTGTTTCCGCGTCAAATTCCTGGGCGACATCGCCGACGGCGCCACGAAGCGTGGTCGCAAGGCCGGCAGCCTTGCCTTCGATGCGGGCTGCTTCGGCGTCGAACTCGTGGGCGACATCGCCGACGGCGCCGCGAAGCGTGGTCACGAGACCGGCAGTCTTGTCTTCCATGCGGATGGCTTCGGCGTCGAACTCCTGGGCCACACCGCCAACCGCGCTGCGCAGGTTGCTGACGAGATCGGTCGTCTTGCCTTCAAGACGGGAGGCTTCCGCGTCGAGGTCCTGCGTTGCTTCGCTGACTGCGCCGCGCAGGCTGCTGACGAGACCGGCGGCCTTGCCTTCGATGGTGCGATTGACGTTTTCAAGACCGATATTGAGGGCACGATCCATGGTGCCGAGACGCTCGGCGATGCGTTCCGCACCGGACTCGATGGCACCGGAGATGCGGCTTGCCGCGATTTCGCTCATGCGATCGATGTCGCCGGCACGGTCGCCAAGGCTGTCGGCGATGCGCTGGCCGGCGCCATCAACGATCTCGTTGACGTTGCCGACGCTGTCGCGGACGCGCTCTTCGAGCGAGCTGAGGCTGACTTCGAGACGCAGGCCGGTATCGTCGACCAGCGCGTTGACGTCGTTGACGCTGCCGCGGATGCGATCCTGCAGAGCGCCGAGGCTGCTTTCGATGAGGGTGCCGGTGTCGCCGACAACCGAGCCGACGCTGCTGACGCTGCCACGGATCCGCTCTTCGAGGGTGCTGAGGCCGCCCTCGACGCGGGCAGCGGCATCGTCGACGACGGAGCCGACATTGGCTACGCTGCCACGGATGCGGTTTTCAAGCGCGCCGAGATTGCTTTCGATGCGGGCGCCGGTGTCGTCGACAACCGTGCCGACATTGCCGACGGTGTTGCGAATGCGGTCTTCGAGCACGCCGACGCGTGTTTCGATATGCATACCCGTTTCGTCGACGATCGAGCCGATGTTGCCGGCGCTTTCACGCATACGATCTTCGAGAGCGCCAAGGCTCGTCTCGATGCGCAGGCCCGTATCGTCGAGGCGGTCGTTGATGCCGTTGATCGACAGGTCCACGCGGTTGGTCAAGCTGTCGGCCGCCAGGCTGATCTGGTTGGCCGTTTCAGCCAGGCGCTCTGCAATGTGCCCGGTCGTCGAACGCATACGTGCGTCGAGCGTTTCGCCGCTGCGGTCGATGACCCCGGCGAGTGCCGACTGGCGCTCTTCCAGCGACATTTCGAGCATGCTGGCGCTGGTGGCGAGCGTCGTGGCGATGGCGGTCGACTGGTCGGCCAGCATGCCTTCGAGCTGATCACGGCCCTGGCCGACGGCCAGGTTGATGGCGTTGATCCGGTCGTCGAGCGTGGCGCGGATCTCTTCGTGCGTCGACGACAGCGTATCGCGCAGATGTTCGGCACGGCCGCTCAGCGTCTGCTCGATCTCCGCTGCCTTGCCGGCGAGTGAAGCGGTCGCTTCGGTCGTACGCGCAGTCAGCGCATCGGCGATGTGCGCGCTGGTCTCGGTCAGCGTATCGGAGATCTTCCCGACGCGGCCGCTGAGATCCTCGGCAATGCGGGCGCTCGTCTGGGTGAGGGTATCGGAGATCAGGCTGACGCGGCCGCCCAGGTTTTCGGCGATCGTGTTGACGCTTTCGGAGAGCTTTTGCTCGATATCACCGACGCGGTCGGTCATGGTTTCGGCGACCGCCGTTGCGCGGAACGTCAGGCTGTCGGCCACGTCTTCGGCGTGACGGCTCAGCGTATTCGCCATCTCGTTGGCGCGCGACGACATCGTCGAGGTGATCGCAGCGGCGCGCTCGGCAAGAACGCCATCGAGCGCCGATGTCTGGGTCGTGAGGGCTTCGGAGATCGCCTCGCCACGTTCGGAGAGAACGCGCTCCAGCCGATCGGCCGTGCCGCTGACGGCGTTGTCGATGGAGTCCGCGCCCATGGACAAAATGGTCGAAAGCGCGAGGGTGCGCTCGGAGAGCGTATTGTCCAGGCGGTGCTGGCTTGCGGCAATCGCGCTGGTGATTTCGTCCGTCGAGCCGCTGAGCGTCTGTTCGATGCGGGCATGGGCGGCGTGCAGGCCATCGACGAAGGCTGCTGTGCGGGTATCGAGACCTTCGGTCAGGCGCTGTTCGCTGGTGGTGAGTGCGCTTGCAAGCGCATCGGCACGTTGGCCGAAGCCGTTTTCGATGCGGTCCTGCGCCTGGGAGAGGGCCCCCATGAGGCCGCTCGTCTTCTCGGAGAGCACGCTGTCGATACGGCTGTGCGCGTCGCCGACCAGGTTGCCGAGCTCAGAGGTCCGGCTGCTGATCGTCTCCTCGATGAAGTCCTGCGTCGCGCCGAGCGTGGCGGCCAGCGTCAGCGACTGATCGGAGAGAGCGGAGCCGATCTTCTCGATGCTGCTGTCGAGCGCGCCGCCGATCGCTTCCGAACCGCCGGAGACGGTTTCGTTGATGCGGTGCAGGCTTTCCATGAGCTTGGTGTCGAGCATGCTCGCGCGCTTGTCGAAGGCCGAGGCGAACTCGTGGAAGCGCTCGTCGAAGGCGGTAGCGAGCTGGCCAACGGTGGTCTGCAGTTTCTCTTCGAAGAAGCCGCCGCGCAGGTCGAGATCCATGATCGCATCGTCGGCGCTCGAGCGCAGGCTCTGACGGAAGCTTGCGCCTTTCTCGTCGAGCGTGGCGTTGAGCGAGGCAAGCACGTGATCGAGGCCGCCGGTGATCGCCTGCTGGCCGACACTGAGGCTCTCGTTGAGGTCACGGGTGCGGGCAATCAGCGTCTCGTTGAGCTGGCGTGCACGGTCGTTAAGCGCCGCGTTCAGCCGTTCGGTGCTGGCGTCGAGCGACGAGGCGCGTGTCTCGAACTGGCTGAGCAGGTCTTCGCCGCGCTTCGTCAGCGTGTCGCTCAATTGGTCAAGGCGCGTATCGAATTCGGTGCTGAGGCCAAGGCCGGCCGCAGTCAGGCCCGAAAGCAACGTGTCCGTACGGGCCGACAGCATGCTGCCGATCGACTGCAGGGCGCTGTCGGATTTTTCGCTGAGGGCCGCGGCGCGCGTGTCGATGAGGGACGCGAAGGCTTCGCCGGAAATCGCAATGCGCGAGGCGATGTCGTCGCTCGCCTGTTCCAGGTCGTCCTTGAGTTTGCCGTGGGCCCCGGCGATTGCCGAACGGATCCGCTCGGAGTGGCCGATGATCGCTTCACGCTCGAGGCCGAGTTCCTGCACCAGCGTGCGGACGCGCAGTTCGTTTTCGCTGTAGCTACGCTCGAGCGCGTTGACTTCGGAATGGACCAGCGTCTCGAGTTCGGTGGCGCGTGCGATCGTGCGCTCGATGCCCTCGTTCATTGCCGAAACTTCGCGGCGAACGGCCTGACCGACGGTCATGACACGATCGGCGGCGGCGGTTTCGGGCTCGGCGAGGCGCAGGGCCACTTCAGCCATGGAGCGAGCCGCATTGCGCAGTTCCTGTGCGCGGGCGATCATGATGGCGAAGGAGAAGAAGAGCATGACCGGCAGCAGAATGCCGATCGCGACGCCGATGGCGCCGGGGGTTGCCGCCAGATCGCTCAGCGTGCGGATCTGCCAGATCTGCGGCCCATAGAGAAGGTTGGCGATGCCGAGGCCGGCGATGGCCCAGACGATCGACACCAGCGCGGCGACCCGGATCGCGGCGCGATTGGAGCGCACGTCTAGCGCACGCAGCATCGCAGCCGGCGAACGGCGACCATCGTCGTTGGCGGCGGAAAGGGAAGGGGATTTCGGCGCAGGTTCCGGGGCGAGCGTCTTGGCCGCTTCGGCAGCACGCGCCGCGCGGGATGGCTCCGGTTGAGACTTTGCTCTTTTATTCTGATCGGGCGCTGGCGCCTGATTGCCGGGCTGAGACACATTTTCCTCCGGATCATCCAAGGAAGTCTTGTCGTTCGGGCTCGAGTTAAGCTCGTCAAAATCGATCTTCAGGGCCGCTTCCAAAGCCTGGAAGGCCTTCTCGTCGATTGACTCATTGCTCTTTTTCGTCGCCATGGGGATACGCCTCATTACCTTTTGCCAGCGACAAAGCTGCCAGCGCACGCGCAAAACGGGCGGGCCGGGCTTCTTCCTCGCGGGCTGTGACGGCAAGATACGCGCATTGGATCTACGCAATACCCTACTGATCACACACTGCATTGCCTCGACGGATAGTCACATTTGCGGCCGAAAGGGACCACGACTTGAGCTTATCCACCGGAACGGTTGCCATTTTCGCACGAAGGCACGTTCCTAAGCGTATCGTAGTGACACATTAGCCGGGTTCTTACAATTAAGAGCGCTCGGGCTTAATTAAAATCCTAATGAAATCTTAATACGATAGCCGGACCAAAGCCAGAAAATACAAGGAAATCAGATGGTTTAACGGCCATTAACCATTTTCCCAGATTCCCGCCCATATTGCGCCCCGATTTAAGCCGATAGCAGCCCCGTACCCGCAAAGGATGCATGTCCGAAGAATACGGGTGTGCGTGTCGATGACAGGCGACACCGAAAACAAGACCAACATACAATAAACAATAGGGAATTTGGCTCATGGCAGCCCTCAGAATTGCCTTCGAAGCTCCGGACAACCCGGGAAACTCTGCAGCGACCGGCAAGAAGCCGATCGACCTCGCTCACCTTGCAGCACAGACCATGGGTGACAAGGCGCTCGAAATCGAAGTCCTCCAACTCTTCGCGCGTCAGGCGCGCCAGGTGATGAAAGAGATGGTCGAAGGCGACCACACGCTTCGTACTCAGGCCGCCCATCGACTGAAGGGGGCTGCGCTTGCGGTTGGCGCCGTCGACGTCGCCCGCTTTGCCGGCGCGATCGAGCAGAACCCGGACGAAGCATCGCTCTGCGAGGCTCTTTCGGCCGCTGTGCTCGAAGCCGAGCTGTTCATCTTGAAGCTCTGCCGCTAATTCGCGGCGCTATCGGGCGGGTGGCCGCCCACATTTCAAGATAAAGGCCTCGCGCCCGTGGCGCGCGAGGCATGGGATGATGGCCGTTGTTGACTGGCCGGCGGATTTGTTGGAAGAACTTCCACTGAATTTGCGCCCGAGCGGCGTGCGTTCTGAACAGGCTTTACGCCTTGCCAGTCCCAGCAGTTCATTCCGGAAAGAAACATGACAAAACTTACGATCGTTGCCTTTGATGGCGCGCGCCATGAACTTGATGTCGAAAACGGCTCGACGGTCATGGAAAACGCCGTTCGCAATTCGGTTCCCGGCATCGAAGCAGAATGCGGCGGGGCCTGCGCCTGCGCGACCTGTCATGTCTACGTCGATGACGCCTGGGCGGCTGTCGTCGGCGCTCCGGAAGCGATGGAAGAAGACATGCTGGACTTTGCCTACGACGTCCGCCCGACATCGCGGCTTTCGTGTCAGATCAAGATGAGCGATGCCCTCGAGGGTCTCGTCGTGCATGTGCCGGAGCGTCAGGCTTAAGTCGCATCGCGATCTTTCAGCTTGCGCGTTCGGCATCGCGCTATGACGCAGCCGCCGCTACTCAAATTGAGCGTCTGGCCTCAGCGCTCCGCATCGGACTGCGGGCAGCTCTCCAATCCATAGCTTTGCACAAAAAAAGCGCCTCGCCGGTCGTTGGACAAGCGAGGCGAGGAGGGCGCATCGCTAACAGATGAGGGAGGGGACATCTGCAGCACCAAGACACGCCAGGAGAACCCATGCTGGCTCCGCTGTTCACATTCTTCTTTTTAATATTGAACAACGCCGCCTAAACTAAAGTAACGGCAATATTTAAGCTCTTCGCACAACTACTTCGCTGCGCTTAACCCGCTCATTCGGCGAGGGCTAGTCTTCATTCTGGCCCCTCGCTCCATGGTTTCAATATAGATGAGTCGGCGGCCGCCAGCCATCGTTATATTTCACCAATAAAATACTGTGGGTATTGCCGCTGAAATCGGGCGGGAGCCGACTATAGTCCGGCTCTTCTTCGGGGTCTGTGCGCCGCTACCTATTGTTGCGTTTTCTTCAGCGCTTCGAGCCGGTATTGCAAAAGCCGGATCATGCGTTTGTCGAAATTTGCGGCTTCCGTACGGTCGAAACGCGCCTGATCCTTGTCGTGATCTTCGATCGCCGTGGCGCTGACCCGCGCGACGCTCGCCTGCATGCGCTCGCAATCCGCTTCCGGCTTCAGCGCCAGGAACATCTTCTCCATGCGCCGTGCGTGGTTGCGGGCGATTTCCGCATGCCGCTCCTCATGACGCTTGATATCGCTCGAAAGCGTATCCCAAACCAGAGCGAGGTCACGGCCCGCCTGACGGCGGTATTTCCAGCGCGGCAGTATGATACGGGTGCTGAGCGTTACGCGCGCCGAGCCAACCGCACAACGGCCGCCCCGGCTCACATAGGTGATCGAACCTCCGAACTTGATGCGGGTCGCGCCCGGGTGACGCGCGCCGGTGGATTTCATCATCGGGCCGCCGGTGGAGAGTGCCTTGTCGAGTTCCTCCGCAGTCCGTCCACCGATCGTGAAATAGGAAAAGCTCTTGTTGATCACGGTTTCGCCCGACGCGGCGCTGAGGGGAGCGGCGACCAGGAGAGCGAGGAGGGCGGCTTTGAACGGGACGCGTACTCGGGACATCAATGCGTGGTTCTCTTCAGTTGAACTTCGATCAAGCTTGGGGCATAGCCACGGTCGGCGCAACAGCAAATCGAGGGCTCTCGGCCGAATGCGGATCGTGAGGGAAAATGACTTACAATCCATTTCAGAAATTTAGCTGGAAGCTGGCGCATGGGCGCAGCCTGGAACTCGGGCCGCGTGGCGTTTTGATGGCGATCGTCAATGTTACCCCGGATTCTTTTTCCGATGGCGGGCGCTTCATCGATGCTGTTGCCGCGGCAGCGCAGGGCGTGCGATGCCTGCAGGAAGGCGCGCTGATCCTCGATATCGGCGGTGAATCCACGCGGCCGGACGCAGCCAAGGTCAGTGCGGAGGAGGAGCAGGCGCGTATCCTGCCGGTGATCTCGGCGCTCAGCCGCGACACCGATGCTCTCATCTCCGTCGATACCTACCGGGCCTCGACAGCCCGGCTGGCGGTCGAGGCCGGCGCTCATATCGTCAATGACGTGCACGGCCTGCAGCGCGAGCCGGATATCGCAACCGTTGCCGCGGATACCGGGGCAGGGCTCTGCATCATGCATACAGGACGCGACAGGCAAAAGCTCGCCGACGTGATCGACGATCAGTTCCATTTTCTCGAACGCTCTCTCGAAATCGCCCGTACTGCGGGCGTGACGCGCGATCATGTCGTCCTGGACCCAGGCTTCGGCTTTGCCAAGGACACGGATGAAAACCTCGAACTCATGGCGCGCTTTGCCGAGTTGCACCGCTTCGAGCTTCCGTTCCTGGTCGGAACCTCCCGCAAGCGCTTCGTCGGGGCAGTGAGCGGACGCGAAGCGGCCGACCGGGATGTGGCAACGGCCGCGACCACCGCGCTGCTGCGCGCCGCCGGAGCAGCGATTTTCCGGGTACACGATGTCGCAAACAGCAGGGATGCGCTGGCCATAGCCGATGCTATGCTCAGTGCCAGAACGGGATGAAGAAAAGCGCACGCGGCCCTTTGCCCGCATGCGACTGCCACTTACCAGAATCGATCACGCCATGAACACGGTCACGCGACCGAAAACGGCGTGATCCCAGAAAATGCCGACGGGACGGAGAAGCATGAGCCCGACTTACACCATCACTCTCAAGAATTGTGCATTCTTTGCTCGCCATGGCGTCTTCGACGAAGAAGAGCTCCTCGGGCAGCGCTTCTTCGTGGATGCCGAGCTCGAGGTCGAGCAGGGAACGGCGCTCGTCGACGATTCGATCGAGGACACCGTCCACTACGGCATCGCCTTTCAGGAGATCGAGCGTATCGTCACGGGGCGCCGGCGTTATCTGATCGAGGCGCTGGCGCTGGAAGTGGCCAAGACGCTCTGCGTGCGGTTCCCGCAGATCAAGCGCGCCAAGGTTTCGATCCGCAAGCCGAACGCGCCGGTGCCTGGCGTGCTCGACTATGTCGAAGTGACGGTCGAGCATGTCGTCTGAGACGCGCTGGCGCGTCGCCTCACTCGGTCTCGGCGGCAACCTCGGCGATCCGCGCAAGGCGATGGCCGAAGCGCTGCAGGCTCTCGATGCACGCGGAGACTGCGTCGTCGAGGCCGTGTCGCGGCTCTACCGCACGCCGCCCTGGGGCAAGACCGACCAGGCCTGGTTCTTCAATGCCTGCGCCCAGGTCAGGACAACCCTTGAGCCCGAGGCCCTGCTGAACACGTGCCTGGACATCGAGCGGTCGATGAAGCGGGTGCGTGACGAACGCTGGGGGCCACGCACGCTTGACATCGACGTTCTGACCTATGAGGGCGTGGCCCAGGCTGACACGCGGCTGGAGCTGCCGCATCCGAGAATGACGGACCGCGGTTTCGTGCTCATGCCGCTTGCCGACTTCGCTGCTGATTTGTTGGTGCGCGGACGTACGGTGGGCGACTGGTTGCGTGAGGCAGATATTGCAGGGATAGAGGTTGCCGATGGCGACATGACCTGGTGGCGTGCGGTTTCCTGAGTGATCCCGCTAACCCGACAAGACCTTCGAAAACAACAAAGCCCCGGCAAATATTGCCGGGGCTTTGTTGTTTGACCGTGCCTTGAATTTACTTGATCGAGCCGACGGCGATCGCATCGATCTGGCGATTGAGGCTGACGCCGATGACCGGGACCATTGTGTCTTCGACCTTGACCGAAATGGTGATGTTCATCGTCTGGTCGTCCTGAAGCCGGGCGATCATCGCGCCGTTCAGCTTCTTGCGGTTGATGCCGACGACGACCTTGTCCTTGGCGACGTTGCCAGAAACGACATCGAGGCCCTTGCCTTCGGCGCCATCGAGAAACTTGCCGGTATAGCTGTTGCCCTTGCGGGTGATGAGGGCCGACATCGGCTGCTTGAACACGCCAACGCGGCAGAAGCCGTCGAGCTTGATGCCCGTGTCATCACCGGCCACCGACTCGCCCGAGAGATCGCAGGTGAACTTGGTGCCCTTGTACTTGCCGGCGACAATTTCGCCTGGGCCTTTCCATTGGCCGGCCACCTTCTCGAAGAAGGCCTTGTCCTTGGCGCCGGAAAGAGCTGGCGTCGCAATGCTGACGGTAGCCGCAAGCGCGAGGGCGGCAGTGCCGCGAGCGATCAAAGAGGGGCGCGAGAACATAAACGATCCTTGATGGGTCAACGTCCGAAACTGGAAGTCACATTTGCGCGGAAATGGTTAATGGAGCGTTTCTGAGGCGGCGATATCAAGGCAACTTTGTGGCCGTGACGCCAATTATGCACAGCGCTTTTGGCCCCCTCAGGCCAGGCTTCGCATCTTCTCTGCAAAGCCGCTTCAAGAGTCTGCCGCAACGAGCGCTGAAGCGGCGCATCATGCGAATCGGTCGCCGCTTTCGCTGCCGGTGCGCCCGGCGCCCGGACTCAAGTCGGCGAGAAAATCCCCGATGCCCGGGCGTTTCAAGGCGCGGAACGGCATTGGACGGCAAAGGTCCATGGCCGCGATGCCGATGCGCGCCGTCATCAGGCCGTTGATCACGCCTTCGCCAAGACGTGCAGAGAGTTTCGAGGCGAGGCCGTGGCCAAGCACCTGCTGGATGAGGCTATCGCCGGCGGCAATCGAGCCGGTGACGGCAAGATGGGCGATGACATCGCGCATCAGCCTGAGCAGACCGAGCGTGCCGGGGCGGCCGCCGTAGAGTTCGGCCATGGCGCGGATCAGGCGAGCGGATTCGTAGAGCACATAGCCGAGGTCGACCAGGGCACGCGGGCTGACCGCCGTTACGATCGAGACGCGCTTTGAGGCCGCCAGGATGAGACGACGAGCCTCGCGGTCTAGCGGGCTCAGGAGTTCGCGTTCGGTGAGTTCGATCAGATGCGGCCCATCGATGATCTCGCCCTCGGTCTCCTTCAGTCGCGTGCGGCCGCGTGCCGTTCGCGGATTGCCGGCCAGCAGATGCACGAGCTTCGTCTTTGCCGAGCGCGCGAGCTTGGTGTTGCCGGAGGTCGCTGCGGTCTCCGTTTCCGCTTTCAGCTTCTGGATGGCGGTGAGCTGCATCATGCCCGAGAATTCGCGGGCAACGACGATCATCAGCGCCAGCATTCCGATCGCGACGACGGCAAGGGCGGTGTAGCCGAGCCAATCGGCGCGGCTGAAGAGATCGCGCAGCAGGCGATCGACCCAAAGGCCGGCAGCCAGCGAGAGGATGATGCCGAAGGCGCCGACCGCGATCTTGCCGACCGAGAGGCGTCGCTTGCGCGGGCTTGCCTCCGGCAGAGCGAGTGCCTCGACCGAAAGCGTCGTCTCGCGGAACGGATCTTCCGCGTCGGGCGTCAGCACGACGTTGTCGCCGAAGCTCGCGGGCGACCGCGGCGCGCGCGGCTGAGGGGCGGGCTGGGTCACCTTCTCCTCGCCAACCGAAAAGGCGCCCGGTCGGCGGCTGCGGCCATTGCTATCGTCACTCATGCCAGCCGGTCTCCAAACAGGAATTGCATGGCCCGGTCGAGGCGGATATGCGGTACCGACAACTTAAGGCCGCCGCCGGTTTCTTCGAGATGCGGCGGACGGAACCGCACGAAGCTGAGCTCCGGCATCGGGTGGGCGGCCTCGATGAAGGTCGTTCCCCCCGACTGCATCTCGATCGCCTTGAAAAGCACTTCAGGATCTTCCGGCAAGTCACCGGGAAATATCGCAGTTTTCTTCTCGCCGTCAAATATTTCGCCATTGATCTTCTCGCCGGCGATCGGGGTACCGACGATGACCGGCAGCGCGTGGCCATCGTGATTGACGGTCGCTTCCCGGGTTGCCCTGACCGAGGCGAGCGCCATGACCTCCAGGCCGGCGCCGCTCATGCCGATGCTTTCGGCGGCCCGATCGACCAGGCGCGCGGCGATCCGCTCCAGCCGGTCGTGGCTTTCGTGATGAAGATGATCTGCCTTGGTTGCGGCGATCAGCACCTTGTCGATCCGTCGCGTCAGAAAAGACGAGAGCCAGCTGTTGGTTCCAGGGCGGAAGCAGGCAAGCACGTCGGCCAGCGCCTGCTCGAGGTCAAGCAGGGCCTCCGGGCCGTTGTTGATCGCCTGCAGCGCGTCGACCAACACGATCTGGCGATCGAGGCGGGCGAAGTGCTCGCGGAAAAACGGGCTGACCACGTGCTTCTTGTAGGCCTCGTAGCGCCGCTCCATCATCGCCCAAAGCGAACCTTTCGGTGCGCGACCGTCAGGAAGATCGGGTAGCGGCGAGAAAGTGAGGGCCGGCGACCCCTCGAGATCGCCCGGCATCAGGAAGCGGCCAGGCGGCAGAGTCGAGGGAGAGCGTTCGTCTGCCTTGCAGGCTTTCAGATAGGCCGTGAAACTCTCGGCAAGCCTGCGGGCGCTCGCCTCGTCGGCAACCGCAGTCGGGCCGGCGGAAGCGGCGAGCGTCAGCCATTCCGCTGAAAAGGTGCTGCGGCTGGCGGCGCGGGCGCGTGTCACGGCGTTGTTGCTGAACGCGCGGAAATCCTGTGCCAGCAGCGGCAGGTCGAGCAACCATTCGCCGGGGTAGTCGACGATGTCTAGCGACAGGCGGCCCGGTGAGAACAGCCGGTTCCAGCCGCTGGCGCTCTCATAGTCGAGGGTGATGCGCAGTTGTGAAATGGCGCGGGTCGAATCCGGCCAGATGCGATCGCGCACCAGAGCGGCGATGTGATCCTCGTATTGGAAGCGCGGCACTGCATCATCCGGCTGCGGTTCGAGCCTGACCTTCGAGACCCGGCCCGAACGCACCGGCTCGAACACCGGCAGGCGTCCGCCGTTCAGCAGATTGTGCACCAGCGACGAGATGAAAACGGTCTTGCCGGCGCGCGACAGGCCGGTGACACCGAGGCGGATGGAGGGGTTGACGAGGCCGGAGGCTCGATCGGTCAGATTGTCGAGCGCGATCAGGGCGTCGTCTTTGAAGCTGGTCAGGTTGGGCGCCAAATCTTGCTCTTTCTTGCGGCGTATTTCCGTAAGGCGTTCTGCTGACGTCGTCCGGCAAGAACTGTCGCACGCAGGCAGCCACCGCGATATAGGCAATATTTGCCCGGCCGCAACGACGGCCCGGCAATTCTTCTATTGGCTGGGCAGCAGGATCGAGACCAATGTCGCGAATTCGGCACCATCGTTCGGCGCAACGGCAGGCAGGTCGAGGATCGAAAGCCCCGCCGGCGGATACCCATAGGGAAAGGCCTCAAGCGCGGCGTCGTCTCCGATCAGCTGGTGAAGCAATTGCTCGATCATCGGGTTGTGCCCGACCAGCATCAGCGAGTTCAGATCCCGATGCGCATCTATGAGATCGAAGTAGACGGTCGTCGGTCCCGAATAGAGTGCGTCGATGTAGCGAATGTCGAGGTCTTCGCTGACGGTGCGAAAGAACGGCTCGGCGGTTTCGCGGCAGCGCACGGCGGTGGAACAGAGGACGCGCTCGGGATGGATGCCACGGTCGGCAGCCGTCTGCGCCAACCGTTCCGCATCGATGTAGCCAACGTCGTCCAGTGCGCGATCAAAGTCGCGCTGCCCCGGCAACGCCCAGCCGGAACGCGCGTGCCGCAAAAGGTAGAGGCGAAGGGCCTTGGGGGCGCTGTCTTGCATCGAGCGGTTTCCGGTGGCTGCCTGCCGCCTCTGGCGCCAGGGTCGAGTGTCGTTGTCGGGGCACAGCTTGCGCATCGCCCGGCAGATCCCCACCTTTTCCCGCAGGAAAGGCAAAGATCAAGCTGCCGGCCACTTTTTTCAGGGGATCGGCAAGCTGCTGCGCTTTGCCGCGGTCGCGATCAGGCGATCCAATGACGCAAACACATCAGTGTCACTTTTGAGCGAGAACTGCCGGACGCTGCGGTACGCACAAGCAGGTATTCAAGTTCGAATGTGTAATTTTGATGAAATATTCGTCAGTTAGCCTGAATCGCGAGCAATATTAAAATACGGTTGAGTGTCTCTTCCGAGGCTTGAATCAAGGCTTCCATAGGTCTATACACCGCCGCAATGAGATGTTCTTCAGGAGAATCGCGTTGAGTGAGAAGATCGATCTTAGTACCTTCGTCCTTTCCGAGGACGATGAATTCATGAATGCCAACCACCGGGCGTATTTCCGGGCCAAGTTGAACGCTTGGAAAAATGACATCCTTCGCGAGGCACGCGAGACACTGGATCACTTGGCAGAGGAGAGCGCCAATCATCCGGATCTCGCAGACAGAGCTTCTTCCGAAACTGATCGGGCAATCGAGCTCAGAGCCCGGGACCGCCAGCGCAAACTGATCTCCAAGATCGATGCGGCGCTGCAACGGCTCGACGAAGGCACATACGGCTATTGCGAAGAGACCGGCGAGCCGATCGGCCTGAAGCGGCTGGACGCCCGTCCGATCGCAACCCTGTCGATCGAGGCGCAGGAGCGTCACGAGCGTCGGGAAAAGGTCTACCGGGACGAATAGGATATCCGACTTTCGGAACTGCTGAAAAAAGGCGCGGGTCAAACCGCGCCTTTTTCCTTGGTTCAGATGCGGATCAAGAGTGGCTCTTTTCGTACGATGTGCAACGACGCCACCCGCCAGCGGGGAAGCTACGGCTTCCGGCCGGCCGAGATGTCGGCCAGCATGCGATTCATTTCTTCTTCGATCGTTGGTTCCTTGCGGCCGCCTTCGGCGCCGGGGGCGCCAAGCGTGGGCTCCTGCCGACCGGATGGCGCAAGTGAGCGGCTCTCCGGCGCGACCATGCCCGCCGTGGAGGTAACCGTTGCCGGGCCGGCTATGGCGGGGCCAAGGCGCTGCAGGTCGCCGGTGATCTCTGCATCAAGCAGGCGCTCGAAGTCCGTCAAGCCGGCCGCCGGCTGGGGCTGCTGCTGGATGGCGGGGGCCGGGCGCTGCAGCTGAACGGGCTGTACCGGGATCGGCTGTGCCTGGACTTGCTGAACCACCGGAGCGGGCCTGTTTACCGCGACGTCGAAGTTTGCCTGAGGCGTCGAAGCGGTCGCAACGGTCGGGATCTCCGGGGCCTGCACGGATGGACGGGCAAGCGGACGCTGTTCGGCCGCAAGAACGGGCGCTGCGACTGGGCGTTGCTCGGCGACGACACGCTGCGGCGCGACCGGCTCGACACGGGCGACCGGCTGTTCTTCCGGCCGGGCAACGGGGCGGACCGGCGTGATGGCTGCGACGGTTTCAGGTTCAAGCGCGGGTGCGGCCTGCTGCGGAATCTCCCGCGTCGCCGGCCGGCTTTCCACTGCCAGCGGTTCTGCGACCTTGCGCTCGGCGACATCGGCGCGCTCCGCGGGTGCACCGATCCGGCTTTCGATGACGATATCCGTTGGACCGCCGATCATGATCAGATGTTCGACATCGTCTCGGCGCACGAGGACGAGCCGGCGACGGGTATCGACGGCGGCGGCATCGAGCACGGCAAGCCGAGGCTGGCGGTTCTTGCCACCGCGAATGAAGGGCGAGGAGGGACGATTGCGCATGACCCAGAGCACGATCACGAGGCAGAGAAGTCCGATCGCGACGGCTGCGGCGGCAATGACGAACCGGCTGCCATTGTCTGCGATGATCGTTTCCATCATAGGCTGAACTCCTTCTGCCTTTCGAGTGGCAGTATTTGACGGCTTTTTTCGGGCTCGGACAAGGACTTCGCCGACATTCCCTGTGAATTGGCTGCAATGCTTCCGCCGAGGTGCTTTTTGCTGTTATCTCTGATTGTTAAAGATGATTCTTGTCCGGATGATCGAGGGCGTGTCGGGATTGACCGATTTCGCCCGGCGGATCGAGCGGATGCCGGCCGGAAGGGCTGGGCCGCGCCACCGCGCGGCGCCGGCCGCATAAGAGGACCAGATGACGAAATTGCGGCAGTCAGGCGACTACCAGATGCCGGTTGTTGACCGTGGCGTCAGGCCGGGCACCGTGCTGCGGATCGTTCTGCTCGCGATCGTCCTTACCGTATCGGCCATCGCCTTCGTGCTCTTCAAGAACGAGATGGATAACGAGATCGTTCTCGGCATCCTCGGCGTTCTTGCCATGGTCGGCATCTTCTTTCTCGTCTCCTCTGTCATCGGCTTCATTGAGGTCATGCCGCAGTCGCGGCCCGACGAACTGGCGCGCGCCTTTCTCGATGCACATGAGGACGGCACCATCGTCACCGACCGCAAAGGCCGGATCATCTATGCCAATGCCGCCTATGGCGCGATGACGGGTGCAAAGAGCGCCGCCGGCATCCAGTCGCTCGAGACCATCCTGTCGCGCAATCGCGAGGCGACGGAAGCGATCTACCGGCTGACCAACGGGCTGCATGAGGGCAAGCAGGGACATGAGGAGTTCCGACTGCTGAAGCCGCTGGCGACCAGCACCTCCAGCGGCTCCGGTGCCCACTGGTTTCGCTTGAAGGCGCGGGTGCTGCCGCTTGAAGACAGCGAGCGCAACCCGCTCTATCTCTGGCAGATTGCCGACATCACGGCGGAACGCGACGACCAGGAGCGCTTCTTCAAGGAATTGCAGAACGCCATCGACTATCTCGACCACGCCCCGGCCGGCTTCTTCTCCGCCGGGCGCAAGGGCGAGATCTTCTACATCAACGCCACGCTCGCCGACTGGCTCGGCATCGACCTGACCAAGTTCCAGCCGGGCTCGATCAGCATCGGCGACCTGGTGGCGGGCGAGGGGCTGACGCTCGTCCAGGCGGTTCAGGCAGAGCCTGGCCTGAAGAAGACCAAGATGCTGGATCTCGATCTGCGCAAGATGAACGGCCAGAGCCTGCCGGTGCGCATGATCCACCGCGTCTCCTCGACCCGTGACGGGGCACCCGGCGAAAGCCGAACCATCGTCATGTCGCGCGAAGGCAGCGAGGACAACGAGCAATCGGCATCGAGCGCGGCGATGCGCTTTACCCGCTTCTTCAACAATACGCCGATGGCAATTGCCTCGGTCGACGGCAACGGCCGAATTCTGCGCACCAACGCGCCATTCCTGAAGCTCTTCTCCGGTCTCGTCTCGCAGGACGACGTCGAGCGCGGCGCGTTGATCGAAGCCGTGATGCACGAAACCGAAAAAGGGCGCCTGCACGAGGCGCTGGCCGCGGCCAAGGACCGGCAGGGCGATATCGCGCCGATCGATGCGCTGCATCCGACCGATATCGAACGCCATTTCCGCTTCTATATCAACGCCGTGATCGACCAGAGCGATCAGTCGCCTGAGGAAGCGGCGATCATCTATGCGCTTGAAATCACCGAGCAGAAAGCGCTCGAGAACCAGATGGCGCAGACCCAGAAGATGAACGCCGTGGGCACGCTCGCCGGTGGCATCGCACACGACTTCAACAACGTGCTGACGGCGATCCTGCTTTCGTCGGACCACCTGCTTCTGTCGGCCCGTCCGGCAGACCCGAGCTTTGCCGATCTGATGGAGATCAAGCGCAACGCCAACCGCGCTGCGGTTCTCGTGCGGCAGTTGCTCGCCTTTTCGCGCAAGCAGACGATGCGGCCGACGGTGCTCAACATGACGGACGTGATCGGCGATCTGCGCATGCTGGTCGACCGCATGACCGGAACCAACGTCAAGGTCGAGGTGGACTATGGCCGCGATCTCTGGCCGGTCAGGACCGATCTCGGCCAGTTCGAGCAGGTGCTGCTGAACCTGGCGGTCAACGCCCGCGATGCAATGCCTGAAGGCGGCACCATCACACTTCGCACGCGCAACCTGCCCGCAGCAGAGGTTGCGGCCTTCGGGCGCCGCGAATTGCCGGACGACGATTTCGTGATGGTCGAGGTCGCCGACCAGGGTACCGGCATTCCGCCGGAGATCCTCGACAAGATTTTCGAGCCGTTCTTCACCACCAAGGAAGTCGGCAAGGGTACCGGCCTTGGCCTGTCTATGGTCTATGGCATCGTCAAGCAGTCGGGCGGCTACATCTATCCGGAATCGGAGGTCGGCAAGGGCACGACCTTCCGTATCCTCTTGCCGCGTCACATCGAGGTGCCGGTAGCGGTCGAAGAGACTTCGCAGACTGCGTCTGCCGCGGCAGAGACCGCACCGGCGCCGGTGGCACAGGCGGTTGCAGCACCGGTGGCGAAGGCCGAAGAGCCGGCCGATCTCACCGGGGACTCGGCTGTCGTCCTGCTCGTCGAGGACGAGGAGGCGGTGCGCCGTGGCGGCAAGCGCATGCTCGAAACGCGCGGTTACACCGTCTACGAGGCGGGATCCGGCGTCGAGGCGCTGGACATCATGGACGAGCTCGACGGCGCGGTCGATATCGTCGTTTCGGACGTGGTCATGCCGGAGATGGACGGACCGACACTCCTGACAGAGCTTCGCAAGAAATACCCGGACCTGAAGTTCATCTTCGTTTCGGGCTATGCGGAGGATGCCTTTGCCCGCAACCTGCCGGCTGACGCGAAGTTCGGCTTCCTGCCGAAGCCATTCTCGCTGAAGCAACTGGCCGTCGCAGTACGCGAGATGCTCGATTCCTAAATCGAAGCCATTGATCCAACGGCCGGAAGCGGCCTGGATCGAGGCTCAGGTGCTCCAAAGTCAAGCATTCGGAACCAATCGTGCTTGTGCCTTGACCGAGGTTACCGGTGCGCGTTGCCGACCAGCCCGGAGGAAGATCGGCGATCTCGCCAATGTCGAGGTGGATATCCATGACCTCAGACATCGCGACCACGAGCGCGGCCACCATCCCCGTCGGTTGCCCTCCCAGGAACGCCCACGAATGATCGTCATCGTAGTGTTTGACGACGAGAATGCGACGACCAGCGACGACCGAGCGTCAGGCAATGCAGGCACCGTTCGGTACTTGATTAAACTTCCAGCGCATACTCAACCTTCGCAAATGCAAAAGCCCAGCACTTGCGTGCCGGGCTTTTGCATTTTTCGTGACCTTGCGGCGTGGCGTTATTGCGCGTTCAACGCGACCGCAATTTCGCCGGCGAGGCGGGCATTGTTCTCGACCAGCGCGATGTTGGTCTCGAGGCTGCGGCCCTCGGTCATGTGGAAGAGATTGTCGAGCAGGTAAGGCGTGACGGCCTTGCCGGTGATCTCGTCGCTCTCGGCATTGTCGAGTGCGCGGGCGATGTAGATTTCCATCTCTTCGCGCGGGATTTCGCTTTCTTCCGGAACCGGATTGGCGACCAGCATGCCGCCGTCGACGCCGAGCAGTTCGCGCATGTTCTGGAAGTTGGCGATCGCTGCCGGGCTGTTCAGCATCAGCGGGCTCTTGAGGCCACTGTCGCGCGACCAGAAGGCCGGGAAGATTTCGCTGTCATAGGTGACGACGGGTACGCCGCGGGTTTCGAGCACTTCGAGCGTTTTCGGAATGTCGAGGATTGCCTTGGCGCCGGCGCAAACGACGATGACACCCGTGCGGGCAAGTTCGTCGAGGTCGGCCGAAATGTCGAAGCTGAGTTCGGCGCCGCGATGCACGCCACCGATACCGCCGGTCGCGAAGACGCGAATGCCGGCGCGGGCAGCGGCAATCATCGTCGCGGCAACGGTGGTCGCGCCGGTACGGCGTTCGGCAATCGCGAAGGCGAGGTCGGCGCGCGAGACCTTCATCGCCCCTTCCGTCTTTGCCAGTTCTTCCAGCTTGGCGTCTTCAAGGCCGATATGCAGCACGCCATGGATGACGGCGATCGTTGCCGGCACGGCACCCTGTTCGCGGATGATCGCTTCGACGCTGCGGGCCATGTTCAGATTGCCCGGGTAGGGCATGCCATGGGTGATGATGGTCGATTCCAGCGCCACGATCGGCGCGCCACGCGCCTTGGCGGCTGCGACCTCGTTCGAATATTCCATCGGCAGGGAGGGAGAAGCGGGTTTGGTCATCGTCTTTCCTTGGGAGTTCTGCTGGCAATTGTCATGACAGCATTTGGGGAGCGGGCACAAGGGCCAGCGCCTGTTCGAGATTGGCCGCGGACATCTCTTCGGATGCGGCCAAGGGAGAGCGCAATGTGATTCCGGCGGCTGCGATGCCGTGCCGCAGGCAATCGTCGATGCCGCGACCCGCGAGGCGGGCGGAAAGGAATCCGGAAGCGAGTGCGTCGCCGGCGCCGGTCACGTCGGCAAGTGCCGGCAGGGCCGGCGGAACGGCGACGCAGGTGCGCTCACCATCGAATGCGACGACGGCGCGGCCGCCGCGTGTCACCACGCCGCCCTTGAGGCCTGCGTTTCTCAGCAACGACGGCCACTCTTCAGCCTCGGCCGCGTCCTTGCCGGTCAGCGCCCGTGCCTCGGATTCGTTCATGAACAGGAACGACAGATATGAGAGGCACGAACGGTAGCGGATGACTTTGGCGGGCGAAACCGCAATGCCGGCGACAAGGCACCCGTTGTCGGCAGCCGATTGCACCAGCGCGGCAATCGTTTCTTCCGGCAGGTTGGCATCCGTCAGTACGAGCTTGCTGGTGGCGATGACTTCGCGCAGTGCCCGCCGCTGCAGCTGCCGGGGAGAGAACAGCCGGTAGAGCTCCATGTCCGCGAGCGCGATGACCAGATTGCCGTCGTTTTCGAGGATGGCCGTGTAGCTCGGCGTCTGACGATCGAGAAAGGTGAGGGGGCTGTCGATGACGCCGGCGGCGGCCGCCGCTGCCGTCACCATTTCGCCAGCCGCATCGCCGCCACGCGTGCTGATCATGCGCACGCCATGGCCGAGGCGCGAAAGGTTGCGGGCCGCGTTGAAGCCACCACCGCCGGCCTCTTCGAACCAGGTGCCGGGATTGCTGGACCCCGGTGCCGTCGTTCCCGAAATGCGGCCGCGCCTGTCGATGTGCGCACCGCCGAAAACGGCGATTTCAGCTTCCGTCATGAATGTTCCTCTGCTTGGCCGTTCGGCCGAAATATCTGTTGGCTATCTGCAATGGCCGATGGGCGAATTCCAAGTACCTGATGCGCCTGACGTCTTCGTCGTCGGCGAATCGGCAAAGCCTTACCGGGCAGGTTCGAAGGACTATCCCTCGTCTTCGAGAACCCGTGGTTTCAATCCATGAACATGAACGGAACGAAACCAAAATATCGGTCGTTTTTCAATGTATTGTCCTGCTCTTGCAAATACGGAACAAAACATGTACAAAAACTCCTGCGGCGGCTTCATTGCCTCGGTAGCTTCAATAACCTAAAGGTGGACCAAATGGCACAAAACTCTTTGCGGCTCGTAGAGGACAAATCGGTGGATAAAAGCAAGGCACTTGAAGCGGCACTTTCCCAGATCGAACGTTCGTTCGGCAAGGGATCGATCATGAAGCTCGGTGGGAAGGACAGCATCATTGAGATCGAGACGGTTTCGACCGGCTCTCTCAGCCTCGACATCGCGCTCGGCATTGGCGGCCTGCCGAAGGGCCGTATCGTTGAAATTTACGGCCCGGAAAGCTCGGGTAAGACGACGCTGGCGCTGCAGACCGTCGCCGAAGCACAGAAGAAGGGCGGCATCTGCGCCTTCGTCGACGCCGAACACGCGCTCGATCCGGTCTATGCCCGCAAGCTCGGCGTCGATCTTGAAAACCTCCTGATCTCGCAGCCCGATACCGGCGAGCAGGCGCTTGAGATCACCGACACGCTGGTACGCTCCGGCGCGATCGACGTTCTCGTCGTCGACTCCGTTGCAGCGCTCGTGCCGCGCGCTGAAATCGAAGGCGAAATGGGCGACAGCCTGCCGGGCATGCAGGCCCGTCTGATGAGCCAGGCGCTGCGCAAGCTGACGGCATCGATCTCCAAGTCGAATTGCATGGTCATCTTCATCAACCAGATCCGCATGAAGATCGGCGTCATGTTCGGCTCGCCGGAAACCACCACAGGCGGTAACGCACTGAAATTCTACGCATCCGTGCGCCTCGACATCCGCCGCATCGGTTCGGTCAAGGAGCGCGAAGAGGTTGTTGGCAACCAGACCCGCGTCAAGGTCGTCAAGAACAAGATGGCACCGCCCTTCAAGCAGGTCGAATTCGACATCATGTATGGCGAAGGCGTATCGAAGACTGGCGAACTCGTCGACCTCGGCGTCAAGGCCGGCATCGTCGAGAAGTCCGGCGCCTGGTTCTCCTACAACAGCCAGCGCCTGGGGCAGGGCCGCGAGAACGCCAAGACGTTCCTGCGCGACAATCCGGATCTTGCGCGCGAAATCGAGACGGCGCTACGCCAGAACGCCGGCCTGATCGCCGACCGGTTCCTCGAGAATGGCGGTCCGGAAGCGGACGACGGTGACGAGCCGCCGGAAGCATAAGCCGCTCGGTCCACTGAGGTTACAAGAAAACCGGTCGTTCCATGGGCGGCCGGTTTTTTGCTGGCGTCTGGACAGTCGGATATGTGAGCGATAAAAGCCTTTGGTTCCGGCGACCCAGCGCGTTGGAGGGTGCGGTCGCCGTGGGTGGCTGCAGGGTTTAGGGACAATGGCTTAGTGGCGCGGCGTGGGCCGGACCCGGGCCGGAATCGGTGCTTAAGAATAGGACGCAAGATGAGCGGCGTGAATGAAATCCGGTCGACCTTTCTCGACTATTTCCGCAGAAACGGTCACGAGGTCGTGTCGTCGAGCCCGTTGGTGCCGCGCAACGACCCGACATTGATGTTTACCAATGCCGGTATGGTGCAGTTCAAGAACGTCTTCACCGGCCTGGAGCAGCGTCCCTATTCGACGGCCGTCACGGCGCAGAAATGCGTGCGCGCCGGTGGCAAGCACAACGACCTCGACAACGTCGGCTACACCGCGCGTCACCACACCTTCTTCGAGATGCTCGGCAACTTCTCCTTCGGCGATTACTTCAAGGCGAACGCCATCGAGCTTGCCTGGAACCTGATCACCAAGGAATACGGCCTCGACGCCAAGCGCCTGCTGGTCACGGTCTACCACACCGATGACGAAGCCTTCGACCTCTGGAAGAAGATCGCCGGCTTCTCCGACGACCGTATTATCCGCATTCCGACCAGCGACAACTTCTGGGCGATGGGCGATACCGGCCCGTGCGGCCCGTGCTCTGAAATCTTCTACGACCATGGCGACAAGATCTGGGGCGGACCGCCCGGCTCGGCCGACGAAGATGGTGACCGCTTCATCGAGATCTGGAACCTCGTCTTCATGCAGTACGAGCAGGTCACCAAGGAAGAGCGGGTCAACCTGCCGCGTCCGTCGATCGACACCGGCATGGGCCTCGAGCGCCTGGCAGCCGTGCTGCAGGGCGAACACGACAACTACGACATCGATCTCTTCCGCGCCCTGATCGCCGCGTCCGAAGAGGCAACCGGCGTCAAGGCCGAAGGCGACCGTCGCGCGAGCCACCGCGTCATCGCCGACCACCTGCGCTCCTCCGCCTTCCTGATTGCCGACGGCGTTCTGCCGTCGAACGAAGGCCGGGGCTACGTTCTGCGCCGCATCATGCGCCGCGCCATGCGTCACGCCCAGTTGCTCGGCGCACAGGACCCGTTGATGTGGAAGCTGCTGCCGGCTCTCGTCGGCCAGATGGGACGCGCCTATCCGGAGCTGGTGCGCGCCGAAGCGCTGATCTCCGAGACGCTGAAGCTCGAAGAAACCCGCTTCCGCAAGACGCTGGAGCGCGGGCTCAACCTGCTCTCCGACGCTTCTGCCGATCTGTCTGAAGGCGACCAGTTCAACGGCGAGACCGCGTTCAAGCTCTACGACACCTATGGCTTCCCGCTCGACCTCACCCAGGACGCGCTGCGCGCCAAGGGCATCACCGTCGACACCGATGCCTTCTCGGCCGCCATGGCGCGCCAGAAGGCCGAGGCCCGCGCCAACTGGGCCGGCTCCGGCGAGGCGGCAACCGAAACGATCTGGTTCGAGCTCAGGGAAAAGCACGGTGCCACCGATTTCCTCGGCTATGACACCGAGACGGCCGAAGGGGTGATCCAGGCGATCGTTCGCGATGGCGCCGTCGTCGCTTCGGCTGCCAAGGGCGACACCGTCCAGGTGGTGCTCAACCAGACGCCGTTCTACGGCGAATCGGGCGGCCAGATGGGCGATACCGGCACGATCACCACGGAAGGCGGCAAGCTCACCGTGACGGATACGCAGAAGCGCGGCGAGGGGCTCTTCGTCCACTTCGCAACCGTCGCCGAAGGTTCGGTCAAGACGGGCGACGCCGCCCAGCTCGATGTCGATCACGCGCGCCGCTCGCGCCTTCGCGCCAACCACTCCGCAACCCACCTCTTGCACGAGGCGCTTCGCGAAGTGCTCGGCACCCATGTCGCCCAGAAGGGCTCGCTCGTGGCGCCGGAGCGCCTGCGCTTCGACGTTTCGCATCCGAAGCCGATGACGGCGGAAGAGTTGAAGGTCGTCGAAGAAATGGCCAACGAAATCATCGTGCAGAACACGCCGGTAACCACGCGCCTGATGAGCGTCGATGACGCGATCGCCGAAGGCGCAATGGCGCTCTTCGGCGAAAAGTACGGCGACGAAGTGCGGGTTGTCTCGATGGGTCGCGGCGTTCATGGCTCGAAGGCCAACCGTCCTTACTCCGTCGAACTCTGCGGCGGCACCCACGTATCGGCCACCGGTGACATCGGTCTCGTCCGCGTCGTCTCGGAAAGTGCCGTCGGCGCTGGCGTCCGACGCGTCGAAGCCCTGACCGGCGAAGCGGCGCGCGCCTATCTCAATGAGCAGGACGAGCGCGTGAAGACGCTCGCCAGCACGCTGAAGGTTCAGCCGGCCGACGTGCTCGGCCGCGTCGAAGCGCTGCTTGACGAACGTCGCAAGCTTGAGCGCGAACTGACCGAAGCCAAGAAGAAGCTGGCGCTCGGCGGTGGCGGCGAGGCGGGTTCCGCCGATGCCGCCCGCGAGATCGCCGGCGTCCGCTTCCTCGGCAAGGTCGTTTCGGGCGTCGAGCCCAAGGATCTGAAGAGCCTTGCTGACGACGGCAAGAAGAGCCTCGGCTCGGGCGTCGTTGCTTTCGTCGGCGTGTCCGGCGACGGCAAGGCGAGTGCGGTCGTGGCCGTCACCGATGACCTGACCTCGAAGCTCAGCGCCGTCGACCTCGTTCGCGTCGCGTCTGCCGCTCTCGGCGGCAAGGGCGGCGGCGGCCGTCCCGACATGGCCCAGGCCGGCGGCCCGGATGGCGACAAGGCGGCCGAAGCGATAGAGGCCGTAGCAGTCGCGCTCGCTGGCTGATTGCGAGCGACAGCAGAATAGGAAAAGGGGCGTCCGTTGCGGCGCCCTTTTTGTTTGCATCGGGCAAGGCTTGTGCAGCTCACGGTCGCGGTCCCGCGAGCCCGCTCCAAGCGTGCGTATCATAACCCGCCGGATTACCAGCCCCCACGAACAGAGCCTCTGCGCCTCGGACGGTCAAACCGCGACGTGATTGCTGACCAAGGCACAGTTCTGGGATCGTATATCCCGGAAGGCTTGCACAAATCTCAGTCGAAGCCCGCGCGCAACTCCGCAGGATTTGTCAAATTGATCTATGGTCTACCGATCCGTGAGCAAAGCACGAAAGGTTGGACATGGAAGAGCGGGTAGCGTGGGCGACCTATGAACGGCGCCTGCACCGGGTCAGCGACTATATCTACGGTCATCTCGACGGCGATCTTGACCTCGATCGTCTCTCCGAGATTGCCTGTCTGTCGCCGCACCATTGGCACCGGATCTACCGGGCTGTCCACGGCGAGACCCTGGCCGGAACGGTGAAGCGGCTGCGGCTGCAGCGGGCCGCAGCCGCTCTCGCCCAAACCGATCTTCCTGTCGAAGCGATCGCGCAGCGCTCTGGCTATCCCAATCTGCAATCCTTCAACCGCACCTTCAAGGCCGCCTACGGGCTGCCACCGGCGCGTTACCGGAAGGAGGGGAGCCATGTGGCCTTTGAAACCGCCTCAACGGAAGGAATCCCCGACATGTATGAAGTTACCCTCAAGGACGTCCAGGCCTTCGATCTCGTCGGCGTCGCCCATAGCGGCTCCTATATGGAGATCGGACGGGCATTCGAGACGCTCTATGGCACCCTGTTCTCGCGGCAGCTGTTCCGGCCGGAGATGGAGATGATCGGCATCTATCTCGACGATCCCGAACTGGTGCCGACCGACATGCTGCGTTCCTTCGCCTGCGTCAGCGCGCGCGAACAGATGCCGACGGACGCCCCGCTCACAGCTCAGCACCTCGACGGCGGCCGCTACGCCGTGCTGCGTCACAAAGGGCCCTACGCGGACATGCCCAAGGCCTACCAGTGGCTCTACGGCACCTGGCTGCCGCAGTCCGGCCGCGAGATCCGCGACAGCCTGATGTTCGAGAAGTATTTGAACAATCCCCGCGAAGTCGCGCCGACGGAACTCTTGAGCGAGATCTACCTGCCGTTGAAATGAGGGCGGCCATCCGCTACGCCGCAATTGACGAATCAGCGCCACGCCGCCACCTTTGGATCGGCGTGGCCTGCGCCCAACCTCCAAAGATCGTCCCCAGCACGATCCTTTCACGGAGGCAAAGGGACTTCCGTCTCGGGCCGCAAACCTGGTCCCACCGTTTCGGGTCCGGTTGCTGGGGAACTTGCCCGAGACGCGAAAGGCCCTGTCATGACTGAAAACCGAAATTTCAAACGGCGGGTGCGCGCCCGCGCCGCCAAGACGGGCGAACCCTACACCACAGCACTCATGCATCTTCGCCACGCTTCGTCGAATGAGGTGGCGACGCAACAGAGATCGCTGCGCCTGGCCGTGGCGCAATCCGGCTACTTCGACGATCCTCGCGATGCGGCAGCCCTTCGCCTTGCCGGCGAAGGAATTCGCCACCTGATGCGGGAGGCGCATCGGGCAGGGGCGCGCGTCCTGCATTTCCCCGAGGGCGCGACGTGCTTTCCGAACAAGCGCATCATGTCGGCGGTCGGTCCACGCGAAATTGGCCCATCCGATTGGCGGCGTTTCGAGTGGGCGGTCCTGCGCCATGAACTCGATGCCACACGGACGCTTGCGCGGGAACTCGGACTATGGACCATCCTCGGCTCCGTGCACCGGCTCACCGAACCTCACCGTCCGCACAACAGCCTCTATGTGATCTCGGACAAGGGAACGGTCGCGACGCGCTACGACGAACGCATACTGTCGAATACGAAGATTTCTCACATGTATACGCCCGGCTCCATTCCGGTGACCTTCGAAGTCGATGGCGTCCGCTTCGGCTGCTCGCTCGGCCTCGAGTGCCACTTTCCCGAACTTTTCATCGAATACGAGCGGTTGAACGTCGATTGCGTCCTGTTCTCGACCAGCGGTGGCCCTTTGCCGATAGACCTGACCTTTGCCGCCGAGGTGCAGGGGCATGCATCGACCAACCGGTACTGGGCGAGTTTTGCTGCTCTCTCGCGGCCGGGCCTTGCAGCGCCGTCGGGTATCGTTGCTCCCGACGGCCAATGGGCGGCGCGATGCGCCGGAGACGGACCTTCGATTGTCGTGGCCGAGATCGGCAGCGATCCCGGCGATCCCGCCCGCCCCTGGCGTCGACAGGCGAGAAGTGGGATCTACGATCCGCATATCGTCAGCGACGACCCGCGAAGCAACAGCCGCGACATGTTCTAGGTGCTGACAGGCGCTGTGGCGGGAGCAATCGAACTTAGCGCCGGCTGGATTGCACCGCAGCCTGCCGCAGGGCCGCCGCCATGCGCGCGGAATCGCCCCAGGTCGAAAGCCAGATCAGGACATCGGTGGCAAGGAAGATGATGGAGCGAAGCGCATCGGTGAATCTGTCGCCGCTCGAAAGCTGGGCCTCGGCGTGATCGAGATGAGCCAACTCTTCCTCGCGGATCGACAGGATGAGAGCGTGAAGCTCGGAATCCTTGCCCGCAAGAAAATGTAGCTGATCATCAAGGTGACGGTGCACGGCAGCTTCCACGGCTGCCGTGCAAGCCCATATGCCGCGGCGACCGAGAAGAGCGGTCAGGAAGCCAAGCAACCAGCCGCCCAAACTCCAGAACTGCATGATGCGGCAAGGTCGGGATTTTCGCGTGGGCATCGCCGCGCGAAACAGTGCGCAATGCTCGATCTCGTGGCCAAGCATGTCCGAGAGCATCGGCACGCAATCCTTGTAGAACCGGCGAGCGACGGCAATCTGGGCACTATAAATGCGGATCGCGCCGAATTCCCCGGCGTGATTGACCCTGACGATGCGAGCGATCGTCAGGGCGTTGCGCGGGGAAATCGGCGCGATCAATTTTCAAGCTCTTTCAAGCTTATCAGGCGGCCATGGCCTTCTGCAGGTTCTCGTCGATCTTGTCGAGGAAGCCGGTGGTCGAGAGCCACGGCTGATCGGGACCGATGAGGAGCGCGAGGTCCTTGGTCATGAAGCCGGCTTCGACGGTATCGACGCAGACCTTTTCGAGCGTTTCGGAGAAACGGGCGAGTTCGGCATTGCCGTCGAGCTTGGCACGGTGGGCGAGGCCACGGGTCCAGGCGAAGATGGAGGCGATCGAGTTCGTCGAGGTTTCCTCGCCCTTCTGGTGCTGGCGGTAGTGGCGGGTAACCGTGCCGTGTGCGGCTTCGGCTTCAACCGTCTTACCATCCGGCGTCATCAGAACCGAGGTCATCAGGCCGAGCGAGCCGAAGCCCTGGGCGACGATGTCGGACTGCACGTCGCCGTCGTAGTTCTTGCACGCCCAGACGTAGCCGCCGGACCACTTGAGCGCCGAAGCAACCATGTCGTCGATCAGGCGGTGTTCGTACCAGATCTTCAGTTCCTTGAACTTCTCGGCGAACTCAGCGTCGAAGACCTGCTGGAAGATGTCCTTGAAGCGGCCGTCATAGACCTTGAGGATGGTGTTCTTGGTCGACAGGTAGACCGGAACCTTGCGCTGGATACCGTAGTTGAACGAGGCGCGCGCGAATTCGGTGATCGAATCGTCGAGGTTGTACATGCCCATGGCGACGCCGGCCGACGGTGCGTCGAAGACGTCGTATTCGATTTCCTTGCCGTCCTCACCGACGAACTTCATCGTCAGCTTGCCCTTGCCCGGGAACTTGAAGTCGGTGGCGCGGTACTGGTCGCCGAAGGCGTGACGGCCGACGATGATCGGCTTGGTCCAGCCCGGAACAAGGCGCGGGACGTTCTTGCAGATAATCGGTTCGCGGAAGATGACGCCGCCGAGGATGTTGCGGATCGTGCCGTTCGGCGACTTCCACATCTTCTTCAGCTTGAATTCCTCGACGCGGGCTTCATCCGGCGTGATCGTGGCGCACTTGACGCCGACGCCGTGCTTCTTGATGGCGTTGGCGGCGTCGATCGTGACCTGGTCTTCGGTGGCATCGCGGTTTTCGACGCTGAGGTCGTAATATTCCAGATCGACGTCGAGGTAGGGATGGATCAGCTTGTCCTTGATGAACTGCCAGATGATGCGGGTCATTTCATCGCCGTCGAGTTCGACGACCGGATTGGCGACCTTGATCTTTGCCATGAATATGCCTCGTAGCTTATGCGGGACAGCGGGAGCGATGTCCCTTCCTCTCTGAAAAATCCTGTGCCCTATAGCACTCAGAACCGGCAAGGCAAAGCATGCTTGGCTGAAACTTTGGATGGAGGCGAAGGCGGGCGTCGACCAAGGGTTCGGCCGCACTTTCTGGGCCAAGCGGGCCATGGGTCTCAGGACGCGACAGGGGCGCTGCAACACCTCGAACAACAGTATGTTGTAGCGGAGACAGGCAGTAGGCTTTCGGTGCCGCCGGCCTTGCAAAGATCGCTTCTGCCGCTATGCAGGAAGAACCGGCGAAAGCGGCGCGCGTCCCAAGGCGAGCGCGGACAGGCAAAGGCATCCGATGGCATTTCGTTCCCGTATGCGCGATTGGCTTCTTGCCAACGATCCGGCCTTCTCGCGGTTGCGGCAGGCCTCACGCATCACCGCGACGATCGTCGTTTCCGTGCTGATCCTGATGGCGGTCCATTATCTCGTCGTGCCGCTGCCACCGGCGGCCTATGGCCTTGCCGCGTCACTCTCGATCGAGGGTGGATTAGCGGTGCGCGACCGCACGATTGCAGGGCAACGCGTCACGCGCATCATCGCCGTCCTCGTCGGCGTTTCGATGATCTGGCTCGCTTCGCTGCTCGAGGAACATCGCTACGTCTCGGACGTCGTCTTCCTTCTGATCATCTTTCTCGCGGTCTATGGCCGCTCGTTCGGCCCACGCGGCTTTGCCGTCGGCATGTTTGCGTTCATGTCCTATTTCACCGGCGCCTATCTCCGACCAACGGCCGATCAGCTGCCGGCGCTGTTCTTCGGGGCCGCGGTGTCGGCAACGATCGCCCATCTCGTCCGTACGCGGCTGCTGGCGGATGATCGCTACCGCGATCTGCTGCGCGCCGCGGCCAGCGTGCAGCGTCGCGTCGACCAGATGCTGCTGCAACTGGCGGAGATCGCCCGCAAGCCCGTGCTTTCCGAGGTCGACCGGCGTCGGCTGCTGACGGCCGAAGAGCGGCTGAAGGAAGCGGTGCTGATGGCGGAAAGCTTCATTCCTACCGAGAGCCGGCGGCCGGGGCCGGAGCCAGGCCTTGCGTCCTCGGATCTCGTCATCAATCTCTTCGACCTGCACCTCGCCGCCGAAAGCGTGATCGTGCTCAGCTTCCAGTCGATGCCGCCACCGGCGCTGGTGGAGGCAATGCTGGCCCGCGATGGTGAAAAGATCGACGAGGAAATCGCGCGCCTTGGCGAAGCCGCTCCGCGCCGCGAAGAGACGGTGAAGGCGCTGCTCTGGCTTCGCAACGTCCGGCAGCGGCTTGCCCGCAGCCTGGCGAAGCTGACGCCGGTTGATCTCGAAGAGCCGCCGGCGCTTGAGGGGGGCGCGGCGACGCGCTGGAAGCCATCTCTTGCCGACCCGGCGCTGAAGGCGGCGATCCAGATCACGCTTGCTACGGGCATCGCCATGATCTTTGGGCTGATGCTCTCACGCGAGCGCTGGTTCTGGGCGGTGCTTGCCGCGTTTCTGGTCTTCACCAACACGCGCTCGCGCGGCGATACGGCCGTAAAGGCGCTGCAGCGTTCAGCGGGTACGCTCTTCGGCATCGTGGTCGGCATCGTCGTTGGCACGCTGGTCGGCGGCAGCATCTATCTGGTGCTGCCACTGAGCGCGCTTTGCGTCTTTCTCGCCTTCTATTTCCTGGCAGTCTCCTATGCGACGATGACTTTCTTCATCTCGGTCGTGCTGTCGCTGGTCTACAGCCTCATGGGCGTGCTGACCCCACATCTCCTGCAGCTCCGCCTCGAGGAAACGATGATCGGCTCGATTGCCGGCGCAGCCGTTGCCTTCGTCGTGTTTCCGACCCGGACGCGCACGACGCTCGATGCCGCCGTCGCAACATGGTGCGACGAACTGACGGGCCTGTTGCAGGCGGCGAGGGACGGGGCCTCGGGGTTGGTGCTCATCACCCGATCGCAGGCGCTCGACCGGGCCTATCGCGATCTGGCTGCCGCGGCAAAGCCGCTCGGGCTTCCCTGGCAGCTCGTCACGCGTCCCGGCCATGTCCGCCAGGCGCTGGCGATCTTCATGGCCTGCACCTATTGGGCACGGGTGTTCGCGCGGCGCGTCGGCACGGATGCAGACGCGGTCGGTGCGGCATTCAAGGACGACATCGACGCCAATCTCGCACTCGTTCAGTCCGTGCGCGACAAGGCGTCGGCCTATTTCTACGAGGTCGGCCGGATCGGCGGGCCGGTCGATCGGCATCTGCCGATATCGCGAGACGACGCCGAGCTCGGCCTTGAGATGATCGGCGTCTCTCTCAACCGCCTTCATCTGTAGTGGACTTTAATTTCTGCAGCATTTGTGCGAGGGAAGCGCCGAACGTCAGGCGAAGGCACGAGAAAATGGCAGGTACGAATAGCGAGCGCGAACTTCTGGCGGAAGGACCGGCGATCATCCTCGCCTATCCGCAGCTCGGCGAAAACATCGGCATGGTCGCCCGCGCGATGGCGAATTTCGGCCTGGCCGAGCTTCGGCTCGTCAATCCGCGCGACGGCTGGCCGAGCGAAAAGGCGCGCTCCGCCGCGAGCCGCGCCGACCACGTGATCGACGCTGCCAAGCTCTACGGCTCGGTCGAAGAGGCGATCGCCGACCTCAACTTCGTCTATGCCACGACCGCTCGTGATCGCGACGGCTACAAGCCGGTGCGCTCGCCAATCGTCGCGGCGCGGACGCTTCGCCAGCGCTTTCAGGGTGGCGAGAAGACCGGGATCCTGTTCGGGCGCGAGCGCACGGGCCTTACGAACGAGGAAGTGGCCCTTGCCGACGAGATCGTGACCTTTCCGGTCAATCCGGCTTTCGCCTCGCTCAATCTCGCCCAGGCCGTGCTTTTGATGTCCTATGAGTGGCTGAAGACCGGGATGGAGTCTGAGGACGAGACCTCGTTCCAGGCGATCGAGCAGCGACCGGCGACCAAGGAACACCTGCAGGGTCTGTTCGAGCATGTCGAGGAAGCACTCGATGCGCGCAACTACTTCCGTTCCGCCGACAAAAAGCCGAAATTGGTCGAGAACCTGCGCGCGGTTCTGACCAGACCGTCCTTTACCGAATCCGAAATCCAGGTGCTACGCGGCGTCATTTCTTCGCTCGACCGGTTTACGCGGGAAAACCCGCGCGGCTCCGGCGCTCCGGGTGAACACAGCAGGAAAGCGCGAGACAAAGGTGACAGCGAGTGAACTGAAACCCATCCTCGTCTTCGACAGCGGCATCGGCGGCTTGACGGTGCTGCGCGAGGCGAGGGTGCTGATGCCCGAGCGACATTTCATCTATGTCGCCGATGATGCCGGCTTTCCCTATGGTGGCTGGGAAGAGGCGGCACTGAAAGAGCGGGTGATCGATCTCTTTGGCCGACTGCTCACCGAACACGATCCGGAAATCTGCGTAATCGCCTGCAACACCGCTTTCACGCTCGTCGGCGCCGATCTTCGCGCAGCCTATCCACAAATGACCTTTGTCGGCACGGTCCCGGCAATCAAGCCAGCGGCCGAGCGCACGCGCTCCGGCCTCGTCTCGGTGCTGGCGACGCCCGGCACGGTCAAGCGTGCCTATACCCGCGATCTCATCCAGTCCTTTGCCAGCCAGTGCCATGTGCGCCTTGTCGGCTCGGAGAACCTCGCCAAGATGGCGGAGGCCTATATTCGCGGCGAGAAGCTCGACGACGAGACCGTCCAGGCAGAGATCGCGCCGTGCTTCGTCGAGATGGACGGCAGGAAGACCGATATCGTGGTGCTCGCCTGCACGCATTATCCCTTCATGGCCAACGTTTTCCGCAGGCTCGCACCCTGGCCGGTCGACTGGCTGGATCCGGCCGAAGCGATCGCCCGGCGGGCGCGCTCGCTGGTGCCGCAGCCCAACGGCTTCGAGCCGCTGAACGGCCAGGACCCGGCGATCTTCACCTCGGGCAAACCCGATTTTGCCACGCGCCGGCTGATGCAGGGCTTCGGGCTGACGGTGGCACCTGAAGCCATCGTGGAAAAACGAGCAGGGCACGCCGAAGCGCTCGGGTAGAGCCCTGTTCATGCGTCGCTACGACCGGCACGGCACTCTAAAGGAAGATCGCCAGCAACAGGCCGATCAGAACGGCCAACACGCAGGCGGCGCGAAAGCGCATGCGGCCGGCCCGTGCGGCGTCGTCTTTCGAGGCGACCCGTTGCGTGTCCTTGTAAGCATCGCGCATACGCTGATCGAGATTGTGCAGCTCCATCTGCTGTTCTGTTTCGTAGTGCTCCATTCCTGCCCCTGGCAA
Source organism: Ensifer adhaerens (assembly GCF_020035535.1). Taxonomy (NCBI): domain Bacteria; kingdom Pseudomonadati; phylum Pseudomonadota; class Alphaproteobacteria; order Hyphomicrobiales; family Rhizobiaceae; genus Ensifer; species Ensifer adhaerens. The sequence goes on along the minus strand of NZ_CP083349.1, from coordinate 1,740,738 downwards.
ATCGCTTCGACTAAAACCCAAATGGGCATTCGTCCTTACTCGCAAAAGTACGATCCTCAACTTTATATTGTAGCGACCGGATTCTGCATCCGGTTATTTTGCGGAGACTTTCCTGCGCGTATTCCCTGTGGGTTTTGTGCGCCAGCGGCACGATTTCCGGGAAAACCGTGCTAGGTGTCGCCCGACGGGCGGTCTCCGCGTGATCGCGAATCAGTTCAACATGAAGAGGTGGAAATGAAGGTCGGCATCGACATGGGAGCGACGTCCGAAGGGACATCGGCCTCGCTCGATATCGAGGAGCTTCTGGCCACCCGTCTTCTGGTGCAGGGCAATTCCGGTTCGGGCAAGTCGCATCTCCTGCGCCGGCTGCTGGAGCAATCGGCGCCCTGGGTGCAGCAGTGCATCATCGACCCCGAAGGCGATTTCGTCACGCTCGCCGACAAGTTCGGCCACGTGGTCGTCGAGGGCGAGCGGACCGACGCGGAACTGATCGGCATCGCCACCCGCATCCGCCAGCACCGCGTCTCCTGCGTGCTGTCGCTGGAAGGGCTCGATATCGAGCAGCAGATGCGCAATGCCGGCGTGTTCCTGAACGCCATGTTCGATGCGGACCGCGAATACTGGTATCCGGTTCTCGTCGTCGTCGACGAGGCGCAGATGTTTGCGCCATCGGTTGCCGGCGACGTCACCGAAGAGGTGCGCAAGATTTCGCTCGGCGCCATGACCAACCTGATGTGCCGCGGCCGCAAACGCGGCCTTGCCGGCGTCATCGCCACGCAGCGCCTGGCGAAGCTTGCCAAGAACGTCGCGGCGGAAGCCTCCAACTTCCTGATGGGACGCACCTTCCTCGACATTGACATGCTGCGTGCAGCCGATCTGCTTGGCATGGACCGGCGCACGGCGGAAATGTTCCGCGACCTGAAGCGTGGCTCCTTCGTCGCGCTCGGCCCGGCGCTTTCGCGACGCCCTCTCAAGGTGACGATCGGCACGGTCGAGACCTCGGCCCGCTCGACGAGCCCGAAGTTGATGCCGCTGCCCGAAGCGCCACAGGACGTCGAAGACCTGATCTTCACGCCGGATCCGGACGAGTTGACCCGGCCGATCATGCGCCGCGTCGTCGCGCCGCCGCGGCCGACGACCGACATCCTCGCCGAACTGTCGCGTCCGCGGCCGGAAGCCGCTGCGCCGATTGAGGCACGGCAGGCCCAGCAGGAGATGTCTGCCGAAGAAAAGGAGACCCTGCTCGACAGTGTCTTCGCGGAAATTCTGACCAATCCGGAGGCGGCCTTCCGGCCCGATGCGGAACTGTTTCAGGACTTCCTGGTGCGATGCCGCATCCGTCGCCTCCCGTCAGGCGCAGCTCTTTCCCTCAGCGCGTTCCGCCGTAAGATGGCGGTCGCCCGTTCCGGGATCGACGCCGAGACGGCAGCGACAGAGGTTTGGGCACAGGCGTTGCTGCTCGCCGATCGCGTCACCGAAGACCTGCAGGCGGTGTTCCTGATGATGGCACAGGCCGCAATTCGCAGCCTGCCGTGTCCTTCGGACGCGATGATTGCACGTGCCTACGGCACGCATTCTGCAAGACGGGCCCGTCGTCTGCTCGGCTATTTCGAGGAGCATGGGCTGATCGTCATCCATGCCGATTTCACCGGCAAACGGATCGTTGCGTTCCCGGACCTTGGCAGCGAGACCGCGCCCGGCGATGCGAACGGGCCCGACACGGCAAGCACGACGGCAGCAGCAGCCGAGTAAGCTCTGCCTAGGGTGCCGCCTCCCAGTGCTGGAACAGCCCGACCATCGCCGGCGCTACAGCCAACTCTGAACCACCCGGTCGGATGCGTGGATGCAGGTCATCTGCAGCCGGCCCGTGCCGGTGTTGACGAAACGGTGCGGCGTTTCGGGGTCGACGACGATGATGTCACCGGCCTTGCCCTTGATCTTCTGTTCACCCACGGTGAATTCCGCTTCGCCGGAATGAACGATCCACGTCTCCGGATAAGGGTGGACGTGAAGGGCTGGCCCCTGGCCGGGTTCGGCATCCATGAGAAAGAGCGAAATCGGGGTTCCGAATTGACCGCCCTCGAACAGGATCGTCCGGTTCGGGCTCTGTTTCTGCTCTGCACGTGGAATGACATGAAACATGCTGGCCTCCCTAGTCGCCGGCTTGGCTTTCTCAAGCGGATGAATTATCTTCACGAGAAGATATTATGCTAATCTATCTTCCCGTCAAGATAGATTGATGAAGATCGAGGTGAACGATGCGGAACGAGAATGAGGCGAGGGATCACGTCGACCGGTTGCAGGGGCAGTGGCAGCGTGAACTGCCCGATCTCGATACCGAGCCGATGACGATCCTCGGGCGTGCCTACCGCCTTTCCAATCTCGTCCGTCCGTCGATCGAGGAGACCTTTGCCTCCTTCGGCCTCGACCGCGGCGAGTTCGACGTGATTTCGACGCTGCGGCGATCCGGGCCGCCCTATCGACTGACGCCGACGGACCTCTATACGTTGCTGATGATCTCGTCGGGTGGGCTGACGCACCGGCTCGATCGGCTGCAGAAGGCAGGACTGATCGTGCGTGAACGCTCCGCATCCGATGGCCGCAGCAGCGTCGTCGGATTGACCGACAAGGGAATAGCCCTTGCGGAAGCGGCGATTCGCGCAGATATGACCAGCGAAGCACGGTACCTCGAAGGATTGAGCGCGGAAGACCGCACCGCTCTGGCTGGGCTGCTCAGGAAGCTGCTCGTCTCGCTGGAACGGGCCTGACCTGTTGATCCGACGTGAAGCGAAGCCGATTGCCACGATTTCGTTTGACAATAGTGGCCCGACACACTAAAGCCGCCCCAACGCCGGGCAGAAATGTCCGGTGTTTCATTTGACATGTCCCGTGGCTTCTCCGTCAGCGTGATCGTGAGAAACCTGTCAGAACCCCGAAAATGGGTTCAGAGGAGGGCGTGTTTCCTTGATCCGGCTTGGAAACAGGCCGGTGTAACCGTTTGAAAGGAAATGCGATGAGCAAGCGCGAATCGTCCAAGTACAAAATTGACCGCCGTATGGGCGAAAACATCTGGGGCCGTCCGAAGTCCCCGGTTAATCGCCGCGAATACGGCCCGGGCCAGCACGGTCAGCGCCGCAAGTCCAAGCTTTCGGACTTCGGTGTACAGCTGCGCGCCAAGCAGAAGCTCAAGGGCTACTACGGCGACATCCGCGAGAAGCAGTTCCGCGCGATCTTCGCTGAAGCTTCCCGCCGCAAGGGCGACACCCCGGAGAACCTGATCGGCCTGCTCGAATCGCGCCTCGACGCGATCGTCTACCGCGCCAAGTTCGTTCCGACGGTCTTCGCCGCCCGTCAGTTCGTCAACCACGGCCACGTCAAGGTCAACGGTGTTCGCGTCAACATCGGTTCCTACCGTTGCAAGCCGGGCGACGTCATCGAAGTCAAGGAAAAGTCCAAGCAGCTCGTGACCGTTCTCGAATCGGTTTCGCTCGCTGAACGCGACGTTCCTGATTACATCGAAGTCGACCACAACAAGATGGTTGCGACCTACGTCCGCGTTCCGGTTCTCTCCGACGTTCCTTACGCCGTCGTCATGGAACCGCACCTGGTCGTCGAATTCTATTCGCGTTAATCCGAGGCTCGCGCCTTGTGACGTTTCGAAAACCGCCCGTTTCCGGGCGGTTTTTTTGTCTGTAGCCTTCGCTACGCGACCGCACTCCGATCATGGTGATCTCACCTCCTTGTCTCCGAAGGCGGTGAGCGAGAGGGAAGCCGATGCCTGAGCAGAACGCTCCGCAAGACCTGCAGGCGATCATCGACGATATCCACCGGGAACTGAGCCCAAGGTTCGGCCAAGGCAAGGTCGCCGACTACATTCCGCAGCTCGCGCGGGTCGATGCCAAGCATTTCGGCATGGCGATCGTCACCACCGACGGCAAGATCTATCGGGTTGGCGATGCCGAGGTGCCGTTTTCGATCCAGAGCGTCTCGAAGGTGTTCACGCTGACGCTGGCGCTCGGCAAACACGGCGAGAACATCTGGCACCGGGTCGGTCGCGAACCGTCCGGCTCCGCGTTCAATTCGATCGTGCAGCTCGAGCATGAGGGCGGCAAGCCGCGCAATCCCTTCATCAATGCCGGTGCGATCACCATCAGCGACCTGATCCTCGCAGGCCATACGCCGCGCGAACTGATCGGCGAAATCGTGCAGTTCGTCCGCTATCTTGCCGACGACGACCAGATCGTCATCGACCACGAGGTTGCGCGTTCGGAGACGGCCACCGGCTACCGCAACTTCGCGCTCGCAAACTTCATGCGCTCCTATGGCCGGCTCGACCATCCTGTCGACCATGTGCTCGGCGTCTACTTCCATCATTGCGCCCTGGCGATGACCTGCAGCCAGCTGGCGAAAGCCGGCCTGTTTCTGGCCGCAGGCGGCAGTAACCCGCTGACGGGCCACAACGTGGTCTCGCGCCAGCGGGCGCGGCGCATCAACGCGCTGATGCTGACCTGCGGCCACTATGACGGCTCGGGCGATTTCGCCTATCGCGTCGGCCTGCCTGGAAAGAGCGGCGTCGGCGGCGGCATTCTGGCGGTTGCTCCGGGCAAGGCGTCGGTCGCCGTCTGGTCGCCGGGTCTCAACGAGAACGGCAATTCGCTGCTCGGTTCGCTGGCGCTCGAAATGTTGGCAGCACGCACCGGCTGGTCGGTGTTCGGGTCGTAAGGACCGGTCAGCGGGCGATTTTCCTTGATCTTGACGGCTGGAGCGGGCAAGTGCTGGCCAAGATTTGCCGGGCGCCGATTGCGCCCGCTCCTGCCGCACAGGATCCCCTGCCATGGACCTTTCGCTCACGTCGTCGCAAGACCCGGTCGAAGCCACTTTCGATGAGGTCGAGATCGACGCCGGCACGCATCCGCTGTTCAGCCGCATGCCGTCCTCCGTCTCGTTCAACAAGCTGCGCAAGCGCCTGCTGCGCCAGACCCGCCAAGCGCTCGACGACTTCGGCATGCTGAAAGGCTCGAAGCGCTGGCTGATCGGTCTTTCCGGCGGCAAGGACAGCTATAGCCTGCTGGCGCTGCTCATGGATCTGCAATGGCGCGGGCTGCTGCCGGTGGAGCTGATCGCCTGCAATCTCGACCAGGGGCAGCCGAACTTCCCGAAGCATATCCTGCCGGAGTACCTGGCATCGATCGGCGTCAAGCATCGCATCGAATATCGTGACACCTATTCGATCGTGAAGGAGAAGGTGCCGACGGGTGCCACCTACTGCTCCCTCTGTTCGCGGCTGCGCCGCGGCAACCTCTACCGCGTCGCCCGCGAAGAGGGCTGCGACGCGCTGGTTCTCGGCCACCACCGCGAGGACATCCTCGAAACCTTCTTCATGAACTTTTTCCATGGCGGCCGGCTCGCCTCGATGCCGGCAAAGCTCCTCAACGACGAAGGCGATTTGATGGTACTTCGTCCGCTTGCCTATGCGGCCGAGGACGACCTCGCCAAGTTCGCGGCGGCGATGGAGTTCCCGATCATCCCCTGCGATCTCTGCGGCTCGCAGGATGGACTTGAGCGCAATGCGATGAAGGCGATGCTTTCCGATATCGAGCGGCGCATGCCGGGCCGCAAGGACACGATGCTGCGCGCGCTCGGCCATGTGAACCCGTCGCATCTGCTCGATCCCAAGCTGTTCGATTTCCAGTCCCTTACACCGGAGCCCAAAGAATGAGCCATTCCGTCGACATCGCCGGCCTCGCCAACCTCATGCAGGAGGCGGCGGTCAAAGAAATCCTGCCGCGGTTCCGCAATCTCGGGGTGGACGATGTCCGGATGAAGTCGGAAGCGATCGATCTCGTGACCGAAGCCGACGAGGCAGCCGAACGGCTGATCAAGTCCCGTATGGAAGACATAGCGCCCGGCGCGCTGTTCGTTGGCGAAGAATCGGTCGCCGCCGACCCGGCGCTGCTCGACAAGCTTGCCGATGCCGACCTCGCCGTTGTCGTCGACCCGATCGATGGCACCTTCAATTTCGCTGCCGGCGTTCCGCTTTTCGGCGTCATGGCGAGCGTCGTTGCGAAGGGTGAGACGGTTGCCGGCATCATCTACGATCCGCTCGGCAACGACTGGGTGATCGCGGAGAAGGGCTCGGGTGCCTGGATGTGCCGCCCGGATGGAACGCAGGAGCGCATGTCGGTCACCGCCGGCGTGCCGCTCGAAGCCATGGTCGGCGGGGCGTCGACCGGTTTCTACCAGCAGGAAGCACGACGCGAAGTCATGGCCAACATGGCCAAGGTCCGCATCGCCACCAGCTATCGCTGTGCCGCGCATGAGTACCGCATGCTTGCCGGCGGCCACATTCACTTCCTGATGTACCAGAAGCTGATGCCCTGGGATCATCTCGCCGGCACGCTGATCTCGCAGGAAGCCGGTGCCTATGCCGCCCGCTTCGACGGTTCGCCCTATCTGCCGGCCCATCTCAATGGCGGACTTCTGCTGGCGACAGACAAGGAAAGCTGGGAGACGCTTCGCCGCGAAGTCTTCACGGTCTGATCCACCGTCCATGCTCAACTTACTTAAATGTGGAATCGTTAGGACCGTCTTCAGCAATACCCCTTATAACCCCGGTTATCGGGGGTATTGCGTATGCCGGAGATTTTTTCGGAGACCCAAAAACGCTTGCGACTGCCTCTCCCCTTCCAGGGAGTGAACGTCAACTTCTGTAAAAATCCGCACTGCCCAAACTTCGGCGTTGCAGCGGAGCTGGAGGACGGTCGAGGGCGATCCCGATCAGACAACAATCGGACACCGTATAAGGTTTCAGCGAGGGACGATAACGCTGTCCTCAGGTGCACGACATGCGGCACGTCCTCCATCGTCAAAAGCAACAAGGCCGTTTGGGAGGAGTTCGACCGACACCTACAGTCGCTCGCCGCACCTCTTGGCCACAGGTGCACGAAGAAGACCTGCTCGAACCACTCGAAGCCGCTTGATTCGCATCCCGGAGAATACTACCGCCACGGCACCAACGCGAGCGGCGACCCACGATACCGATGCCGTGAATGCCGGACGACCTTTTCGGCGGCAAGGCGGCATGCAAGGCATCGGAAGTCGCACGAGAACAAGACCGTCTTCCAGCTTCTCGTCGCAAAGGTCGCCCTTGCCAAGATCGCGCAGGTCACGGGCCTGAATATCAAGACGGTTTACGACAAGATCGATTTTATCCACGGCCAGTGCGCCAAGTTCGTCGCGGACCGCGAGCGTCGCCTTCCCACGATGGACCTGGGCGACATGCGTCTCTGCACGGACATGCAGGACTACATGGTCAACTGGCCGACCAAGGCGATGCGCAAGACGATCCAGTTCCGGGCAATCGTGACGAGCTGCCTCAACACCGGATACGTCCTCGCCTGCCACCCGCAGCTCGATCTACGTTTCAATACGCTGGAGGTCCAGCAGCTCGTCGAGGAATGCGACGATCTCCTGAAGCGGCCCGCCTTCCGGGAGTACGCCCGCCTTTGGAACTTCGAGGATTACGCCAGCGCCCTGTCGCTTCCATCGAACGTGTTTCGACCAGTCCGCGAGGACCAGGAGTCGCCAGAGCACATGACCGAAGACCGCCAGCTACCCAGGCAGGGGGCGATGGTTCACATCGATTATCTGGCAATAGGGCACTTCCGATATCTCCGCCATCTGCTCGGCCGCGCCGACCATGTGTACTTTTCGCTCGACGCTGACCCCGGCCTCCCGACCGCCGTCCTGGCGGGCTGGGTCGACAAGGCCATGGCCCGCAAGCTCGACGTCGCGGTTATGTCGTTCGACAAGAATTCCACCATCGACGAGAAGAACGAGCGGGTGATGGCGGCCAACAAGATCAAGGCGCTCGCCGAGGAGGCCTATCCCTTCCTTCATCCATTCGTGGCTTGGCTGACATTCTTCCTGCAGATTAGCGGGCTGGATCGGATGAGCACCTCGGAGCGAAGCGAGCACCTCAGGACCACCGAGGTCGATTACCCGTACATCAACAAGTCAGAACCCGGAAAGCGCGTCCGCCTGCTAACGGACGACGGCAGACGGACTGGCCTGCAGATCGCAAGGGTGCTCCACGATGTCTCGCTCCACCAGGTCGACAGGTTCTTCATGCAGGTCCGCCGCAGCATCGCCGGGCTGGAACGAGCGCCGTCGTATCCGAGGCGTGCGGCGCGAAAATGGTACCTGTACGGGTTCTACTCCCCCGACATGGTCGAGAAGTGCCTGGTGATCTTCCGCACCTACTTCAACTTCATCGCCAAGGGCAAGGACGGCCAAACACCAGCCATGCGCTTGGGCCTCGCCAAGGGGCCAGTTCGCTTCGAGGATATCCTCTATTTCGACTGAATTTTAGAGAGAGCTAAATCATGTGGAATCGACCCGAAAGTCGATTCCACATTTAAGTAAGTGGCTGGGGATCACTCCGGGCGGGCTTTTTCATAGCGCGAGGGGCGAATTACATATGGCCGCCGCCGTGATCCATGGAGACGTCTTTGTCGCCGGGATGAGTGAAGAGTTTGCCCTTCTCGGCCCAGAGCGTCGCCAGGATGGTCAGGATGCCGAAGAGGGCGAAACCACCGAGAAGCGGCTGCAGCGTACCGTTGAAGAGCTGGCCAACGGCGCCGCCGATCAAGGCGCCACCGGTTGTGGAGACGAAGCCGGTGATGGCCGTTGCCGTGCCGGCGAGGTGGCCCATCGGCTCCAGGCTGATTGCAGTAAAGTTCGTCGCGATGACCGCAAAGAACATCAGCAGCACCGAGAACATCAGGTAGCTGACGACGAAGGCCGGCGTGCCGGAGAGTGACATCACGAAGCCCGCGACCGAGATCAGCGTGAACAGGATCATCGAGACGTGCGAGATGCGGCGCATGCCGAAGCTGCGGACGAAGAAGCCGTTGGCGAAATTCGCGACCGCGATGCCGCCCGCCGTGCCGGCAAAGGCGATCGGCAGCCAGTCGCCGAGGCCATAAACCTCGCCGAAGATCTGCTGAACCGTGACGATGTAGGCGCAGATAACGGCGGTGAAGAGCGTCATGCCGATCATGTAGCCGCAGGTGATGCGATTGGTAAGAACGGTCTTGAAACCGGAAACGACCGCACCGACGGAAAGCGGCATGCGCTCCTCGCGGGGCAGGGACTCCTTCATGCGGGAAAAGGCCCAGACGAACAGGATCGCTCCGATGACGCCGATCAGGATGAAAATCCAGTGCCAGTTGGCGTAGAGGATCACGAGCTGGCCGATCGAAGGGGCGACGATCGGCACGATCATGAACACGATCATGACATAGGACATGACGCGCGCCATCTCGCGGCCGCCAAAGCAGTCGCGCACGATCGCCATGGTGGTGATGCGGATCGCGGCGGCGCCGATACCCTGAATGAAGCGCAGGATGAGCAGCGTCTCAAAGCTCTGGGTAAGCGCAGCCGAAAACATCGACACGGTGAAGAACGCGAGGCCGCCCAGCAGTACCTTGCGACGGCCGAAGGCGTCGGAAAGACTGCCGAAGAAGATCTGCGAAAGGCCGAAGCCGAGGAAGAAGACGCCAATCACCAGCTGGCTATCGTTGGTGTTGGCGACGTTCAGCGACTGGCCGATGGCCGGCAACGCCGGCAGCATGCTGTCGATGGCGATGGCGACGCTCGCCGTCATGACGGCGATGGTGATGATGAACTCGACGATCCCCATGTTGAGGCGCTGAGCCCCGGAAACCCCGTCGATATGTTCGGATTGATTGGCAGTGGTGGACATTTGGGAAAACCCGTAAATTCAATCTTTGGAGAGACTGGCCGGCAGTTTGGGGCGCTACAGCGACCTTTCGCGTCTTAAGACACGCATGGCACTGTAGAGATCAGCCGGCCGGCTGATGGTGCGGTTTGAACAGCTTGCCGCGTTCGGCGATGAAAACGAAAACGAGACCAATCGCGGCAACGGTGAAGTAGCCAGTGGCAAGGGGTGTAGCCGTACCGTCGAAAGACTGGCCGATGAAGGCTCCGATCATGCTTCCACCGATCGTCTGCATGAAGCCGAGCACGGAGGACGCGGTTCCGGCGACGTGTCCGAGCGGCTCCATGGCCATGGCGTTGAAGTTTGGCGCGATCAACCCGAACTGGAACATCGTGGCGCAGTAGAGCACGACGAAAACCGGGAAGGGCAACGGTCCATAGAGTGAGGCCGACATCCAGACGAAACTTGCGAGCGTGAAGCCGCAGAGCGCTGCGTGCGAAAGCGGCCGCATGCCGAAGCGGCGGACGAGGCGGGAGTTGGTGAAGGAAGCGACCGCCATCATACCGGCAAACGCCGCGAAGACAAGCGGAAACCACACGCCTAGGCCGTAGACGCCGACGAGCACCTGTTGCGCCGAGTTGATGAACCCGAAGAGCGCGCCAAGGATCACAGAGGTCGCGAGCGTATAGAGCAGCGACAGCCGGTTGGTCAGCACGATGCGGAAACCGCTGAGGATGACCGACGGCGTGAAGTCGCGGCGATGCGCCGGATCAAGGGTTTCGTCAAGCTTTGAAACGACGAGCGCGATGATCATCACCGCATAGACTGCGACGACCACGAAGATCATGTGCCATTCCGCAAAGCTGATGATGAGCTGACCTATGCTGGGCGCGATGACCGGAACGATCATGAACACCATCATGACCAGCGACATGACCTCCGCCATCTGCCGGCCGCCATAGACGTCGCGCACGATCGAAATGGTGATGACGCGCGTCGCCGCCGCACCCGCGCCCTGGACGAAGCGCAACGCCAGCATGAGGCCGAAGCTTGGCACGACGGCGATTGCGAGCGCACAAAGTGCGTAGAGAACGAGGCCAGCGAGAAGCGGCGGCTTACGGCCGAACCGATCCGACAGCGGGCCGAAGAACAGTTGTGCCACGCCCATGCCGAGCAGATAGGCGGTAATGATGTACTGCCGCTCATTTTCGGAGGCAACGCCAAGGCTCGCGCCGATCTGCTGCAGGCCGGGAAGCATGATGTCGATCGAGATCGCGTTGGTCGCCATCAGCATGGCCATCAATGCAATGAACTGGAATTTCGTGAGGCCGGGCCGGGCGTCGTCGTTGGTCGTGCTTGTCATTTTCAAAAAGTCCTAACGGCGCATCGGGCGCAAGCGGAACAGGTTGGTCCGGAGCAGATCCGGAAAAAGAGGGTGTCTGCTGGCGTCACGCCGGCAGACATATGAATTTCGAGCAGGGGCCGCCGGGGCGATATGAAACCGCACGGACCGGGCCGGCATGAAGCAAGGTGTGCGTCGAGCGGCGGGGACCGGACTTCCGGCGCCAGAGCGAGGCGAGGACCTCTACGGCCAGCTTATGCCGAACGATCGCAACCGATTCATGACAGGCCGGACATCGGATATCCGGCCTTCGCCCGCTCCTGAGCGCCGGCAGGCACTCGTAAAGGAAGCACGCTCTTAACGCATCTCGACGGCTCCGACGCGAACACGCGCGCAAAGCCTCCAGAAGAACAACGAAAATTAGGCGATCCGGAACGACCGTCAGAATCAAAAAAGGCGGTTGCCCGCCTTCTCCGAAAGATCGGGACGAGGCGTCGCTAGATCAGGCAGCGGCACCCTTGACGGCAATACCCTGCGCCTCAAGGTGCGACTGCAGTTCGCCGGCCTGGAACATCTCGCGCACGATGTCGCAACCGCCAACGAATTCGCCCTTGACGTAGAGCTGGGGGATCGTCGGCCAATTGGAGTAATCCTTGATGCCCTGGCGCAGGTCCGCGTCGGCGAGCACATTGACGCCCTTGTAGTCGACGCCGATGTAATCGAGAATCTGGACCACCTGACCGGAGAAGCCACACTGCGGGAACTGCGGCGTACCCTTCATGAAGAGCACCACATCGTTCGTCTTGACTTCATTGTCGATGAATTCGTGAATTCCGCTCATCTTGTCTTCCTTCCTGCGCCGGCTTCAAGGGCCGGATATCTATTGGCTCTTAGATAGCATGCATATCGGTGATTTTCACCACCCATTCGCAACAAATATTGATGGTCCTCAAGATGTGGTTTTATTACCACTCCCGCGCCACGCGCCTCATCAGACCACGCGCAAAGCGCACTGCAGAGACCTTTGACTTGCACGTTTAATCCTTAAATCGACCAGGAATTAAGGAACATGCCGCCGTCAGGCGGTGCGGCGACGGGTCTTGCTGCGCGCCGCAGCCGTACGGCGACGGCTAACCTGCTTCTTGGCCGGCTTGCTGACGGCAGCCTCGAGGATATCCCCGAGGATGCCGCCGCCGGAAGTCGTCCGCGCCCGACGCTTCGTCCGCTTGGTCGAGGTTCGCTTGACGCCGGTCTTCTTGAGGATTTCCCTCAGCGCGCTATCGACAACGCCGCTGACAAGTTCCTTGATCAGATCAGCCATTCCGGCTCACTCCGGCGCGCTCGTCTGCAGGGCGAGGGCGTGCAAGACACCCCCCATGTTGCCCTTGAGCGCGTTGTAGACCATCTGGTGCTGCTGCACGCGAGTCTTGCCACGAAACGCTTCGGCCACGACTTCGGCGGCATAGTGGTCGCCGTCACCGGCCAGATCGCGGATCGTGACCTTGGCTCCGGGAATCCCGGCCTTGATCATGTCTTCGATGTCGCCTGGTGTCATGGGCATGATACGCCAACTCCTTGTTTTTCTGCAGTGCCGACCGCGTCGCCAGTACCGCTCCATACCCTCAGGGAACCACGATTCAGGGGCGAAACGCAATTGCTGAATCAGGTGAGCAACAACGAGGTGCGGCCGACAATTGACGTTCTGCAAATCTGCAGAAGGTTGCTGCGACAAAGCTGATAGCAGTGAAATGCCGGTTCCGCTCTAGTGCGCAAGGGCTGGTGAGCCGAGGCGGAAGCCCGTTGCCGCCCCTTCATTTCAACAGCCCGCGCGGATGTGCCGGGCACCGCTAGGGAAGTCATATGTCACGTGATCAGGCGAATAGGGCAACGGTCGAAGCCTATGTGCGGGCGATGAATGCAGGCGACATCGAGGCCCTGCGTCCGCTCTTTGCCACCGACGCGGAGATTCAGGGCGTGGTGGGTGCCGGCGCCTTCGATTTTGCCGCACGGGTCTGGCACGATCTTCACCACGGGCTGAACATGAGGCTCGACGTCCTGTCCATGGTCGCATACGAAGACACCGTCGCGGTTCGCCTGCGCGAAACCGGCAAATGGACCGGCCCGTTTCTGGACTTCAATCAACCGACGGGCCGCTCTTACGAGTTGCTTGCGATTGAATGGTTCGAGTTCAAGGCTGGCAAGATCGCACGGCGGTGGGGCGCGCGAGACGGCGGCGCACAGGCGCGGCAACTGGGTTTTCCGGAGGCCGCCAGCCATTGTCCGGCGGGTAAGGAAGAGGAGTTTTAAACCGCTTGAACCCCCGGGGCGGAGCGTCCCTCGAACCGGTGGCGGACGACTTCAAAGCGCGCCGTCACCGCTTCGCGGAACAGCCGGACATGTGGGCTCTCACGCAGGCTTTCGTGATAGAGGAGCCAAATGTCCGAACGGGCCTCGAGCTCCGGAACAGGACAGCGCAGCAAGCCATCGTCCTCGAAGGCAGCCCAGCAGGGAAGCGGGCCGATGGCCATCCCGGAGCGCACTGCGGCTATCAGATTGGGCACGGAATTGCAGCGGATGCCGATCGGGGCGTCGGGTGCCGCTTTGCGCAAGGCAACGAGCGGGCCCAATTCCTTGAGACTGCCAGTTCCGCCAACGATCTCATGCCGGCCGAGGTCGGCAATGGTGCCCGGCAAGCCGTGGCGCTCGGCGTAGGATCGGGCGCAATGAAGCGCCCAGACGCTGGTTGCAAGCCGGCGCCGGACGATACCCGGCTCTTCGGGACAGGAGCCGACACGCAACGCGACATCCACTTCACCGCACGAAAGATCGAGCCGGCGGTCGTCGGCGATCAACTCAATAGACAATGACGGGTGCTGACTGCGCAGTTCGGCGACCAACGGCGCCACAACGTCGATGGCAAGAATCTCCGTAGTGGTCACACGCACGGTGCCGGCAATCGTCCGGTTCCAGCCGCGGGCCGTGTCGGCGAGCGTGCTCGCGCCTTGCTCGACCTGCTCGGCGAGCGCGACGGTCGCTTCCCCGCGCTCCGTCAGGCGATAGCCGTTCGGAAGGCGCACGAAGAGGGTGAGGCCGAGACCGCGTTCGAGCGCGTCGATCCGGCGTGCGACGGTCGTCTGATTGACCTTGAGGCTGCGAGCAGCCGCAAGCGTGGAGCCGGTGCGCGCCACGGCGAGAAAATATTTCAGGTCGTTCCAATCGAACATGGCGCGTCCGGAAAATCACCTGCCGTGGTGGCGCTGTTCCTGTCTCAGTTCTCCGGTGCGAGGTCGCCCTGCATGAATTCCGGGAACCAGGCCTCGTGGGCGGCACGCAGATCTGCGACCGAAACCGCCTTGGCGTCGCCGAGCTTGACGGCGTCGCCGCCGGTCTTGCCGATCACGGGGAGCGAGACGCCTGCAGCCTTCGCACGGGCGGCAACCGCATCGAGCGCGCCGGCAGCGACGGTCACGACATAGCGACCCTGGTCTTCACCGTAGAAGGTGGCAATCGGGTCATGACCGGCAACGGCGTCGACGGCAGCGCCGATGCCCGATGCCATCGCCATTTCGGCAACGGCAAGTGCAAGTCCGCCCGACGAGCAATCGTGAACGGCGGTCACGAGACCGTCGACGATCAGGCCGCGGACGAAGTCGCCAACCTTGCGCTCGTGCGCGAGGTCGACATGCGGTGCCGGACCGTCAGTACGGCCGTGGACGTCGCGCATGTAGACGGACTGGGCGATATGGGAGCCGAGGCCAGCAGGGGCGCCGGCGAGCAGGATCGTCTCGCCTTCAGCGGCAAAGCGGATGCGCGCCATCTTCGACCAGTCCCTGATCAGGCCAACGCCGCCGATCGTCGGGGTCGGCAGGATCGCCTGGCCGTTGGTCTCGTTGTAGAGCGAGACGTTGCCCGACACGATCGGGAAGTCGAGCGCGGTGCAGGCCTCGCCGATGCCCTTGATGGCATGAACCAGCTGACTCATGATTTCGGGGCGTTCCGGGTTTCCGAAGTTGAGGTTGTCGGTGGCTGCCAGCGGCAGTGATCCGGTTGCCGTCAGGTTGCGCCAGCACTCGGCGACCGCCTGCTTGCCGCCTTCGTAAGGATCGGCTTCGACATAGCGCGGCGTCACGTCGGACGAGAAGGCGAGCGCCTTTGAGGCATGACCTTCGACGCGGACGACGCCGGCGTCGCCGCCGGGAAGCTGCAGCGAATTGCCCTGGATCAGCGTGTCGTACTGCTCGTAAACCCAACGGCGCGAGGAGTTGTTGGCCGAACCGACAAGCTTGACGAGCGCGTCGGCGACATCGGCGGCCGGAATGTCGTTGGTCGCAAGCGGTGCCGTGGTCTTGGCCGGGGTCCAGGGACGATCATATTCCGGGGCTTCGTCGCCCAGTTCCTTGATCGGCAGGTTTGCGACTTCCTCGCCCTGGTGCAGGATGCGGAAACGCAGGTCGTCGGTGGTCTTGCCGACGATCGCAAAATCGAGGCCCCACTTGACGAAGATCGCCTTGGCGACTTCTTCCTTCGCGGGCTCCAGCACCATGAGCATGCGCTCCTGGCTTTCCGACAGCATCATTTCGTAAGCCGTCATGCGCTCTTCACGGACCGGAACGCTATCGAGGTTGAGCTCGATGCCGAGGTCGCCCTTGGCGCCCATTTCGACCGCCGAGCAGGTTAGGCCGGCTGCACCCATGTCCTGGATGGCGATAACGGCGCCGGTCTGCATCAGCTCGAGGCAGGCTTCGAGCAGGCACTTTTCGGTGAAGGGGTCGCCGACCTGAACGGTCGGGCGCTTCTCTTCGATCGACTCGTCGAATTCGGCAGACGCCATGGTCGCGCCACCGACACCATCACGGCCGGTCTTGGCGCCGAGATAGACGACCGGAAGGCCGACACCTTCAGCCTTCGAGTAGAAGATCGCGTCGCTCTTGGCGAGGCCGGCAGCAAAGGCGTTGACGAGGATGTTGCCGTTGTAGCGGGCGTCGAACTCGACTTCGCCGCCGACAGTCGGAACGCCGAAGGAGTTGCCGTAGCCGCCGACACCGGCAACGACGCCGGAAACGAGGTGGCGGGTCTTCGGATGATCCGGCGAACCGAAGCGCAGCGCGTTCATCGCCGCGACGGGACGGGCGCCCATGGTGAAGACGTCGCGCAGGATGCCGCCGACGCCGGTCGCAGCGCCCTGATAGGGCTCGATATAGGACGGGTGGTTGTGGCTCTCCATCTTGAAGACGACGCAGTCGCCGTCATCGATGTCGACCACGCCGGCGTTTTCGCCGGGGCCCTGGATGACGCGCGGCCCCTTGGTCGGCAGCGTGCGCAGCCACTTTTTCGAAGATTTGTAGGAGCAGTGCTCGTTCCACATGGCCGAGAAGATACCGAGTTCGGTAAAGGTCGGCTCGCGTCCGATCAGGCTCAGAATGCGCTCGTACTCGTCAGGCTTCAGCCCGTGCGATGCGATGAGGTCCGGGGTGATGGGGCGGGTGTTGGAAATCGTCATCGTCGACCGTCAAATCCTTCGGGCGGCGCGCAATCCCGTCAAGAGGAATAGGGCGCGTGCGAACCGCAACAGACACAACTGCATGTGTCCCTAAATCGTACCGATTTCAGGACAAAAACATGCAGCAACCTAAAGTGCTACAGCGTCCTTTGCGCGTCTGATGAGACGCGCGGCGCTGAAGTGGGCGCTTTGCGGCTTCTTTAGCCTATGCTGCGGCGCGGCGCGACAGAAAAATACGGGCGATCAACAGCGGTTGACGCCCGTACAAAGCTTTGCAGGAGGCTGATGCGGCGGCTCGCGTCAGAACTTGTAGCCGAGCGCGAGACCGGCGCGTGTCAGGCCATTGTTTGGGCCGTCGCACAGATTGGCATGAGACGCGTGTTCCACGGTCGCCGAAACGTTCCAGTGCTCGTCCAGGCGAACGCCGGCAGCGGCATATTCGCGGAAGAGGAAGCGGCAGCCGAGCTGGGGACCGGAGCCGCTGTGGTTGTCGAGGTCGCCGTCATGAACCGTACCGCCGGCGCCGAACTCGACGAAGAGGCGCTTCGTCATGTCGAAGGTCCAGCTCAAGCCACCATAGGCCTGATTGACACCGTTGGACGCGGTTGCAACGGCCGCACCGGTATAGACCCGCGGACGCAGCAGCTTCTCGCCGAGATCGACGGCGCCATCTGCATCGAACGGGTCGAAATACACGGTGAACGACGGAAACACCCCGTCTTCCTGCTTGCCGCCGGCAGCAATCGACGTCGTCACGCCGAAGCGCATTTCGTCGAAGACACCATCCGCAGCCACCGCCGGCGCGGCGGTGATCAATGTGGTCGTAGCGAGAAGAAGGGATGCGACGCGACGCGATGAGGCGGAGCTGAACGGTAGCGGCATGCGGAATCCTTAAGGCGAATCATATGCGCAAGACTGCTAAAATAATATGTTGCGCAACCTTGCCCGAAAGTCACCCCGTGGATTCCGATAGTCACTCGAAACTGTCGTAGCCGGCGCGTCCGCTGTCGAGCAGCCGCTTCAGCGTCTGAAAGCCCGCCCGTACCTGGGCTCGGTCCGGCGGTGAGGAGAAGCCGATGCGAATGCGGTGAAAGACGCGGTCGGTGCGGCCGGCCTTGAACTCATCCTCGTCGTCGACGAGCACGCCCTCCTGCAGGGCGGCCTGCTTGAAAGTGCCGGACAGCCACGGATCGGGCAACTTCATCCAGAGAAACGGAATGCAGGGATGCGAGGTGAACTCGATACCGTCGAAGATCTCGCGGGCCATCGCCTCACGGGCGCGAACTTCTTCGATGCCCTTGCTGCGAAGGATCGCAGCAGACCCGGAAAGCACGAGCCGGGCACAAAGCTCCGCCAGGATAAACGGCAGGCCGCCGCTCACCATCTTGTGGGCAATGCGGATACGCTGGCTGAAATGCGGAGGGCAGGCGACCCAGCCGCCACGTACGCCGGCCGCGACGGACTTCGAAAGACCACCGACCAAAAAGGTGCGCTCGGGTGCAAGCTCGGCCAGGAGTGGTGTCTGATCACCGGTCATGGCGCCATAGAGATCGTCCTCCACAAGCCACACGCCATATTTGCGGGCGATGTCGGCGATCGCCTGGCGGCGGGCCAGCGGCATGACGGCGACGGTCGGGTTCTGCGCGCTCGGCATCAGGAAGGCGAGTTTCGGATGCTGCTGGGCGCAGACGCGCTCGAAATCCTCGGGGATCATGCCGAATTCGTCCGATTCGACCAGCGTCGTCCGGCGACCGACCAGCCCGGCGCTTCGGCTCACCTGCGAATAGGTGAGCGTCTCAAAGGCGATGCGATCGCCAGGCGCCGTGACTGCCGTGATGACGGCAACGACGGCCGCATGGGCACCAAGCGTCGGCACGATGTCTTCAGGCCGCGGGCGGAAGCCGCCGCGGGCCAGCCACAGGCAACCCGCCTCGAACCAATGGTCCGGAAAATTGCGGGCGTAGCTTGCAATGTCGGCATGGTGGTCGTGGCTGATTTCGCTCAGCAACTCGCTGAGCACCGTGCCTTGACCGATATCCGGAGCCGCGGTGCTGTCGAACCTGAGCTTGCCGGCCGGCGCGACAAGCGGTCGCGTGCCGGCGAGGGAGGTTGTCAGAGGATCGGCCTGCTCCGGCGGGCGGCTTTCGGGATGATCGAGCACATAGGTGCCGCGCCCGACTTCACCGCTCACCAATCCGCGTTCGCGAACGATGTTGTAGGCGCGTCCGATCGTGCCGATTGTCACGCCTATATCGTAGGCGAGGTTGCGTTGGGGCGGCAATTTGGCCCCGACGGCGAGGGCGCCGGTACCAATTGCCTGCTCGATCTGGTCGGCAATCCGCGCATAGAGCGGACCGTGACCCTGCTGAATATCTGGGAGCCAATTTGTCATAGTGACAATTCTTTAGATTACAGCGCGAAATATGTCAATTATCACCGATACAACGATAGCAATCGCTGCATTGGGGTTATCAATGAGTACAATCGATACAATTTGTTTGTCCCGCCCGGAAGCGAAGTCCGCCTCGCGCTCCAGCACATTGCTGGGCGGCGACTACTCGGACGAACGCGAAAGCCTGCTGAAGCGGCTTTGGGGTCTTTATTGCGAATTGGCGGCGAAGCGACGCAGCCGTCTGGCGCTCGGGGACATGAGCGAATGGCAACTGAGGGATATCGGGGTTTCCGAGAAGGATGCGCGTCAGGAGTCGATTGTCCCTTTCTGGCGCTAACGGAGCGGAACAACTGTTCGACAAAGCACAAAGGCCGGCGCCCCTTGCGGTCTCCGGCCTTGGATCGATTCGATGATAGGAGTGGGGTCTACTTGCAGCCCTGTCCGCCGGCAGCCCAGCGCTTGATATCGGCGGCCATGCGCGTTCCCGTCGACTCGTCCATCAACGGCCCGAAGGCCTGGAGACGTGCCGGGTTGCCCTCGGCCTGAACGACGGCAAGCGGGCGCGCTTCCGGTGACTTGCGCGGCACGATCAGAATGCGCGGACGACCTGAGAACGAATTGAGTTCCGGCGCCAAGCGATAGGACTTGAACTCGGGATCGCCCGACTTGAACCAGCAGCTATTGGCACCCAGCGCCACGCGCTCCATGGTCGGCAGCGCCGCCGTGTTCGGAGTCGGCGCTGGCGGCTTCGGCGATTGGCACGAAGCGAGGAGGGCCAGGCCGAATGTTGCGCAGGCAAGGCCGGCCAGGCGTGCAGTGACAAATGAAGGCATCGACGGTCTCGCTCGCATTTTGGGGATGGGTCGGATGCCTTCTATCAGCCGGTTGGTTAAGCGGCGATTACTTCGAGCGCCGAAGCAAAGAGGCCGCGACCGTCAGAACCGCCATGTGCGGCTTCGATCAGGTTTTCCGGATGCGGCATCATGCCGAGCACGTTACCCTCGGCGTTCATGACGCCGGCAATATCGTTCATGGAGCCGTTCGGGTTGGTGCCTTCGGCGTAGCGGAAGACCACCTGGCCGTTGCCTTCGATCGCCTTCAGCGTCTCGGCATCGGCAAAGTAGTTGCCGTCATGGTGAGCGACCGGCGAGCGGATGATCTGGCCCTTGCTGTAGGCGCGGGTGAAGTCGGTGTCGGCGTTGACCACTTCAAGCTTGATCTCGCGGCAGACGAACTTGAGCGAGGCGTTGCGCATCAGGGCGCCCGGCAGCAGGCCAGCCTCAACGAGGATCTGGAAGCCGTTGCAGACGCCGAGAACCTTGACGCCCTTTTCCGCCTTGGCCTTGATCGCCTGCATGACCGGCATGCGCGCCGCGATCGCGCCGCAGCGCAGGTAGTCGCCATAGGAGAAGCCGCCGGGGATGACGATCAGGTCGACATCGGGGATGTCTGTCTCCGTCTGCCAGACGGTGACCGGAGCCTTGCCGGAAATCTTGGTGAGGGCCGCAATCATGTCGCGATCGCGGTTGAGGCCCGGAAGCTGGACGACGGCTGACTTCATATCTCTGTCTCCGATACGGCGAGATCAAATCTTGATGCCGCACCCCGACGAGCCAGGCACCTCTTGCGACGACAACAGCACCGCACCCTCGGGCGCTCGTGCTGCTGCGGCGTTCTTAACGTCTGGTTCCGCGCCCGAAAGCGCGGAACGATTTCGATGCCTGACAGATCAGGCGAACGAGATGCTGTAGTTCTCGATCACCGTGTTGGCGAGCAGCTTTTCGCACATGGCCTTGAGGTCTTCTTCGGCCTTGGCCTTGTCTGCGGATTCGATCTGAAGGTCGAAGACCTTGCCCTGGCGGACCTGGCCGATGCCGTCGAAGCCGAGTGCGCCGAGCGCACCTTCGATTGCCTTGCCCTGCGGATCGAGAACGCCGTTCTTCAGCGTCACGGTTACACGTGCCTTGATCACTT
The DNA here is from genome assembly GCF_020035535.1 of Ensifer adhaerens. Taxonomy (NCBI): domain Bacteria; kingdom Pseudomonadati; phylum Pseudomonadota; class Alphaproteobacteria; order Hyphomicrobiales; family Rhizobiaceae; genus Ensifer; species Ensifer adhaerens. Next base: position 1,719,788 of record NZ_CP083349.1, on the reverse strand, counting down.
TGAATTTCCCCGAAGTTACTTTACCAGAACCGGACCGGTGCCGCGCACGGGTTCGTTCTCGTTCATGATGCCGAGACGGCGGGCGACTTCCTGGTAAGCCTCGACGAGGCCACCGAGGTCGCGGCGGAAGCGGTCCTTATCGAGCTTCTCGCGGGTCTCGATGTCCCAGAGACGGCAGCTGTCCGGCGAGATCTCGTCGGCGAGCACGATGCGCATCATGTCGCCCTCGAACAGGCGTCCGCACTCGATCTTGAAGTCGACGAGCTGAATGCCGACGCCCAGGAACAGGCCCGAAAGGAAGTCGTTGATGCGGATGGCGAGCGCCATGATGTCGTCGAGTTCCTGGGGGCTTGCCCAGCCGAAGGCGGTGATGTGCTCTTCAGAGACCATCGGGTCTTCGAGTGCGTCGGCCTTGTAGTAGAACTCGATGATCGAACGCGGAAGAACGGTGCCCTCCTCGATGCCGAGACGCTTGGCCAGCGAGCCGGCAGCGACGTTGCGCACGACGATTTCAAGCGGGATGATCTCGACTTCCTTGATCAACTGCTCGCGCATGTTGAGGCGGCGGATAAAGTGCGTCGGGATGCCGATCTTGTTCAGGTGCGTGAAGATGTATTCGGAAATACGGTTGTTCAGCACGCCCTTGCCGTCGATGACGTCATGCTTTTTCTTGTTGAAGGCGGTCGCGTCGTCCTTGAAGAACTGGATGAGCGTGCCCGGCTCCGGGCCCTCATAGAGGATCTTGGCCTTGCCCTCGTAGATACGGCGGCGACGATTCATGGATTCTGTCTCTGTGCTTGCTGGCGCTCTTGGGCGGCGCGCGTGGAATATCTCTCGGGGTCCATAGCTGAAAAGAACGGATTTCACAATCGGCGTATCTTTCAGTCCCACTGATTTACAGAGGGTAGCATGAAAGTCGCGAATCCCGAAAACTGCGCAATTCAGTTTGACCTCCATTTTGGTTATGGCGATAACTGTTCAGGGCACCGAATTCTCAGGGAGATCAATTGATGACCACTATGCAGGATCGCGAAAAAGCCTTTGAAGCGAAGTTTGCGCTGGACGAAGAACTGAAGTTCAAAGCTGAAGCGCGCCGCAACAAACTCCTTGGTCTCTGGGCTGCCGGATTGCTCGGCAAGCCCGATGCCGAAGCCTATGCCAAGGAAGTCGTGACCGTGGACTTCGAGCATGCCGGTCACGAAGAGATCATCCGCAAGCTCAAGGCGGATTTCGACACTGCGGGCGTTGCCCAGACGGAAGAACAGATCCGCAAGCGCATGCTCGAGCTTCTCGCCGAAGCGATCCAGCAGATCCAGAACACCTGATTGACGCGCACTCTTGCGTCCACCATCGCCCGGCCTCACGGCCGGGCGTTTCTATTTGTCGACGCTGCCGAAGACCGGCTTCCATCCGTGCAGCAGGCGGCGCTCGAGTTCCAGGCGGTCCATCGGGCGGGCCAAGGCATAGCCCTGAAGCACGTCGCAGCCGAGCTCGCGCAGCATCGCCGCATGCTCCCAGGTTTCGACGCCTTCGCCGACAACCTGAATGTTGAGCGAATGACCGATGTCGATGATCGCGCGGACCAGCTTGGCCTGTTTCGCGCTTTCCGTGATCGGCCCGACAAGCGCCCGATCGATCTTCAGCCGCGCCGGATTGAGGTTGAGCAGGCCGATGATGGAGGCGTGGCCGGTGCCGAAGTCGTCGATCTCCACCTCGATACCAAGCGCGTCGAGGGCCGAGATCGTCTCGGCGATTTCATCTTCCGGGTCATCGAGAAAGATGGATTCGAGCAACTCGAACGAGAGGACCCCCGGCGGGATCTGCAGATCGCGCAGGTCTGCAATCAAGCCCGGATCACGCAGGCGCGGCGACGACATATTGACCGAGATCTTGGGAATTCCGAAGCCGGACTGCTGCCAGGATTGAAAGTCGGCATAGGCGAGCTCCACCACCTTCCGGTCGATCGCCGGCAGCACGTTGATCTCCTCGGCGACCTTCAGGAAATGGAAGGGGGCAAGCACACCGCGCTCGGGATGGTTCCAGCGAACCAGAGCCTCGACACCGGTGATCTCCAGCGAATGCGCATCGAATTGCGGCTGATAGTAAACCGTGAACTGGCCTTCCTCGATCGCCTGGCGAATGTCGTCACCGATGCGCTTGGCGTTGAGGATCTGTGTCTGGATCTGTTCGGAGAAGACTTCGACGCGGTCCCGGCCAAGGCTCTTTGCCCGGTAGAGCGCGATGTCGGCATTCATCAGCAACTGCTTCGCATCGAAATCGTCGTGCCCCTTCCAGGCGATGCCGATGCTTGCGCCCAGACGGCAGAGCTGACCTTCATGGGGGATGGGGCGGCGGAAGGCGTGGACGATGCGCTCGGCAAGCTCGGAGAGTTGCGGCAGGCTGCGACCACGCCGGCAGAGAATGACGAATTCATCGCCGCCGATACGGGCAATGAAATCGTCGTGGCGGGCATGCGCGCGCAAGATGGCGGCCGCGTGGGTCAGCATGGCGTCACCGGCCTGGTGACCGAGCGTGTCGTTGATCTGCTTGAAGCGATCGAGATCGATATGCAGGATGGCGTTGACCGCTACGTTCTCCGCCAGCATTTGGTCAAGGTAGCGCCGGTTGGGCAGGTCCGTCAGGTAGTCGTGCAGGGCGTTGTACTCGATCCTGATCCGTGCCTGCTCGAGCTCGCGGTTGCGCGCCTCGGCGGAAGCCTGGGCCTGGCGCAAATCCTCTTGCAAGGCGATGTCTTCGGTGACATCCCAGTTGGCGCCGATAAGCTTTCGTGTTCCCAGGTGGTCGATATAGGTCGCGGCATTGGAGCGTATATGACGGATGGACCCGTCCGGCCGCACGATCCGAAAGGCGTTGCTGTAGGGCTTCCCGGAGGCGATGCCTTCGTTGGTCCGGGCAATGACCTTCTCGCGGTCGTCGGGATGGAGCGTGTTTTCCCAGGTCTCGGAGCTTGGTGGCCCGTCGCTCGGGTCGAGGCCGTAGATCTCGAACATGCGCTCGTCCCAGTCGTCCCTAAGGGCGTCAAGGTTGAAGTCGAAGACGCCAATCTTCGAAACGCCGAGAGCAAGCCGCAGCCGGCGAGAGACCTCTTCGAGTCGCGCCTCTGCCTCCTTGCGGGCAGTGATATCCGTATCGGTCCCGATGATGCGACTGGGTCTGCCATCCGGCCAATAGGCAACGGACGCCCCACGGCTCTCGATCCAGATCCAATGTCCGTCCGCATGGCGCTCGCGATATTCGAAAGCGTTGAATACAGCCTCGCCGGAATCCTGCCGTTCGATTGCGGCACGCACATGGGCGTGGTCGTCCGGGTGGACGTTCTGGATCCATGTCTCAAGACTGCCGTCGACCACGGCGTCATCGGACAGGCCGCGAAGCCGTCTCCAGGTGGCTGAATAGAAGAGGTCCCCAGTTTCGAAATCGTGGTCCCAAACCCCCTCAAGTGCACTATCGAGCGCGTATTTCCAGCGGGTTTCGTCGTTGCGCAGTCCCGCGATTTCAGCGACGAGCTCATGCACGGGGAGCAGCAGCAGGAGAAAGGCATCCTCGCCGGCGAAATGCACGGGAGACCAGGAGGCAAGCATCGGCAGCGGCCCGGAGAGGCTTTCGAAGCGAAGCGTCGTGGACCGAGTCGTTGCCGGCGGCAACCTGTTCCCCGCCGGCAAAAGGAGCCTGTCCTCATCCAGCACGAGATCTGCGAGAAGGGCCTTTCGCAGCGAAGCGGGCGTCCTTTGCAACAGTTCGCCGGCACGTGCGTTGGTCGTTATGATCCGTCCCAGATCATTGGCAATGATTGCCCCGGCCGGCAAGCGCTCGAGGGCGGCCTGCGTGAGAACATCCGAGTTCGCCGGCGCGCCGCGCGCGCCTTTGGTGAGACCTTCGTTGACGGCCACTTATCCCATGTCCAGCGTTGCGACCACGGTTCCTGAGGCTGAGAGCCGGAAATCTGGCTGCAAATCGAGATTCGACAGCGCTCGAAGCCCTCTGGAGGGCGAGTCACGCTGCCATGCCGGCCGATGATGACCGGGGACAATGAACGTCGGATTAATAGGAGCGGGCAGGATTGCCAGGGCGTCGACCAGCCCGTCGATGCATCAGGGCTTCAGGCGGCTCAGGAACTGGGCGAACACCATCGTCCCTTCCGGCCAGGGGCCATGGCCGGATTCAGTGTTGATGTGGCCGGATTCGCCTGCATCGACGAGCAGCGAACCCCATGCATTGGCGATATCGTCTGCATGTTCGTAGGAGCCGAAAGGATCGTTGCGGCTTGCAACCATCAGCGACGGGAACGGCAGGGGATCACGCGGATAGGGGCCGAACGTCATCAGGTGCTTCGGACGGACCGTCGGATTGGCCACATCCGGAGGTGCGACGAGGAACGCGCCGGCAATTGGCTTGTTGAAATGGGGCAGGGCGTGCACCGCAGTCGCGACGCCAAGCGAATGTGCGACGATGACGACCGGCTTTTCAGCTGCGTTGACCTCTTCGACCATGCGCGCCACCCAATCCTCGCGCACGGGCTTTGCCCACTCTGCCTGCTCGACGCGGCGTGCGGTGGACATCTTGCGCTCCCAACGGGTCTGCCAGTGCTCCGGTCCGGAGTTGGTGTAACCAGGAACGATTAGGATATGGGCGTCGGATACCTTCATGATGGCCGCGATGTGGCGCTGAACGCGGCCGAAGTCAAGGCCTGCGGCGCCGCGCATCATTCAAGGCGCGCCCAGGTGGCCGCAGCACCGCGAAGTGCCGCATGGCTCGCTCCCTAAAATCGGCGCCGATCTCCGGAAACATGCGGCAGGCGACAGCGGCTGCATTTTCTGTATAATCGACATGACGGTCGCGGTTGGTGCGACTTGGTTTCGTCGCATTGCTGTTCCGTGGCCGCTCTGGTTCGTTGAGGAGTGTGAGCCATGACAACATTCCATGTTCTGTCGGGGGCGGACGCGAGTGTCGCCCACCCCGGGATAAAGAAGATTGGCGTCTCGGACGTCTTCGACGCCTTGCGTCTCGGCTTCGAGGATTTTCGCGAAAAGCCGTCGCATTACGTCTTCCTTTGCCTGATCTACCCGATTGCCGGCGCCGTGCTGATCACCTGGAGCGCGGGCGCAAACATGCTGCCGTTGCTCTACCCACTGGTCTCGGGCTTCGCCCTGATCGGCCCGGTTGCTGCGATTGGCCTTTACGAAGTCAGTCGACGGCGTGAACTCGGCATGGACTATTCATGGCCGCATGCACTTCGCCTGCATCGCTCCCCGGCCTTGCCGTCGATCATGGCTGTTGCTGCCATGCTGTTCGCGGTCTTCATCGTCTGGCTGCTGGTCGCCCAGGCACTCTATGTGCAGATCTTCGGAGCCGAACCGCCGGATTCGATCGCGGCCTTCTGGAACGGGATCATCAGCACGGAACAGGGTTGGAACCTGATCCTCGTCGGCAACGCAGTCGGCTTCGTCTTCGCCGTCATCGTATTGTCGACGACGGTCGTGTCCTTCCCGTTGCTGATCGATCGGGACGTCGGCGCGGTTGCAGCGGTCGAGACATCGATCCGCGCTACCCTCGTCAATCCGGTACCGGTCGCGCTCTGGGGCTTCATCATTGCTGCCGGCCTCGTAATAGGCTCGATCCCGGTCTTTGTCGGTCTCGCCGTCATCATGCCGATCTTCGGCCACGCCACATGGCATCTCTATCGCAAGATGGTGGAGCCAGGTCCGCGCGCCCGTTCACGGTAATTGCCGGCAACCGCTTCGCAGCGAAAGCCGACGCACCCGCTCAACGCAAAAAGCGCCGCAGTTCAATCGACTTGCGGCGCTTTGCAGCGGGAGCGATGGCCGGCTCCCGGTCTAGCGGAAGTGCTTGTAATAGGAGGAAATCTGCGCCGCCGTATTGGAGGACAGATTGAGCTTGATGCCGATCTTGTCGCCGCGGTACCAGCGGACCATGCCGGTCAGGAAGCCGAGTTCCTCGCTCCTGATCGTTACTTCCTGCCCGGTCTTGGCGCCGATGTCGAAGAGCAGCTGAAAGCAAATGCCCTCGGCCGAAAGGTCCTTGACGATGCCGTTGCTGGAGCCGGACTTGACGGTCACCGTTCCAGTGATTTTCGTTTGCGTGCGCTGGGTCGCCCGCTCGACACTGTCCTTGTAGGTCATGTGATCCTCAGAAACCTTAGTTGACAGGTCCTGATCGTTGCACGCAATGATTGAACATCCACCTAACAAAAATGCCCGCATTTGAGCGATGTGCGCCAAATGCGGGCATATTCATATGGTGCAACGCGGACTCGTGGCCCGCGGACGGTCAGGCTCAGCCGAAGACGCGCTTGAAAATCGTATCGACGTGCTTGGTGTGGTAGCCGAGATCGAACTTCTCGCGGATGTCCTCTTCAGAAAGCGCCGCACGGACTTCCGTGTCGGCCAGCAGTTCCTCGAAGAAGTCCTTGCCCTGTTCCCAGACCTTCATGGCGTTGCGCTGCACGAGGCGGTAGGCGTCCTCACGCGACACGCCGGCCTGGGTCAGCGCCAGCAGCACGCGCTGCGAGTGAACGAGACCACGAAACTTGTTCATGTTCTTGGTCATGTTTTCGGGATAGACGAGCAGCTTGTCGATCACGCCCGTCAGGCGAGCGAGCGCGAAGTCGAGCGTCACCGTCGCATCCGGGCCGATCATGCGCTCGACGGAGGAGTGCGAGATGTCGCGCTCATGCCAGAGGGCAACGTTTTCCATCGCCGGGATCGAGAAGGCGCGGACCATGCGGGCGAGACCCGTCAGGTTCTCGGTCAGGACCGGGTTACGCTTGTGCGGCATTGCCGACGAACCCTTCTGGCCCGGCGAGAAATACTCTTCGGCTTCGAGCACTTCGGTGCGCTGCAGGTGGCGGATTTCCGTCGCCAGGCGCTCGATCGACGACGCGATGACGCCGAGGGTCGCGAAGTACATGGCGTGACGGTCGCGCGGGATGACCTGGGTCGAAACCGGTTCCGGCTTCAGGCCGAGCGCCTTGGCAACGTGTTCTTCGACGCGCGGGTCGATGTTGGCGAAGGTGCCGACGGCGCCGGAGATCGCGCAGGTGGCGACTTCTTCGCGTGCAGCCAGCAGGCGCTGCTTGCAGCGGTCAAACTCGGCATAGGCAAGCGCCAGCTTGACGCCGAAGGTGGTCGGCTCGGCATGGATGCCATGCGAGCGGCCGATCGTCACCGAGTCCTTGTGTTCAAAAGCGCGGCGCTTCAGAGCTTCGAGCAGCTTGTCGAGGTCGGCGAGCAGCAGGTCGGTCGCGCGCACGAGCTGGACGTTGAAGCAGGTGTCGAGCACGTCGGACGAGGTCATACCCTGGTGGATGAAGCGGCTGTCAGGGCCGACGAATTCGGCAAGATGCGTCAGGAAGGCGATGACGTCATGCTTGGTGACGGCCTCGATCTCGTCGATGCGCGCGACGTCGAAGGTGGCAGCGCCACCCTTTTCCCAGATGGTGCGGGCCGCATCCTTCGGGATCACGCCGATTTCGGCAAGCGCATCGCAGGCATGGGCCTCGATCTCGAACCAAATGCGGAACTTGGTTTCCGGCGACCAGATGGCCACCATTTCCGGCCGGGAGTAACGCGGGATCATGGGCTTTAGCTTTCGTCGTCAGTGGAGGATGGCCGTGCCTCTAGCAAAGATAGCCGTGAAGCTCAACGACATTGGCGTCGGCCGCTTGCCAGCCACAGGCTGACGGCGACCAGTATAACACCGCCAACCGGCAGATAGAGGCGAAGACCGAGAGCCAGGAACTGATAGAACGCGACGAGCGAGGTGAAGGCGAACTGGAAGAACCATGTCCGCGTGCCGAAGGGTGCGTGCCATCGGGCGTAGAATTGGCGATAGTCGAGGGCATAGAGCATCGCCGTCATCGCGATTGTGCCGAGCGACAGGAAAAAGAGGTAGGCCGCAAGACGCGTCTCGGGCCGACGCCCGAGCGCCGCAAAGCGAGCCAGGAACAGCGATGGCGGCCACGCCAGAAGCGCACCGAAGCCGAAGATCAAAAGCAGTTCGGTGAGATGAAACGTGAGTGCACGTTCGCGGAGCCAGAGGCTATACCAGGCCGACAGCGCCATTGCGCCGCCCCAGAGCGGCGCACCGACGACGAGCTCGCGCATCGTCGGGATGGATCGGGTAAGCCGGCTTCGAGGCAGGGCGCCTTCCGGCGCCGGATCTGCCTTCGCCTCGACGCCGGCCGCCGTGTCGTTCATTTCGCGATCCGGGTGGGGATCGCGATCCAACGCCCATCGGTCGTGCCTTCGAAGCCGAGCGACTTGACGAGAACCATGATGACATGGGTTTCCGAGCCATCGTCATTCCGGTGGGTGATGGCGCCGCCGACCTGATAACCGGTCGGGCAGCGGCGGCTCTCCGGTAGGCGACTATCGTTCTGCAACACGTCTGTCGTCGGCTTTCCGGCCTTCATCGTCATCGACAGACGAAAGCCTTTGACCTCCTTGAGGAAGTCCTTGCAGATACCTTCCGGCTCGAAAGTTTTCTCTTCGAGCGTCACCGAATAGGTCTCGCGGAACCCTTCGTCGGCGGCAAAGGAATCGTAGGTCAGCGCCAGCGGCTTGGCGTTCGCCTCGGTGATCGGATTGAAGGCGGCAAGCAGCCCTGGCGCATCGGCCAGGCGATAGGCGTCGATCAGCGGCGCGGCGCGGCGGCGTGCCTCGTGGCGCGGCTTGGAGAGCGGGGTGCCATCCTCGCGACCGACGGCTCGCACCGGAGCGCCGGGAAGGAAACTGTCATCGCGTGTATCGATCACGTAGATCGTCGAATAGGGAAAGCCGGAGCCATCCTGAACGCCGTATTCCTCGAAGGCGAAGACATTGCCGTCGGCCGAAAAGCCGATCGGCTGGAGCGCGGCATAGTCGCCGGCGAAGGTTGGCGATGCGGCTGCTACGGCAGCCACGAAAAGCACGCCGGGTAGTGCCGCGCGTGCCTTCATCGATAGGCCTTCTCGGCAGGCGTGCGGATCGCTTCGATCGCCGCCCGATAGGCTTCGACGGAGCCGCCCTTGAAAATCGCCGAACCGGCGACGAGCACGTTGGCGCCGGCACCGCTGGCAACGGCGGCCGTGTCGGGCGCAATGCCGCCATCGACTTCGATCTCGATCGGACGATCACCGATCATCGCCTTGATGCGACGGATCTTCTCAGCCGTGGCATCGATGAACTTCTGCCCGCCAAAGCCCGGGTTTACCGTCATGACCAGGATGAGATCGACCTCATCGAGCACGTATTCGATGGCGCTTTCCGGTGTTGCCGGGTTGAGCGAAACGCCTGCCTTCTTGCCGAGAGACCGGACCGTCTGCAGCGAACGGTGGAGGTGCGGACCGGCTTCCGCATGCACAGTCAGGATATCGCAGCCCGCCTTGGCGAAGGCTTCGAGGAACGGGTCCGCCGGCGAAATCATCAGATGGCAATCGAAGGTCGCGTCCGTGTAGCGGCGCAGCGACTTGATCACATCGGGGCCGAAGGTGATGTTCGGCACGAAATGACCATCCATGACGTCGAGATGGATCCAGTCGGCGCCGGCATCGACGACGTCGCGGACTTCCTGTCCGAGCTTGGAGAAATCGGCCGCCAGGATCGACGGGGCAATGCGAATGGGGTGGCTCATGGCGCGCTCCGGCTAGATACTCTGCATGTCGCTATCGCAAAACCGCTCAGCATTTTTGCGCGATATGCTCTCATTTTCGCCGGGAATAGCACCGCCGAGGCCGGCAAACAACATGCCGACGATCAAAGCTGCGTCAGGCGCTTTCAGACCAGGAGCGCATGAGGTCGTTTTCCGCAGGCGTCGCATCGTGAACGCCCCGGGCGATGGCGCGTGCCATGGTCGACGCCGCCACGGCGCCAAGGTCGATGAAATCCTCCACCGTCGGGTTCTTGCCGCTGGCGCCGGTCGCAAGCGCGAAGATCAGATCGCCGTCGAGCGGGGTGTGCGCCGGCCAGAGCCCACGGGAAAAACCGTCATGGGCGGCGATCGCCAAGCGCTTCGCCTCGGCCTTGGTCAACACCGCATCCGTCGCGATCACCGCGATCGTCGTGTTCGCAGCCGCAGACTGCCGGCCGCGGAACTTGATCCGGAGATCGGCAGCGTCGGCGGGCAGGGGATGCGGCAGGCCGAGGGCACCGAACTCGCCATTCAGTTCGAAGGGTGCCGACCAGAAATGCCGGCCATCGCCAACGGTCGCCGAACCGAGCGCGTTGACGGCGACCAGCGCACCTATGGTGATGCCGCTTGGCAAAACGGTCGATGCCGAGCCGAGGCCGCCCTTGAAGGTCGCGGTCAAAGCACCGGTGCCGGCACCTGCAGTTCCGGTCGCAAACGACGGGCCGGCGCGGCGAACCGCTTCGAAGCCGAGTTCGCGGTAGGGCGGGTAGCGTCCCCAGTCTTTGTCACCGCCATTGATGAGGTCGAACAGGATGGCGGTGGGCACGATCGGGATCCGGTGCGGACCAACGGCAAAGCCGCGGCCCATTTCCCTGAGCGCCGCCTGGGCGCCGGATGCAGCATCGAGGCCAAAGGCCGAACCGCCGGAAAGCACCAGGCCGTCCACGGTTTGCACCGTGTTGTGCGGATCGAGCAGATCGGTTTCGCGCGTGCCGGGCGCGCCGCCCAGCACCTGAACCGCGGCCGTTGCCGGCGGATCGCAGACGATGGCGGTGACGCCGGACTTCAGCCGGTGATCCTCGGCATTGCCGACCGTCAGGCCAGCAACGTCGGTAATCAGGTTCAGCGGTCCGGTGCGCATCATTGGGCGGTTCCTTCAGCGGGCGCCGGCACGAAGCGGCCGCCTTGCCACTGCATCAGGTGATAGGGATTGTCGGCGCGCTCGTGCTGCGCATTGAAGGCGATGGGGCCGAGCACCGTCGGGTAGGGTCCCTTTGCGAAGGCGTCGAGAAGCGGCTTGTCGTCCTTCTCCGCCTGGTCCTTGGCCTGCTCGAGCAGCGAGACGGCGGCAAAGGCCGACAGAACGTAACCATCCGGCTCGGTTCCCGCGGCGCGCAAGGCGTCCGCAACCGGCTTGCCCTCGGGCGACTGGGATGCCTCGGGCAGGGTGACCGCCAAAACGCCATCGGCCAGCGGCACGGTGAGATCGGCAGCATTGAGCGCATCGCCGCCGAGAAGCGTCAGGCTCGCACCTTCGCCTTGGGCATCGCGCGCAATGACCGCCGTGTCCTGTCGATCGCCGCCGGTGAAGACATGGGTTGCGCCGCTCTTCACCAGTCGCCGCACCAGGCTGACCTGCTGCTCCTGGGCGGGTCGATAGGTGTCGGTGAAGACCGGTGTCAGGCCGATCTCGCCCAGAGCGGAACGCACGCTCTCGACCAGTTCCCGGCTGTGGATGGTTCCATCGTCGATCAATGCGATCGGCTTGTCTTTCCACCGCTGAACGATCGTGTCGACAATGCCCGCGGCCTCGGCGTTACCGCTCGGCGCAAGTCGGAAGAGCGGCCACTTCTTCTTCAGCGCATCCTCCATCAGGATATCGGAGCGCACGCTCAGCGTAATGGCAGGAATGCCTGCTTCGGCAAGCGCCGGAAGTGTCGCGTCCAGGCTTTCGGTGCAGAGGAAGCCGATCGCCGCCTCGGCGCTGGCCGCAAGCAGCGCCTTCGTCAGCGCTTCGTTGCCGGCGACACTGCAGGTCTCCGGAATGACGACGATCTCGCTGCCGCGGTCGCCCGCCTGGAATGCGGCGCCATCGATGATCTGCTTGCCGAGAAGTGCAAACGGGCCCTCGACCGGGGCGACGACGGCCACCTTGATGCCGGCTGCCGCGGCGGGTGCGGCCTGTACCAGTCCGGCCACGACGAGGCTGGCGACGATCGATCGAAGCATTCACTTTCTCCGCTGCCGCTTGTTCCGGATCGGGTGCGATCCGAACTGCGGCGAGCCAAACATTGCCTGATCCGTTGCCGGATGCGACGGGCGCGCGGCACGGTAGTGGCCGCATGTTTTAAGGATGTGCCCCGCGGCGTCAAAGGAAAAGATGTGCGTTCTGGCGCAGATGACACGATCCGCGTCGCGGCCATGTCGCAGAACTGCAAGATTCTCCTCGCAGCGGGTTTCATATTTCCCGGTACTGTCTATGTATGTGACTGACTTCGCTCGGAGAAAGAAGTGTTGAACAAGACCCGGCTGGACCCCATCAGTTACCGTGACGCAATGAGTCGCCTGGCCGGTCACGTGCAGATCATCACCGTGGCCGATGGTACCGAACGGCGTGGTGTCACCGTCACGGCATCCTGCTCCGTGTCCGATAGTCCGCCGACGGTTCTGGCCTGCCTGAACGGCGCCAATCCGCGCAACGAGATCTTCACGCGCAGCGACAGTTTTGCGCTCAATCTGCTGGGCGACGAGCATCGCGCGATGGCACACGCCTTTTCCGGTCGCGATCAACTCGACATGGATCTGCGCTTTGCCCTTGGCCAGTGGACCAAACTGACGACGGGCTCTCCGATCCTTACCAACGCGATCGCCTCGTTCGATTGCCGTCTTATCGAGGTGAAGACGATTGCCACGCACCTGGTACTCTTCGGCGAGGTCGTCGACGTCTCCCTCGGACCGGCGCGACCGCCGCTCATTTATGTGGACCGCGGATACCACTCGCTATAAGTTTTAGGTGGCGAGATCGCGTGTTCCGGCGGACATGAGAACATTGCCATAAGCCTTTGAGTTGGCAGAGAGAATTCATTCGCTTGCCAATATCAAAACGATCGATTCGAGCCGTGGCGGAGGAGACATGGCGACACAGGCGACGACTGGCCTGCCGCAGTCCATCGAGGAGACGATGGCGCTGCTCACGGCGCATGACTATCTCGCAGGAACGGCGTTGGCGACGGTGCTGTTCCTGGCGCTCCGGATGAAGCGTCCGCTTTTTCTCGAGGGCGAGGCAGGCGTCGGCAAGACCGAGATCGCCAAGGTTCTGTCCAAGGCGCTCGATCGGCCGCTGATCCGGCTGCAGTGCTATGAAGGTCTCGACGTCGCCTCTGCCGTCTACGAATGGAACTATCCGGCGCAAATGCTGGAAATCCGGCTTTCGGAAGCGGCCGGCAAGGTCGATCGGAAACGGGTCGAAAGCGACATCTTTTCCGAACGGTTCCTGATCCGCCGTCCGGTTCTACAGGCAATTTCTTCCAATTCGGGCCGCGCGCCCGTTTTCCTCATCGACGAGCTCGACCGGACAGATGAAGCCTTCGAGGCATTCCTGCTCGAAGTTCTGTCCGATTTCCAGGTGACCATTCCGGAACTTGGTACGATCCGGGCGGACGAACCCCCTGTTGTCATCATCACCACGAACCGCACCCGCGAGATCCATGACGCGCTCAAGCGCCGCTGTCTCTATCATTGGGTCGATTACCCCAAGGCCGCGCAGGAGCTGGAAATCATCCGCCGCAAGGTTCCCGGCTGCAACGCGACGCTGTCGCGCGAAGTCATCGCCTATGTGCAGCGACTGCGGACGATCGATCTTTTCAAGAACCCGGGCGTTGCAGAGACGATCGACTGGGCAACGGCGCTGACCGAGCTCGACCGGCTGGCGCTCGATCCGGAAACGATCGCCGACACGCTTGGAACGCTGCTCAAGTATCAGGACGACATCGCCAGGATCGAGGGCGCCGAGGGGCGCAAGCTGCTCGCCGAAGTCAAGGCGGAACTGCTGGCGGCGGGCTGAAGATGGAGGAGCGGGGCGAGCGCAGCGATAGTGCCATTCTCCCGCCGGCAGGCGAAGGTGACGGGCGCCTTGCCGACAACATCGTCTTTTTCGCGCGCGCCCTGCGTCGCGCCGGCATCAAGATCGGACCTGGCGCCATCGCCGACGCCATCGATGCGGTGGCGCTGATCGGGATCGGCGGGCGCGAAGCGTTTTACGCGACGCTGCAATGCGTCTTCGTCAAGCGCCACGAGGACCTGCCGGTTTTCGACGAAGCTTTCCGTCTGTTCTGGCGGTCGCGCGGTCTCGTCGAGAAGATGATCGCGATGATGTCGCCGCTGGCGCCGGAGCGCGAGAGCGAGCGCCAGCAACGCCGGGCCGGCGAGACACGCGTCAGCGACGCGCTGCTGTCCGGGCACGAGGCAGATCGTCCCGCACGCGAGGAACCCGAGATCGATATCGACGCACGCTTCACGGTTTCGGGCCGCGAATTGCTGCGACGGGCCGATTTCGCGCAGATGAGCGCTGCCGAACTCGCCGAGGCGAAGCGCGCTCTTTCCGCGCTGACGCTGCCATTGGATCGCGTCGTCACCCGCCGCTTCCGTCCATCGAAGAGGCAGATCCGCATCGACCCGCGCGCCACGATGCGAGATGCCATGCGTTTCGGCGGGGAACTGATCCTGCCGCGCTTCCGGGAGCGGCGTGTTGTGTATCCCCCGCTCGTCGTGCTTGCCGATATCTCCGGCTCGATGAGCCAGTACACCCGCATCTTCCTGCATTTCCTGCATGCGCTGACCGAGGAACGGCGGCGCGTCCATACCTTCCTCTTTGGCACGCGGCTCACCAATGTCTCCCGACAGTTGCGCAATCGCGATCCGGATGCGGCGATCGACGACTGTGTCGCCGCGGTGAAGGATTGGTCCGGCGGTACGCGCATTGGCGAAACGCTGCATGAGTTCAACAGACGCTGGTCGCGGCGCGTCCTCGGGCAGGGCGCGATCGTGCTGATGATCACCGATGGCCTGGAGCGTGACGACGTGGGCGATCTCGAGATCGAAATCGACCGGCTGCACCGGTCCTGCCGCCGGCTGATCTGGCTCAATCCGCTGCTGCGCTTCGACGGCTTCGAAGCCCGAGCGCGCGGTGTCAGAGCGATGCTGCCGCATGTTGACGAATTCCGGGCGGTGCACAATCTTGAATCGATTGGGGAACTGGTGAAGGCGCTTTCCGGGCAGGGCTCCCGGCAGGCGGACCCGAGGCGCTTCCTGGGTTCACGGTAATCGTCCGATGGGAGGGTGGCGACATGCTGGCAGTTGCAAATGTTCTGGATCCGCTCGACATCGCCGAAACCTGGATGAAGGAGGGGCGAAAGGTGGCGATCGCCACCGTGATCGAGATCTGGGGATCGGCCCCGCGCCCGGTCGGCAGCCATCTGGTGATCGACGGCGAAGGGAATTTTCAGGGCTCGGTTTCCGGCGGTTGCGTCGAAGGCGCCGTCATTGCCGAAGCGGCGGACGTGATCGCTTCGGGCGCGCCGAGGATCCTTGATTTCGGCGTTGCCGACGAAACCGCCTGGCGCGTGGGACTTTCCTGTGGCGGCAGGATCCGCGTCTACGTTGAACGGGTCGAAGGCTAGCTATGGAACGAACGATCCTAGTAGCACTCAATGCGGCGCGCTCGGCGCGTCGGGCCGCCGTCACTCTCAGTGCCCTCGCCGGCGGCGGCAACCAGGTCTATCTTGAAGGCGACGACTGTCCGGACGTCTGGCGCGTTCCGGTCGCTCGCGCCCTGCAATCCGGCAAAGCCGGGATCGTGGAAACGGAGCAGGGCTCCTTCTTTCTCAATGTCTATCTGCCGCCGCCGCGCATTCTCGTCATCGGCGCCGTTCATATTTCGCAGGCTCTGGCCAAACTGGCTCCCGTCGCCGGCTTCGACATGACGATCATCGATCCGCGCACCGCCTTCGCAACGCCGGAGCGCTTCGCCGGGGTCGAGCTTATCGCCGAATGGCCCGAGGATGCCCTGAAAGTGAGGGCGCTCGATCGCTTCACCGCGCTCGTCGCCGTCACACATGACCCGAAGATCGACGACGAACCGATCCGCGCCGCGCTTGCAGCGGGCTGTTTCTACGTCGGTGCGCTCGGCAGCCGGAAAACCCACGCGACGCGGGTCGAGCGGTTGCGGCAGGCAGGTGTCTTCGAGGGTGACATCGCCCGCATTCGCGCACCAATCGGCCTTGATATTGGGGCGGCAACTCCGGCAGAGATTGCCGTCGCAATCCTCGCCGAGATCATCGATTCACTCCGCCGCCGTGATACCGGCCAGGTCCAAGGAGCGATCGCGTGAGGTTCGGACCGGTCAGGACAAGCGAAGCGGACGGCGCCATACTGGCGCATTCGGTCAAGCTGAATGAAGCCCGGCTGCCGAAAGGCCACCGGCTTTCGCCGACCGACGTCACCGCCCTGATCGCCTGCGGCACACTGGAGGTGGTCGTTGCCCGCCTGGAGCCCGGTGACCTCATGGAAGACGAGGCCGCGACGCGCATTGCAGAGGCCATAGCGCCCGATCACCTGCGTTTCTCCCAGGCAGCCACCGGGCGGGTGAACGTCTACTCTCGCGTTGCCGGTCTCTTCGTCGCGACACGCCGGACCGTCGACCAGTTGAATCGCATCGATCCGGCGATCACGCTCGCTTGCCTTGCCGACCACGTGCCCGTGCAGGCCGGCGACATGGTCGCGACCATCAAGATCATTCCGCTCGCAGTGTCTGCTCCGTTCGTCGAGGAAGCACAGAATCTGCTGAGAGACCACACTGCGTTTGAAGTGAAACCCTTTTCCGCGCGCCGTGCGGCGCTAATAGCAACTCAGTTGCCAACATTGAAGCCGCAAGTGATGGACAAGACGAAAGCCATCCTGACAGCGCGGCTCAGACAATCGGGAAGTGAGCTTCTGACGGAGCGACGGGTTGCGCACACGGAAGGCGCGGTCGCTGCGGCAATCAATGAGCTGCAGGCGGATCATGATCTGCTGGTGGTCTTCGGAGCGTCTGCGGTCGCCGATCCGGACGATGTGATTCCCGCAGCCGTCCGTCACGCAGGCGGCGTCGTAGACCATGTCGGCATGCCCGTCGATCCCGGCAATCTGCTTGTTCTTGGCCGTGTCGGCGCGACACCTGTCATCGGCGCGCCCGGATGCGCCCGCAGCCCGCGCGAAAATGGCTTCGACTGGATCCTTGATCGTATCCTTGCCGGCGAATGGCCGAGCTTCGACGATATTACCGGGCTGGGCGTCGGTGGCCTGCTGGGCGAAATCCCAACCCGGCCGCAGCCACGCGAAAAAGCAACGGCGTTACCGTCTGGACAGGTCGAGATTGTGGTTCTCGCCGCCGGCCGTGCCAGCCGGATGGGCACGGATGGCGGACACAAATTGCTTGCAACCTTTGACGGCGTGCCGCTGGTCCGCCGCAGCGTCGAAGCCGCAATTACCGCTGCGCCCGGCAGGGTGGTCGTGGTCACCGGTCACCGCGAGGCCGATATCCGCGCCGCGCTGGAGAACCTGCCGGCGAAGCTGGTCTCCAATCCCGATTACCTGTCCGGCATGGCGTCGTCGCTGACCACCGGGCTATCCGCAGTCAGCGATCAGGCCAGCGGCATTTTGGTGATGCTCGCCGATATGCCGGGCGTTACCGGCAGCGATCTACGCAAGCTGCTTGATCGCTTTACTGCCGAAAACGGCCGCGCCGTCATTCGGGCAACCGCCGAGGGGCAACGGGGCAATCCGGTCATCCTGCCGCAACAGACCTTTTCCGCCGTCCGTCAATTGGTTGGAGACGTCGGCGCAAGACACATCATCGAGAAATGCGGCCTGCCGGTCATCGACGTCGAGCTTGGCTCGGCGGCACGACTCGATCTCGACACGCCCGAGCAGATCGTCGCTGCCGGCGGTATCCTGGAGGAATGAACGCGTGGACAATGCTGCCATCGAAGAGATGTTCGAGACGCTGGGGCCGGTGACTATCAAGCGGATGTTCGGCGGCAAGGGTGTCTATTGCCAGGGCATTATCTTCGCGCTCGAAGTGGACGGAGAAATCCTCTTGAAGGGTGATGAGCAGACGGCTCCGACCTTCGAGGCGGCTGGCTCAAGGCAATGGGCCTATGACGGCAAAGGCAAACCGGTAAAGATGCCCTATTGGAGCATCCCGGACGATGCGTTTGACGATCCCGACGAAATGGCGCGCTGGGTGCGGCTTGCCTATGAGGCAGCGTTGCGATCGAAAAAATAGCCCGATCGACCACCTCGGCGGATGCGACCCGCGTCGGCCGCGTCACTGGTCGTCGATCGAAGGAATAGGATCGCAGATGCGTGTAGTCGCACGGCCGCCAGTCGCGCGCCTAGTGCTCCAACTTCCGTAGCGCTGCGACCGCGTCAGCCGCAAAGCGTGATAGCGGCTGGGGCAGGGCATCGAGATCGAACCAGCCGAGCGCAGACAGCTTGTGGGGCTCCGTGAGTTCAGGTTCGCCGGCAAAGTCCTGGGACACGTAGATCATGGAGATCCAGTGCTGACGGTCGGCCTCGATCACCTGTTCGCTGAGGCAGAGGAATTCGCTCGAACGGATCTGGAGGCCGCTTTCCTCTTCGGCCTCGCGCCGCGCAGCGGCTTCCGAGCGTTCCATATGGTCGACCTTGCCGCCCACGATGTTCCAGTGCTCGGCTTCAGGCGCGTTCACGCGCTTGTAAAGCAGGATCTTGCCATCGCGCACGATCGCAAGTCCGCAGCCGAAGCCCGGAAAATCGATGCCCGGCAGGCCCATAGGTTTAATCAGGCCTTGCCGGCAATCAGCATGAAGGCAGGGATTTCGTCGCCGAAGCCGACGGGCGTCGGGCCGTCATCATAGTCGCGGCGGTGACGGTTGCGGCGGTCACGATTGTCATCATTGGCCGGGTTCGATGCGCGCACCGGACGATCGGCGCGGTTATTCTGTCCCTGCTTGTTTTCTGCGCTGCGTGCCGGTTTCACCGATTCCGCCCTTTCCGCGACTGTTTCAATTTCGGCCTCACTATCGGCACGCACGGTATCGGATTTATGATCGGAACGGCCCTTCGAGGCACGATCCCCATCTTTTTTCCGGTCCTTGCGACCATCGCGGCCGCGATCACGGCGGCCGGTATCGTGGCTTTCCATCGGCTCAGGCAGATTGGAAAGGTCGCCGTTCAGCCATTCGACCTTCTGGCCGATCAGCTTTTCGATGGCATCGGAGAACTTCGTGTCGCGCTTCGTCACCAGCGTGAAGGAGGCGCCGGAGCGACCGGCACGGCCGGTACGGCCGATACGGTGCACGTAGTCTTCCGCATGAATCGGAACGTCGAAGTTGAAGACGTGGCTGACGTCAGGGATATCGAGACCGCGGGCAGCAACATCGGATGCTACGAGCAGTGTGATGTTGTTGTCCTTGAAGTTGGCCAACATCGTCATACGCGAGCGCTGGTCCATATCGCCATGCAGCGCGCCGACGGAGAAACCGTGGCGGTCAAGCGACCGGAAAAGGTCGGCGACATCCTTCTTGCGATTGCAGAAGATGATCGCGTTCTTCAGGTCGTCCTGGGCGCGAATCAGATCGCGCAGCACGGCGCGCTTCTCGTAATCCTTGGCGTGCGTCGCAACGAAGCGCTGCGTCACCGTCTGTGCCGTGGAGGCCGGGCGGGCGACTTCGACGCGCTCCGGGTTCTGCAGGAAGCGATCGGCGAGCTTCTGGATTTCCGGCGGCATGGTCGCCGAGAAAAACAGCGTCTGGCGCGTGAACGGGATCATCTTGGCGATACGCTCGATATCGGGAATGAAGCCCATGTCGAGCATGCGGTCGGCTTCATCGATGACGAGGATCTCGACGCCGGTCATCAAGAGCTTGCCGCGCTCGAAGTGATCGAGCAGACGGCCGGGCGTGCAGATCAGCACGTCGGCGCCACGCTCGAGCTTGCGATCCTGCTCATCGAACGACACGCCGCCGATCAGAAGCGCGATGTTGAGCTTGTGGTTCTTGCCGTACTTGTCGAAGTTCTCTGCGACCTGGGCGGCAAGCTCGCGCGTCGGCTCCAGGATCAGCGTGCGCGGCATGCGTGCGCGTGCGCGGCCCTTTTCGAGCAACGTCAGCATCGGCAGCACGAACGAAGCCGTCTTGCCCGTACCCGTCTGGGCGATACCCAGAATGTCACGACGCTGCAGCGCCGGCGGGATGGCGCCAGCCTGGATCGGGGTCGGGGTTGTGTAGCCCGCATCGGTGACAGCGGAGAGAACTTTTTGGCTCAGGCCAAGGTCAGCAAAATTGGTCAAAGGGAAATCTGTTTCCGTTCCGGTTCAATAGAACACTGATCGATCGATGGAAAACGCACGAGCACGTGGCCGCGCTCATAAGCTGAACGTCGCTGAAAGTCAAGAAATCCAGCACGTTGAAGCAGCAAAAGGTAAATAGTGGCGAATCTGTCGCATTTCTTGTCAAGCCGCGCAAGACCCGCTGACGGTTCAAACGACCGTCAATTCATGTAGGAGGCAAGCTTCCGGCTGGCATCGATGAACCGCATGGGATCCACCGCTCCGCCGTTCAGACGGATTTCATAGTGCAGGTGCGGCCCGGTGGAACGGCCCGTATTGCCGGACTTGGCGATGACTTCGCCTTCCTTAACCTGGTCACCGACCTTCACCAGGACGGCGGAGAGATGGGCGTATCGGCTCGACACGCCGTTGCCGTGATCGATTTCGACCATGTTTCCGTAGCCGCCGGTCAGGCCGGCATTCGTCACGGTACCAGGTGCTGCCGCGCGGATACGCGTGCCGACCGTCGCACGGAAGTCGATGCCGGCGTGCAGCGCCAGTCGACCGAGGAAAGGATCGAGACGGTTGCCGAAGTCACTGGTGATATCGCTCGCCGGAGATGGGTTGCCGAACGGCAGCGTGCGGACCTGCGCCCGTGTCTGCTCCAGCTCCAGGAGAGCGGTGTCCAGAGCGGCCAGCGAGCGGCCGAATTCGTCATCGGTTGCCGGCTCGACGAAAGGGCCGCCGATAGCGCTATCGGCGGCGTCCGAGGTCACGGCGGGGATCATTTCGGCGACGTCGCCGACCGGAAGGTCGACGCCGGTCCGGCCGACGATCGAGCGAATCGCATCCGATGTTTTTGCCGCGCCGTCGGTCAGCTGTTTCAGCCGCGTCATTTGTTCGAGCTCGACGTCCTTCAGCGACAGCGTCACTTTGGAGAAAATCCGATCGGCGCGATCAGATGTCGATTCGGCCGCGTCGGGGGCTACGTAGGCGAGGGGAGCGGGGCGGACGGTACCGGTGACCGAGGCAGTGTTCAGCCCCATCAGTTTCTCAATCGCCTTTACGCCGCCGCCGCTGGCGTCAGCTCGCTTCTCATAGGCAAGCGGTTCGATGGTCTGGGGTTCGTTGCTTTCCGTCGTCAGGCCCGAGCTTTCGGCCCTTTCGACCAGGGCTCCAAGCTTTCCGTTGCGCGAGGTCAGCGCCATCTGCTGGCGCAGCAGCTTCTCGACCTTTTCTTCCACCACCTGCTGGTCGAGGAGTTGCCGGCTGGTGACGCGATCGACCTGCGCCCTCAGCGCCGTGATTCGATCTTCGTATTCGTGCTGCATACGTGCCTGGCGGGCGATCGTCCCGCCGATGAGATCGTCGCGCAGGACCAGATAGGATGTGGCGGCGAGATAGCCGATGCTGCAGACGCCGGCAAAGGATACGGCCATTGCCGCCATCCACGGGCGAACCGTCATGTGGCGAACCTTGTCGCCACTCGCCAGTATCAGAACGTGATTTTCCTTACGTTTTCCGAAGGCACGATTTGCCGAACGTCCAGACACCCGTTCTCTCCCGCCATGTGCGCGTTGCCTCGCATCACCTGCGGATCATTACACTTCGTTAGGGTTAACAATTAGTAAGGACGATTGCAGGGGCGTGACGCGGCTATCGGTTGGTAGAGGCCGTCATCGAGCGATAGAAGGACGGTGTCAGCCCGGCCTCGGCGCGGGCAATATCGTTGAACGGCGCCTTCAGCGGCCCACGAAAATTGGCACGCACCAACGCCTGGAAGGTCGCTGCGGGATCCTTCCTCTCGCGGGCACAGAGAAAGCGAAACCATTTGGCACCGACGGCAACGTGGCCTTTCTCGTCTTCGTAGATCACATCCAGCACGGCCGCGCTCTCGAAGTCGCCGGATTCGCGCATCTTCGCCTGCAGCGCCGGCGTCACGTCGAGACCGCGCGCTTCGAGAATGAGCGGCACCACGGCAAGCCGCGCCGTCAGGTCGTTGCGGGTATCATGCGCCGCTTGCCAGAGCCCGTCATGGGCCGGCAAGTCGCCATAGTCGGCGCCAAGATCGTTCAGCCGTTGGCGAACCATGCGAAAATGCTTGGCCTCCTCGAAGGCGACACGCATCCAACCGTCGAAGAAAGAATTTGGCACCGGCTCCGTCGCAAAGCGGGCGACGATATCGAGCGCCAGATCGACGGCGTTCAGCTCGATATGGGCAATCGAGTGCAGCAAGGCGATGCGCCCCTTGAGGGACCCGAGCGACCGCCGCTTCACCTGTGTCGGCGGTGTCAGCACCGGCTTGTCTGGCCGCCCGGGGCGGACCGGAACGGGCCTGTCGAGCGGCGAGCGCAGCGACAGGGTGCGGCGCTGCCAGCGTCTTGCCGCTTCTTGCGCAAGCGCCGTCTTGACCTCGAGGTCCGCGGCACGAATCGCTTCGACGGCACCGCCCCGCAGGCTATGAAACACGGGCAATTCGGTCATGGGTTTCCTCAGAGGGCCTTTGCGGCGGCCAAGACCTCCTGGGCGTGACCGTCGACCTTCACCTTTTCCCAGACCCTGACGACGACGCCGTCGGCGCCGATCAGGAAGGTGCTGCGTTCGACGCCCATGTATTTGCGGCCGTACATCATCTTCTCAACCCAGACGCCATAGGCGGTCACTACCGCCTTTTCCTCGTCGGCGGCGAGTGTCACCGTGAGGTTGTGCTTCTTGGCGAAGCGATCGTGCTTTTTCACAGAATCGGGCGAAAGGCCGATCAGCACGATGCCGGCTGCCGCAAATTCTTCGGCAAGCTCGGAGAACGAGATCGCCTCCAGCGTGCAGGCCTGCGTGTCGTCCTTCGGGTAGAAGAACAGTACGACGGGTCGGCCGCGAAACGCGGACAGCGAGATCGTGCCGCCGCCATCGCGCGGCAGCGTGAAGTCGGGAGCGACATCTCCGGGAACGGGTCTTGCCATGATTAAACCTTCCTTCGGCCAAGTTTTCCAGACAATCCGACGCTATTGCACGTCTCCCTTGGTCGTCGCCGAGTCAAGGGTAAAAGATGCAATAACTCAAAGTTCTACAGCGACTTTCGCGCACCTTGGAAGGCACGCGGCGCTGTAGGGCATATCGAAATTCGTCGACCGCCGTCCAGCGCATTTGTGCTAGATTCGACAGGTTTCGGACGGCACGCGCCGCTACGAAACGTTGCAGTCGTTCGCTTAACGCGATTCCGGTTGCAGGTGGTGGCTGTCCACAGCATGGTCCCGCGTCTCATGGTGACTCTGCACGGCGACATGTGGTCTACAAGAAACGAGAAACCGCCGCCCGCAACGACTGACAAGTAGGGCGCGGCGAAGGGCTCGTATCGAACGGAGGACGTCCGCGCTGATGAGTGATATCCGCGGCGAAAAAGTCGGCTTTCGCAAGAAAGACATCGTCGCGTTGCATGCGTTGCCTTCGGCGCAGGCACACGATCCCATTATCGTGCACGCACCACGCAAGAGCGCGCCCCTGCGCCTCTGCGCCAAGATTGCCCTTTCCATTTCGCTGCTCGCCCTCATCTTAGGAGCGATCCTCGTGACCGTGATCGAAAGCGGCATGATGGACAGCACGCTGAACGCGCGTGCGCGGGCCGCCCTCAATTCGGCGCTCGGAAACGCCTATCACGCTGATGTCGGCAGCACGGTTGTCCGCATGACGGCAAGCGGCGCAATTGCGCTCAAGGCGCGCGAAGTGGAGCTCAGCGAGGCGACATCCGGGCAGCCCGTTGCGAAACTGCGCTCGATCTCGATCGCGCTCGACCCGCTGGCGCTGATGACCGGTCACATCGCCGTCTCGCGCCTCGAAGCGGAAGGCGGCGATTTCGATACCGGGCTCCTTCCTCGAGGCGAACCGCTCGATCTCACCAAGATCCGCATCGCCGATGTCGGCCAGGCACTTGAAGCCCTGTTCTCCCATGTCGACCGCATGTCGCAGATGGCGGCCGGACGCGGCGATCAGACCGTAACGCTCTCCGATTTCAGTTTTTCCGTCGTCGGCTCCCGCAACCGCGTCGTTCCGGTCGTCGCCTCCGCGCTCGAATTCAACCGCGATGCCAGCGGCTCCATGAGCGTGAAAGGCAGCGCCTCCGTCGATGGCGTCGAGGTCGATCTCACCGCCGACGCGCTCGGTCAGAAGGGGCACGTCACGGGTTTTGAGGCGGCGATCACCAACCTGCCGCTTGCGCCGTTCTTCTATCACGGCAAGTCCGGTGCGGAGCAGGCCTTCGGCATCGACGCAACGGCAGGGCTGACACTGAAGGCGACGCGGGCAGCGGGCGAAGCAAAGCCGGATCTGCGCGTGGCGGTGCGCACCTCCAAGGGGGCGTTCCATGCCGGCGGCCTCATCTCGACACTCAATCCATCACAGATGGACATCGCCTATGATTTCGAGCGCTCCTCGGTCGAGATTCTGCCGTCGGCCGTCAAGATCGGCCGTTCGACCTTTCCGTTCACCGGCGCGATCATCGACCTCGACAAGCTCTCGGGCGCGACGGAGAAGGGCTTCGCGATCGATCTTCTCCTGAAGAACGCCAGTTCGGCCCCGGAGGACGTCACCGAGCAACCGCTGATCTTTGATGCCAAGGCGAGCGGGCGGTTCACCTCGGACACCCACCGGCTGATCTTCGATCAACTCGCAGTCTCGAGTCCGCTCGGCTCGATGTACGGTTCGCTTTCGGTCGCCTTCGGCAAGACCTCGCCGCAGATCAGCTTTGCCGCCGTCAGCGATCGCATGGAGGCGAGGGCCGTCAAGCAGTTGTGGCCGTGGTGGCTCGCCAAGGGCGCCCGCCGCTGGGCAATCGGCAACCTCTTCGGCGGCATAGTCACCAATGCGCGCATCGAAGTGTCGGTTGCCGAGGGCCGGATTGCCAACAATGAGGGGGAGTTGAAGCTCAACGAGCAGGAGCTCAACATCAACTTCGACATCGACGACACGCGCATCAACATAACGGGCGAGATACCGCCGTTGCGCGACACATCCGGGAAATTCAAGCTGAGCGGACAGCGCATGACGGTCGACGTCGGGCGGGGCACTGCCTATTTTCCGTCGGGACGATCCGTGGCGCTCAATGGCGGCGACTTCATCCTTCCCGATGTCTACACCAAGCCGCTGATGGCGGAAATGAAGATCGAGGTGGGTGGCGAGGCCGATGCAATCGCCGAGCTCGTCAGCTACAAGCCGATCCAGGCGCTGCAAAAAACGAAGTTGTCGCCGGAGGATTTCAGTGGCCCCCTGACGGCTGTCGTCGGTGCGCGCTTCGGCCTGATCTCCGACCAGAAGCCGCCGAAGCCGCTCTACCAGGTGGAAATGCAGCTCGACAAGGTCAGCGTCAACAAGGCGCTCGAAGGGCGCCCTGTGACCGATCTGGTGGGGACGTTCCGCGTCGACAATCAGCAGGCAGTGCTGGACGCCGATGCGAAAATCGAAGGCGCAAAGGTCAAGGTCGCATTGACCGAGCCGGTCGATCCAAGTTCGACCGTGAAGCGCTCGCGCCATATCTCAGGCACGCTGGAAGACGGTGTCTGGCAAAAAATCACGTCGGGTCCCTCCAAGATCATCTCCGGACCGATCACGGTCGACGTCGCCATCGACGAGACCGGCAAGCAGAAGGTGAAGGTCGGCCTTACCAAGGCGGCATTGTCGCTGCCCTGGATCGGCTGGAGCAAGGGTGTCGGAATTCCGGCCGAGGCGCAGTTCACGTCGAGCATGGACGGCGATTTGGCCACAATCAGCGATTTCGCCGTTGCCGGCGACGGTTTCGGCGCGCGCGGCAACCTGCAGGTGAACGATAGCGGCCTCGTATCAGCCGATCTCAATAATGTCCGTCTGGCACAAGGTGACGACTTCAAGGTCTCGGTCGACCGCAGCAAGGGTGGCTACACGGCCACGCTCAGAGGCGCGGCTGCAGACATCAGGCCGATCCTCGCGCAGATGAAGGCGGGAAGCGACCAGAACCAGGGCGGCAGTGACGATATCACCGTCAAGGCCCAGCTCGATCGCATTACCGGCTTCAACGGCGAATCCCTGTCGAACGTGAACCTTGTCTATGCGGAACGCGGAAGCCAGATCGAGGACGTCAACCTTTCGGCCGTCACGGGTAGCGGTCAAGCACTCGTTGCCCGGATCGCCAAGGCCGGTGCCGACAACACGCTGGAATTGACGACAGGCGATGCCGGTGCGCTGGCGCGCTTTGCCGATATCTACCAGAACATGCGCGGCGGCCTGCTCAATCTCAAGCTGCGCGACCGCGGCGGCCGCTCTTGGCGGGGCAGCGTCGATATCCGCAAGTTCCAACTTGTCGGCGAACAGCGGCTGCAATCGATGGTGTCGACGCCAACGGGCGCAGATGGACGGAGCCTCAACCAGGCCGTCCGCCGCGACATCGACGTGAGTTCGGCCCGCTTCGAGCGCGGCTTCGCGCAGCTTGCGCTCGACCGCGGTGCGATCCGCGTCGATGGCGGCGTGCTCCGCGGGACCGATGTCGGCGCGACTTTCCAGGGAACGGTACGCGACGGCAACGGCATCATGGACATGACCGGCACCTTCATGCCGGCCTACGGCCTGAACCGCATTTTCGGCGAACTGCCATTGATCGGCGCATTGCTGGGCAATGGTCGTGACCGTGGCCTGCTCGGCATCACCTTCAAGCTCAACGGCCCCTTCAACCAGCCGAAGCTGACGATCAACCCCTTGTCGATCATCGCGCCGGGCGTCTTCCGCAGCATCTTCGAATTCCAATGAAAAAGGCCGGCGCTAGGCCGGCCTGTCGATCGTTGTTTGATGCGCCGACTTTAGGCCGGGCGCACCAGAATGTGCTTCTTCTTGCCGAGCGACAGCTTGACGACATTGTCGGCGGTCACGTCGCCGGTACCGATCAGCCGGCGCTCGTCGCTGACGGCCTCATCGTTGATCCTGATGGCACCGCCCTGGACGTGGCGACGAGCTTCGCCATTGGACGCAGCAAGACCGGCGCGTACGATCAGCGTCAGCAGGCCGAGGCCGGCTTCGAGATCTGCGGTCGGAATTTCGACCGAAGGCAGGTCGTCGGCAAGCGCGCCTTCCTCGAAGGTCTTGCGCGCGGTCTCGGCCGCCTGCTCGGCCGCCGGGCGGCCGTGAAGCATGGCGGTGATTTCCGTCGCGAGGATCTTCTTGACCTCGTTGATCTCCGAGCCACCGAGCTTCGAGAGACGCTCGATCTCCGCCATCGGCAGCGTCGTGTAGAGCTTCAGGAAGCGGGTGACGTCGGCATCCTCGGTGTTGCGCCAGTACTGCCAGAAGTCATAGGCCGACAGCATGTCCGGGTTGAGCCAGATAGCGCCGTTGACCGACTTGCCCATCTTGGCGCCCGACGACGTCGTCAGAAGCGGCGAGGTCAGCGCGTAGAGCTGCTTTGTCCCCATGCGGTGGCCGAGGTCGATGCCGTTGATGATGTTGCCCCACTGATCCGATCCGCCCATCTGCAGACGGCAGCCGGTGCGCTTGTGCAGCTCGACGAAGTCGTAGGCCTGCAGGATCATGTAGTTGAACTCGAGGAACGACAGCGACTGCTCGCGATCAAGCCGCGTCTTGACGCTGTCGAAGGACAGCATGCGGTTGACCGAGAAGTGGCGACCGACGTCGCGCAGGAATTCGAGGTAGTTGATGCCGAGCAGCCAGTCGGCGTTGTTGATCATCAACGCGTCCTTGGGGCCATCGCCGTAGGTCAGGTAGTTGGAGAACACCGTCTTGATGCTGGCAATGTTGGCGTCGATCGTCGCCGGCGTCATCAGCTGGCGCGCCTCGTCCTTGAAGGACGGATCGCCGACCATGCCGGTGCCGCCGCCCATCAGCGAGATCGGCTGATGCCCGGTTGCCTGCATCCAGTGCAGCATCATGATCTGAATGAGACCGCCGGCATGAAGGCTCGGTGCGGTCGGGTCGAAGCCGATATAGGCCGTCACGGTTTCCTTCCGGAACAGTTCATCCAGGCCCGACTCGTCGGAGATCTGGTGGATGAAGCCACGCTCGCTGAGGGTGTGAAGGAAATCGGACTTGAAACCGGACATGATCTGTCTCTCTTGCGGGGAAGTTTTTGAACGAACGGGCGTTTAGCACTGTTTCCGCGCATAATCACTCCAAAAGTGATTCTGGAAATATTGACGGCATGACACAGACAAGAACGGCAATCGGCCTGATGAGCGGTACCAGCATGGACGGCATCGATGTCGCTTTGCTGAGGACCGACGGCGACGCCATCGTCGAGCGCGGCCCCTCTGCCGGCTTTGCCTATGACGCCCGCTTCCGCGACCGGCTGAAACAGGGATTGGTCGATGCGAAGAGCATCAAGCAGCGGGACCAAAGGCCCGGAGCGCTGTCGGAGCTTGAGCGCGACCTGACGCTGCGTCATGCCGAAGCGGTTAACGCCTTCCTGCAGCAGAACAGCCTGAAGCCGGCTGACATCGACGTGATCGGCTTTCACGGGCAA
Source organism: Ensifer adhaerens (assembly GCF_020035535.1). NCBI lineage: Bacteria > Pseudomonadati > Pseudomonadota > Alphaproteobacteria > Hyphomicrobiales > Rhizobiaceae > Ensifer > Ensifer adhaerens. Next base: position 1,691,301 of record NZ_CP083349.1, on the reverse strand, counting down.
ACCGTGCTGCATCGCCCCGACGACGCCTTGACCGTGCAGATCGGCGACGGCGCGCTGCTTGCCGGCGAAACCGGCATCGACGTCGTCTACGACATGCGCGCCAACGATATGGTGCATGGCGGGCAGGGCGCACCGCTGATCCCCGCCTATCACGCCGCTCTGGCGCGAGGCGCAGCCGGCGTCGCGGCGCCGGTCGTCTTCGTCAACATCGGCGGCATTTCCAACCTGACCTTCATCGGCGCCGGCGAGACGCTCGTTGCCTATGATAGCGGCCCCGGCAACACGCTGATCGATCAATGGGTCGAGGCGCACGCCGGCATTCCCTACGACCAGGGCGGCATGATCGCGAGCGAAGGCACCGTTCTGCCCGATCTCGCGTCGCGTTACCTCGCCAGTCCTTTCTTCACAGCCAAGCAGCGCCGCTCGCTCGACAGAAACGATTTCGCGCCGCCGTCGGGAAGCGACGCCGGCCTGGCCGACGGTGCCCGCACGCTTGCCCATGTGACGGCAGCAGCCATTCTCAAATCGGCCGGGCATTTGCCGCAGCGACCATCCACCTACATCGTTTGCGGCGGAGGCCGCCTCAACCCGGTGATCATGCGCGACCTCGCGGCGCTGGCGAAGGAGACGGGCGCCGTGGTTCTGCCGGCGGAGGATGCCGGCTTCAACGGCGATTCCATGGAAGCCGAGGCCTGGGCTTACCTCGCCGTGCGCTCCTTGCGGAGATTACCGCTCACCTATCCAGGCACGACGGGTGTCCGTCAGCCCGTCACGGGCGGAAAACAAGCTGCCAGACCTGCTCGCTGAAAAGCCCGAAACGGTGTATCGTATCCACCGTACGGATTAATCAATTCTTCGCATCGGCCAATTAGGATCGGCATCCGCTACCACGTGTGGTGGCGAAGAGCGGCTCGCCGCAATACGAAGGTTTCGGGTTCTTCGATGGGTGGTGCGCTTTCTCTGCTGGCTGTGAACTTCATCATTGCGCAGATTTTCACGGCCGCATTCCTCACCATCGCTGCAAAAAGCCGCCAGCGCCGCGCGGCCCTGTGGTGTGCCGCCGGTTTCGCTGTCGCCTCGCTTGCGGCCGTTTGCGAAGCAATCGTTCCCTTCTCGTCCACGCCGCGGCTCTTTGCTATCGGCGCCTTCGCCTGCATGCTTGGCGGCTTCTGCCTTCTGCGGTTCGGGCTCGGTCTCTTCTATGAGGTCCCGGTGCGTTGGCCGGTGCTGGGCGCATGCTTTATCGCCGGTGTCGCGTTGGATGTGGCCATTTTCGATCTGCCGCGCGGCACCTGGCAGCATGCCATTCCCTACCAGCTACCCTTCTTCCTGATCCAGATGTGGACCGCGTCCGTGGTGCTGCGTTCAGGACGTCGCTCGTTCTTCGACTGGCTGCTTTTCGGCCTGCTGGCACTCTGCTCGCTTTATTATCTCGTGAAGATCTATGCGGCCGTGGCCGCCGGCTCTGGCGCCTCCGCTCAAGATTACGTTTCGAGCCCGTTCGCGCTCATTTCCCAGGCACTCGGTGCGATGTTGATCGTCGGAGCAGGACTTGCCATGCTCGGCGTGATGGTCAAGGACATCATCGACGATGTGCAGGCCCGTTCGGAAATCGACCTGCTTTCAGGGCTCTACAATCGCCGTGGCTTTATGGATCGCGTCATGCCGCTCTTGCATGCGCGTGCCACCCAGACGCCAGGCACACTTATTCTCGCCGACCTCGATCGCTTCAAGCTGGTCAACGACACCTATGGCCATCTTGCCGGTGACGAGGTGATCCGTCGCTTTGCGCGGGTGCTGATGGACGTCATGCCGAACCGTGCCGTGGCCGGTCGCCTTGGCGGTGAGGAATTCGCAGTGTTCTTGCCCTGTACCGACCTGTCGGAAGCCCGCGTCGTCGCCCATGGCATGCGCGCTGCCATCATGTCCCAGCAGATCGCCGGCTTGCCGGAAGCAGCGCGCGTAACGGCGAGCTTCGGCGTCACCGCCGCCGGTAGCGGCGAGGCCCTTGATCCTGTCATGCAGCGCGCCGACAAGGCGCTCTACTCAGCCAAGGCGAACGGAAGAAACCGCGTCGAGTGCGCGGATGTGCCGACCACCGTCGTCAATCCGACTGTGCCGCAGTGGATCAGCCGCCCGCAAGGCTAGCCTGAAACGAAAAGGGCCGCGCGATCCGAAGAACGCGCGGCCCTTTTTGTCAATCTACCAGGGGTCAGCGAATGCGCTTGGCAGCCGGCTCCGGCGTCAGTTCGCCGTTGAGGCGACGGTCGAGGTAGTCCTCGCACTCCGTCATCAGGCCATCGACCTGGCCATTGAAGAAGTGGTTGGCGCCCGGAACGGTGCGGTGGGTGATGAGAATGCCCTTCTGGGCTTTAAGCTTCTCGACGAGACCATTCACGTCCTTCTCCGGCGCGACCTTGTCGGAATCGCCGTTGATGATCAGGCCCGAAGACGGGCAGGGCGCCAGGAACGAGAAGTCGTAGATGTTCGGCTGCGGAGCGACGGCCATGAAGCCTTCGATCTCCGGGCGACGCATCAAGAGCTGCATGCCGATCCAGGCACCGAAGGAATAACCGGCAACCCAGCAGCTCTTGGAATCGGGATGCAGGCTCTGCACCCAGTCGAGCGCCGATGCCGCGTCCGATAGCTCTCCGGCGCCATGGTCGAACTCACCCTGGCTGCGACCGATGCCGCGAAAATTGAACCGGAGCGTGGTGAAGCCGCGCTTCTGGAACATGTAGAAGAGCTGGTAGACGATCTGGTTGTTCATCGTGCCGCCAAACTGCGGATGCGGGTGCAGGATGATGGCGATCGGTGCGCTCTTCTGCTTCGAAGGCTGATAGCGGCCTTCGAGGCGGCCAGCGGGTCCGTTGAAGATGATTTCGGGCATTGGTTCTCCGGGAGTGTTCCTGGTTCGAATCTTGGGTTCAGATCGCGATCAGTCTTGACGAAAGCAGTCAGCTTTTCTAAAACCTAGTTTAGAACCGTTCAAAACTTCTGTGCGGGCATTCCGCCTTGTGCTTCGTCTCTTAAGGCAAGCGACGCGGAAAATTCAAGGAAAATGCATCGCCAGAGGTTGCCGGGTCGCAGCCTGTTGTTCTAGCGAAGGAAATCATGTCGAGTTCGCGCATCTACATGGACTGGAACGCCACGGCGCCGCTTCTGAGCGAAGCGCGCGAGGCCTGCCTGTTCGCGCTCGACCTTGTCGGCAACCCTTCTTCCGTCCATGGCGAGGGCCGTGCGCTGCGCACGCTCATCGAAAATGCCCGCCGCGATGTAGCCGCGCTTTGCGGCGCAAAGCCTGCGAGCGTCATATTTACCAGCGGCGCAACGGAAGCAGCGAATCTTGTGCTGACGCCCGATTTCCGCATGGGACGCACACCGCTGAAGATCGGCCGGCTCTATGCCTCGGCGATCGAACATCCGGCGGTACGCGAAGGCGGGCGATTCCCGCGCGATGCCGTCAGTGAAATCCCCGTGACCTCCGCGGGAATCATCGACCTTCAGGCGCTTCGGGACCTGTTGGCGGTGCATGATCGCCAGCTTGGCTTGCCGATGGTTGCCGTCATGCTGGTCAACAACGAGACCGGTATCATCCAGCCGATTGCCGAGATCGCCGAGATCGTTCGTGCCCATGGCGGCATTCTCGTCGTCGACGCGGTTCAGGCCGCCGGCCGCGTGCCGCTCTCGATTGAAGAGCTCGGCGCCGATTTCCTCATTGTCTCTTCGCACAAGATCGGTGGCCCAAAGGGCGCCGGCGCGCTGGTGGCGCGCGGCGAGGTGATGATGCCCGCACCGCTAATCCGCGGCGGCGGACAGGAGAAGGGCCATCGTTCGGGCACTGAAAATCCGGTGGCAATTGCTGGCTTCGCCGCGGCCGCCAGGATCGCCGGCGAAGGCGTCGGCCAGCGGATGAGCGCGATTGCCGCGCTGCGCGACAAGCTCGAAGGCGACATGCTGGCAGCTGCTGGCGATGTGGTCATACATGGTCGCGACGTTTCGCGCGTTGGCAACACGACATTCTTCACGCTTCCTGGCCTGAAAGCGGAAACGGGACAGATCGCCTTCGATCTCGAAGGGGTGGCGCTTTCCGCCGGATCGGCTTGCTCGTCCGGCAAGGTCGGGCAGAGCCACGTGCTGACGGCGATGGGTTACGATCCGCGCCAGGGTGCGCTGCGGATCTCGATCGGCGAGGCGACGACGGCGGCCGAAATCGAGCGTTGCGCCGCCGCCTTTGCAAAGGTAGCAGCAAGACGCCGTGCATCGGGGCAAGCCGCCTGAGGCGGAGCGAATGGATGAAATTGCGGAAAAGCAATTTTCCGCTTGGCAAACAGGGTGAAAAGCGCCTTTTAGCCATTACATAAGCGGTGCGCCGAGCGCATCGTGTTTACAAGCTGCCGGACCTTGGATCCGGCAAGATTGGAGAACGACATGCCTGCCGTGCAGGAGACCATTGATCAGGTCCGTCAGATCGACGTCGACCAGTACAAATACGGCTTTGAGACCACCATCGAAGTCGAGAAGGCCCCGAAGGGTCTTTCGGAAGATATCATTCGCTTCATCTCCGCAAAGAAGAGCGAGCCGGAATGGATGCTTGAGTGGCGTCTTGAGGCCTATCGCCGCTGGCTGACGCTCGAAGAGCCGACCTGGGCGCGCGTCAGCTATCCGAAGATCGACTTCAACGAGATCTACTACTACGCCGCTCCCAAGGGCGTGACTGGTCCGAAGTCGCTCGACGAAGTCGACCCCGAAATCCTCAAGGTCTACGAGAAGCTCGGCATTCCGCTGAAGGAACAGGAAATCCTGGCGGGCGTGCAGAAGTCGAAGATCGCCGTCGACGCCGTCTTCGACAGCGTCTCGGTCGTCACCACCTTCAAGGAAGAGCTGAAGAAGGCCGGCGTGATCTTCATGTCGATCTCCGAGGCGATCCGCGAACATCCGGACCTCGTGAAGAAGTATCTCGGCTCCGTCGTTCCGACGACCGACAACTACTATGCGACGCTGAACTCGGCTGTCTTTACCGACGGATCCTTCGTCTTCGTGCCGAAGGGCGTTCGTTGCCCGATGGAATTGTCGACCTATTTCCGCATCAACGAGAAGAACACCGGCCAGTTCGAGCGCACGCTGATCATCTGCGAAGACGGCGCCTATGTGTCCTACCTCGAGGGGTGCACGGCGCCGCAGCGCGACGAGAACCAACTCCATGCTGCCGTGGTCGAACTCGTTGCGCTCGATGACGCCGAGATCAAGTACTCGACGGTGCAGAACTGGTATCCGGGCGACAAGGAAGGCAAGGGCGGCATCTACAACTTCGTCACCAAGCGTGGCGATTGCCGTGGCAAGAACTCCAAGATCTCCTGGACTCAGGTGGAAACCGGTTCGGCGATCACCTGGAAGTATCCGTCCTGCATTCTGCGCGGCGACGGCTCGCGCGGCGAGTTCTACTCGATCGCCGTTTCGAACGGCCATCAGCAGATCGACAGTGGCACCAAGATGATCCACCTCGGCAAGAACACGTCGAGCCGCATCGTCTCCAAGGGCATCGCTGCCGGCGTTTCGGAAAACACCTATCGCGGCCAGGTTTCGGCCCACCGCAAGGCCGAGAACGCCCGCAACTTCACCCAGTGCGATTCGCTGCTGATCGGCGACAAGTGCGGCGCGCATACCGTGCCCTACATCGAGGCCAAGAACTCGACGGCACAGTTCGAGCATGAGGCGACGACTTCGAAGATTTCCGAGGACCAGCTGTTCTACTGCCTGCAGCGCGGTATCCCGACCGAGGCGGCGATCGCGCTGATCGTCAACGGCTTCGTCAAGGAAGTCATCCAGGAGCTGCCGATGGAATTTGCCGTCGAAGCGCAGAAGCTGATCGGCATCTCGCTCGAAGGCTCGGTCGGCTAAGGCTCCGAACCCGTAATTGAATGGCGCGCATTGCCTTGCGCGCGAACAGACGTTCGTTTCCCAAGAGGACGATAGAAATGCTTGAAATCAAGAACCTGCACGCCCGCATCGCCGAAGACGGCACCGAGATCATCCGTGGCCTGAACCTGACCGTGAAGGCCGGCGAAGTGGCCGCCATCATGGGCCCGAACGGCTCCGGCAAGTCGACGCTGTCCTACATCCTGTCGGGCCGCGAAGACTACGAAGTCACCGAAGGCGACATCCTCTACAACGGCGAGAGCATCCTGGAGCTCGACGCTTCCGAGCGTGCGGCCAAGGGCATTTTCCTTGCCTTCCAATATCCGGTCGAAATCCCCGGCGTTGCCACCATGCAGTTCCTGAAGGTGGCGATGAACGAGCAGCGCAAGTACCGCGGCGAAGACGAACTGACGACGCCGGAATTCATGCGCCGCGTCAAGGAAGCCGCTGCCGAACTCAAGATCGCTCCGGAAATGCTGCGTCGCCCGCTGAACGTCGGCTTCTCCGGCGGTGAGAAGAAGCGCGCCGAAATCCTGCAGATGTCGCTGCTGGAGCCGAAGCTTTGCGTGCTCGACGAAACCGACTCCGGTCTCGACATCGACGCGCTGAAGATCGTCGCCGATGGCGTCAACGCCCTGCGTTCGCCCGATCGCGCCGTCGTCGTCATCACCCACTACCAGCGCCTGCTCGACTACATCGTGCCGGACAGCGTGCACGTGCTCTACAAGGGCCAGGTCATCAAGTCGGGCGACAAGACGCTTGCACACGAACTCGAAGCCAACGGCTACGCTGACATCATCGAAGCTGCAGCCTAGGGCCTGTTGAAGGAGTGTTCGAATGAATATGCAACAGGCAATCAAGATGACCGCTGCCGAGACGGCGCTCGTCGACGCCTACACCAACCAGATCGGTGACCTGCCGGGCGATGGCTCGGTGCTCTCGGTTCGCGACACGCTGGTGCACGAACTGCGCACTGCCGGCCTGCCGACCCGTCGCGTCGAATCCTGGCACTATACCGATCTCCGCACGCTGCTGCGCGCGGTCCCGGCTGCCGATCCGACGGCTTTTGCCGACCGCGTTGACGCGCTGGTTCCGGGGTCGACCGTGCTTTCCGTCCGCAACGGCCAGGCTGAGGTCAAGGGCAGCCTTCCCGAGGGGTTGACTGTCCGTTCCTACGTCGACAGCCTGCTCGACGGTTCGGCGGCAGCCGGTCTCGCGGTGCTCGGATTTGATGACGCGATCGGCCGCATCAATGGCGGCCTCGTTCGCGGCGGTCTGGAAATCGAAGTGGCAGCTGAAACAGCGCTCGAAGATCCGCTGGAAATCCAGCTGGTGCAGAGCCTCGGCCAGGCGCATACCCGCTTCCCGGTGACCTTCGGTGCCAATACCAAGGCAACGGTGATCGAGCGGCATCTGTCGACCAACGATGCCGAGAGCTTCGTCTCCTCGGTCAGCGACGTGACGCTTGCCGAAGGTGCCGACATCATCTGGATCATCCTGCAGCAGCAGGGGGCAGCCGATACCCATCTCGGCCAGACTCGCTTCGACCTTGGCAAGAACGCCAAACTGCATCTCTTCGTGATCAATGCCGGCGGCAAGCTGGTGCGCCAGGAGATCCACGGCAAGACGAGCGGCGAGGGCGCGGATTTCAAGCTGCGCGGCATCAACCTGCTCGGCGGCGAAAGCCACACCGACGTGACCTTCACGCTCGGCCACAACGTGCCGCATACGACCTCGACCGAGATCATCCGTAACGTCGTCTTCGACCGCGCCAAGGGTGTCTTCCAGGGCAAGATCCTGGTCGCCAAGGACGCGCAGAAGACCGACGCAAAGATGGCGTGCAATACGTTGCTGCTCTCCGACGATGCCGATCTTTCGGCCAAGCCGGAGCTCGAAATCTTCGCCGACGACGTTCAGTGCGGTCACGGCGCGACGGTTGCCGATATCGACCACACGCAGCTCTTCTACCTGATGGCGCGCGGCGTTCCGGAGAACAAGGCGCGAGCCATGCTCGTCAACGCTTTCGTGGCCGAGATTGTCGAAGAGATCGAAGACGAACCGCTGGTCGAAGCGCTGGAAGGCGTCATCTCGACGTGGCTGGACAAGCACGCCTGATAGGCTCCTGCATAAATCCTTAAATCGGCATCGATTTGAGGATAAAATTATGCAGCAGTTCAACATGTTGCAGCGACCTTAGTGCGCCTTGAAAGACGTGCGGCGCTGTAGCGAAATTGGATTGAAAGACATGGAACACTCTGTACCGGTGCCCGCCTACGACGTCGAAGCGATCCGCAAGGATTTCCCGATCCTGTCGAAAACCGTCTACGGCAAGCCGCTTGTCTACCTCGACAACGGCGCATCGGCGCAGAAACCGCAGGTCGTGATCGACGCGGTGACCCATGCCTATTCCAACGAGTACGCCAACGTCCATCGCGGCCTGCATTTCCTGTCGAATGCCGCGACGGAAGCCTATGAGGCGGCGCGCGAGAAGGTGCGCCGCTTCCTCAATGCCCCGTCCGCCGAAAACATCATCTTCACCAAGTCCTCGACCGAAGCGATCAACACCGTCGCCTATGGCTATGGCATGCCGAAGCTCGGCGAAGGTGACGAAATCGTGCTGTCGATCATGGAGCACCACTCCAATATCGTCCCCTGGCACTTCATCCGCGAGCGCCAGGGCGCCAAGCTGGTCTGGATCCCGGTCGACGACAACGGCGCCCTGCACGTCGAAGAATTCGTCAAGTGCCTGACGGACCACACCAAGCTCATCGCCATCACCCATATGTCGAATGCGCTGGGCACGGTGGCTCCGGTCAAGGAGATTTGCCGCATTGCCCGCGAGCGCGGCATCCCGGTTCTGGTCGACGGCAGCCAGGGCGCGGTACATATGCCGGTCGATGTCCAGGACATCGACTGCGACTGGTACGTGATGACGGGCCACAAGCTTTACGGCCCCTCCGGCGTCGGCGTGCTCTATGGCAAAATGGACCGACTGAAGGAAATGCGGCCGTTCCTCGGCGGCGGTGAGATGATCGAGGTGGTGACCGAGGATACCGTCACCTACAACGATCCGCCGCACCGTTTTGAGGCCGGCACGCCGCCGATCGTGCAGGCGATCGGGCTCGGCTACGCACTCGACTACATGGAAAAGCTCGGTCGCGCCGCGATCCAGGCGCATGAGGCGGACCTGACGGCATATGCGCGCGAGCGGCTTTCGGCGGTCAATTCGCTGAGGGTCTTCGGCGATGCGCCGGACAAGGGCAGCATCTTTGCCTTCGAGATCGCCGGCATCCATTCGCACGACGTTTCAATGGTGATCGACCGCGCCGGTGTTGCCGTTCGCGCCGGCACGCATTGCGCCCAGCCGCTCTTGAAACGCTTCGGCGTTACCTCCACATGCCGTGCGTCTTTCGGGCTTTATAATACCAGGGCCGAAGTGGATGCGCTGGCGGATGCGCTGGAACATGCACGCAAGTTCTTTGCCTGAGAAATTGAAAGTTGAAAATCTGCAAAAGGTTCAAAGAGTTATTTTTATCTTCTGAACCAAAAGAGAAAGTCCAGGAGGCCGATATGAGCCTTGATGCTACGGAAGAAAAGGTCGATGTTCGCGAAGGCATCGTGCATTCGGAAATCCCGGCCGAGGAACTGGCGCGGCTCAGCGACGACATCATCGCCGCGCTGAAGACCGTCTACGATCCGGAAATTCCGGCCGACATCTTCGAACTTGGTCTCATCTACAAGATCGACATCGAAGACGACCGGATGGTCAAGATCGACATGACGCTGACCGCGCCGGGTTGCCCGGTGGCTGGCGAAATGCCGGGGTGGGTCGAGAATGCCGTCGGCGCCGTCGAAGGCGTATCGGGCGTTGAAGTCGCCATGACCTTCGATCCGCCGTGGACGCCGGACCGCATGTCCGAAGAAGCGCAAGTCGCGGTCGGCTGGTACTGAGCCGGGACCTGCATATTGATCCGTTAAGGCACGGATACTACATTTGATTCTGTAAGGCGCCGGGCCTTTACCCCGGTGACGACAAGGAGAATGAGCCCATGGGCTTTGCCGTAATGAGCCTGACCGATGCTGCCGCTGATCGCGTCCGTTCGATCGTGGAAGGCGCCGGTGCCGATGCCAAGGGCATTCGCGTCGGCATCAAGAAGGGCGGCTGCGCCGGCATGGAATATGCCGTCGACCTGGTGACTGAGCCCAACCCCAAGGACGACCTGATCGAACATCAGGGCGCCAGCGTCTGGGTCGCGCCGGAGGCCGTGCTCTACCTGCTTGGCACGCAGATGGATTTTGAAGTCACGACGCTTCGTTCCGGATTCACCTTCCACAATCCGAACCAGACGTCCGCGTGCGGCTGCGGCGAATCGGTGGAACTGAAGCCCGCCGACCTCGCGGCTCTCGCCGCTCAGGGCGATGCGGTGGTGCGCGCCAACTAAGTTTCCTCCATTCCTTCAAACGGATAGGTTGGCCCGGTTTTCGCCGGGCCATTTTTCTGCTGTGATGCGTGAACATGGAACAGGGGATTGCGTATGGCGGCGTTCAATGAGGATCTCGTCTTCAAGGCGCTCTACGAGACATTTCCCGACCCTGTGATCATCATCGATGCCGAGCGCATCATCCGCTCCGCAAACAACGCCGCCCTTCGTCAGTTCGGCTATTCTCCGGAAGAATTCATCGACCGCTCGGTGCGGCTGATCTATGCCAACGACGCTGAATATGAAAAGCGCCTGCGGAACCGCGCAGCGCGCGTCGACGAAACCGCCGCCCAGACGTCGAACTATCTCTATGCCAGGCGCGACGGATCTACATTTTCCGGCCACCTCCGCACCACGCCGCTGCTCGACGAGCAGGGGGAGGAACTGGCGCTCATCGGCATCATCCGCGATGTTTCGGATCTCACGGAGGCGGTAGGCGAGCGTCAGAAAGCGTCCGAGATGCTCAACGCGGCGCTGGAAGCCATGCCTGAAGGCTTTGCCATATTTGATCGGCAAGAGCGGCTGATCGTCCACAACAGGGCCTATCAGGTGATCTGCGGGCCGGCAGGTGCAGCGCTGGAGCCTGGCATCACCGCCGAAGAAATCATGCTTCTGGCGCGACAGGGTGGTCACTATCCCGATGCCTTGCCGGGCACCCGCGAGGGCGACGAATGGATCGCTTCACGCCTGCACGATTTCCGCCATCCCGACGGTCGGCCCAAAATCTATCGCTATGCTGATGATCGCTGGCTGCGCGTGGAGAACATCAAGGCGAAGGACGGCAACACCGTCGTTGCGCGTGTCGATGTCACCGACCTCAAGCGCGCGGAACTCACGCTCGAGCGCCAACGGCAGGAATTGGAGCACAAGAACGAAGCGCTCGACCAGTTCACTGCGACGGTGTCCCATGACCTCAAGGCGCCGCTCCGACACATCTCCATGTTTTCTGAAATGATCGAAGACGATCTCGCTGCAGGAAACCAGATCGAACTTGCCGAGAATGCGCGCCATCTGCGTGACAGCGTCCGGCGCATGAACCGGGTAATCGACAGCCTGCTCGACTATGCGCAGATCGCGCACCGGATCAGCCATTGGACGGAGGTGCGGCTCGCGGACATCGTTGCCGAGACGCTGACCATTCTTGCCGGCGACGCACAGGAAGCACAGGCAACCTTCGAGGTTGGCGACCTGCCGCAGCTGGAAGGCGACCCGGAGCTTCTCCGCCGCCTGGTTCAGAACCTGATCGGCAATGCGATCAAGTATCGGTACGCCGACCGCCAACCGGTGATCCGCATTCAAGGCGGCCTCGTCGATCAGATCGTCGAGTTCGTGGTCGAAGACAACGGCATCGGCATCGATCCGCGCTTTTCAGCCCGGATCTTCGAAGTGTTCCAACGGCTGCACAAGGACGAGACTGTCTATGGCGGTACCGGCATCGGCCTCGCACTGGCCAAACGCATAGCTGAAAGTCACGAAGGCTCGATCCGACTTGACACGACCTTCCGCGAAGGCGCACGTTTCATCGTGCTTCTTCCGAGGCGGCTACGGAAGGCGAACTAGGACGAAACAGGTGGCCTCGACGCCAAAGCGAGTGCTCTTGGTGGAGGACGACGCGCACGACGCGCGCTTCGTTATGCGTGCCTTCGCACAGGTCGACGAAACGATCGATCTGGTGTTGGCGGCAGACGCAGACAACGCGACCGAGCATCTTGCCCAAACCCATTTCGACTATGTGCTCCTGGACATCAAATTGCCCGGCAACGACGGCATCGAGCTTCTGCGGCGCATCCGCAGGGGACAGGCGACCGTCCTGATCCCGATCATCGTGCTGACCTCATCCATCAATCCGACCGACGTGCTCCATTGTTACCGGGCCGGCGCCAATGCCTATGTGGCCAAGCCTGCTTCGGTCGCCGGCTACAGGCATTTTGCCGAGGCTTTCGTGCGATTCTGGATCGAGAACACCATTCTGCCTCCCGGAATGACCTCGCGTCGGTAGCTCTGTGCATCGCGCAAACGCCGGCACAGATCTTCGCGAACTTCTGACACGATTCTGGAGAAGATGGGCGCGGGACGCACGCTGCCACGGCCGCGGAATAGCGCCGGGGAAAACCGGCGGAGCGGGCGCCCCGCCGGTTCTTTAGACGTTACTCTGCCGCTTCCGCGTAGCTTTCCAGCGGCGGGCAGGTGCAGACGAGGTTGCGGTCGCCATACACGTTGTCGACGCGGTTGACCGGCGACCAGTACTTGTCGACACGGAAGGCGCCCGGCGGGAAGCAGGCCTGTTCGCGCGAGTAGGGACGATCCCAATCGCCGACCAGGTCTTCGACCGTGTGCGGAGCGTTCTTCAGCGGGTTGTTGGCCTTGTCCATGCGACCTTCCTCGATCGCGCGGGCTTCCTCGCGGATCGCCAGCATCGCATCGCAGAAACGGTCGATCTCGGCCTTGGTTTCCGATTCGGTCGGCTCGATCATCAGCGTACCGGCAACCGGCCAGCTCATGGTCGGGGCGTGGAAGCCGCAGTCGATCAGCCGCTTGGCGACATCGTCGACAGTGACGCCGGCGCTTTCGACCAGCGGACGGGTGTCGATGATGCACTCATGCGCGACGCGGCCCCTGGACGACTTGTAGAGCACCTCATAGGCGCCCTTCAGGCGGGCAGCGATGTAGTTGGCGTTGAGGATCGCCACCTTCGTCGCCTGGGTCAGGCCTTCGCCGCCCATCATCAGGCAGTAGCTCCACGAGATCGGCAGGATCGAAGCCGAGCCGAATGGCGCTGCCGAAACCGCACCGTCATTGCCGTCGGTTTCCGGGTGGCCGGGCAGGTAGGGTGCCAGATGCGCCTTGACGCCGATTGGCCCCATACCGGGACCGCCGCCGCCGTGCGGGATGCAGAAGGTCTTGTGCAGGTTCAGGTGGCTGACGTCGGAGCCGATGTCGCCAGGGCGGGCGAGGCCGACCATGGCGTTCATGTTGGCGCCGTCCAAGTAGACCTGGCCGCCGTGCTTGTGCACGATCTCGCAGACCTCACGCACGTTCTCCTCGAACACACCGTGGGTCGACGGATAGGTGATCATGCAGCACGAGAGGTTTTCCGCGTACTGCTCGGCCTTCGCACGGAAATCGTCCATGTCGATGTCGCCGTTTTCGCTGACCTTGATGACGACCACCTTCATGCCGGCCATCTGGGCCGAGGCAGGGTTGGTGCCGTGCGCCGAGGTCGGGATCAGGCAGACGTCGCGATGGGCGTTGCCCTGCGCCAGGTGGTACGCCCGGATCGTCAGGAGACCTGCATACTCGCCCTGCGCACCGGAATTCGGCTGCATCGAGATCGCGTCATAGCCGGTGACGGCGCAGAGCTTCTCCGACAGGTCCTCGATCATGTGCTGGTAGCCGGCCGCCTGGTCCTTCGGAACGAAAGGATGGATTTCGGCAAATTCCGGCCAGGTGATCGGCAGCATTTCCGCAGTCGCGTTGAGCTTCATCGTGCAGGAGCCGAGCGGAATCATCGCACGGTCGAGCGCAAGATCGCGGTCCGAAAGACGGCGGATATACCGCGTCATCTCGCTTTCGGCGCGGTTCATGTGGAAGATCGGGTGCATCAGGTATTCGCTGGTGCGCAGCAGCGGCTGCGGCAGGCGGTAACCCGGCTCGAACTCCTCCACCTTGAAGTCGCCACCGAAGGCGCGCCAGACGGCTTCGAGCGTGACGGGGCGCGAGCGCTCGTCGAGGCTGATGCCGATCTTGGTTTCGCCGATCTTGCGCAGGTTCACTTCCTCGGCGACAGCCGTCTTGAGGATGATGCCCTGCAACTTGCCGACCTCAACGGTGATCGTATCGAAGAACACGTCCGGTTCGACGGTGTAGCCGAGCTTTTCGAGGCCCATGGCGAGACGCACGGTCTTCTGGTGAACGCTCTGGGCGATCGCTTTGATGCCCTTCGGTCCGTGGAAGACGGCGTACATCGACGCCATGACGGCGAGCAGAACCTGCGCGGTGCAGATGTTCGACGTCGCCTTTTCGCGGCGGATGTGCTGTTCGCGCGTCTGTAGCGACAGGCGATAGGCACGGTTGCCGCGGGCATCGACCGAAACGCCGACAAGACGGCCGGGCATGGAGCGCTTGTGCGCATCCTTGACGGCCATATAGGCCGCATGCGGTCCACCGTAGCCGACCGGAACGCCGAAGCGCTGGGTGCAGCCGATGGCGATATCGGCGCCCATTTCGCCGGGGGACTTCAGCAGGGCCAGCGCCAGCGGATCGGCAGCGATGGTCGCGATCGCGCCGGTCTGGTGCAGGCGGGCAATCAGGCCGGTGAAATCGTTCACGTGGCCGTAGGTGCCCGGATACTGGAAGATCGCGCCAAAGACGTCGACCGGATCGAGATCGGTGAAGGGATTGCCGATGACAATCTGCCAGCCGAGCGGCTCGCCACGGGTCTTCAGCAGTGCGATCGTCTGCGGATGGCAGTTCTCGTCGACGAAGAAGGCCTTCGCCTTGGACTTCGATACGCGTTCGGCCATCGCCATGGCTTCGGCGGCAGCCGTCGCTTCGTCGAGCAGCGAGGCGTTGGCAACGTCAAGGCCGGTCAGGTCGCAGACCATGGTCTGGTAGTTGAGCAGCGCTTCGAGACGGCCCTGGCTGATCTCGGGCTGGTAGGGCGTATAGGCCGTGTACCAGGCGGGGTTTTCCAGGATGTTGCGCTGGATCACCGGCGGCGTGATCGTGCCGTAATAGCCCTGGCCGATCAGCGAAACGAGCTTCTGATTGCGATTGGCCGTTTCGCGCATCTTGTCGAGCGCTTCGCGCTCGGTCATCGGCGCGCCCCAGGCGAGCGGCGTCTTCTGGCGGATCGACGGCGGGACCGTGTCGTCGATGAGCGCGTCGAGCGTCGGATAACCGACGACCTTCAGCATCTCGTCCATTTCGGCCGGCGACGGGCCGATATGACGCCGATTGGCGAAGTCATACGGCTTATAGTCCGTGAAGGTGAAATCCTTGGGCATGCTCATCAGGCGACGAGCTCCTTGTAGGCCGCTTCGTCGAGAAGGGCGTCGGCCGCGTTCGGATCGGCGAGCTTCAGCTTGAAGAACCAGGCAGCGCCCTGCGGATCGCTGTTGACGAGCGACGGATCGTCGACGATCGCCTGGTTCACTTCGACGATTTCGCCATCAAGCGGACAATAGACGTCGGATGCCGCCTTGACGGACTCGACGGTCGCGGCAGTATCGCCCTTGGCGAACGTGGAGCCGGTTTCCGGTAGTTCCACGAAGACGAGGTCGCCGAGCTGGCCGGCGGCATGTTCGGTGATGCCGACCGTTGCTACGCCAGCTTCGACCTTCAGCCACTCGTGTTCGTCGGTGAACTTCAACATTTGCGCTCTCTCCTGATCAGCGTTTGTAGGTTTGTTTGACAAAGGGCAGGGCGGCGACGACGACAGGCAGGTACTTGCCGCGCACTTCCGCAAAAAGGGTGGTGCCGTTTTCGATGTGGCCGGCGGCGACGTAGCCCATGGCGACAGGACCATCGACGGAAGGACCGAAACCGCCCGACGTCACCTGGCCGACCGGAGTCTTGCCCTCGGCATCGGCAAAGAGATTTGCCCCACCGCGAACGGGCGCGCGTCCCTCGGGCTTTAGCCCGACGCGACGACGCGAAGCGCCATCGGCGAACTGGCCGAGGATACGGTCGGCACCGGGGAAGCCGCCTTCACGGGCGCCACCGGCGCGGCGCGCCTTCTGCATGGCCCATTCGAGCCCGGCTTCGACGGGGGTCGTGCTGGTGTCAATATCGTTGCCATAGAGACAAAGTCCGGCTTCCAGACGCAGCGAATCGCGGGCGCCGAGGCCGATCGGCTTCACATCCGGATGCTCCAGCAGGCGCTGTGTCACATCAACGGCGGAGGCAACGGGGATGGAAATCTCGAAGCCGTCTTCGCCGGTATAGCCCGAGCGCGCGATAATGCAGGTCACGTCGTGCAGGTCGGCCTCGGCGACGTCCATGAAACGCATGGCCGAGACATCGGCCCAGAGTTCACCGAGTACGGCCTCAGCATGCGGCCCCTGAAGCGCGATCAGCGCGCGATCGTCGAGCAGCGTGACCTCGCAGGTGTCGGAAAGGCCCTTTTTCAGAAGCTCGAAGTCGGCGTCCTTGCAGGCGGCGTTGACGACGAGAAAGAGATGATCACCGCGATTGGTGATCATCAGGTCGTCGAGGATTCCGCCTTCGGTATTGGTGAAGAGGCCGTAGCGCTGGCGTCCTTCAGCGAGGCCCAGCACGTCCACCGGCACCAGCTTTTCGAGCGCCAGAGCCGCGTCCTCGATCTTGCCGGACTTCGGCCGGACGATGACCTGGCCCATGTGCGAGACATCGAAGAGGCCAGCGGCGACACGCGTGTGCTGGTGTTCCTTCATCACGCCATCAGGGTACTGCACCGGCATATCGTAACCGGCAAAGGGCACCATGCGCGCGCCCAGCGAAAGGTGCAGCGCATGCAGCGGCGTATGTTTCAAATGAGGATTGTCTTCCAAATCCGGCCTCCAGGTCTGGCGCTCCCGCGCCGGCTCACACTTCCGGCGTCAATCGCCGTCGATTCGAGCCCCCTCTGTCCCTTTGCCTGAGATTGTTATCCCTTCGGCGAGCGTGAAAACGCTTCTCTCCAGAGTCCTACCGGCACCTTGCTGGTCCTTTGGCCTGAGAGTTTCCGGGGCGGTTGCTCCTTCGGCACCGGATTGAACCGGCTTCTCCCAACAAGATCGTCTCCAGATAACGGCGAAGGCGGGAGCTTGGCAAGAGGGCGGTGTCGCGCTGAAACACATTTTTGTCGCATGACCAAAAGACGCAGCCGACACCACTGCGGCAATTCTGCCTTTGCTTTCTTCTCCGGTTGAGGATAACCCAAAGCAGATACCAGAGCGGGGTGTGGAAAGGCATGTGCGTTTTCCGCCCGCGTGCCGCTCTAACCCACAAGAGTCGATCACGATGACAGGGCGCGAAGGCAGGTTCGGGATAGCGGTGCGGCTGATCGCCGTATTCGCGCTCGTGTTCCTGACTTTTGCCCATAAGCCGCTCAGCGCCAAGACGCTGACACCGGCCGAGATCGCCGCCTATCAACTGCCTGACGGTTCGATCGCCGAAATCTGCTTCGGCATGGACGGTGTCGACCACCAAAGTGGCAAGGGCCAGTCGATGGCCCCGGTCTGTGAAGCCTGCCGTCTCTCGGGCTCGGTCCTCCTGCCGGTTCCGCCGGTGGAGAGCGTGCGCGCCGAGGCGGGCACATGGCTCGTTTCTCCGCCCCTTGAAGAAAACGACGCTGCACATCAGCATCTGCGCCTGCTGCCGCCTTCACGCGGGCCGCCCGTGCGTTCGTAATCCTCCTCTCGCATCCCATTCAATGCGCCGCCGTCAAGCGGCTTGGACCACCGCAAATCGGGCAAAGTCCCGCGCGTGGTCAGGAGATTACGACATGACAAAGACCAGGATTGCTTCGCTTTCGCTCGGCCTTACCCTTGCCGCAAGCGGCATTGGCCACGCGCACGCCACGTTCGAAAACGACACGGCGCCGGTTGAGAGCACCTTCAAGGCGGTGCTGCAGGTACCGCACGGCTGCGACGGCAAGCCAACGACAGAAGTACAGATCAAGCTGCCGGAAGGGTTTGTCCTCGCCCAGCCGCAGCCGAAGCCCGGCTGGGAAATCGAAATCATCAAGGGCGACTACAAGAAGGCCTACGACAATCACGGCAAGAAGGTCACGTCCGGCCCGGTGGAAATCCGCTGGAAGGGCGGCAGCTTGCCGGACGAATATTACGACACCTTCGTCGTGCGCGGCAAAGTCTCGGGCTTCGACAAGGAGACGGTACTTGCGTTCCCGACTACGCAGCTTTGCGGAACCGAAGGCAAGGTCGTCTGGGACCAGGTTGCCGCCGAGGGTCAGAACGCGCATGACCTGAAGAGCCCGGCGCCGACCGTGACGGTCACGATGGCCGACGCCGAAGATCCGCATGCCGGCCATGGCGGACATATGGCTGGCGCAGACGGATCGGCGAAACTCGGCGACCTCGAGATCACTGGCGGCTCGGTGAAGGCCATGCTGCCCGGCGCCAAGGTCGGTGGCGGCTTCCTGACAATCAAGAATGGCGGCTCGAGCGAAGATCGGCTCGTCGCCGTCGAAAGCCCTGCGGCCGCACGCGTCGAGATCCATGAGATGAAAATGGAAAACGACGTGATGAAGATGCGCAAGCTGGATGACGGCGTTGCGCTGCCGGCCGGAGAGACGGTCGAGCTCAAGGCCGGCGGCCTGCATCTGATGTTCATGGACGTGAAAACGCCCTTCAAGGAAGGCGATGCCGTTCCTGTCACGCTCGTCTTCGAGAAGGCAGGCAAAGTCGATGCGGCGTTCCCGGTCGGCTCGGCCAAGGGCGGCGAGGCGGCCGGCGGCCACAAGCATCATTGATCAATGAGATTGCGACGGCCGCCTCAGGCAGCGTCGCTTTCACCCTCCTGGCCGGCCGGTTCATCCTGCCGGCCTTCGTTTTCCTGGTCCTCGGAACCATCGTCGTCATCGCGCATGAATTCGAGGTAGCGGCGCAGGGCATCGGCTTCCGAACGCTCCGGCAGGCGGCCGTCGGCACTTGCCAGCATGAAGGCGAGGGGCAGGGCGCCCCTGGTCTTGGGGACCGAGACCGGCGTCAGCGCGGGCTCCTCGGGCCGCCGTGTCGCAAGCAAGGTGATTGCTTCATCAGTCGGGCCGTCACCA
Organism: Ensifer adhaerens; assembly: GCF_020035535.1. NCBI lineage: Bacteria > Pseudomonadati > Pseudomonadota > Alphaproteobacteria > Hyphomicrobiales > Rhizobiaceae > Ensifer > Ensifer adhaerens. The sequence goes on along the minus strand of NZ_CP083349.1, from coordinate 1,672,146 downwards.
CGCACGCGTGCAGACGGCTTCAGCGCTTCCGCTGCATAGGCCGCTGTCGTCGCGGATACTGTGACGACCTGTGTCACGTCTTTCCTGCCTTGCCATTGTCAATCCATTCTTTTCGCTCAACTCCACTTGCAGGCGTGTAAAAACCGGTGCTTGCCTTTTAATAAAATCCTAACGACGGCCGGATTGGCGGCGTTTGCGGCGAAAGACCGGAAACGCAAAGCTGTACTTGCGATGTCACTAAAGTGCGCGCACACTCGCCCAGATAGAAACGGGGAGGCTTCATATGACCGAGCGAAGCATGCTGGAAACCAGGGTGCGGGCCCTCTACAGCGCCCGCAATGTCAACGACCTCGACACAATGATGGCGCAACTCGATCCCGACTTCAGCTTCCGCATCGTCGGAAACGCCAGGCTCGGCACCATGGCGCTCGCGGTCAACACACCGGAGACGGTGCGCAGCAGTTTCGAGGCGCTCGTACAGAACTGGGACCTGAGCGAGATGGAGATGGTCGGCGCTTACGCCGATGGCGACACCATCGTCGTCCACCGCGCCGGCGTCGTCTGCTTCGTTCCCTCGCAAACCCGCGAACGGACCGAGATCATCGACAAGTTCACGTTCCGTAACGGCCGGATCGTCGATCTGACAGAGTTCGTCGACACCTTGTTCGTTGCCGAGACGATGGGGCTGCTGGGCAGGTCGGGTGTAGACTATTCGCCCTCGACTCTCGACAGAATGAGCCTTTGAACCTCCGGATTCTGGGATCGGATGGCGTTCATCAACACGGCGAGACGGCCACGCAGGCCGTGGATCTGGTCGAGTAGCCGCATGGCGACATCGACGCCATCGTCGTTGACGCCCATCGGACCTGTCAGATCCTGGATCAGTCGGGCGCGGGCAAGGTCGGCCTCTTCGAACAGCCAGCCGGCCTCCACCTCCTGCGGCATCAGCCAGCGCTGTTCGACCCAGATGCGCAGGACCTTCACTTCGATATCGAGGTTTTCGCAGAATTCACGGTCGTTCATGCCTGGCCTCCCATGCCCTTGCGCGGGTCTTCCGTCTTTCCGGCTGCCCAGGTTTCAACGAAGGCGGAAAGCGCCGGATCAGGGCTCTGCGGCAGCACGATCTTCAGGCTGACATAGGCGTCGCCGTGGCCGCCGCCGGACTTGTGCAGACCCTTGCCCTTCAACCGCAATGTCTTGCCGGTGTTGGTGTGCGGCGGGATCGTGACGTTGACCGCGCCGTCGATCGTCGGAACCCGGATCTTGCCGCCGAGCACCGCTTCGCTGAGCGAGATCGGCACTTCATAACGAACATCATCGCCATCGGCCGCAAACAGAGGATGGGCCCGGACGCGAATGTCGATCAGGGCGTCCCCCGCCGGCGCGCCGTTGAAGCCGGGCTCGCCCTTGCCGCGCAACCGCAGCGTCTGGCCATCGCGCGTGCCGGGCGGGATCGTGAGATCGAGCGCCGGTCCGCCGCCTGGCAGGTTGATCTCGGTCCTGGTGCCGTTGGCCGCGTCGAGAAAGCTGATCTCCATCGAAAAATGCAGATCGCGGCCCCGCTGGCGTTGCTGCTGGCCGCCGCGACGGGAAAAGAAACTCGAGAAGATATCGTCCGAATCTGCGAAATCCGAGAATCCGTGGGCACTCTCGTAGCGTCCCGCCGTATCGCCGGAGGAGGCGTATTCGCGATAGTAGTGGCGGGGCGCAGTCTCTGCGCCCGTTTCGTCGATTTCGCCACGGTCGTATTTGCCGCGTTTCTCTTCGTCGCTAAGGAGCGCGTAAGCCGCCGAAACCGCCTTGAAACGGTCTTCCGCCCCCTTGTCTCCCGGGTTCAGATCCGGGTGCAGTTTCTTGGCGAGCTTTCGATAGGCGCTCTGGATGTCCTTTTGTGTCGCTTCGCGGCTGACGCCGAGCGTTTCGTATGGGCTCGTCATGGATCTCCCTCAGGCGGCAACGATCAAGGTCGGGTCACCGACACCCTGCGTGCGCGATAGTCATGCCTAAGAGCATAGGGCGGATTTCTGCGCGCGACAGGGGCAGTGCGCCATGCGTGACGCATTGTCGCCGACGCGCCACGCAGCCACCTGTACCTTCGACCATTTCGCGCATTCCCGATCTCTGATACAATCGATGACGGATTATGTTCGAGGCGCAATGTCGCCTTGGAGCTCGGGGAGGTCGAAATGTCCGTCCGCCTGCAACTCGCCATCATGGTCGGCCTGATGATCAATGCCATTCTGTTCGGGATCGGCATCGTGACGGTTCTCTCGGTCCCGGTGCTTGCCGACAACGCCAAATATTCGATCCCGGCGCTGGTGGTCGCCTGTTTCGTCACGACGCCATTCGTCGCCTGGATCATGGCGCCGCGGCTGCGCCTCAGATATTGGCAGGAGCGGGAACAGGCGGACAAGCACCAGCCGATCTAGCCAGCGCGCTCACCGATCATTGACCACGTTTCACGTTCATCCATGAAATTGCTGGGTGCGCGAGCCGCCAAGCGGTCGCCAGCACAATTTACATCTTCAACGATCAAGCGTTTTGTTATACCACCAACTAGATGCTGCTTGTCCTGTGCGATAGTCCTTATATACCCACTAGTCTCAAGGACATAGCCGCTGATAAGGCCCGAAAGGAACCGACTTCATGAGAACGATCGTATTGCTGTTCGCACTCGCCACTCTGGCCGGTTGCTCGCAGACCGGCGGCGGCGGCCCGCGCTATGTCGGTGGTGACGGCGACTACTACCAGGGCATCGTCGCCCCACGGTAACAGCGGTCGTTCTCGATCGATCACTTGGCTGATCCGGGCGCCTTCGCAAGAGGCATAGGGTGGCCTAGCCCGGCCTGTGCCGCAGGACATCGGCCGGCCCGCATCGCCCTCGGCGCTGCGCCGGGTAACGAGAGCGGTGCCAGCGGATCATGTTCGCAGGTGCGTCCAGGTCCAACGGCCATCGTCCTGACAATCCAGGACGGCGCCATAGAGATCACGCGCATCGCCTTCTTCGCCATTGTTGATACAAGTGATCGCGTTTTCGGTGAGCAGGTTCGCCACCTTCCGGAAGGTTTCGTGCCCGAGCGTCGCTTCAAGCCGATCTAGAAAAACATATCGCGGTCTGGCGAATAGCACCTTCGCGACAGCCAGAAGCTGTTGCTCGCCCAACGACATTTCCCGGTCCTGTTCCTTCTCCAGCCCGCTTGCATCGTGAACAAGGCTGCCGAGACCGAGGCTGTGCACAACCTCGAGCATTCGACTGTCGGAGATGTCGCCCGGTTCATCCGGCGGCAGAAGAATTTGCCGAAGCGAGCCCGGCGGCAGGTACGGTCGCTGCGGAAGAAACATCACCTCGTTCGGACGTGTGATCCGCCCGGTACCGGTGGTCGGAATTCCGGCAGTCGCCCTGAAGAGCGCTGCGCCGGCAGCCGCATGAGATCCCGATATCAGCACCGGCATTCCCTGCGGGATCGAAATCGACAGGTCGTGCAGCAAGGCGTGACCACCAGTTGAACCCAGCGTCACGTGGTCGAAGACCAGATCGCCCTCCTTTTTGACCAGTTCGACGCCAGTCGCACCCCTTGTTCGGCTCTTCTCAATGGCTTCCAGCAGGGAACTCAGCCGCGACACCACCGCGGCGAAGTTCGAGATGGAGTTGAACTGCCGAACGATCAGGGAGAACGCGCCGACGAGCATCGCGAAGGCCGCACCGGATTGCGTGATGACGCCGAACTCGATTTCCCCTCGCATGAAAGCGGGCGCAATGATCAGGTCCGGGATGATCTGTATCATCCAGTTATACCCGCTCGTAAAATAGGAAAGGTTCCGGTTGACAGCGGTGATGATGCGGATGTTGCCGACGAGGTCGTCGAGGCGGTGGATCAACCTTGTTCTTTGCTGCCCCTCGACGCCCGTCACCATCACCGACTCGGCATTCTCGCGGACATGCATGAGGCTGGATCTGAAGCTCGCTTCCTTGTCGAGCCGTTCGTAGTTCAGGCCGATGAGAGGCCGTCCCAGCACGATCGTCATGTACGAGCCGCAGGCGGCATAGAGCACAGCCACGACGAATAGCAGCGGGCTGATGGACCATAACACACCGGAGAACGTCACCACCGTCAGCGTGCTGCTGAACAGCATGATGATGTAGGAGAGCGTCGTGACGGTGAACGCCTGGATGTCTTCGGATATTCGCTGGTCCGGATGGCTCAGCGTGCCCGAGACCTCCACGCGGTAATAAGTCTCATTCTCCAGATAGAGATCGACGGCGCGCCGGGTCATGAATTCGCGCCAGAGCAGCGCCAACCGTTCCTCGACAAAGCGTGCGATGACACCGGTAACGGTGAGGACGGCAAACACGCAGACATAAAACACGGCCTGCCGGATGAACTCGTCCATCTGGCGTTCGGCGATCGCGGTCATGAAATTGCGGCCGACGTAGTTGTTGACGACGTTGAGGCCGTTCAAGCCGAACAGCAGCGCCATCAGTCCGACGAACATCCACCTGGCCCTGCCACCGACTTCGGAGGTCAAGAGCATTCGAACAGCCCGTGCAAAGCGAAGTGCGGTTGTTCTGATCGGCACTGGCTGGCTGTCCATCAGAGTACCTTTGTTGATTTGGCCCTCAGAGCCAGCCGCCGGAGAAACCTGCTCGCCTCAACCCCACCACGATCGGCGCACACCCGCGCATGATGTTCCATAGCAAGCCGGTTCGGTAATTCTCGATCATCAGGACCACCGGGCCCTGGTCGATGCCGAAGTGATAGGGGCTGACCCACCAGCCGGATTCGCTTCCCTCGACGGGAAAGCTTCGGTTGAAGGAGGGCTTGAAGCCGTAAAGCTTGGTCATGCCGAGGTTCATGCGGGCGCAATTCCAGACTGTCGGGATCACGATCTCCGGGGCAAACGGCAGCGAGGCGACGACGGACCAAGGCGACACGGTACCATCGTCCGGGCCGAAGGGAGCGCCGCGGGCGAGGTAGTCGAAGAACTCTCGTTCGGTGCCGTTTACATTGCGCTTGGTCCAGCCCGGTCCGTCGCTCGCCGTGAAGCCCCAGCAATGCTCGCCGTAGCCGACAAAATTCAGCGGGTTGCGGATGGCATATTCCTGCTGGACGAAGGTGGCGTGCCGGCTGTTCTGGAAATAATCGCTGTTGTGTTCGCGCATGAATTCGTCGCGGATACCGCGGAAATCGATCCACATGTGCGAGAGCTGGTGGGTAAATAGCGGTCCCGAATAGAGCAATTCTCGACCGTAGAGGTTCCGCCAATCGTAGCTCGCCGTATAGGCCGTATAGGCTTCCGGCGGTAGCGGATGGGTGGGCGAGCCGAGGCCGAGGATATAGAGCAGCAGGCCCTCGTCGTATCCACGCCAGCGATAGGGTATGAAGCCGTTTTCCGGCCGCCAGCCGTGGGTGAGCGTTAACCCGTGGTCGCAGGCCCAGTTCCAGTCGGCCCGTTCATAGAGTGCGTTTGCCACCCTGCGGATTTCGACTTCCTCGGCATCGTCGCCGTCGAAATAGGCGGCAACCGTCAACGCGCCGGCGAAAAGGAAGGCGGAGTCGATCGTCGACAGTTCGCACTCCCAAACGCGCCTGCCGGTTTCGATATCGAGGAAGTGATAGAAGAAGCCCTTGTAGCCGGAGGCGTCCGGCTCAGGACCTTGCGGGCATTGCAGCAGAAACTGCAACCGTCGACGCGCGATCTTCGCGGCGAACTTGCGAATGACGATGCCGCGCTCGACAAGCACGGGGATCGTCGCGAGCGCCATGCCGATCGCCGCGATGCTTGCGGGCGCATCTTCCTGCGTCTTGTCGCGCACGAGCCCGTTGTCGGGGTTCGTGCAATGCAGATAGTAGAGCAGGGTGGTGAACTGCAGCCGCGCAAGATCCTGCTCGGTCGGCATCCGGTTCAGTTCGGGATCTGTCGACAATAATTCCGACATAGCCAGCCAGCTGCGATTGCGACGCGTGGTTCATTCATCCAACGTAGGCGAGACGCTCCCTCCGGAGCGACCCGCGAGCCCGATCAAGCGATCGGAGCAAGGTCGTCAGTGCGGCAGCACGCAGGCCCTAGACATTGTCGCCTTCCGTTGACGTCGACGGTTTTGCCTGTTGCGCATCCTTGACGCCCCATTTCCAGCCGCTGATCGAGGGCATGTCGTCACCATGCTTCTCGATATACTCCCGATGCTCGATCAGCTTGGCCTGGATTGCCTGCTTGAAATAGGCAGCACGGGCGCCGAGTTGCGGCAGACGGTCGATGACATCGCCAGCGAGGTGGAAGCGATCAAGCTCGTTCAGCACCACCATGTCGAACGGCGTCGTCGTCGTGCCTTCCTCCTTGTAGCCGCGGACATGCAGGTTGTCGTGGTTGGTCCGGCGGTAGGTGAGGCGGTGGATCAGCCACGGATAGCCGTGGAAGGCGAAGATGATCGGTTTGTCGCGGGTGAAGATGCCATCGAAATCCCGATCGGAGAGGCCATGGGGGTGCTCTTCGGCCGGCTGCAACTTCATCAGGTTGACCACGTTGACGACCCGGACCTTCACTTCCGGAAGATGCTCGCGCAGCAATTGGACTGCGGCCAGCGTTTCCAATGTCGGCACGTCGCCGCAGCAGGCCATCACGACGTCCGGCTCACTATTGGCATCGTTGCTCGCCCATTCCCAGATGCTGACGCCCATGCTGCAATGGCGCACGGCCTGTTCCATCGTCAGCCATTGCGGGCCTGGCTGCTTGCCAGCGACGACGACATTGACGTAGTTGCGGCTGCGCAGACAGTGATCGGTAACGGACAGCAGCGTGTTGGCATCCGGCGGCAGATAGACACGCACGACTTCCGCCTTCTTGTTGACGACGTGATCGATGAAGCCCGGATCCTGGTGGCTGAAGCCGTTGTGGTCCTGGCGCCAGACATGGGAACTCAGGAAATAGTTCAGCGACCCGATGGGCCGGCGCCAGGGGATCTCGTTGCAGACCTTCAGCCACTTGGCATGCTGGTTGAACATGGAATCGATGATGTGGATGAACGCCTCGTAGCACGAGAAGAAGCCATGGCGGCCGGTCAAGAGATAACCTTCGAGCCAGCCCTGGCACTGGTGTTCACTGAGCACCTCCATGATGCGTCCATCCGGTGAGAGGTGGTCGTCCTCCGGATAGATCTCGGCCATGTAGCAGCGGTTGGTGACCTCCAGCACATCCTGCCAGCGGTTGGAGTTGTTTTCGTCCGGGCTGAACAGACGGAAGTTCTTGGCATCCATGTTGTTCTTCATCACGTCGCACAGGAACTTGCCCATGACGCGGGCCGCTTCCACAGTAGTCGCGCCTGGACGCGGAACGTCGACGGCATAATCCCGGAAAGCCGGCATCTTCAGGTCATGCAACAACAGCCCGCCATTGGCGTGCGGGTTGTCGCTCATGCGGCGATGACCCTTTGGCGCGAGTGCTGCGATCTCCGGCTTCAGCCGGCCCTGATCGCTGAAAAGCTCCTCGGGTCGATAGCTCTTCATCCATTGCTCGAGGATGCGGATGTGCTCGGGCTTGTCCATCTCGCCCATCGGCACCTGGTGCGCCCGCCAGTAGTCCTCGCATTTCTTGCCGTCGATCTCCGGGGGGCAGGTCCAGCCCTTCGGCGTACGGAAGACGATCATCGGCCAGGCCGGCCGCTTCAGATTGCCCCTCACGCGGGCATCGTCCCAGATCCGGCGGATCTCGGCCATCGCCGTATCGAGCACAGCGGCGAGCTGCTGATGCACGCTTGCCGGATCATGCCCTTCCACGAAATAGGGCCTGTAACCCATGCCCTCGAAGAACTTCTGCAACTCGTCGCGCGGAATGCGGGCAAGGAAGCAGGGATTGGCGATCTTGTAGCCGTTCAGATGCAGGATCGGCAGGACGCAGCCGTCGCGGGCAGGGTTCAGGAACTTGTTGCTTTGCCAGCCGGTCGCAAGCGGCCCGGTCTCGGCCTCGCCATCGCCGACGATGCAGGCGACGACGAGGTCCGGATTGTCGAAGGCGGCGCCATAGGCGTGGCTCAGCGCATAACCGAGTTCGCCGCCCTCGTGGATGCTGCCGGGCGTTTCCGGCGCCACATGGCTCGGTATGCCGCCGGGAAAGCTGAACTGCTTGAACAGCCGCTGCATGCCCTCGGCGTCTTCGCTGATGTTCGGATAGAACTCGGTGTAGGTCCCTTCCAGATAGGCGTGCGCCACCAGCGACGGCCCGCCGTGCCCCGGACCGATGATGTAGATCATGTTGAGATCGTCGCGCTTGATCACGCGGTTGAGATGCACATAGAGCATGTTGAGGCCGGGCGAGGTGCCCCAATGGCCGAGCAGGCGTGGCTTGATGTGTTCGCGTTTCAGCGGCTCGCGCAGCAGCGGATTGTCGAGCAGGTAAATCTGGCCGACGGAGAGGTAGTTCGAGGCGCGCCAATAGGCGTCCATCAGGCGGAGTTCATCTGCCGACAATGGCGTTGTTGAATGCGAGCTCCCGGATGCCGTCTCTTTCATCGATGCCGTTTCAGGCGAAACCATCTGAACCTCCCGATCATTAGGACATTGCCTGGATTTCTCCGGCTTGCAGTCGTGCAAGCCACTGCAGTCTTGTGAGTTCGATACGGTTGTTGCTGTTTCCCGGTGACGGACGGAAGGTGGAACGCCTGTCTTCGGACGACAGCGGCATGGATCGTCTTGCTATTTCGGCGCCGCGAACACGTCCATGCCGCGGCGGTCTCGCGGCGGGCGCTATTGCGGATAGGGCTCGGAGAAGTGCTCGACCACGCCCCGAACGCCACGCACGCTTTCGGCGAGGATCCGCGCGGCCTTCCGGCAGTCGGCAGTCTCCACGTTGCCCCAGAGATGGACGATGCCGTCGGTGACCGCGACCTTCACATCCAGCCCTTCGAGGCCGGTGTTCTCGCCGAGGCGCACGAGAATGCTGCGCCGGATGGCTTCATCCCCCGCAGCCGTCTCATCCTGCTTTGCTGTCAAAACCGCCTGCAACAGATCGGCGCGGCTGACGATGCCGACGAGAACTCCGTTTCTGAGGACAGGAATGCGCTTGATGCCGCGCTCCTGCATCAGCGCCGCCACGCGCGCAACGGACGCACCTTCGTCGATCGTGACCGGATCGGCCGTCATCGCGTCGCCGACGCGCCAGGAGGACCGCCGTACATAGGCGCTGGCCCGATCATCGGCGCCCAGCGTTGCGTCTACCACCGGCACGCCGCCGCCAAGCTCCGTCCGACGGATCAGATCGCCTTCACTGATCAACCCCACCAGACGGCCTTCATCGTCAACGACGGGGATGCCGCTGACATGATTGTCGAGCATAATCCGGGCTGCCTGTCTGACGCTGTTGTCTGGGGATAGCTTGACGACGGACGTCGTCATCACATCTTTAACGCGCATGTCGATCCAACCCCGAAAAGGACTTTGGTACCGTCACCAGCGAGCGTAAGGTAAACCTATCGTGGCTGTTCGACAACCTGTTCGTGGGGCGATACTCGAGTTGGGCGCTGCAGATAACTGAACCCCGTTGCAGCTTCTAGGCGAGCGCGCACACCCGTGCATCGCTCGACCGGGTTTCGCTGTCTCGATGTGCGCAGGATGTTCCTGGTGGAGCCGAAGGGAGTCGAACCCTCGACCTCCGCAGTGCGATTGCGGCGCTCTCCCAACTGAGCTACGGCCCCGTTCCAGTGGGATCATGAACAAATCCATGGTCTTTGCAAGAGCAACGTAACGAACCTAGGTCCGTCCGGAATCTGCGAGTGGCGGCAGGCCGTCCACCCAGGTTGCGATGGGTCTAGCTCAACTTTGACAGGTAGCGCGCTTTTCTCGTATCGAAAGGCAACACTTTCGTGCAGGGACTTTGATGGACGATCTGAAATATCCGCGTACCTATCACTTGCCGACCAGTCCCGGGCTCCAAAGCGACGACAAGCGGATGCCGGACCTTGCACCTTTCCAGGGTAGGCGGGTGATCGTCACCGAAAAAATGGACGGCGAATGCACGACGCTCACCGCGACCAGATGCTTTGCCCGATCGCCGGACAGTGGCTATCATCCCTCGCGCGACTGGCTGCGCGCCTACCATGCGCGCCGTGCGGCTCATATCCCGAATGATTGGCGGGTTTCGGGCGAGTATCTCTACGCCCGGCACTCGATTGCCTACACTCGCGCATCCGGCAATGCTCTACAGTCGTACTTTTACGGCTTTGGCGTCTGGGACGATCGCAACACGCTTCTGGATTGGGATACCACGCTCGAAATCCTGGCGATGCTGGAAGTCGAACCGGTCCCGGTCCTCTATGATGGACCGTTCGGCAGTGACCTCGTCCAGAATGTCGTGGCGGGCTTGGATATGTCGCGCCAGGAAGGTTTTGTCATCCGCCTCGCCGAGCAGATGCCTTACCCTGCGGGAACGGGCAGCGCCGGCCGCTTCTTTGATGGCATCGCCAAGTGGGTTCGAGGTAACCACGTCACCAGCGAACGACACTGGATGGCCGGCCCCGTCATACCAAACGAACTGCGAGAGGGGAGCGACGCAACGCCATAAGCCGGAGGCTCTCTCCACCGCCCGGCATTCACTAAAAGAAGCGCTTCTTCAGGAAATAGCGCGCAATCGCGCCTTCGCCGCCCTCAAGCTCACCGAACACCAGGAAACCGAGCTTCTCATAAAAGGGGCGGGCCTGGAACTCGAAGATGTCGAGCCAGAGTCCGACACGCGCAATCTTCTCCGCTTCCTCGATCAATCGCCGACCAAGGCCCTGGCCGCGATACTCATCGGGAACGGCGAGGTAGCGGATGAAGGCCCAGCCGTAACCATCCGCCGCGTAGAGTCCGCCAATCGTGGTCCCGGTCTCAGCGTCACGCAGCAGAACGGCAAAGCCGGGCAGATCCGCCATGCCTGCATGGGCTTCATTGTAGGCATCCAGCGTGGCGACGATGCCATGGAGGTCATCTCTGCTGGGGTCCTCGAGAATGATGTCAATGATGGGGGCGGGCATGACGAAAACTCGGTTTGCCGCTGAAATCATCGGCCGACGGGGCCACCTTCGCTTAGATCGGCAATCCCCGGCGCTATCGAAGGACCGCCGTCGTAAGCGCCCTTTGAATACCCTGGACGTCCGTTTCCTTCTTCGTCCGCAGGATCCACCGTCGAACCATGACCAAGCAGCCCATCGAACAGTCCCATTGACACTCTCCCTATTTGCCGTGTGGCGGATGCGGATGGTGCGACACATTATTTAGAGACCGCATCGGCCTGCGCAAGGTTGCATTGGCGTGTTTGGCTTCCGAGGGGCGGAGGTCCGCCCGTGATCAAGCAGAAAGGGCCGCTGGTCGAAAACCAGCGGCCCTTCGCGATATCATCATGTCATCTCAGCGGTGTCCGCGACGCTTGTTGCCGCGGCCACCACCACCGCATTTGCGATCTGCTTAGCTGCAGCCGCTAGTGGCGCCGCAGGTGTCGCACTTCTCGCAGGTGCCGTTGCGCACCATCGTGAAGTTCTGGCACTCGGTGCACATGTTGCCGGTATAGCCCTGCATGATCGAGCGGGCGCGGCGTTCGGCTTCCACCTTCTTGGCGTCCGTCTTGGCCGATGCCGCTTCCGCAGCTGCCTTGTCGGAGAAGAGGGCGGTCACTTCCGTTGCGGTCTCGACCGTTTCTTCGGCGATCTCCTCGGCCAGTTCCGCCGCGCGCTCTTCGTAGTCGCGCTTGAAGGCAACGATTTCAGAAGTCGAGATCGCCGTCGTCTGCTCGATCTTGCGGACCGTGTTGCCGGCAATCGAGGTTACGGTGGCGGTCGAAGAGGCTCGGGCAGGGGCGGTCGTCGACGAACCCTTCGGCTCACCGGCGCGTTCGGCCGTACCACCAACGATCGTCGGCTTGTAGCCGCGCGTCCAGCCGGTGGAGATCAGGTTGGTCTTGCCTTCCTGGATGCCCTTGCCGAGCGCCGTGTTGCTGAAGTCGGACGTGTCGACATGAGCGAGATCGTGGCGGCCGAGGTAAGACACGGCCAACTCCCGGAAGACGTAGTCGAGGATCGACGTCGCGTTCTTGATTGCGTCGTTGCCCTGGACCATGCCGGCCGGCTCGAACTTGGTGAAGGTGAAGGCCTCCACATATTCTTCGAGCGGCACGCCATATTGCAGGCCGAGAGAGATGGCGATGGCGAAGTTGTTCATCATCGCACGGAAGGCGGCCCCTTCCTTGTGCATGTCGATGAAGATCTCGCCGAGGCGGCCGTCACCGAACTCGCCGGTGCGCAGATACACCTTGTGACCGCCGACGACGGCCTTCTGGGTGTAGCCCTGGCGGCGGTTCGGCAGCTTTTCGCGGGCGCGGATCACCTTTTCGATGACGCGTTCGACGATCTTCTCGGTGATGGTCACGGCCTGGGCGGCGGCGGGCGCCTGGATCAGATCCTCCAGCGCATCCTCGTCCTTGTCGTCCTCAATCAGCGAGGCGTTGAGCGGCTGCGACAGCTTGGAGCCGTCGCGATAGAGGGCGTTTGCCTTCAGCGCCAGCTTCCACGAGAGCATGTAGGCGTTCTTGCAGTCCTCGACGGTCGCCTCATTCGGCATGTTGATCGTCTTGGAGATGGCGCCGGAGATGAACGGCTGGGCCGCCGCCATCATGCGGATGTGGCTTTCGACCGAGAGGTAACGCTTGCCGATCTTGCCGCAGGGGTTGGCGCAATCGAAGACGGGCAGGTGCTCGTTCTTCAGGAACGGCGCGCCTTCCAGCGTCATGGCACCGCAGACATGGATGTTGGCAGCTTCGATGTCCTTCTTGGAGAAGCCCAAGTGGTCGAGCAGGTTGAAATCCATCGCGGCGAGCTGTTCGTCGGAGACCTTCAGCGTACCCTTGAGGAAGTCGGCGCCGAGCGTCCACTGGTTGAAGACGAACTTGATATCGAAGGCAGACTTCAGCGCGGCGTTGACGGCTTCCACCTTCTCGTCGGTGAAGCCCTTGGCCTTCAGCGTTGACGGGTTGATCGCCGGCGCCTGGTTCAGGTTGCCGTGGCCGACCGCGTAGGCCTCGATCTCGGCGATCTGGCTTTCGCTGTAGCCGAGCGAACGCAGCGCTTCCGGAACGGCGCGGTTGATGATCTTGAAGTAGCCGCCACCGGCGAGCTTCTTGAACTTCACCAGCGCGAAGTCCGGCTCGATGCCGGTCGTGTCGCAGTCCATGACGAGGCCGATCGTGCCGGTCGGCGCGATAACGGTTGCCTGGGCGTTGCGGTAACCGTGCTTCTCGCCGAGTTCCAGGGCCTTGTCCCAGGCGCTCATGGCGTGGATGACGAGGTCCTGGTCCGGGTTGTCCGAGTGGATGAGGGCGACCGGGTTGACCGACAGCGCCTCATAGCCAGTTGTCTCGCCATAGGCGGCACGGCGGTGGTTGCGGATGACGCGCAGCATGTTGTCGCGGTTCGGCGCAAAGCCCGGGAACGGACCGAGCTTCTCGGCCATTTCGGCGGAGGTGGCGTAGGAGATGCCCGTCATGATCGCGGTCAGCGCACCGGCAATGGCGCGGCCTTCGGCGCTGTCATAGGGGATGCCCGAGGACATCAGCAGGCCGCCGATATTGGCGTAACCGAGGCCGAGCGTGCGGTACTCATAGGAGAGTTCGGCAATCTCGCGGGACGGGAACTGCGCCATCATGACCGAAACTTCGAGAACGATGGTCCATAGGCGGACTGCGTGCTCGTAGTCGGCGATGTTGATGCGCTTGGTCGCCGCATCCTTGAACATCATCAGGTTCAGCGAGGCGAGGTTGCAGGCGGTGTCGTCGAGGAACATGTATTCCGAGCACGGGTTCGACGCGCGGATCGGGCCGGCGGCGGGGCTGGTGTGCCAGTCGTTCATCGTCGTGTTGAAGTGCAGTCCCGGATCGGCCGATGCCCAGGCGGCGTAGGAGATCGACTCCCAGAGATCGCGCGCCTTCAGCGTCTTCATGACGCGACCGTCCTTGCGGGCCGTCAGGTTCCAGTCGCCATCGGCTTCGACGGCGCGCAGGAAGTCGTCCTTGATCGAGACCGAGTTGTTGGAGTTCTGGCCGGAAACCGTCAGGTAGGCTTCCGAATCCCAGTCGGTGTCATAGGTCTTGAACTCGAGGTCCTTGTAACCCTGCTTGGCAAACTGGATGACGCGCTGGACGTAGTTTTCCGGAACCAGCGCCTGCTTGGCAGCGCGGATCTCGCGCTTCAGCGCCGGATTCTGCTTCGGGTCATAGCAGGCGTCGTCGGTGCCGTCGCAGTTGACGCAGGCCTTCATGATCGCCTTCAAATGCTTGGCGACGACCTTCGAACCGGTAACGAGCGCGGCAACCTTCTGCTCTTCCTTGACCTTCCAGTTGATGTATTCCTCGATATCGGGATGGTCGATATCGACGACGACCATCTTGGCGGCGCGGCGGGTGGTGCCACCCGACTTGATGGCGCCGGCGGCGCGGTCGCCGATCTTCAGGAACGACATCAGGCCGGAGGACTTGCCGCCGCCCGAGAGCTTTTCGCCTTCACTGCGCAGGTGCGAGAAGTTGGAGCCGGTGCCGGAGCCATACTTGAACAGGCGCGCTTCACGCACCCAAAGGTCCATAATGCCGCCTTCGTTGACGAGATCGTCAGCGACCGACTGGATGAAGCAGGCGTGCGGCTGCGGGTGTTCGTAGGCCGACTTGGACTTCGTCAGCTTGCCGGTGAAGGGATCGACATAGTAGTGGCCCTGACCGGGGCCATCGATGCCATAGGCCCAGTGCAGGCCAGTGTTGAACCATTGCGGCGAGTTCGGCGCAACGCGCTGGGTGGCGAGCATGTAGGCGAGTTCGTCGCGGAAGGCGGAGGCGTCTTCTTCGGTATCGAAATAGCCGCCCTTCCAGCCCCAATAGGCCCAGGTACCGGCCAGGCGATCGAAAACCTGGCGAGCATCGGTTTCGGAACCGTAGTGTTCTTCCTTGGGCAGCGTCTTCAGCGCTTCAGCATCCGGAACGGAGCGCCAGAGGAAAGAGGGGACATCGTTCTCCTCGACGCGCTTCATCTTGGCCGGAACGCCAGCCTTGCGGAAATACTTCTGGGCGAGAATGTCGGCAGCGACCTGGCTGAACTGTGCCGGAACGTCGATATCGGCAAGACGGAACACGATCGAACCATCGGGGTTCTTGATCTCACTCGTAGCCTTGCGGAATTCGATCTCCGCATAGGCAGATTGCCCGGCCTTGGTGAAACGACGTTCGATCTTCATTGTCCCTGGTCCTTCGTGTTGCCTAGCGCCCGCCACAGGCGCAATTGTCCCCGCCCGGCCGCGAGGGGCATCCCGCAGCCAGTCTCAGCTTCCGTCCTTTGGAGAGAAACCCACAGTTGGGTGACCCTGTATCTTGTGAGATAGGCTGACTGCAAGCACTAAATATAGTGTTAACAGCTGATTTATGCCAGCCAATTGTTGCTCAAACGGGCCTCAAAGATCGCACAAAAATCCTCACGGCGACCGCATGGTGAAATCCATGACCGCCGCCTGTCAGAACCGCCGATTTGGTGAGATGAACCGGGCGCTAAACAATCCGGTCCGCCGCCGTCGCAACGTAAAATCCATTAACCGTGAATCGTCCGGGGGCGTCAAGGGGTGGTTTGTGACGGAAGTTTGAGCGCTAGATGTTGTGTGGACCGACTGTGGAAAACGGGGACATCGAGCAACCCCATGAAAATCAGGCACTTCCGCAGCTTGCCTGTGAGACTGCCGCAACAATCCGCGCCAGATCAAAAAATTGACGGGTAAAAAGCCGTATAAAAACCATCCCTAACGGCACCCTCGGTTGCGCCAGATCAAGTGATATGGGGTGGCCCGAGTGATTCGGATCTCGCGCCCTGTAACCGCTGGCCTTTTGTCGCCACAACGAAACACAGACACTGCTCCTGGTGCCTGTTCAGCCTCACGCCCAGCCAGTGATACCGGCGCAGGCACGAACGCCGGCCGGTTCGTGAAGGGCAGGCGGGATCGGCGCGCGCTGATCCCGCATCGGAACTCAATCGACGCGCTTCTGCAGTTCGCGCGCACCGTTCGGCGCGTTCACCTTGCCCTCAGTAATGAAGTAGGCAAACACATCGCGCGCCTCATTCTTCGCCTTGCGGTCCGGGGCGCTCTTTTCAAGCCCGCTCGGCTCGTCGCCGCCTGCAAAGGTCTTCGCGCGCTCTGCCCAGAGGTCGAGCTTGTCGGGCGCATAGCAGGTCTCAATATCGTCGCTGCCCTTCTGCAGGCGGAGATAGACGAAATCGGCGGTAACGTCGGCGATCATCGGATAATCCGCATGTTCGGCGAGCACCACGGCAACGCCGTACTTCTCGAGCAGTGAAACGAACTCCGGGGCCTGGAAGGTGGGATTTCGCACCTCGACCACATGACGCAGCGGAAGCCCGTCCTGCTTCTCCGGAAGGAGCTTCAAAAAACCTTCGAAGTCGTCAGGTTCGAACTTCTTCGTCGGCGCGAACTGCCAGAGAATGGGTCCAAGATGGGGCCCGAGCTCGGTCAGCCCTTGCGTCAAAAATCGCTCCATGGATTCACCGGCTTCCGACAGAACCTTGCGGTTGGTAACGAAGCGGCTCGCCTTCAACGAAAAGATGAAATCCTCCGGGACCTCAGAAGCCCATTTGGCAAAGGTCTCGGGCTTCTGCGAGGAGTAATAGGTGCCGTTCACCTCGATCGTGCGAAGCTGCTTGCCGGCGTATTCGAGCTGCCGCTTCTTGGCCAGCGTGCTCGGATAAAAGGTGCCCTCCCAGGGCTCGAAGGTCCAGCCGCCGATGCCGACGCGGATCTTTCCGGATTTTGCCATGCCATCCTCCTCAACAGCGACCGACATGCGGTCGCGTGCGTTCAGTCCTTGATTGATTTCGTCATGTCCACGAGTGTCCACCCTGGACGATACGGATTGGGTCGGCGACCCGTTTCTTGAAATCCATAGGTGCGATAGAGCGCGATGTTTCGCTCCATGCGTGAATTGGTGTAGAGCCGCATCTCCGGCAAGCCCCATTCGGCCGCTTTGCCGTCCAGAAACGTCAGCAGTTCGATGCCGAGCCCCTGACCCTGAAAGGACGGGGCAACGGCGAGACTGAAAATCATCAGGTGATCGGCGTGCCGCTCGACGACCGCAAGCGCCGAAACAATGTCCTCTCGCTCGCGAAGCCAGACCTCGCCGCGCAGAATGCGGGGCGCGTAGTCCTCGGTTACCGGCAGCGGCGGCCCGCCAAGAAGTGCCTGATACGGCTCGTAGGCTGCCGCCGTCACGCTTTGCACCGCAGCCAGATCCTCCAGACGAGCAGGCCGCATCATGCCGGGATCACTCCTTCCGGCCGCAGATCTCAGCCGAGCGGCTCACTCCGCCGCCTCGACCTTCTTCATCGGCCGGCGTTCCAGGAGCTCCTTCAGGAACTGGCCGGTATAGGAACGCTTTTCCTTGACGACGTCCTCAGGCGTACCCTTGGCGATCACTTCGCCACCACCATCACCACCTTCCGGACCGAAGTCGATGACCCAATCGGCTGTCTTGATCACTTCGAGGTTGTGCTCAATGACGACGACCGAGTTGCCCTGGTTCACGAGCTCATGCAGAACTTCAAGAAGCTTGGCTACGTCATGGAAATGCAAGCCTGTCGTGGGCTCGTCAAGAATATAGAGCGTACGGCCGGTGGAACGCTTCGACAGTTCCTTCGCCAGCTTGACGCGTTGCGCCTCACCGCCTGACAGCGTGTTTGCCTGCTGCCCGACCTTGATGTAGCCAAGGCCAACCTGGTTGAGCGTCACCAGCTTGTCGCGCACGGCCGGGACGGCTGCGAAGAACTCCACACCTTCCTCGACGGTCATGTCGAGCACGTCGGCAATGGATTTACCCTTGAAGTGCACGTCGAGCGTTTCGCGGTTGTAACGCTTGCCGTGGCAGACGTCACAGGTGACGTAGACATCAGGCAGGAAGTGCATCTCGATCTTGATGACGCCGTCGCCCTGGCACGCCTCGCAGCGACCGCCCTTGACGTTGAAGGAGAAGCGGCCCGGCTGATAGCCGCGCGCCTTTGCTTCGGGCAGCCCGGCGAACCAGTCGCGGATCGGCGTGAAGGCGCCGGTGTAAGTTGCCGGGTTCGAGCGCGGCGTGCGGCCGATCGGCGACTGATCGATGTCGATCACCTTGTCGATATGCTCGAATCCGTCGATACGGTCGTGCTCGGCCGGGTTCTCACGCGCACCCATGATGCGGCGGGCAGCGGCCTTGTACAGCGTTTCGATCAGGAAGGTCGACTTGCCGCCGCCGGACACGCCGGTGACCGCGGTGAAGACGCCGAGCGGGATCGAGGCGGTGACGTTCTTGAGGTTGTTGGCGCGGGCGCCGACGACGGTGATTTCCTTTTTCTTCTTCGGCTTACGACGCTCGGAGGGAACGTCGACCGCAAGCTCGCCGGACAGATACTTGCCGGTCAGCGATTTCGGATTGGCCATGATATCGGCAGGCGATCCTTGCGCGATGACCTCGCCGCCATGGATACCGGCGGCCGGGCCGATATCGACGACGTAATCTGCCGTCAGGATCGCGTCCTCGTCGTGCTCCACGACGATCACGGTATTGCCGATGTCGCGCAGGTGGCGAAGGGTGTCGAGCAAACGGGCATTGTCGCGCTGGTGCAGGCCGATCGATGGTTCGTCCAGAACGTAGAGAACGCCCGTCAGGCCCGAACCGATCTGCGACGCAAGCCGGATACGCTGGCTTTCACCGCCCGAGAGCGTTCCGGAATTGCGCGACAGGCTGAGATATTCCAGGCCGACATCGTTGAGGAAGCGCAGACGGTCGCGGATCTCCTTGAGGATGCGAACGGCGATCTCGTTCTGCTTGGTATTGAGATGGGCCGGCAGAGCTTCGAACCAGTCGCGCGCAATGCGGATCGACATCTCGGTGACCTGGCCGATATGCAGCTTGTCGATCTTGACCGCCAGCGCCTCGGGCTTGAGGCGGAAACCGGCGCAGGCCGGGCAGGGCGCCGCCGACATGTAGCGCTCGATCTCCTCGCGCGCCCAGGCGCTGTCGGTTTCCTTCCAGCGGCGCTCGAGATTGGGCACGATGCCCTCGAAATTCTTGGTCGTGTTGTAGGAGCGCGCACCGTCTTCATAGTGGAAGACGATCTTTTCTTCCGTTCCGTGCAGGATCGCAGCTTGCGCCGCGGACGACAGTTCGTTCCATCGGCTGCCGAGCTTGAAGCCGAAGACCTTGCCGAGCGCTTCCAGCGTCTGGTTGTAATAGGGCGAGGAGGACTTAGCCCAGGGCGCAATTGCGCCGTCGCGCAGCGTCCGGTGTTCTTCCGGCACGATCAGCGCCGTGTCGATCTTCTGCTGGCTGCCGAGACCATCGCAGGTCGGGCAGGCACCGAAGGGGTTGTTGAACGAAAACAGCCGCGGCTCGATCTCGGAAATCGTGAAGCCGGAAACCGGGCAGGCAAACTTTTCGGAGAACAGCACGCGCTCGTGGGTTTCGTTCAGCGATTTGTTGGCCGAACCGCCGGCAGCGGTCTCCTCGGGTGGCAGCGGCTTGTCGGCAAACTCGGCAACGGCAAGCCCATCGGCCAGAGTCAGGCAGGTCTCCAGGCTGTCAGCCAGGCGCGAGGCAAGATCGGGCCTGACGACGACGCGGTCGACAACCACATCGATGTCATGCTTGTACTTCTTGTCGAGCGGCGGAACTTCGGCGATTTCGTAGAAGGTGCCGTCGACCTTGACGCGCTGAAAACCCTTCTTCATCAGCTCGGCGAGTTCCTTCTTGTACTCGCCCTTGCGGCCGCGAACGAGCGGCGCAAGAATATAGAGACGCGTGCCTTCGCCAAATTCGAGCACCCGGTCGACCATCTGGCTGACCGTCTGACTTTCGATCGGCAGTCCCGTCGCCGGCGAATAGGGCACGCCGACCCGTGCAAAGAGCAGGCGCATATAGTCGTAGATTTCGGTGACCGTACCGACCGTCGAACGCGGGTTGCGCGAGGTCGTCTTCTGCTCGATCGAGATTGCCGGCGACAGCCCGTCGATCTGGTCGACGTCCGGCTTCTGCATCATTTCGAGGAACTGGCGCGCATAGGCCGACAGGCTCTCGACATAGCGGCGCTGCCCTTCGGCATAGATCGTGTCAAATGCGAGCGAGGACTTGCCCGAGCCCGATAGGCCGGTCATCACGATCAGCTTGTTGCGCGGCAGATCGAGGTCGATGCCTTTCAGATTGTGCTCGCGCGCACCACGAATGGAGATGGTCTTGAGTTCACTCATCGGAAGCCAGCTTTTGCATGTCTGTTGAAAGCCCCCTATGTAATGACGCTAACGCCCATGTCGAGGCGCAATCGGCAAAACAGGTGGCCAATTCGAGTCGGTTGACAGGATCATAGCCAAATACTAGAACAAATAAAGAACAAATCGCCCATAAAACGACCAAAACTGTTGTGGATTATGTGCGAGGCGGGGCGTATCGACGGCAGCGGACCGCTAAGATGCGCGCTCTTGAAATTCCAAGCCGGGCCCTAGGCGCGGTGAAACCACGGGAAAAGCAACAATGGCTGGAAGCGTCAACAAGGTGATCTTGATCGGAAATGTCGGGGCAGACCCGGAAATCCGGCGCACGCAGGACGGCCGGCCGATCGCCAACCTGCGCATCGCAACCTCGGAAACCTGGCGCGACCGCAACAGCGGCGAACGCAAGGAAAAGACGGAGTGGCACACGGTCGTCGTGTTCAACGAAGGCCTCTGCAAGGTTGTCGAGCAGTACGTCAAGAAGGGCGCCAAGCTCTATATCGAAGGCGCACTGCAGACCCGCAAGTGGCAGGATCAGAACGGTAACGACCGCTACTCGACGGAAGTGGTACTGCAGGGCTTCAACTCGACGCTGACGATGCTCGACGGTCGCGGCGAGGGCGGCGGCTCCGGCGTCAGCCGTGGCGGCGGTGGCGGCGACTTCGGCGGTAGCAACTACGGCGGTGGCGGTGGTGGTTACGACGACTACGATCAGCAGCCGCGCCAGTCTTCAGGCGGCGGCCGTTCGGGTGGCAGCCAAGGTGGCCAGGGCGGTCAGGGCGGCGGCTTCTCGCGCGATATGGACGACGACATTCCGTTCTAAAAAAGAATAGTTCGCAAAATGCAAATTTGCAGAATGCAAGTTATTGTATTTGCTGCCTTTTTTGTTGACGAAAAATTCCATGACTTATACGTTCCGCCTCAGATGGGGCGGAGCGCTGGTTTTTGTCAACTAAGAGCGAAAATCCATATCTGATCCGGTGGTCCAAGTTCGCCGATGGCGAGCGGATGCCGTTCCTCGTACCGAGAGCCATGGGCGTGCCATTGGAGGCGCCGACCTTCTGGATCCTGGCGGACAGGCGACCGCTGGGTCTGCAGCCAAACACATTGGCGAACGAGCTCAGGTCTCTCTCTCATCTCTTCCTGTGGGGAGACGCGCGCGGGATCGATGTCGTCGAGCGGATCAGGGAAGGCATCTTCTTCTCGCTCTCGGAAACTCTGGACATCGTGAACTTCTGCAGTCGCCGGGTGGGGGAGGCCATAGCCGAGATTCATGAGCGGCTGTCGAACGTGGTCAAGTTGCAAACCCGGAGGAAGAATGCGGTTCAGGTCGTCGGTTTCGACGAGAAGCGCATTCGCCTTGCCGCCATCAGGTCGTTCATCGTCTTCACCAGCGCCGAAATCCTCTCGAATCTGGCTCGATGGCCTCAGCGTCATCACCGGTACGGCGCCGTCCGCAACCAGTTCCTCGAACTAATCGACGGGCACATTGCCGGGCTGGTGAAGACCGGCCGCCACGACCTCGACCTTCCGGAGGGGCTTGCGGATGCGGCCGTGAAGCGCCTCAGGGATGTGATCGAACCGGATCATCCCGAGAACCCGTTCCGTCCATCGGTCCGCTTTCGAAACTATCTGATTGTCAGGCTGCTGCTTGACCTTGGCATTCGCCGCGGGGAACTTCTCGGCATAAAGGTCGCCGATTGCCAGCTCGGATCCAAGGGGCGGATCACCATACACCGGAGGCCGGACGACCCCGCAGATCCCCGGCGGGAAAAGCCAGCAACGAAAACCAAGGCTCGGGATCTGGCACTCAGTCCAAGGTTGGCCGAAATCCTCCACGAGTACATCGTCCACCACAGAGCGCGCATCCCCAACGCTCGGCGGCACCCGTTCCTCATCGTCAGCACTGACAGCGGCAAGCCCATGTCTCTGTCGAATGTGAACAAGATCATGGAGGCGCTCAGGGATCGTGTGCCGGACATGCCGCAGGAGCTAGGGCCGCACAGGCTCCGCCACACCTGGAACGACGCCTTCTCCGAGGATATGGACGAAAAGAAGGTCTCGGCCGAGGACGAGGTGAAGTGGCGCACGCGTCTTCAGGGGTGGCGGAGCGAGGGCTCAGCTCAATCCTACCTGAGACGGACAGTACGTCGCCGTTCGGACGAGGCGCTCAGGGAAATGCAGGAGAAACTGGACATTGCAGCGCGCAGGGACGATGAATGACTCAGGGCATCGCATTAGCGCTGGATTATGCAGCACCCGCTCTTCCAGAGATCGCAACAACGAGAGACGGGGTGACCTTCGACCCTAGGCCCGATTTATGGTCGGTAGCATCATTGGTACTTGGCCGCACGACATTCGACTTTGCTCGTCTCACTTCGATCTCTGATGAGGTTCGCCACAAGATCAAGCTGGCGATACTCTGGCATCTCCAGAACTCGTCGTTCAGCCATGCCCGCAACCAAAACAGCCGCTTCAAGGCGTTCCACGATGAAGTGCTGGCGAAGCAGAGCCGTCCCGTCGACGTCGTCGAACTAGCGCACATTCTTAATTATCGGGCGACACTTTCCGACGTGACCGATTGGAAGCTTGGTGTCATTCGGATCCTGTTCGAGAGCATGCAGGGGCTGGGGATTGGCATCGTCTCCCGGGAGGGGCTCGAATACCTCTCAGAGGCGACCATCAAAGCCAATGTCAAAGGCACTTCCATCAGGACACGCGATCCCAATGAAGGCGGGTTCAGCGACCTCGAATTGCTGGCGATCCAGTCCGCATTGAACGATGCCTACGCGAAGGGCGAGATCGAGCTCTATCCCTACGCACTGGGTTGGCTGCTCCTGGGCTACGGATCCCGTCCAGCCCAGATTGCCTTGCTGAAGGAACAGGATCTGGTTGTCTCTGAAACAGAAGGTCAGAAGCTCTACGCGTTGATGATCCCGCGGGCAAAGCGCCGGGGCATGCCGCTCCGTTCGTCCCTGAAAATGCGGTACTGCAGCAAGCAGATCGGCCTACTCCTCGAGCAGGTGATTGAGCACAATTCCAAGCTTCGCGACGAGCTGGGACTGGCGGGTGGGGACTGGCCCATGTTCATGGCGCCGAAAGTTGGCGGACTTCCCAGCTTTGAACACCATATGTCAGCGAGCGAAATCGGTACATTGCTGGTCAAAGCGCTGGGCAGGCTCACCGGATTGAAGACCAACTCGAAGCGGTTCCGGATCACGCTCGCCCAGCGGGCCGTCGACGACGGCAAGGACAAGTTTACCGTCGCCGAGATGCTCGACCATTCGGACACGCAGAGCGTCGAGGTCTACTACGAGGCCAGCCCGGCCCTGGTGCTGCGGCTCGACCGTCACCTTGCGATGGAACTGGCACCCCTTGCGCAGGCCTTCTCTGGTGTCCTGGTAGCAACAGAAGCCGAGGCGAGGAGGGGGGAGGACCGTAGCAGCCGGATCTACGACAGATCACTGGCGGACAATGTGAACGATCCTCTCGGCACCTGTGGTCAGATGAGCTTCTGCGGTCTCCTTGCTCCAGTGGCGTGCTACACTTGCCGAAACTTCCAGCCGTGGCTCAATGGTCCGCACGAACAGTTCATGGCCGCCCTCCTCGCCAACCGCGAGCGGATGGAGAAAGCGGGCATCCCGGCACAGGCTTACGCGAACCGGGACCGCACCATCCTCGCCATCGCTGAAGTGATCCAGCTCTGCGCCGCCGAGATCGAACTGCGCGGAGAAGCCGCCGCATGAACATCCACAAGCTGTCTCCCGACACGCTGGTGCTCGCGCGTGACCGGGTGCTCGACTTCATCCGGCTGGCACGGGAGGAAATCACGGCGCTGATCCCTTCCGAGCAATGGGACGAGGACATTTGGCTGGTCGCCGGCGAGTTCGACGAGAAGAGCCACAACTATGGAGAACGCATTCTGGCTTTCTACAACAGTGACGCCACTATATCGAGCCAGCAAGTAGTCACCGGCGAGCCGCTTCACCCGCTCATCAAGGACTTTGCCAAGGCATATGTCCGTTACCTGCATTCGACGTCCCCTGTGGCCCACTCGGGCACGCGAAGACGGATGGGGGCCATCGAGTTCATCGAAGCCGCCTTCAGAAAGCTTGGCCTTGAACCCGCTGTCGAGCGCCTCAACGTCGTCGTACTGAACGAGGCCGTCGAACTCGCGCGGCCTGGCATCGGAGCTGCAAGGCATTACCAGTTCGCCTCAAGCATCCAGGCGGTCTACAGGTTCTGCATGGCGCGGCACTTCCTCGACGCGCCGTTCCCGTGGAAACATGGAGTGCGAAAGCCGAAGGACGATAGCGAGGCCATCGGCGCGGCCGCGAAGGAACGGCGTGACAGGAAGCTGCCAACGCCGGAAGCCTTCCATGCGCTCGCGGATGTGTTCCGGACGTCGACGACATTCATCGATCGGCTCTATTCGGCCATATCCGCTATTTGCGTGTCGGTTCCGATACGGGCTCACGAAGTCCTTCAGCTCCGGCTCAATTGCGAAGTGGAGGGGCGAGTTGTGTCGCCCGAGACTGGAAAGGAAGTCGAGACCTACGGCATTCGCATCTGGCCCGGCAAGGGCAATGCGCCGCAGGTCAAGTGGGTTCCGACTGTGATGGTCTCAGTGGTCCGTGAGGCTGTCCAGAGGCTCCGCACTATGTGTGCGTCTGCCCGGGAGCTGGCAGCTTGGTGCGAAAGAAACCCCGGGAAACTGTGGCTGCCGGACCATCTCGAGACCTACAGGGAAAGCGACTGGGTTCCGATCGGCGCACTGACAGGTGTCATGGGCTACGTGGATCCGTCGGCGATCCGAAAGCGTCTTCGCGAGCTGCATGTGGAACAGACGTTCGAGAGCGCAAGGCTGAGTTCGCTTGCGCCCGCTCTCCTCAACATGATGCCTCCCGACTTTCCCAACTTCAACGGCTACAAGGATCAGCGGTACTCCGAAACGCTCATCGTCCTTTTTAACAACGAAGGACATGCGCAGCGCGGCACCTGCCCGGCACTGCTGGACAAGGCGACCGTGTCGAGGTTCGGGTACTGGCTGTCCGGCCATGACAACGGCAAGTGGCCGAGCGTGTTCGAGGTCCACGGCTTCACCGAGCGCGATGGGAGCAGGATCAAGATCACGACCCACTCGTTCAGGCACTGGCTGAACACCGTTGCCCAGTTCAAGGGTTTGAGCGACCTTGATATCGCCAAATGGAGCGGCCGCGACATCGAGCAGAACAAGGCCTACAACCATGTGACATCGGAGGAGATCCTTTCCCAGATCAGAAAGGCTGTGGACGATGGGACCGCGAGCGGGCCGATGTTCGAGGCGACCAGGATTCAGGGGCCGAACCGCCCCGTCGAGCCCCGCGACTTCATCGAAGCGCAGATCGGATCCGCACTCGTGACCGATGTCGGCATCTGCGTCCACGACTATTCGCTGCTACCTTGCCAGGAGCACGGCGACTGCGTCGGATGTTCCGAGAACGTGTTCGTCAAGGGCGACATCAAGCATCGCGAGAATGTCGAGCAGCGCCTGATTCTCGCGAACCTCCAGCTCGCCCATGCTCTGGAAGCCATGGGCGAGGAATTCCATGGAGCCGACCGCTGGGTGGATGCTCATCGCAGGAATATAGATCGGATGCAGCGAATGCTGGCGATACATGACGATCAGTCAATCCGGGAAGGCACGGTTATTGCTCTGCCCGACGGTTCGCCAGACAACGAAGTCGCCATGGCGCTCCGGGATCGAGCTGCGGAGGACGAGGATCAGGCGCTCCGTGCTTTGCTCGCCGACATGTGGAAAGACTGACGATGGCGAGAGCGAGACTGACGGACAAGGAAGTCGAGATGATCGTCGCAACGCTTGCCTCCTGGAAGGGTACGCTGACCTGGGAAAAGCTACTCGACCAGGTGCAGCCGTTTCTACGGCGATCCTTCACCCGGCAGGGACTGGACAAGAACGACAGCATCAAATTGGCCTTCGGTCTGGCCAAGGATCGGATACGGACGCGTCCGAAGAAGAAGTGCGTCGAAAGCGATCTGCCGCCTGAGCTTGCACATTCCCAGCAGCGCATCGACACTCTCACGGCAGAGGTCACCCGGCTCGAGGCCGAACGGGAGAGGCTGCTCGAGACTTTTGCCACCTGGCTGTACAACGCCAGAAGCCGCGGCCTTGGCGAAGCCGACTTGAACAAGGCGCTGCCTCCCGTTAACCGCGGTGCGAGCGAGGTGAAGCGATGAGCCTCAATTCCTTCCAGCAGATCAGCGAGGAAAACTTCCTTCGGCTCGAGGCGTACATCGAGAAGATGCAAAACGCTGGGCTCAAGCTTCCCAGCAGGGGCGGCAAGGTCAACAAGACGGCCGTCGCCACAGCGTGCGGGTTCAACCGGGAGACCTTCAACCAAAACAAGCGCTTCGAGCAGCGGCTGGATGAGGCTGTCGCGATGCTGGGTCTGGAAGGCCCGTCCGCACCAGAGCCACCGCGGCGCGATG
The DNA here is from genome assembly GCF_020035535.1 of Ensifer adhaerens. Taxonomy (NCBI): domain Bacteria; kingdom Pseudomonadati; phylum Pseudomonadota; class Alphaproteobacteria; order Hyphomicrobiales; family Rhizobiaceae; genus Ensifer; species Ensifer adhaerens. Next base: position 1,645,360 of record NZ_CP083349.1, on the reverse strand, counting down.
GAGCCGACAAGGCGCGCATCACCATGCTCGAACAGCAGCTCGCAGCGCTGAGAGGCGAGAACTATGAGCTAAGGCGGAAGCTCGCGAGGTATGAGCATGCCACGCTGACGGGGAGGCGAGTGATGCCATGACCGCAATACCGCGGGGCCGCCACATCGTTGAATTCCTTGCCTCGCGACCGGAGTTCGTCGGCGTGGGCAAGGCGACGGCCGCCCGTCTGTGGGAGCGGTACGGATCGGACCTCTATGTGATTCTTGGCGATGGCGATGTCGACCGCCTGTCGGAACTGCTCGACCGCAATCAGGCTGCTATCGTCATCGAGGCGTGGCGGAACCAGCAAGCGCTGGCCGACTGCGTGGTATTCTTCGACGAGCACGGGATCGATATCGGTCTCTCCCGCAAGGCCGTCGACTTCTGGGGCGATCAGGCCGTCCTGAAGATGAGGGATAACCCGTACCGCCTGCTGACCGTCTGCACGTGGTCGCAGGTCGACCGGGTCGCGACGGCACTCGACATGCGGAAAGACGATCCGCGGCGGCTCGTCGCCGCAGTCGAGAGCGTCCTCTACGACCGCCTCGACCGGAAGCATACCTGGTGTGACGAAGCCGTTCTCGTCGAGCTCGTGGCGAAGCGGCTCTCAACGAGCACTGAGAGCGCTTCTGCCGCCGTGCGACTGGCGGTGGCCGATGGTGCTGCAATCCCGATCGAAGGTGGGTTCCAGCCCGCCGGCGCGGCCTACATGGAACGGTTCATCGAAGCTCGCATCGAAGGACATCTCCGGCGCACATCCCGAGACCTCTTTCTCGATGACATCAGTCCCGCAGACATCTCGGCTTTCCTCGAGCGGTTCGACCCGTCCCGGAACCTGACCGATGAGCAGCGCCATGCCGTTGCGATGGCGATGCAGCACGCATTCTCTCTCCTGATAGGCGGGGCTGGCGTTGGAAAGACCACCGCGCTGAGAGCCATAAACGCGGCAGCCCGGCACTTCGGCATGAACGTCTACCAGCTTGCGATTGCCGGGCGCGCCGCCGGGCGGATCGCCGAGACGACCGGACAACCAGCCCAGACAGTCGCATCCTGGCTGAAAGAGGTGACGGACGGACGGATCGAACTCGGGCGGCACACCCTCGTCATTGTCGACGAAGCCTCGATGCTCGATCTTCCGACCCTTTACCGGATACTCTTCCATCTGCCGGAGGACGCGCGCTGTCTGCTGGTGGGAGATACCGCGCAGCTTCCGCCGATCGGCTTCGGTCTCACGCTCCATCGTCTTGTCCTCGAAGATCGGATTGCGAAGACTGAACTGACGCGCATCCTGAGAGCCTCGGCAGAATCCGGAATTCCCGAGGTGTCGCTTGCCATCAGGCAGGGCCGCGTCCCTCAGGTTCCGACATACAATAGTGAGTGCGGTGGCTGCAGCTTCGCCGCCACTCCGGAAGCCAGCATCGTCGAGACCATCGAGGACATCCTCCACGACCTTGGGCACGAGGAAGTGCAGGTGGTCGCGGCGGTGTATGCCGGAGCTGCGGGCATCGACGCGATCAACGCGTACTTCCATGATCTCCGAAAGCGGGCCGGCTTCAGTGCGATGCACGGGTTCGCCGAGGGCGACCCCTGCATCTGGACCGTCAATGACTATGATCGCCATCTTTGGAACGGATCGATGGGGACGGTCGTGGGCTTCGACCGTGACGCTGTCGTTGCGGCGTTCGATGGGAACAGCCATCGGATCGAACCGGGCGAGATCCAGAAGCTTAGCCTTGCCTATTGCATCAGCGTTCACAAGGCTCAGGGCAGCCAGTTCAAGAACGTGGTCATGCCCGTTCTGCCCACCGCGAACATGGATCGGGCGATGATCTACACGGCCGTGACGCGCGCGATCGATCGGGTGGTACTCGTTGGTTCCGAGGTTGGATTCGGCCGCGGTGTGCGGCCACATCCCAGATCTCTGGACAGGGAAGTGGCACTTGGACTGCGAGCCGCTGAAATGGCAACGGACTGACTCTCGCCAGTCCGTCGTCGTTCACACGGCCATCGCCGTCCCCGGCTGTACCGTAGTCCTGAACTACCATGGAAATCGTTCACTGAAAATATCCTAGCGGGTGAATGGCGGCCCGCAGGGACGTCAGAGGGGCGGCAATGAGCCCCTGTTTTCTGGCTAGATTAAGAACTATCGGGACGCCTTGTTTTGACCATTGGCAATGTCTCAGTCGCTTGAACTTTGATCGCTTGTGTTTCTTCGGTAGTCCGCGGTCAAAAATGAAGCTCGTACCCCCCAACCTTCCGACCCGTCCGGTTTGATAAAGATAATACCGCATTGTTCAAAATGCTGCGTGAGCCTCTCCACTGCACCAAAACCCGCTTCGCCTTTTTCGATCAGGTAAACGGTCTTTTGAGTGAAGCCGGTTGCTTTCGCCAGCTCGCGCTGGGTCTGCCCGACAAGGATTCGTGCTGCAATTAAGATGCGGTCCGGGGGTCTCATACTGGATGAGTGACATCAAAATTGAATGCTTGCAAATGCTTGTTGTCAAGGTAGTCAGTGACGTCATATATGACTTCAGTGACTACCCATTGAGTCCTTGCGACATACTCAGTTGGGAACGGAAACAGCACTTTCTAGCCGTAAAATCGCCTACATACCGAATGTCGAAGGACAGATTATGAGAATAAAATTCGCACCTGCGGAAGCGCTCGCGCTCCTGGTTGATGACCTGCGATTGGTGGAAGCAGGACGCGTCAATGCTATCGATCTTCGTGATGCACCGATATTGTACAACCATCGTATCCTTCCACTTTCGGTAGGGATGCTTTCCGGAGTCGTTGAAGGACATCCAAGGCTGGGTTCCGGTCGAAAGATCACGACAAGCCAAGTATTCTACATCGATACTGAGGTCGGAGTAGCTCGGACGATGAGCCGCTGGTATCGCCTGGATATTGGCGATGGTAAGGAGCGTCACTGATGCGCTTTAAAGGGGGGCGATGCCCTGGCCACATCTGCAGATGTTGGAATATGAAGAAGCTATATCAAAGAACTCGCCACCCAATACAGGGTCAGCGTTCAAGCGATGACCATACGCCTGGCAAACCTGGTGAACCTTCATCGGCTTTGACTGCTCTCAGCCCGCAGGGGTAGAACAACGCCGATCTTCATAAAGAGGATCGCCGCGCGCCAAGCGAGGATTCGGCGCTGGCGCTGCCGAAACCTAGGTGTGGCCTGATGGACGAAGAACCCGCGAAGAGCCTCCTCGATGAGCTCAGGGAATTCGGTTTTCGCGCATTCCGTAGAGCGCGTTTGATAGTGGGGCACGGTCGCCCCAGGGGGAAGCTCAGGCGGTATCTGGCTGACCGAGACAGTTCGCGCAAAGAGCTTCGGGATGGCGAGAAACAAGAAAAATAAGTAGTTTTTCGACGAAGCTTACACGTCTGGCCCAAGAAATCTAAAAGCGAACGGATCGAGAAATGAACGACGTACTCTCCAGAGAAGAACGGAGGAAACTGATTCGTAATTTGACGCTATCAATCAGCACGATCGTCTCGTGTGGGCACGCCATGCGTGTTGCGGTTGCCGACATGCTGCAAGATTTCGAGAACTTGCGAGATGTGACAGAAGGCGATGTGGAGGCGTCGCTTCTATGCGAACAACTGCAGCGCGCTGTAGAGGACGATATTGTACAGAACCGCCACGTTTTCAGGATACTGGGACTAGAAATTCACTAGCGGCGACGAGCGTCCAGATGATTTGCGCTCTAATTTACATGATGCCCTCGCACCACCCGGCCGTGATGATGCATTTCTCGTTGCACGGAGTACAGGGCTACGGCGAGCGCTGAGAGTCCAGTGGTTCACTCACTGGTTCCGAAGGATAGTACGCGGTTCTCAGGTACCCGATGGTTAACTCTCACCTAGCCGTAGGACTGGACACGATGATTGACTGACAACCCGATCCCTGGCCACGGCAATCTTGCCTTCTGGCTCGGCGACGGTGTTGCCTTTCCTGGACGGACCCCATCGCGAAGCCTGCGCCAGCATAAGTCCTCGTGATTAGCCGAGGCGCTGCTAGCCGGACTTTACGCCGATCGACTCCGAGTGCTTGCTGACTATGTCCTGCACATCGCTCGGTCGGAATGCAACATCCCAAGCCCACAATCCAAATCCACCTGTCCCGTTGATCGCCTTGACCCATTCGTTCAATGCGTCGCGCTTCGCCTTGTTCTGCGGGCCGTCCGTTCCCTTGATTTCGAGTGCAAGTGTCTTGCCATTGGATAGTCGTACAAGGAAGTCGGGGACATATCTGCGCCGAGAGCCAGCCCACATGTACTGGATCTGAAAGCCCAGATGATCGTTCTTTGCATAGGCGACGATATCGTTTCGGCTCTCGAAAATGTTCGCTGCGTGCCCCTCCCATGAGGAGTCGCCGACAAGGTGGCTGATGTGCGACCTCGTCGCCGGAACGCACGGCTTGGTCGTGTACCAAGTCTGCATTTGTCCCGTGGTTCCGATGGGGTTTTCCTCATCGAAGACCGGAACAAGGCGCTCTGTGTTCTGTTCGCGAACATGTCGCATGAGATGCTGGACGACCAAGTCGATATTCAACGCAATCAGGATGCGTCGGCGCAGAGGATCGGAGTGGAAAAGTGACGGAATATCAAGGAGTCTGGAATTCAGGAAGCTCTCCACGATGCGAACTAACTGCGCAGCAAGATACTCCTCGGTCCCAGAGAAGTTGTGCCTCAGCTCGGCAAAACCTTTGCGCGAAGCCTGAAAAACAAGCCTTTGCAGACGAAATCCGTCCGGAAGGCGTTCAAGATCGATCTCTCTGACCTTGCCCATATCCGCCGCTCCGCCCAATGCGGGTGCCAGTTCGGCACTGATCGGGGTTGATGCCGGGTCGAGCACAAGGGCCGGCACTATGTCCCAGGCGATGGTCAACTGTGGCTTAACCACCGTTTCCACCCGCAGCACGTTGGGCCACTTGATTTCGAGGTGCGCCTTATCTGAGACGACCTCGATCTGGGTTGTCGGCTTGGGCGGCGGAGGCGCTTCGCCGCCTTCGCCGGTTTCAGAAATAGAAAGTGGAACGCCAAAGACATTCACATATTCCGGCAGGAATAGCCCGTTTTCATCCGTGTCGTAGGAAACCCGACGCAGACCACGGCCCACTACCTGCTCACATAACAACTGCGAGGTGAACGCGCGCAAGCCCATGATGTGCGTCACATTCTTGGCGTCCCATCCCTCAGACAACATCGCGACCGAGATGACATTCTGCAGGTCCTGGCCTGCGGCGCCTCGCTTGCCAACATTGTCCACGATTTCTCGCAGCAGCTCTTCTTTCTTTAGGGCGAGAAGTTGCTGCTTTCGGTTGTCCTGCAGATCCGCCGCCTCGATGATGGTCTTCAGTCTGTTTTCGTAGTCTCTGTCGGACGTGGCGGTTTCGCCGATCTCCGCCTTATCGAGCACCCTTGAATCGACGCGCAGCGTTCTGGTCGGGGCATGCAATTCCGGCCAGTGCGAGTCGCCCTTATTGAAATAGTGCTCTACACGGGCGGCGGTCTCGGTGCGGTTGCAGACCGTCAGCATGACCGGAGGCGAATGATGCCCGGCCGCTGCCCATTGGCGCTGAGTTTCACGCCAATCTGCACCGAGAAGGGTGTAGGCGTCCTGTACCAGCTTGGGCAGCGCCTCGTGCGGCTCCGCCTTCGATCTGTTCAGATCCTCAGAGACCGATGGGTCGCGGTAGATGTGATAGAGCTTTGATCGCAGCGTTCTAGCATCCGGGAGCGCGTCGTCCCGCACCACGACGCGCGGCGTCTTGACCAGCCCAGCTTCGATCGCGTCGTTGAGACCGAAGTCGGAGATGATCCAGTCGAACAGCGCGGTATCCGTGCTCTTCTTGCCGGTAGGGGCAAAGGGCGTGGCCGAGAGGTCGAAGCAGCGTTGGATGCGGCGGGTCTTATGGATGCGATCCAGGCCCTCGATCCAGCGTGTCGCCTCGTCGAGATCGATCCCCTGTTCGGCCGCCTGCTTCTTGCTGATCTTCACCTCAGGTGGCTTGCGATAGGCATGATGAGCCTCGTCGTTGATGACGATAATGTCCTTGTGAGCGGCCAGCTTTCCAAGAACACGGCGCGTGAATGCTTCGTCGGATTCCTGCCCTTTCTTCACAACCGAGCGTTCCACCTCTTTCAGGGGCATCAGCGTATGCCAGTTTTCAATCAGGACCTCGGCCTGGTTGAGTTTCTGACGCAGCGCTTCCGAGGGGCAGAGATTGAACTCGTCGTAATAGCTGCCCTCGCGAGGCAGCAACACCTGTAGGCGTTCTTTCACCGTAAGGCCCGGCGCTACGATGAAGACCGCGCGGCTGAAATTCTTGTTCCGCTTGGGGTAGGTCAGAGCGTTGAGCACCTGCCAGGTGATAATCATCGCCATCACCGTCGTCTTGCCGGCGCCGGTGGCCATTTTGTTACAGAGTCGCTCCCAGCCGCCACCGTCGCCTGGAATCGCGATACCCTGCTTAAATGCTTCGGTTCCCTCGACCCACCAAATCAGGGTTTCGATCGCCTCGAGCTGGCAGAAATAGAACGGATGCTGCCGCGCCTCCCGGTCGTACCAGTGCTCCAGTAGCTTGCGGGTAACGATAGTTACGCCGGGCCAGCCCGCCTCGCGCCACGCGTCAACGCGGGTGCGGATCGTGTTCACCAAATCCAGAACTTCGGTCCGCTTGGTGTTGTTGCGAGCGTCGAAGACTTCGTAGCTCGCGGGACGACGCTCGGCCTTGATTTCGAGCTTGCCGCCGTTGACTTCGACCCAATGCTGCGCCGGGCAGACAAATGGGGTATTTATAATGAGGGACATGACGCTCAACCCTCTAGCGGCATGATCTTGAGGGACTCGATGCCGCGGTCATCGACGATCTTCACCGCGATACGTTTATTGTCGCCCGCGGAGAACGGCAGCGACACCGTGCCGTGGAACTGCTCCAGCAGGTCCTCGTCCAGTTCCGCGCGAACCGTCGTCTTCAGCCGATTCCACCCACCTTTGTCATCTGCCATCGGAAAGAACACTTGATGCGGCATAAGGGATCGCTGGTCATAATCAATGTCCAGGGACCACATGGCGATCTGCCTCTTTCCGCCTGACACCAAATCGCCAGCTTTTGGGTCGAAATAATCGAAGCCGTTGACCTCGACCTCCCACATTCCGTCCTTGCGTGTCCGCAGTTCAACATCGGGCTGGCCCATCAGCCAGAAGGACTGATTCGAGGACCGTGCCTTCTTAAGATCTTCGGTCAGAAGATCGGTGTTCATCTGCGCCTTAAGCAGGGTTACGCCGGGCCAATTTACCTCGTCGATGTCCTTCGCGGCTTCAGGATCAAAGGTGAAGGCGCAGAAGAGGATGAACTTCGGTGCAGGCCTCAGGTTTTCTGCCTCTGTCAGCGCGAGTTCCACCTGCCGTTGCTCTAGGGCCGCATGCTCAGGGCCAAAGCTAACGACGACGCGCTCTCCTGTCTCGGCAAGGAATCCGCTGGCATGGAGATGCCGCAGCCCCGGCAGTGTCTCGAACTCGGCGAAGGTCAACATCGCGCCACCTTTTCCGCGGACGCCCGTTTTCAAGAGCTCGTCGCGCCAAACCGATTGGCGCGACGTTTCGCCTGTTCGGGCGATACTGTCGTTGGCCTCGGTGGGCGGCAGACTATCGTCAAGCGACAGGACGGTCGGCGCTGGTACGGCTTCAACCGAAAAGGGGCCGGTGATGCGCACGCGGTTCCGGTCTACGCGCGGCTGATCGTAGAGCGTTTCCTGTTCGGCATGGTCAGCGATGCTCTGATCAATGCGCCGCTGCATCGCCTGACGGTTGGAGTGAAAGGCGTCGAAGGGTGCGCGTGCTGCCTCGGGCCAATAGTCCGGCCAATCGAAGGGCACCTCCCATTCATACAGCGTCTCACCGTCACGGAACCTCACCTGCTGCCCCTTGCGCACGCCCTGCTCCGGGCGAAGGGGACTCGGCGGAGTGGCGGTCAGCGCGGCGTTTAGGGATGCCAGCGCCGCTTCGATCCTGGAGTGATCCTCGGCGTATATCGTATCGATGTCGGGATTGTTGGCGATGCTCTTTAGGGTGATGTGCGGCACGGTTTCATAGTCGAAGCCCCCCTTCAGCCCCTCGTGCGGGTAGCGGAGTGAATAGTAGTCGAAACTGGCGGTCATCAGCCGCTGCTTGGCGAGCGTGATCGCCACGCGGGAGGTGTCACATGTGATCCAGCGTCGCCCCCACTTTTCCGCAACAAAAGCGGTGGTGCCCGAGCCACAAGTGGGATCAAGAACAAGATCGCCTGGATCGGTAGTCATGAGGAGGCATCGTTCGATGACCCTTGGGGTCGTTTGAACCGCGTAGACCTTCGGATCAGATGCGCTTGCTCCGCTACTCACATCGCCCCAAAGGTTATTACGGGGCATCACAGGGAAGTCCTCGAACAGACGCCGATACTTCAATATTGATCCTGCTGGCAGAATCCGATTTGCCTTTATGAGGCGCGGGAAGCCTACTTCACCGGTTTTCCAATAGCCCGAACGCGGCCGGATTGTCTGCCCCATGAAATCGACAGGGAAATCGCCCGGCGGTCTCTGAGAGGTCATCGGATGCGACGCATAGACCGAGCCCTTTTCACGGAGAGATTGATACTTTGACCTTTCCTCTACCGCTATGCGCCGCGAATCTCCGTTTGGAAACTGGAGGTATTGGTATTCACCTCCGCCCGCACCATCCAGCGCCTTAAACTCATAGAGCTGGCGGTACTTTACCGACTCTTTGTTCTTGGCGAACCAAACTAAATAATCTGCTGTGTTGGATATCAATTCTGAGGTAGCGCCGCTTGTCTTTTGAACCGTCACAACGCTGATAAGGTTGTCCCCGCCGAATATTTCTTCAAGGATTTCCGTTACGTGGTGCAAATTCTCGTCCGAGATCTGTACGAATACGGAGCCGGTTTCGCTCAGCAGCTCCCTCGCCAGCACCAGCCGGTCCCGGAGATAAGTAAGATATGAATGGATGCCTAGTTCCCAGGTGTCACGGAACGCCTTGATCATCTCGGGTTCCTGCGTCAGGTCCTCGTCCGATCGGTCCTTTACATCGCGCTTGCTGACGAAGGGCTGAAAGTTCGACCCGTATTTGATGCCATAGGGTGGGTCGATGTAGATCATCTGCACCTTGCCACCCATACTCTCCTTCGTCAGCAGCGAATTCATCACCAGCAGGCTGTCACCCGCCACCAGCCGGTTCGACCAGCCCTTTTCATGCGCGTAGAAATCCAATGCTTGGCGCAGCGGCAGGTTTTCGAACGGCGCCGCGAAGAGGTCCGGCTGACGCCACTGCGCGCTCGCGTCTTTACCCTTCAGCCGCTTTGTCGCATTGGCGAGGATCGTCGCCGGGTCCACGCGTTCATGCACGTGAAGCGATACGGTATCGACCTCGAACGACGTCCGCTCGGCCTTTCCCGTCCAATTTAGATACGGAGCCTGCAACCGCCTGAGCTCGATCAGTGCATCCCTCATCCTTTCGGGATCTCCGTTGGAGAGCGCTGAGTCGATAAGCCTTTCGATCCCGGCACGGGCGCTGTCGAAGTTTAGCACCGGGTCCAGATGCGGGTCATAACTCCAGGTGGTCCTGGCCCCGTCCGGATCAGTCCCGGCATGGACCATTCCTACCTCGGGATTGTTCACCCGCGTCTCGCCGTGGCGATAACTGAGCACTTGCACCGCTTCTCCTGATCGTCGCGCCCTGGCACGTGCTTTGCCTCGGGGCTGTACCGGTTCTGCCTCATCCTGTATCTCTAGCGTTAGGTCCATCACATCTGCACGATAGATCGACCCGCCGCGTCCACGCCCTTGTCCAAGGATTCCATCATCGATTAATGCGTCACGGGCGGCGACATATTCTTCGTCCGACAGGTCCGGCAGACGCTCGCGTAACAGGGCCAGGATGGCTCCGTTGCCAATGGAGGTACCATCCTCGGGCGTCGAGTTGAGGATCAGGTCGGTCAGGCTGTCGGACATGCGCGGCTCACCTTGCGTGAAATGCTTTGTTTTTCACAACCCTATCGCGCGAGGCTTGAGTCTGCACTCCCGATTCTGCGAAGTACTACAGCTTATTTTGTGAACCTGGCGTGGTAGCCAGAGTTTCATCGTCTATCGCATCACATGATTCGATGTCCGTTGCGGCAAAATTGAGCTTTTCAGAATGCCACGCCAGATCCCACCGAACTGCCTTCCTAAACGAAATGAATCAACTTATGGTCAGCCACGTTATCAAGGGCTCGCTGGAGGGTAGCCTCTGTTGGGAGGGAGGATGGCCAACCTGGCACAACACTACTACCGGGTAGGAACGTCGACGTTTTCGACTGACGTTATCCCCACGAACGCTCCTGAACTCGACGAGTTCATCGCCAAACATCGAAAAAAGATAGAACCGTGGCTCACCGCCACCTGCCAGGCGGAACATCTGAACCTTCTGCTCGGGAGTGGTTTCACGGCTGCCATCGGGCACATAGCCGGTTCCCCTGCAGCGGGGATGGACAAGATCACGCTAGACACCAAATTCGATGCCGAGATCGACGCCCATGCGACGGAAACCGCAAAACGAATGGGACGAGGTGCGCCGAACATCGAAGATCAGTTCCGAAGCGCGCTGGCTGTGCTTGCAGGCTCCGAAATTCTGAACTTGAGCGATGGCGAGGATCTGCGGGACAAGCTGAACAAGCAGTTGAAGCTTTTCCTCGAATCTTTGCTGGAAACCGAACGTGGCATCGAGAGTGCGAAGGGCGAAAAGGCTGATCGCGCTGATTCTGTACTTCAGTCCTTCCTCCTGAGCTTTGCAAGCAGGACCGCGTCGAGGGAGCGGCTCCACGTCTTCACGACCAATTACGACCGGCTTTTGGAGTACGGCTGCGACCTTGCAGGAATCCGGACCATCGATCGGTTCGTCGGCGCATTGAATCCAGTGTTCAGAGCGTCAAGAGTGGATGCGGACTATCATTACAATCCGCCGGGCATCCGAGGCGAACCGAGGTTCATGGAGGGCGTATTGAGGCTAACGAAGCTTCATGGCTCGCTCGATTGGAACTACGACGCCCGGCGCAGATCCATCAAGCGCATCGGGTTACCTTTTGGCGCTCCGAAGACTCACACGGATATCCCAAGTGAACCAGTAGACACGGTGATGATATATCCGAATCCTGCCAAGGACTTCGAGACAACTTACTATCCTTACGCTGAACTGTTCCGGGACTTTGCAGCATCGGTGTGCAGACCGAACGCCGTCCTCTTCGTATATGGCTATGGCTTCGGCGACGACCATATCAACCGGATCATCCTAGACATGTTGGCCATCCCGTCGACGCATATCGTGGTCGCCGCGCGTTCGATGAGCGACCGCCTCGAGTCCTTCCTACAGAAAACGCGCGACGCCCAGACCACCCTGATCGTCGGCAAGCATTTCACGGACCTTGAGACGCTAACGAGGCACTACTTGCCGAAGCCGGCCTTGGATTTCATCAGCACACGTCTGGCAGAACTTCTCAAGCGGCGTCCGAGCCTGGTCGATGATGGCAAGGGGAACGAGGCCGGCCAGAAAGATACAGCGAGTTCTGCATGACGTTTCCGGTCCAAGCGCTTGCCGATCTCGTCGTCGGTACGGTGGAGGCGGTGTCGCCAAGCGAGATCGTGGTTTCTCTCGGCGGGGAAACACCTCAGGCAATCGCGTTGAACACTGGAATGCCGACGCCGTTCCCACGGATCAACGGCTATGTTCTGTTACCAAACGAAGCGGGCGCCACCGTCGCCTACGTGACTTGGATCGGCATAACGCGGTCGCCGCTTCCAAGAGGTGAGGGTAGACAGCTCGACGTAATCGACCTTCCATTTCCAACTCGGCGAATGACTGTGTCGCCTATCGGCACTTTGATGGTGAGATCGACGTCGCCATCCGGCGATGAGCTCGAACTTTCGCGTGGGGTCCGCGCATTTCCATCCGTCGGCGACCAAGTGCTGGTACCCACCGCGGCTCAGATCTCCGCGATCGTCGGTGCGCGTGACGAAGACAGGCGCGTCCAGATCGGAACCTCTCCGTTGGCGATGGACGCCGACATCATGGTCGACCCGGACAAGATCTTCGGACGACATCTTGCGGTACTCGGTAATACGGGGAGCGGTAAATCCTGTTCGGTCGCGGGCCTCATCAGATGGTCTCTCGATGCGGCAACCTCAGAGCGCGAGAAACGTGGAAGACAAGGTCGACCGAACGGGCGTTTCATAATTCTCGATCCGAACGGCGAATATCGCCAGGCGTTCGCCGACGATCCCGGCAACGCTCGCATCTTCCGCGTGCCACCGCTCGACAGGGATGAGACCGCTCTTAAGGTTCCCGCGTGGCTGTGGAATGGGCTGGAGTGGAGCACTCTTTCGCACGCGCAGCCAGGCGTTCAAAGACCTCTGCTGCGCCAGGGACTTCGAGAGCTCAAGAGCGGCTATCAGGCTCAGCTCTCTGAGGATGAGCGGATAGGGGTTGTGGCTCATTCATACAAGACAAGCATCGATGCCGCCCTTGCTGCTGGACGGCAGGAATACACCGGCTTTCAACCAACGTTGAACATAGGAGGCATCCTGAGAGCTTTGGGTGAAGACAGTTCGGCATGGAGCCAGGTCGCGTCGGCCGCGATCAAAGATGACGTCGATGCTCTCGAGGACGCTGTGCTGTCGCTGATCGGCGAAAGGCGCAACGCCCGAGGCTTCTGGTCAGATTTCGCTACGGCTGAGTTGCAGGCGATCTCAGACGCTCTGGCTCCCGTCGCCGGCGCCAAGCCTGAGAATGAAGGACAGGGCGCGTTCATGCACGAGGATGCTCCGATCCCATTCGACCTTCCACTGCTCTCGTCGCACCTCGAGGGCCTTGCCCAGCGGCAGGGCTCCAACATGGCCGGCTTCATCGCCACCTTGGGGCTGCGCATCAAGAGCATGCTGGCCGATCGTCGGCTCGGTAGTGTGATCGATGACCCCGAGCGCCTCAATTTCGAGGACTGGCTGGAAACATATGTAGGTGCAGACGGAGCCTCCAATGGCAACGTCGCCGTGATCGATCTATCTCTGATCCCCTCTGAGATCGTGCACATCGTGGTGTCCGTCCTTGCACGCCTAGTCTTCGAGGCGCTTCAGCGGTACAGGCGGGAGAACGACGGCGAGACCTTGCCGACCGTTCTTGTGCTCGAGGAAGCCCACAATTTCGTCAAGGGCATCGGATCATCCGACACGGAAACGTGGTCGGCTGCAGATCTCTGCCGCGACGTGTTCGAACGGATTGCGCGGGAGGGACGAAAGTTCGGTCTTGGCCTACTAGTGTCGTCGCAACGCCCTTCCGAGCTATCTCCGACGCTTCTGGCGCAATGCAATACGTTCCTTCTTCACCGCATCGTCAACGACGCAGACCAGCGGCTCGTCAGCAAGTTGGTGCCCGACTCCGTCGGCGGGCTGCTGCGGGAACTGCCAAGCCTCCCAGCAAGGCACGCGGTGCTTCTGGGATGGGCGGCACCAATCCCGATCCTGGTCGAGATGCGCGACCTTCCGGAGGCCCACCAGCCGCGATCGGCAGACCCGGCGTATTGGGACGTGTGGACAGGCGAGCAAGCGCGGCCGGTTGATTGGCGTGCTGTGGTCGACGCGTGGACAGAATAGGAGCCATCAGCAAGACAATGCCGGACTTCAAGACGCAATTCGCCGAACTTCGTGGCAAATCGATCTTTCCCGCCAGGAGTTCAATCGCGGAGTTCCATTTTCGATCTCAAGTTATCGGCCTCAACGAGATCCACCGTGATCAGTTCGAAGGGCGTTCTGAACCGGCCGACTATGCCAACTCACGGTTTGAAATATCGACGATATTCCATGAACTCACCCATTGGTCGGACATGACTGGTACCCTTTGGGGGCGCCGTCATATGGACGACATCCATTCCGTGCTCGGCATCCTAGACAAGCTGCGAGCCCGAGGCTCGGAAGGCGAATTCTGGAAGATGGTTTATCTCCACGACGAGACGCGTCGTCTTATGTATCCGGACTACTACCGAGTGCAGGAAGGTGAGGGCAAGCTTGGTGCGCCACGAGAGAGCACGGTCGACTTCAGTGCCGGGATCGAGTTCGATTCGCTGGGGCACCAAGACCACCAGCGTCCGATCCTCTTCGTGCGCTTCTATGGATCCGGCACGCTTTTCATCAGGCAACCGATGACTGTCGGCGCGCTCCTCGAAACCACGGCGACGTGGTCGGAGATCGCGACTGGTTTCGAGGTAGCCGCCACGTTGAAGCCCGGCGCTGATGTCGTTGAGAAACGCCTGATCGAGAAAGATCTTGAGGTTCTTCTCTCCGATCCAGATCTTACAATTTACACTGCGCCGGTGCGAATGGTCGCCTCGTTCGCCAAGCTGGACGACTTCACACAAGCGTATCGCGTAGCGGCGAGCTTAGCGTTTGTTTGTCTCAACCTGGACAAGGCCGATTTCGAGCAATTGAAACCGCCCGAGGTGATGAACGCATGGGGCAAGTGGACCGACGCCGCCAAGCAAAACATGGACCCGGCATTCGCATTCGCCTGCATCTGCATCAGCGCCGGCACTTGGTCGGCCGACAGTACTGTGGAGAGCTGGCTAAGGGTCGGCCTGCAGGCTTCCAACCTCCCGGCAGACGCGGAGATCAGAGACAAGGCTATTGCTATTCTGGAAGGGAAGTCGAAGCTTCCCGACACGGCTTGGACGCTTCCCACCCATTATCTTCTGTCGGCCGGTCTCGAGTCGGCGAGGGCTCGTTCTGCGACGTTCGATCCCGCGTTAACGATCTCGCTGTCGATTGCCACGAAACTTGCGTTACCTCCTCTTGTTGACAGCGAACTCGAGGTAGGGCGGTTGGCCTTCAGTACCTTCGACTATGACAAATGGAGTCTCGAGCAGATGTTCGACGGCGAATGGCAGGTCGACAAGGCGGTCAGGAACATGTTGTCCGCGTGCAGGTGAACCAGTCCGGTCATTGAGGCTCGCTCAGCTTCCTGGTCGTACACGAGCAAGACTGGACGATGCGCTCTCGCGAAAAAGCCCTTTCTGGGGCACCAAAA
Source organism: Ensifer adhaerens (assembly GCF_020035535.1). NCBI lineage: Bacteria > Pseudomonadati > Pseudomonadota > Alphaproteobacteria > Hyphomicrobiales > Rhizobiaceae > Ensifer > Ensifer adhaerens. The sequence goes on along the minus strand of NZ_CP083349.1, from coordinate 1,630,213 downwards.
ATGTAAACTTACGAAGAGAAAATCCGGCATTTGGTCTTGTAAGTTGACGAAATCGCGGTGACGCTAGTTATACGAAGCCAACAACAGATTGAATCTTCTATGTTCTCTCTCTCAGTTTGCATTCCTCACTCCCTATTACCGTTTTGATCGTCGTATCAGGCTCGGACTGTTTCAAACGCCGTGTCCCTTGGGGGCGCGGCGTTTTTTGTTCGAGCGGAGGTGCCATCTCGCGATGTCAGCGGCTGATTGCTCAAATGGCAGCGCGTTCAGACGAACGCACAAGGCTCGCTCGAGCCGCCTGCTTCCAGTCCATCTTTCGGCTTCGAGCGCCTCCACTTCAAAGCGGATGCTTTAGAGGGCCATCGCGGATTTGACCCCGTCGACAACGAACTGGACGGCAAGGGCCGCCAGGATGACACCGAGCAAGCGGGTGAGGATGGCGCGGCCGGTGACGCCGAGGAACCGGTCGATACGTTCGGCTATGACCAGCGCGAGAAACAGGCTGAGCATCGACAGCGCGATGACGATCAGGAGCTGGGTGCGCTCTATGGCCGTCGGGAAGGAGCCGGCAAGCAGGATCGTCGCCGAAATCGCGCCCGGACCGGCAATCAGCGGCAAGGCGAGGGGGAAGACCGCGATGTTATGGATGTGATCCTTCGTGGTCGCGTTCTCGCCGGTCTTTTCCTTGCGCTCCTGACGCTTCTCGAAAATCATCTCGAAGGAGATCCAGAAGAGCAGCAGGCCGCCGGCGATGCGGAAGGCACCAATCGAAATGCCGAGCAGCCCCAGGATGCCGTTGCCGAAAAGCGCGAAGGCGGCGAGAATGAAGAAGGCGATGAGCGAGCCGCGGGTGGCCACCTGAAAGCGCTCCTGCCGGCTGAGGCCGACGGTCAGGCTCAGGAAGATCGGCGCAAGGCCGGGCGGATCGAGCGTGACGAGAAGCGTGGTGAGCGCATTGACCAGGAGGTCGACATTGAACATCCGTTTCCCCTTCCGGATTTCGCCCCGGGTTTTCCCGGTGGCAGGAGGGTATTGTTAGGCAAGCGGCAGAGGCTTGGGAAGAGGGCCGCAAACAAAGTCTCAGCAATGACTTATTGAGCAATCCCTACCGCCAACCGGACCGCAAATGCGCAGCATTTCGGCGATCGGCGACCGGGGTCTTCCGATTTCCCGCGCAATGCCCTAGAAAAGCCTGCTCCGGCGGCAAAAGACTGTTCACAACTGCCGCGTGGCTCATCGGGTCCGGATCTGGATTTCGGAGAGAATCATGCAGCGATTCAAAGCGTTACAGTGACATCTTCACACCTGGGCGGACGAATGGTGCCGTGGGCCGCAAATTGGCGCTTCCGGTGGCAATCCGCTATAAATATCCGACTGATTCTGAACAAAGATCGTGATCACCATTGACTGAGCAAAGCACCCCCGGCGGCGGAAAAACTCCGCCAGGCATCGAGCCGATTTCCATCATCGAGGAAATGCAGCGGTCCTATCTCGATTACGCGATGAGCGTCATCGTCAGCCGCGCGCTTCCCGACGTGCGTGACGGTCTGAAACCCGTGCACCGCCGCATCCTCTACGGGATGAGCGAGCTCGGGATCGACTGGAACAAGAAATACGTCAAATGCGCCCGTGTGACCGGGGACGTGATGGGTAAGTACCACCCGCACGGCAATGCGGCGATCTACGATGCGCTGGCGCGTATGGCGCAGGATTGGTCGCTCCGCCTGCCGCTGATCGACGGCCAGGGCAACTTCGGTTCCGTCGACGGTGATCCACCGGCAGCCGAGCGCTACACCGAATGCCGCCTGCAGAAGGCCGCGCATTCGCTTCTCGACGATCTCGACAAGGAAACGGTCGACTTCCGCGACAACTACGACGGCACCCTGCAGGAACCGGCTGTCGTTCCGGCGAAGTTCCCGAACCTGCTCGTCAACGGCGCCGGCGGCATCGCCGTCGGCATGGCGACGAACATTCCGCCGCACAACCTGGTCGAAGTCATCAATGGCTGCATGGCGCTGATCGACAATCCAGCGATCGAACTGCCGGAACTGATGGAAATCATCCCGGGTCCGGATTTCCCGACCGGCGCGCTGATCCTCGGTCGTTCCGGCATCCGCTCGGCCTACGAGACCGGCCGCGGCTCAGTCATCATGCGCGGCCGCGCCCATATCGAGCCGATGCGCGGCGACCGCGAGCAGATCATCATCACCGAGATCCCGTTCCAGGTGAACAAGGCGACGATGATCGAGAAGATGGCCGAACTGGTGCGCGACAAGCGCATCGAGGGCATCTCGGACCTGCGCGACGAATCCGACCGTCAGGGCTATCGCGTCGTCGTCGAACTGAAGCGCGACGCCAATGCGGACGTCATCCTGAACCAGCTCTATCGCTACACGCCGCTGCAGACCTCGTTTGGCTGCAATATGGTGGCGCTGAACGGCGGCAAGCCGGAGCACATGACGCTGCTCGACATGCTCAGGGCGTTTGTTGCGTTCCGCGAAGAAGTCGTTAGCCGGCGTACGAAGTACCTGCTGCGCAAGGCGCGCGACCGCGCTCATGTGCTCGTCGGCCTCGCCATCGCAGTCGCCAACATCGACGAAATCATCAAGCTCATTCGCCATGCTCCGGATCCGCAGACGGCGCGCGAGCAGTTGATGGAGCGCCGCTGGCCGGCCCATGACGTCGAAAGCCTCATTCGCCTGATCGACGACCCGCGCCACCGCATCAACGAGGACGGTACCTACAACCTCTCGGAAGAGCAGGCCCGCGCCATCCTCGACCTTCGCCTGCAGCGCCTGACGGCACTCGGCCGCGATGAAATCGGCGACGAACTCAACAAGATCGGCGAGGAAATCAAGGATTACCTCGACATCCTGTCGTCGCGCCTGCGCATCATGACCATCGTCAAGGACGAACTCGTCGTCATCCGCGACGAGTTCGGCACCCCGCGCCGGTCCGAGATCATGGAAGGCGGCCCGGACATGGACGATGAGGATCTCATCGCCCGTGAAGACATGGTCGTGACCGTCTCGCATCTCGGATACATCAAGCGCGTGCCGCTGACGACCTACCGGGCGCAGCGCCGCGGCGGCAAGGGCCGCTCAGGCATGGCGACCAGGGACGAAGATTTCGTTACCCGGCTATTCGTTGCTAATACTCATACGCCGGTTCTGTTCTTCTCCTCGCGTGGCATCGTCTACAAGGAAAAGGTCTGGCGTCTGCCGATCGGCACGCCGCAATCGCGCGGCAAGGCGCTGATCAACATGCTGCCGCTGGAGCCCGGCGAACGCATCACCACGATCATGCCGCTGCCCGAGGACGAGGCGACCTGGGAAAACCTCGACGTCATGTTCTCGACGACCCGCGGCACGGTTCGCCGCAACAAGCTGTCGGACTTCGTCCAGGTCAACCGCAACGGCAAGATCGCGATGAAGCTCGAGGAAGAGGGGGACGAGATCCTCTCCGTCGACACGTGTACGGAGCATGACGACGTCATGCTGACGACAGCGCTCGGCCAGTGCATCCGCTTCCCGGTCGACGACGTGCGCGTCTTTGCCGGCCGCAACTCGATCGGCGTTCGTGGCATCAACCTCGGCGACGGCGACCGCATCATCTCGATGGCGATCCTTGGTCATGTCGATGCCGAACCATGGGAGCGCGCGGCCTATCTGAAGCGCGCTGCGGCGGAGCGTCGGGCGACGAACGGCGACGAGGAAGAAATCGCACTGGTCGGCGAGGAAGTCGCTGACGGCGGAGAGCTGTCGAACGAACGTTTTGAGGAGCTGAAGGCGCGCGAACAGTTCGTGCTGACGGTCTCGGAGAAGGGCTTCGGCAAGCGCTCCTCGTCCTATGATTTCCGCACCTCGGGTCGTGGCGGCAAGGGCATCCGCGCCACCGACACCTCGAAGACGACGGAAATTGGCGTGCTCGTCGCGGCCTTCCCGATCGAAGACAACGACCAGATCATGCTCGTCTCCGATGGCGGCCAGCTGATCCGCGTGCCGATCAATGGCGTCCGGCTCGCAAGCCGCGCCACCAAGGGCGTCACCATCTTCTCGACCGCCAAGGACGAGAAGGTCGTTTCGGTCGAGCGCATCAGCGAGCCGGAAAGCGACGAGGAGGAGGGCGAAGAGGCAGCCGTTGAGAACGGTGCGCCGGAAACGTCTGCCGAATCCGAAGGTTAACCGCCAAACAATCGAAACGCCTTGAAATCGAAAGCCCGCCATCCTGGCGGGCTTTTTCTATTGGGGTCGTCGTGTTGCCTCACCAATGACGCAAGCTTGCCGACACCGGCCGAGCCATGTTACGCGCACGTCATGGAAAAGGTCCGCAACAGCAACGCTTCGATTATTCGCGCCATTCATCGAATGGTGGGTTGACGCGCGCTCCTTTTCTGAAAGCAGCAACCCGCCGCAAGGCGGGTTTTGTCCATCCGTCTTGCGCAACCAGGAGACGGACATGTCAGATCACGAACTGAAACAGGTTATCGAGGCTGCCGACCGTGCGATCACGGCGGAAGACTTCGGGAGCCCTATGGATTTCTACGCCGAAGACGCGACGCTCGTCGTCAAACCGGGCCTCAACGCGACCGGAAAGTCCCAGATCCAAAAAGCGTTCGTGGCGATCGCCGCCCATTTCGACAATCGGATGAAGGTCCGCCAGGGCGCCATGAAAGTGATCGAAGGCGGCGACACCGCCCTGGTGATCATGGAAACGGTGCTCGACACGGTGGACCCGGAAGGCGCCGACGTCGCCATCGTGCGGCGAGCGACCTACGTCTTCCGCAAGACCGACGCCGGCAAATGGCTTTGCGTCATCGACAATTCCTATGGCACGACGCTGCTTGATGCCTAGTCTCTGTGCTCGACGGACGGATCGTTGGCCTCGGGCGGGACACCGCGGATGTAGTCTCGCAGGCCCCTGGCGAGCGCATCGAATGTGACGCGGCAGCGCGGCGCGGTCTTCAGGTTCTCGTGCATCACCAGCCAGGTGTCGAGCTTCATCTCGAACAGACCCGACAGTACCGGGAGAAGATCGGGGTCGCGCGCCGCCAGTCCGTTCTGGCAGACGCCGATGCCGAAGCCGGCGCGGATCGCGGCCAGTTGGGCAAGGTTGCTGTCAGCCTTCAGCGCAAAGCTTGCGGCCGGCAGCTCCGGCGAGCGGGCGATGATCGCCCGGATCGCCGCGGTCTCCCGGTCGTAGCCGATCAGGCTGTGGTCGGCGAGGTCGGTCAGCGCCCGCGGCATGCCGCGCCGCTCGATGTAACGGCGGTGGGCGTGAAAACTGATAGGAATGACGCCGAGATGGCGGGCGATCAGCGCATCCTGCGCCGGCGCGACCATGCGTACCGCGATATCGGCCTCCTGGCGCAACAGGTCCTCGACCGTATCCGAGGCTGAGAGTTCGATCGTCAGTGCCGGATAGGCCTCGTGCAGGTCTGCGAGGATCGGTGGCAGAACCTCGATGCCGATGACTTCACTGGCGCTGATGCGCACCGTGCCACTGACCATGTCGCGCTGGCTGGATGCGGCACGCAACAGCGCCGCCGATGTTGCGGAGAGCGTATCCGCATAGGGCTTGAGCGCCAGTGCGGCATCGGTCGGCAGCAGGCCGTGCGGAGAGCGCACGAACAGCGGATAACCGAGTGCTGTTTCCATTGCGTCCACGTGCCGACCGACGGTCGGCTGCGTCAAGCCAAGTTCGCGGGCGGCCGCCGATAACGATCCCTCCTGCAGCACCGAGAGAAACGTCCTGTAGAAGTCCCAGCTCAGATCCATCTTGCTCATAAATTTCAGTATATCTGATCAATATTTTTCGGCAATTCCGTTTAGCCAATCGATGCGCGATCCTGCCTTCTTCGAGATGAATGGAGCATGGCATGACCGAGATGCAGCAAAAAGCAAGGATAGCTCTGGTCCTTGGCGCCACGGGCGGCATTGGCGGCGCGGTTGCCCGCGGGCTTAGCAAGCGCGGCTGGCAGGTGCGCGCCTTGAACCGCAACGCAGAGAAGGCGGCAAAGGTCGAGCCTGCATTCGACTGGCGGCAGGGCGACGCCATGAACGCACGCGACGTTCGCGTCGCGGCCGAAGGAGCCGATCTGATCGTGCACGCCGTCAATCCACCCGGCTACCGCAACTGGGGCACCCTGGTACTGCCGATGCTCGACAGCACGATTGCTGCGGCGAAAGCCGTCGGAGCCCGTGTCCTGCTGCCAGGAACGATCTACAATTTCGGCCGCGACGCCTTTCCAATCCTGAACGAGGACGCACCGCAAAATCCGGATACCGACAAGGGCCTGATCCGCAAGGAGATGGAGCGTCGCCTGAAAGATGCGTCAGAGACAGGCGTCGGCGTGATCATCGTCAGGGCGGGCGACTTCTTCGGACCGGGTGCCGCCAACAACTGGTTCTCGCAAGGGCTGGTAAAACCCGGAAAACCGGTGACGACGATTTCCTACCCCGGCCGTGAAGGGATCGCGCACCAGTGGGCCTATCTACCTGATGTCGCGGAGATCATGGTCCGCCTCGTCGAACGCGCCGAAAGCCTACCGCGCTTTGCGGTCTACCACATGCGCGGCTTCCTCGATCGGAACGGTACGGAGATGGTTGCGGCGATCCGCCGTGCCCTCGGAAAACCGGGCGTGCCAGTGCGGTCCTTCCCGTGGTGGCTGATCGGCCTGGCTTCGCCCTTCGTCCCGCTCTTCCGGGAACTGCACAGGATGCGCTACGTTTGGCGCGAGCCTCTGAGAATGCCGAACGAGCGGCTGCTGGCAGTTCTCGGCGAAGAACCGCATACGCCGATCGACGAGGCGGTCGCAACGACCCTCAAGGGGCTTGGTTGCATGCCGAAGGAGATAGCCACCAGGGCAACAACCGCTGGCCGCATGCCTGCGTAGCTCGACGAGGAACGACCGGGCGCCGCCCGATACGGCTGGCGGCGCGGGGACCGTCAGTTCTTGAAGACAAGGCAGGCGCCGCCGCTCTTGCGAATGGTGGCGCAAAGCTTGTTTGCTTCCTCTTGTGTGTCGCGGCCGATGCGGGCGGCGTAGCGGATCCTCAGGCCGAAACTGGCATTGCGCTCCTTAAGCAGAAGCGCCTTTTCGCTGCGGATTGGTTCCGGAAGACGCTTGACCGCGCTGACGAACAGTCGCTGGGCAACGGACTTTTGGAAATGCGCGGCGAGTTGCACGCCCCAGGGCGCCCATTCGGCTTCGTCGATCACCTCGATGTCGCGAAGGTTGCGGGTGCTGGCGAGTGCCACGCAGCCATCGAGGAAGGTCTTGCCCTTGTCGAGCGTCATGTCGAGCGCCTTTGGCGGATTGTCGCGCCAGTCCTCGACGCTGTAGGCGGTGATCGCGAGCACGTAGTTGCGCGTTTCGGTCGGCAGCCAATCGACCTCGAGGAAGCGTTCCAGCCCGTTCTCGCCGGCATTGTAGGCGGCGGCAGCAAAGCCGAGGTTGCCATAGCGCGACTTGAGTTCGTTCAGATATTCCGCCGACTTGCCGAGCGCCTCGACGACATCGAAGCTGTTGTTGAGCCCCCGCATCTTCGCCGTTCCCGGCATGAACTGCGCGATGCCTTCCGCGCCCTTGGGGCTGACTGCGTTTGGCCGGAACAGGCTTTCGCGCCAGATCAGGCGGGCAAAGAAGGCCGCTGGCAGGCCGTTGGCGGCCGCATAGTGGTCGATCACGCCGCAGATGTCGCGGGCGAAATTCTCCTTGCTGATGCAGAGTGCCTTTGCGGGATCGGTCACCGATCGACCGGAATAGACGCATTTCGGCTGTGGGACGAGATCGTCGATACGAGCCGTCGCGGGGAGCGCGCTCAATGCCGAACAGCTGGCAGCCAGCACCAGTGCCGCTCTCGCGACACGTGCCCAGGCGCTCGATCTGACCTTCCGCCGAAGACCCACGTCCAAAATATTTCCAGAAAAGGTCCTTGAGCGTTCATAGCATCTCCGGTCGCCTCGACAAACGGCATTGTCGAGGCGGGCGTCGGGGCCTAGCGCGGAGAGCCGGTCGGCAGCACAAGTTGCATGAATGTCAGATCGAGCCAGCGACCGAACTTCGTTCCAACCTCGCGCATGCGGCCAGTGTCGACGAAGCCCAGTTGGGCATGAAGGCGGATCGAGGCGGTGTTTTCCGACTCGATACCCGCGACCATCACATGCTTGCCCGACCGTTCGGCCTCGGCGATCAGCGCGACCATGAGTTTCCGGCCGATGCCGCCACCGCGCCGATCCTTGTGGACATAGACGGAGTGCTCGACCGTATGGCGATAGCCATCGAAGGCGCGCCAATCACCGAAGGACGCATAGCCGATGACATCGCCTTCGTCGGAGACCGCCACCAGCACCGGATAGCCCGCCTCCGTGCGCGCCTTCAGCCAGGCCGCGCGATTGGCGACATCGACCAAAGTCTCGTTCCAGATCGCCGTCGTGTTCGCCACGGCGTCGTTGTAGATCTCGCAGATGACTGGCAGATCGTCTTGGATGGCCGCCCGGATCAGCATGCTTGCTCCTCGCATTCGTTCACTATATGACTACGATATGAATACTAAAGTAGACAGCCTGGATCAACGGCTCAGTGAACGAATTCGTCTGGAAAGGGAGGCGCGCGGCTGGTCACTCAGCGAGCTTTCGGAGCGATCGAGCGTCTCGCGCGCGATGATCCACAAGGTTGAGCGGGGCGACAGCAGCCCGACGGCGACACTGCTTGCAAAGCTCGCCGGCGCGTTCGGGCTGACCATGTCCAGCCTTATCGCGCGCGCGGAGATGAGCCAGGGCAGGCTGTCGCGACGCGAGGACCAGGCGGTGTGGCACGATCCGCAGACTGGATATCTCCGGCGCCACGTCTCACCGATGTCGGACCTGCCGCTTGAACTCGTCGAGATCGAGCTTCCGGCCGGCGCCGACGTACCAATCCCGGCATCTGCCTACGCACTTCATCGTCGCTGGATATGGGTGAAACATGGCCGCCTGACCTTCGTCGAAGGCCTTGAGACTCATGCGCTCGGCGAGGGGGATTGCCTGGAGCTTGGCCCGCCGCAGGATTGCGTTTTCCGCAATGCCAGCGGCGAGACCTGTATCTATGCCGTCGTGCTATTGCGGACCGGCTGAACCTAGCGGTCGAGCTCGGCGATGGCGATCCGAGCCATCGTCAGGTCGCTCTCGACGCCGAAATCATCACCGTCTTCCAGGAACCAGGCGGCGGAAAGCCCGGCATAGGCCAGTACCCAATGGAGGATGCGGCGTGGGTGAAGGCCCGTCTCCACGGCGACGATGGGCAGATGCCGCTGCAGCCGGCCCGGCGCGGTGACGAGAGGCAGTTCCGGATTGCAGAAGAGGTTCGCATAGTCGTAGCCGCGATCGCCGAGCACGCGCTTCGGATCGATCGCCAGCCAGCCACGGTCGCCGAAATCGAGGATGTTGGCGTGATGGACGTCGCCGTGCAGCACGACCGGCGGTTCGGGATCTGAAAACAGGCTTTTCGCCGCCTCGAGTGCGCGCGCAAAGACGCCACCTTGAGCGGGTGCCGCCGCCTCCAGTGAAGCGAACCATTTGTCGAGCGGGACGAGATCGTCCGGAACCGGTGTCGGGCGCGGCGCATGAAGCTCGGCCACGGTGCGGCAGATGATGCGCGTCGCGTCCTCATCACTTCCCGTCATCGCCATATGGAACAGGTTGCGCTGACTGTCAGTGCGCTCCATGAGAACGGCATCTCCATCGGATTCATAGACTTTTGCGGCGCCTTGCCCGTTCCAATAAAGCAGTGGCAGACGGCCATACTTCTCTTCCGGATCCTGCGCGACCTTGAGCATCGCCGACTGGTTGCGATAGCGGACGGGATGAAGATGGCTGGAGGGCGTGACGATGATTTCGCCGTCCGGCCAGCGCCTTGTCATAACCGTTGTTGGTCATCCAGGCGGCCTTGCCACCGGCCGCAACATAGGTTGAACGCAGCGCGTCATAATCGAATGGCCGGTCACCCTGCTGGTGATCACGCGGGCCGCCCGTCGCACCTTCGATGATGTGGATATAGGCGAGGGGATAGCGCGCAAGGTTCTTGACCACGTAACCGAACACCGGCTGCGGTTCCGGATCAAAGGCGTCGTTGGCAGGCGTCACGGGCGAGAGACGAATGCCGACACGGCCTGCGCCGATTTCCTGCGTCACCGCATGCATCACCTCGAACAGGAACCGAGCACGGTTCTCGATCGAACCGCCGTAGGCATCCGTACGATGGTTCGAGCCGGAACGCAGGAACTGGTCGATGAGATAACCGTTGGCCGCATGGATCTCGATGCCATCGAAGCCGGCGTCGATCGCAGCGCGCGCAGCCTTGCGGTAGTCCTCGACGATCGCCCCGATCTCGGCGATTTGCAGCGCGTGCGGCTCGGAGGTTTCGGCAAAGGAGCCGGTGCCATCCGCATTGATCAGATAGGTCTTGGATTTGGCGCGGATTGCGGAGGGCGCAACCGGCTTCTGACCTTCAGGCTGCAGCGAATTGTGCGAGATACGGCCGACATGCCACATCTGGACGACGATCCGGCCACCCCTGGCGTGCACCGCATCCGTCACCTTGCGCCAACCTTCGAGCGCCTCCGGCGTATAGAGACCGGGCACGTCGGCGTAGCCCTGGCCCTGCTGGGTGATCGCCGTGCCCTCAGATATCAGCAAACCAGCCGTTGCGCGCTGCTCGTAATAGGTGACGTTCAGCGTATTCGGAACGGCCCCGGGAGAACGGTTGCGGGTCAAGGGCGCCATGACGATGCGGTTCTTCAGCGCGATGTCGCCGATGGTGATGGGGTCGAAAAGCGAGGCCATGGGAGGTCCTTTCATGGAGGTCTGCTTGGGAGGAGTTGCTCGGCTCAGAGGTCGCCGATGCTCTTGAGGAAGGCGGCGATCGTCTCTTCGTCGCGGCGGTAGAATATCCATTGGCCGACCCGGCGCGTTGTCACGAGGCCGGCGCGCTGAAGCACGGCGAGATGCGAGGAAACGGTCGATTGCGACAGGCCGCAACGTTCGAACTGGCCGGCGCATACGCCGAGATCGAGCGGATGTTCCTGCGTCGGGAAATGACGATGTGGCTCTTTCAACCAGGCAAGGATGTTCACCCGCACCGGGTGGGCAAGCGCCTTCAATATCTCGTCTCTGTCCATCGTATATCGCCATATCGTGTTTTATCGATAGATGTATCGCTAAATCACGATATTCAAATCACAAGACCGTGAGCACCGGGAAGGTAAAAAAAGAGGGCCTCAAGAAAACTTGGGCCCTTGTAGTTGTGAAGGTAATGAGAACCTCCAGAGGGGAACAGCTAATGCGGTGGCGGGGAGGAGAAGCCACCAAGAATGCATCAGCTGCATTTTAATATGGGAAGCGAAGTATCGGCTTTCAATAGCCGGCTGTGATTTTCGTCACGGTTCGCCTGTATCTAACAGTAGACAAAAAAAGAGGGCCACAAGATGACTTGGGCCCTTATAAGTTGTGAAGGTAATTAAACCTCCAGAGGGGAACAGCTGCTGCGGTGGCACTGGGAGGAGAAGCCACCAAAGATGCATCAGCTGAGTTTGGTATGCTGCTTTTTTGGGCGTGCAGCAATCATTTAATATGCATGACAGCCATGCCATGTGCGCATCCCTGCCCATTTCTGCATCGCACAGCAAAAATGCGCCGCACAACGAAAGGGGCGCATTCAAAATATTGCATTGAAAACAGATAATTACGAGCCAATCCGAGAAATGCTCACAAAAAGAGCATTTGCCAACCTGGCATCAGAAGTTCCAGTTCCGGGCCTTGGCGACAATGTAGTCGCGGAAGACCTTGAGCTTGGCGGCGTTCTTCATCTCGTCAGGATAGCAGAAATAGGTATCGAAGGACGGAATGTCGGCGCTGATCGGCAGCTGGATGAGGCCGGGATCACGGCCGACAATATAGTCGGGCAGCATGGCGACGCCGATGCCCAGCAGGCAGGCGCGCTTGATCGAGGTCTGGCTGTTGATCTGCAGGTGCGAGACGCGCGGATTGTCGGAATCCCGCCCGGCGATTTCGAGCCAGTTGACATCGAGCAGATAGTTCGGCGCCGGTTCGCCGAAGGTGATGATCCGATGATTGTCGAGATCTTCGACCGACTGCGGCTCGCCGTATTTGTTGATGTAGGACGGTGCCGCATAGACGTGCATGTGCACCGTGAACAGCTTGCGCTGAATGAGGTCCGACTGCTGCGGCTGGCGCAGACGGATGGCGCAGTCCGCATGGCGCATGTTCACGTCGAGCTCTTCATTGTCGAGGATGAGCTGAACCTGCACGTCCGGGTGCAGCGACATGAACTCCTGAATCTTGTCGGTGAGCCAGCCCTGGCCAAGGCCGACTGTCGTGGTGATGCGCAGCTTGCCGCTCGGCTTGTCGGTGGTTTCGCTCAGCTGGACCTTGACGCTTTCGAGCTTCATCAGCACTTCGTGCGCGGTGCGATAGAGGATCTCGCCCTGTTCGGTGAGGATCAGACCGCGCGCATGGCGGTGAAAAAGCTTGATGCCGACGTCCTGTTCAAGCGAGCTCACCTGCCGGCTGATCGCAGACTGAGAGAGATGAAGCTTGTCTGCCGCATGCGTGAACGACCCAGCCTCGGCCGCCGCGTGAAAAATGCGCAGTTTGTCCCAGTCCAGCGACATGAAGTCCCCCATATGAAACCACTCCGGGAGACGGGGTCTTGTCTCCCGGATGTGGCTGATGCGTCTGTTCCCACTCGGGCGAGGTGCCTTGGCGGCACCACCCCGATTCGCAGCTTCTATTCGGCTGCAATTGCGACGGGCATATGACCCGCCAGGTATTTCTCGGCCTCAAGCGCTGCCATGCAGCCCATGCCGGCCGCCGTCACCGCCTGACGATAGATGTCGTCCGTCACGTCGCCTGCGGCAAAAACGCCGGGCACGTCGGTCGCCGTCGAATCGGCCGCGGTCCACAGATAACCGTTGGACTTTTGCCGAAGCTTGCCTTTGAAGAGCTCGACCGCCGGCGCATGGCCGATCGCGACGAACACGCCGTCGGTGACCATGTCCTGGGTTTCGCCGGTCTTGGTGTTGCGCAGCTTCACGCCGTTGACCGAGGCCGGCATCGGCGGCTTGGCTGGTGCGCCCAGGTATTCCGTGACCTCGTGGTCCCAGATGACCTTGACGTTCGGCTTGGCGAACAGGCGCTCCTGCAGAATCTTTTCGGCGCGGAAGGAATCGCGGCGATGCACGACGGTGACCGTCTTGGCGAGGTTCGACAGATACAGCGCTTCCTCGACGGCCGAGTTACCGCCGCCGACGACGATAACATCCTTGTTGCGGTAGAAGAAGCCGTCGCAGGTGGCGCAGGCCGAGACGCCGAAGCCCATGAAGGTCGGCTCGGTCTCGATGCCGAGCCACTTTGCCTTGGCGCCGGTGGCGATGATCAAGGCATCGGCCGTCCAGTCGTTACCGCTGTCGGTCTTGATGCGGAACGGGCGCACGGACAGATCGACGTCGGTCACGAGATCGTTGACGATCTCGGCGCCGACATGGGTCGCCTGCTTCAGCATCTGCTCCATCATCCAGGGACCCTGGACCGGATCGGCATAGCCCGGATAGTTCTCCACGTCCGTGGTGATCATCAATTGGCCGCCCTGTTCCATGCCGGCGATCAGAACCGGCTCAAGCATGGCGCGCGCAGTATAGATGGCGGCCGTATAACCGGCCGGGCCGGAGCCGATGATCAGCACTTTCACGTGACGGGCAGTCATAGTCTTGTCCTTCGTTCACGGGGAGAGGGAAGGCTCTCGTCCGATTCCATTGCGTCAATGGGAAATAGTTCCATAGTTTAGGGATTCCCTGCCATGACTTTCAAGGGCGTCAGCCCTGATACACACAAGTGCTTGAGCGCCAAATCTAGTTTTGCCACCAGATGACGCGTTTGTGCACCAGGTTCGGCCGACGATCATACTGCCCAAGTCTCGTGCCTGGGCGTTCTGGGGGCGGCGAATGCTCCGTGCAATGGCGCGACGCACGTCACTTCGGGCAGTGTGCGCCGCTATTTGTATCCCGATCGGTGTCGGCAACGCCATTTTCCCGCGAATAGTCGGCGGGACTGCTTGTTGTCCAGCGGGTTTGACGATATTTCACGCGGATTCACTTTGCTGGAGAAGCATATGGGGTTGAATGCCGGCCGTGCTTGGTTCCATCGCGAACGCGCTGCGCTCGGCCACGCACCGACTCGAGACGACCTCACCCTTGGGGAGCGCGCCTTGCCGACAATCTCGATCGAGATGGTCGCGGCTGCGCCGGGATAGGGAACGTAGCGGTCAACGTCGCCGACCATCAAGGCCTGCCCAACCATCAGCAGATACAAGATTTCGACTTTGCCCTCACGCACAAAGTCACCACGCAAAAAGGACGAACGTTCATGACGAAACAAGTCGAGCTCGATGCAATCGATCTCAAGATCCTTCGCGAGCTCCAGCGTGATGGCCGGATGACCAATGTCGATCTCGCCCAAAGGGTGGGCATCTCCGCGCCGCCCTGCCTCAGGCGTGTGCGCAAGCTCGAAGAAACCAGCGTGATCAAGGGCTACCATGCCCTACTGAACGCACCGACGCTCGGTTTCGATCTGGTCGCCTTTTGCATGGTGGGCCTGAAGCGCCAGTCGGAAGCCGACCTCAAGGCGTTCTCGGCAGCCACCGCAGAATGGCAAATCGTCCGCCAGGCCTGGACGGTTTCCGGCGAAAGCGACTTTCTTTTGCATTGTGTCGCCGAGAACCTGACAACTTTCCAGGATTTCGTCATCGAAGTGCTGACGGCCAACGAGCGGGTCGACACGGTGCGCACGATGCTGACCATTCGCCAGGTCAAGGATATCGGCCTCGTTCAGATCTAGGGCCCGCCCATGAGCAAGCTTCCGCTTTCCGCCTTCATCATCTGCCAGAACGAAGAAGCCTACCTCGGCAATTGCATCGAGAGCCTCGAACAATGCGCGGAAATCGTCATCGTCGACTCCGGTTCGACCGACGGCACGCCGGCGCTCGTGCAATCCTACATCGACAAGGGGTGGCCGATCCGTTTCCTGCATGAGCCGTGGCGCGGTTATGCCGGCCAAAAGCAATTCGCCCTCGACCAGTGCACGCAACCGTGGTGCCTCAACATCGATTCCGACGAACGCCTCGACGAACCGTTGAAGGCGCTACTGCCATCGCTGCTCGCCGCACCGGCAGAGACCGTCGGCTGGCGCGTGGCCCGCAGGCCCTATCTGATCGGTTACGGCTATACGCCCGAGCGTGTGCATGAACGACGGAACCTCAGACTGATCCGCCAGGGCAGGGGGCGTTACGACCTCAATCAGAAGGTCCATGAGGGGATCGTTCCGGACGGCGCCGTCGCCGCCGCACGCAGGGGAAGTCTGCTGCATTACCGGCCGCTGATCATCGACGAGCAGATCCTCAAGGAAAACAAGTATTCGACGCTCAAGGCAGACCAGCAGTTTGCGGCCGGCAAGTCCGCGCGCCCCTACAAGATGCTGTTCAGCCCGCCACTCTATTTCTACCGGCTCTACTTCCGCAACGGCCTTTGGCGCTGCGGGTTTCCGGGTTTCATCGAAGCGATGACCGGCGCCGTCTACGCCTTTCTCACCGCAGCCAAAATCTATCAGAGGCACGCGCTGAAGCGTCACCCGAACCATGACGACATGGATCGGCGCCAGACCAGCCCGTGAGGTTCCAATGAAAGTCATGCATTTCCACTTCGGCAAGGATGGCGGCGCGGAGCGCTTCTTCGTTCATCTGGTGAATGCGCTTGGCGAGCGCGGCGTCGAGCAGACCTCCGTCATCCGGCCAGGGCGCATCTGGCGGAAGGACATCGAGGGCGCGACGCGCATCATCGAAAGCAATTTCCGCAACCTGTCGCTCGACCGGATCCTGCTGCCGATGAAAGTCAGCAGCATGGCGCGCCGCGAGAAGCCGGACGCGCTGTTCGCCTGGATGCCGCGTGCAAGCCGTCTCATGCCGAACTACAAGGGCTGCATCAAGATCTCCCGCCTCGGCGACTATCCGCTGCGCCTCGACTACTTCCGCAACACCGATTGCCTCGTCTGCAACACGCCGGGGATCGCCGAGCATGTGCGCAAGATCGGCTGGAAGCGCGATGTCGAAGTCATCTCCAACTTCACCGGTACCGAGCGCGTCGCGCCGGTCAACCGCGCGAGGCTCGACACACCCGAGAACGCGCCGGTCATCATGTCGATGGGGCGCTTCGTCCCGCGCAAAGGCTTCCACACGCTGATCCAGGCGGTCGCCAAGGTGCCGGACGCCTATCTCTGGCTGGTCGGCGACGGCGAAGAACGCGCAAACCTGGAGAAGCTGGCGGCCGATCTCGGCGTGTCGAAGCGCGTGCGCTTTGCCGGCTGGCAGAAGGATACGCGGCCATTTCTCGCCGCCTCAGACATTTTCGTCATGGCGTCGAGCCATGAGCCGCTCGGCAACGTGATCCTCGAGGCCTGGGCCCAAGGCACGCCTGTCGTGTCCAGCCGCTCGGAAGGGCCGCAATGGTTCATGCGTGACGGCGAAAACGGGCTGATGGTCGATATCGGCGATGCTGACGGCTTCGCCCAGGCAATCGACCGCATTGCCAGCGACACGTCGCTCGGCGAACGCCTCGCCGAACGCGGCCACGATACCCTGATGAACCAGTTCTCGAAGCAGGCGATCACCGACGCCTATCTGAAGCTCTTCGCCTCCAAGCGCTGAGACAATCTCGATCGCGCGGCTGCCATTACAGATGGCAGCCGGTCAGAAGCGCATCAGACGCTCGTAGACGGTGTTGATCGCCCGGGCCTCGCCCTCGATCGCGAAGGAAGCAGACGTCAGTCCCAGGCCGTTGGCGCCTGCCATCGTGCGGCGGCGATCGTCGTCCATGAAGCCGGCGGCCGCCTCGACCATCGCCTGCAAGTCGTTGGCGGCAATGACGGTGCCCGTTTCCTGCTCGCCAACGACGACCAGCTCCGAAAACGCACCGACATCGGTCGCAACAACAGGCACGGCGGTAGCCATCGCTTCCAGAGGCGTCAGGCCAAACCCCTCCCAACGCTGCGGCGCGATGAAAAGATCGAGCGCACGGTACCAATCGGGAATGTTGGTGTGCTCTCCGACGAAACGGATGCGGTCCGTGAGGCCCGCCTTTGCGACCCGTTCCTTCAGTTCGTTCTCGAACGCCACGTGCGGGCCGGTCGCACGGCCAGCGACGATGGCGCTCCAGCCTGGCCGGCAGGGCAAAAGCGCGATCATGCTGTCGACGAAGAGATCGGTACCCTTCTGCTTACGAACGCGTCCGAAGCAGCCAACATATTTCTGCGCGGGGTCGAGCCCGAGCGCCGACTTGGCAGCGGCCGCTTCCGCCGGCGGCTGAAAGCGCTTGGTGTCGATGCCGTGCAGGATGACCGTGTTCGGCACTTCGAGATAGGCGGCGGTCTTGCCGCTCGTGGCGATCACCGCATCCATCCTGGCGATCAGGAACTTGCTCCAGCCGGTATGGCGGCGCTGCGACGCGGAGGTAAAGACGATCTTCAGCTTCATGCCCAGGAGATCGCGCAGAACAATCGCCGGCAGCATCTCGACGTTGCGGCGTGCGTGCCAGACCCGACAGGGCCGGCCATCCGGGGCGCTCCACAAACGCAGAAGATCGCGGAAGCGGATCGAGGGCAGGGTGTCCGGCAGCCCAGGGCCAAGCACGGCGATCTTCTCGCCCAGCGCGCGCTGGATCGGAATCAACTGGATGATGGTGGACGTCACGCCCGAGAGGCGGCGCTTGAAATTGGGAGCGATGACCTCGACGTTCCGGATATCGGCCACGAAAGCGCACTCCTTGCGCGAGCAATGATCGTCTTTTGGAAAGAGGAAAAAACGGGGCGAAGGGAGGCTTCGCCCCTGCCGGGGCTGATCAGCCCCAGTTGACCGCGAGAATTTCGTAGGCCTTGGAACCGCCGGGGGCGTTCACTTCGATGGAATCGCCGACTTCCTTGCCGATCAGGGCGCGCGCGATCGGCGACGAGATCGAGATGCGGCCGGCCTTCACGTCGGCTTCCTGGTCGCCGACGATCTGATAGGTCTTTTCTTCTTCGGTGTCTTCGTCGACGAGCTTGACCTTGGCGCCGAACTTGATCTTGGAGCCGGACATCTTCGTGAGATCAATGACTTCCGCGCGGGCGATCAAGTCTTCGAGCTCGGTGATGCGGCCCTCATTGTGGCTCTGCGCTTCCTTGGCAGCGTGGTATTCGGCATTTTCCGACAGGTCGCCATGTGCACGGGCTTCGGCAATAGCCTCGATGATTCGCGGTCGTTCTTCCTGCTGGCGCCAGCGCAGCTCCTCCTGCAGGTTGACGAATCCGCCCTGTGTCATCGGCACTTTTTCGACCATTTCAATGTCCTTCATCAAGCACGAGGCGCCGCCCTTGGGGCGGCGCCAACGCAAAAGAAAACGGTCTCCGGCGCGCGAGCACCGGAACCGTCCGAAACTTCGAACCTTCGTTATAGCAGAAACGGAAGCGCGAAAGCCAGATATTTCGCCACCATCCACCGAAGGCAACAAACGGTCCGCAACTTGTAGACGAACGAAACCGGTGGCAAGTTTTTCAGAAACCGCTTTACCTCAACAGCGCTTGAGGTCGTATCAGAGTTGCTCCCAGAAAATATCAATGAGGAAGCGTGCCCCATGGATTTCGCCAAGGACGACAACATCAGGGCAGACCTGGACGTACCGCCGCAGGAGGATGGCCGCTGGAGCGAACTGCTTAGGCCGAACTATCTGGCGGCGACCGTCACGCTCTGCCTCGGGGTCGCGCTCTTTGCCTTCAACGAGTTTTTCATTGCGACCGCACTGCCGACGGCTGTCTCCGAGATCGGCGGGGCCACGCTGCTTTCCTGGGCTGTCACGCTCTATCTCGTCTTCGCCATTCTCGGCGGCGCAATTGCCGCGAATCTCAAGACAAGATTCGGCGCACGCGGCACGCTGATTACCGCCGCCATCGTCTTTGTCGCCGGAACCATGATCGCGACGACCGCAGGCAGCATGCCGCAGGTGCTTGCCGGCCGGATCTTTCAGGGTTTCGGCGAAGGAATCATAGCCGCGGTTTGTTATGCATTGATTCCCGCGCTCTTCCCGCCGCGATTGGTACCGAAGATCTTTGGAGCCGAAGCCATCGTCTGGGCAACGGCTGCCTTCGGCGGGCCACTCGTTTCCGGATTTCTCACAGAGCATTGGTCCTGGCGGGCAGCATTTGGCGTCAATATCCCGGCAGCCGCAATCTTCGTCGTGCTCGTCCTTGCTATAGTGCCGGCACAGAAGGTTGCGGCCAGCACATCCCGTCCGATCCCGCTGCTGCGGCTAATCATCGTCGGCACCGGCATTTTGCTGATCTCGGTGTCGACCACGGCCGCAAGTGTTCCCTTGATGATCGCCGCGCTGGCAACGGCTCTGACAATCCTCTGGGCGGTGGTCCAGGCTGACCGGCGTGCGGAGCACTCGATCCTGCCTGCCGGCGCCTTCGCGCTGACAAAACCGCTCGGCACCGGCCTTTGGGTCGTGTTGCTGATGCCGCTGGCGCAGGCGTCCGGCTCGATCTACCTCATCTACGGACTGCAGCACGTGTGGGACTTCAGCCCGACGGCTGCCGGTTTCTCCGGTGCGCTGATGGCGATCTCATGGAGCTTTACCGCAATCCTCGTTGCGAGCCTTCGCTCACACGACCTGCGTGTGAAACTGATCCCGTTGGGGCCGGCGCTTCTGAGCCTCGGACTTGCCGGCCTGACGGTCGCGATGGCCATCGACGAATTCCGGCTGGTCTTCCCGAGCCAGATCGCGGTCGGCGCCGGCTTCGGCATCTCCTGGGGTACGCTCAGCCAGTTGATGATGGATGTGTCGCCACACAAGGAGCGCGACAAGACGTCGGCGTTCCTGCCGACGCTGCAATCGGCCGGCTACGCCATTGGCGCCGCAATCTGCGGACTGACGGCAAATCTCCGCGGCTTCGACGAGAAGGCAAGTGTTGCGACGATGCATGGCGCGTTGTTCACCGTCTTCGTCGTCGCGTCCGTGATCTCAACGGCATCGCTCTATTTCGGCCTCAGAACCGTGCGGCTTGCCGCCAAACGATCGCGGCCGGGCCAAGGCGGAGCGACGCTCGGCGCGTTCGCCGGAGACTAGAGCGCGGTGCGGTCAATGGCGCACTAGGCAGCCGCGTGGAGTGGCGCACCGACCTGTCGGCGCCCAAGCAGCGCGCGCTGCTCGCCACCGCGGCCAATCGACGGAAAGATCGTCGCGAGCAGTCTGCGATTGCTGGAGAAAACCTCGACCTTCAGGGATCCATAGTCCGTATCGCGGCCGATCCTGTCGGCGATGCGCTGACCGTAATAGAGGGCCGAGCCCTCATCGAAATGGATGATGCCGTCCTCGTCGACGAAGTGCTCGTCACCCCAATGCAAATCGAAGAAGTAGAGTTGCACGATCTTGCCCCGTAGCGCGCCCACCGGAGGCCCCTCCGATACCTAAGCGCAGACATATTGGAGCATGGCGCGGACGAACGCAGCCTGAACCGCCCATTCATGCTGCATTCAGCCGGACGGGGTGGACGAAAGCGCCGATCACAGGCGTCCGCTGGAAATGGAAGCGGCGCGTGAGGTCATCACGCGCCGCTCGTCGTATTAGGCCTTGAAGTAGCTCTGCAGCGGACGCACTTCGAGGCTGCCGGCCTTCAGTGCCTTGATCGCGTGCGCTGCCGCTTCGGCGCCGGCCATCGTCGTGTAGTAGGGAACCTTCTGCATCAGCGTCGCGCGACGCAGCGACTTCGAGTCCGAGATCGCCTTGTTGCTGTCGGTGGTGTTGAACACGAGCTGGACCTGGCGGTTGCGGATCGCATCCTCGACGTGCGGCCGGCCTTCCTGGACCTTGTTGACCTTGGAGGCGGCAATGCCGTGTTCACCAAGGAAGCGGGCCGTGCCACCGGTGGCCATGACCTTGAAGCCGATGTCGACGAGGATGCGGATCGCCGGAAGAACCCGGGTCTTGTCTTCGTCGCGCACCGAAACGAATACCGTTCCATCGCGCGGCAGGTCGACGCCGGCGCCGAGTTGCGACTTGGCGAAGGCGAGCGCATAGTCGGTATCGAGACCGATAACTTCGCCGGTCGATCGCATTTCCGGACCGAGCAGTGTATCGACACCCGGGAAGCGGGCGAAGGGGAACACGGCTTCCTTGACGGCGATGTGCTTCAGGTTGCGCGGATCGGGCTTTTCGCCGTAGGCCGCGATCGCGACATCAAGTGCTTCGCCGGCCATGACGCGGGCTGCGATCTTGGCGATCGGCGCGCCGATCGTCTTGGCAACGAAGGGCACGGTACGCGATGCGCGCGGGTTGACTTCGAGCACGTAGATCGTGCCGTCCTTGATGGCGAACTGCACGTTCATCAGGCCGCCGACATTGAGTGCCTTGGCAAGGGCTGCCGTCTGGCGCTCGAGTTCGTCGACCATGGCAGTATCGAGCGTGTGCACCGGCAGAGAGCAGGCGCTGTCGCCCGAATGGATGCCGGCCTCCTCGATGTGCTCCATGATGCCCGAGACGAACACATCCTTGCCGTCGCAGAGGCAGTCGACGTCCACTTCGGTGGCGTTCGTCAGGTAGCTGTCGAACAGCAGCGGGTTCTTGCCGAGCAGCGTATTGATCTGGCCGGTCTTGTCGTTCGGGTAACGTTGCTTGATGTCTTCAGGAACGAGGCCCGGCACCGTGTCGAGCAGATAGCTCTGCAGCATGCTTTCCGAATGGATGATCTGCATCGCGCGGCCGCCGAGTACGTAGGACGGGCGCACGACCAGCGGGAAGCCGATCTCGCCAGCGACGAGGCGGGCCTGCTCGACCGAATAGGCGATGCCGTTATTCGGCTGGTTGAGATCGAGCTTCATCAGCAGCTTCTGGAAGCGGTCGCGGTCTTCGGCGAGGTCGATCGCGTCCGGCGCGGTGCCAAGGATCGGAATCCCGTTCTTTTCCAGCGCTTCGGCGAGCTTCAGCGGCGTCTGGCCACCGAACTGCACGATGACGCCGACGAGCTCGCCCTTTTCCTGCTCGGCGCGCATGATCTCGATCACGTCTTCGGCGGTCAGCGGTTCGAAGTAGAGGCGATCGGAGGTGTCGTAGTCGGTCGAAACCGTCTCCGGGTTGCAGTTGATCATGATCGCTTCATAGCCGGCATCCTTCAGCGCGAAGGCGGCGTGGCAGCAGCAATAGTCGAACTCGATACCCTGGCCAATGCGGTTCGGGCCACCACCAAGGATGACGACCTTCTTGCGGTCGGAAACCTCGGCTTCAGAACGGGCGGCACCGACGAAGGGCGTCTCGTAGGTCGAGTACATGTAGGCGGTCGGCGAGGCGAATTCGGCGGCGCAGGTATCGATGCGCTTGTAGACCGGACGCACATTCAGCGCATTGCGCAGTTCGGCCACTTCCTTCGGGCGCTTGCCGCCGAGCGTTGCCAGACGGGCATCGGAGAAGCCCATGGCCTTCAGCATGCGCAGGTTGTCGGCATCCTGGGGCAGGCCGTGCTCGCGGATGCGGGCTTCCATGTCGACGATCGCCTTGAACTGAGCGATGAACCACGGATCGATCTTGCTCGCCTCGTGGACTTCCGCCTCGCTCATGCCGAGACGCAGCGCCTGGGCGACCATGCGCAGACGGTCCGGCGTCGGCGTGCCGATCGCGGCGCGGATGGCGTTACGGCCATCGCCGTTTTCGTCCATGTCCGGGATTTCGATTTCGTCGAGGCCGGTAAGGCCAGTCTCCATGCCACGCAGCGCCTTCTGCAGCGATTCGGCAAAGGTGCGGCCGATCGCCATGACTTCGCCGACCGACTTCATCGCGGTGGTCAGCACCGGCGAGGCGCCCGGGAACTTCTCGAATGCAAAGCGCGGGATCTTGGTGACGACGTAGTCGATCGACGGTTCGAACGAAGCCGGGGTTGCGCCGCCGGTGATGTCGTTGTCGAGTTCGTCGAGCGTGTAGCCGATCGCAAGCTTCGCCGCGATCTTGGCGATCGGGAAGCCGGTCGCCTTCGACGCCAGAGCTGAAGAGCGCGAAACGCGCGGGTTCATCTCGATGACGACCAGGCGCCCGTCCTTCGGGTTGACGGCGAACTGCACGTTCGAACCGCCGGTCTCAACGCCGATCTCGCGCAGAACCGCGATCGAGGCGTTGCGCATGATCTGGTATTCCTTGTCCGTCAGCGTCAGCGCCGGAGCAACGGTGATCGAATCGCCGGTGTGGACGCCCATCGGGTCGATGTTTTCGATCGAGCAGATGATGATGCAGTTGTCCGCCGTGTCGCGGACGACTTCCATCTCGTACTCCTTCCAGCCGAGCACCGATTCTTCGATCAGCACTTCGGTGGTCGGCGATGCATCGAGACCGCTGCCGACGATGTCGAAGAATTCGGTGCGGTTGTAGGCGATGCCGCCGCCGGTGCCGCCGAGCGTGAAGGACGGGCGGATGATCGCCGGCAGGCCGACATCGTCGAGCGCCTGCGCTGCAATCGCCATCGCGTGGTTCATGTAGCGCTGCTTGCGATCGCCTTCACCGAGGTTCCACTGGTTTTCGAGATTATCCAGCGCCTTGTCGAGCTCGGAGCCGGAGAGCCGGCTCTTCAGTTCGGCGCGCTCGGCCTCATGCACCTTACGGTCGTGGTCCTTGATGTCGGTCGCGTTGGCCAGCCGCGACTTCGGCGTCTCCAGGCCGATCTTCGCCATGGCCTCACGGAAGAGCGCGCGGTCTTCGGCCTTGTCGATCGCATCCGGCTTTGCGCCGATCATCTCGACATTGTAGCGGTCGAGCACGCCCATGCGGCGCAGCGACAGCGCGGTGTTGAGCGCCGTCTGGCCACCCATGGTCGGGAGCAGGGCGTCGGGGCGCTCCTTGGCGATGATCTTGGCGACAACTTCCGGGGTGATCGGCTCGACGTAAGTTGCGTCGGCGAGGCCCGGATCGGTCATGATCGTTGCGGGGTTGGAGTTGACGAGGATGACACGGTAGCCTTCCTCCTTCAGCGCCTTACAGGCCTGGGTGCCGGAATAGTCGAATTCGCATGCCTGACCGATGACGATCGGCCCTGCGCCGATGATAAGAATGGACTTGATATCTTGGCGCTTCGGCATGGTCGGTCATCCGTTTCTAGCTGCGCGAAAAACCGGCCAAAGTGGGAGGTCACCGGCCGGGCACGCATTGATGGGTCTTTTCAGGCTAGAAGCGGCTTATAGGCAAATGTATCTGCAAGCGAAACCCCGAAAATTCCGGAATCGACAAGAAGCGGGGATATTTGCGCGTGCTCTGCTTTGTCGCTTGCGAGGCGGTATCGAAATCACGCCAAAGCATCAGGCGCTACCGGGGATCACCAGAACCTTCACTTCGCCCGCTGCCGGCGGATGCGCGATGACGCCCGCAGCCTCATCGAGCATCACGCGCCGGGAGATCAGCTTGTCGATCTCGATGGCACCGGAGGCCACCAGCTCGGCGGCGCGCCGATGCACGAACGGGTTGATGAAGGACCCGAGCACGCGCAGTTCGCGGAAGAGAATATCGAAGGGCTCGATCTCCACGGTCTCGCCCTGCGGCATGACGCCAAGGATGACAACCGTACCGCCCGCCTTTGCGAGGCGTGTCGCCTGCCCGACGGTTTCGGCAACACCGGCGCATTCGATGACGACATCGACCCCACCGGGAACGAGCCCGGAATCGCCAGTGACGAATTCGACGATATCGGCCGAGGAGGGATCGACGGTCGCGGTCGCACCGAGCTCTTCGGCGAGGCGACGCTTCACCGCCTGTCGGGTCGACAGGATCACCGTGGTGGCGCCCGCGAGCCTGGCGAGCTGCACCACCAGCAGGCCGATCACTCCGCCACCCAGAACGATGACGGAGGAGCCGGCGCGAATGCCTGACATGTCCACGCCATGCAGGCAGCAGGCCAGCGGCTCGCAAAAGGCGCCGCGAACCGGATCGAGGGCCCGCGGCAGTTCGAAAGCCTGCTTGCGCGGCACAAGAACATAGTCGGCGAAGCCGCCATCACGGTGGATGCCAATTGCCCGCAGATTGCGGCAAAGGTTGACACGTCCTGTGCTGCACTGGGGGCAAGCGCCACAGGCGATGTTGGGGTCACCGGTAATGCGCGCGCCGATTGCTATATCCGAGACTTCACTTCCTATGGCTTCGACGATGCCGCAGAATTCATGACCAAGGGTGACCGGCGGTTTCGAGGGAAATTCGCCATGCAGCAGATGCCGGTCGGTGCCGCAGATGCCACAGGCTTCGACCCGGACGAGCAGGTCCCGTGGACCGGGCAGGGGCTTTTCGACTTCGACCACGCTGAGCCGACCGATTCCTTCAAGCCGCAACGCCTTCATGAACGCTCCTCCTCGCTCCTGTCCGCCATGGCATAGGAGCGGCAAAGCGATATGGCGTCAAGGCAAGCGGTGCCATCTTCGGCCGGCGTGCATTTCACTGCCGGCGTCCGAAGCGGCGCCTCGCTGGCGCTGCAAAAAAGATTGGCGAGATCGCGAACTTACGGGTGGCGATTGCGTTTTACAACGACGTTAGGGCCGTCTTATAAATGTACGTACCGACAATGCCTGTTTGCACAGCGCCGGAGGACAGATCATGGAGTGGAAAGGCCGCCGCCAATCCGAGAATATCGAAGACCAGCGCGGCGCGAGCCCGGGTGGGGGCCTCGGCGGCAATCCGTTCGGCCGTGGTGGCGGATTTCGCATGCCGGGCGGCGGAGGCGGCATGCGGCGCGCCGGCGGCGGCATGAGCTTCGGCACGATCATCTTCCTCGTCATCCTCTACTTCATTCTCAAGGCCGTGGGCATCGACATGCTGCAGGTGCTGGAAGGCGGCGGCGGTCAGGTACAGCAGCCCGGCTTCGAGCAGAGCGACGGTTCGCCGGCACCGCGCGGCTCTGCCCAGGAAGAGGAAATGAAGCAGTTCATGGCGACGGTGCTTGCAGAGACAGAGGATACCTGGAACGGCATTTTCCAGGCGAATGGCAAGCAATATGAGGAGCCCAAGATGGTGCTCTTCCGCGGCCAGGTGCGCTCGGCCTGCGGCTTCGCGTCTGCCGCCTCCGGGCCGTTCTATTGCCCGGGCGACCACAAGGTCTATCTCGACATGAGCTTCTTCGACGAACTCGCCCAGAAGTTCGACGCATCGGGTGACTTCGCCCAGGCCTATGTCGTCGCCCATGAGGTCGGCCACCACGTCCAGAACCTGATCGGCGTCCTGCCGAAATTCAACCAGATGCGCCAGTCGATGAGCGAGACCGAGGCCAACCAGATGTCCGTCCGCGTCGAGCTGCAGGCCGATTGCTTCGCCGGCGTCTGGGGCAAATACACGGAGCAGAAGGGCCTGCTCGAGCAAGGCGACCTCGAAGAGGCGCTGAACGCCGCCACCCAGATCGGCGACGACACGCTGCAGAAGCGCATGCAGGGCTACGTGGTGCCGGAGAGCTTCAACCACGGCACTTCCGAACAGCGGATGCGCTGGTTCAAGCGCGGCTTTGACAGCGGCAAGATGTCGGCCTGCGATACGTTCTCCGGCGGCGTCTGATTGCACCAAGCCAAGAAACCGTCAGGGCCGGCACGATTGCCGGCCCTTTCTTTTGTTGCCTCAACGTTCGCTGTCCATATGGGCGAGCTGCGCCTCGGGATAGCGGGCGCCCGCGGCGGCGTTTTTCGGAACCGCCAGTTCGATCGCCGCGAGATCGCCCGCATTGAGATGGACGTCGCGCGAGGCAAGGGCTTCCGCCAGGCGGTCGCGGCGGCGTGCTCCGATCAACGGTACAATGTCCTTGCCCTGGGCGGCCACCCAGGCGATCGCGATCTGCGCCACTGAAACACCCTTCTTTTCAGCGATCTGCCTCAGCGCTTCCACGAGGGCGAGGTTCTTGTCGATATTGCCCTCCTGGAAACGCGGGCTCATGGCGCGGAAATCGCCCTTGCCGGCGGCGCCCTTCTCCCAATGGCCACTGATCAGGCCACGTGAGAGAACACCATAGGCCGTGACGCCGATGCCGAGTTGTCGGCAGGCGGGCAGGATCTCGTGCTCGATCCCGCGCGAAATCAGCGAGTATTCGATCTGCAGATCCGAGATCGGATGGACGGCAGCCGCACGACGAATGGTCTCGGCACCGATTTCGGAGAGGCCGATATGCTTGACATAGCCAGCCTTCACCATGTCGGCGATCGCGCCGATCGTGTCCTCGATCGGCACATCGGGATCGAGCCTGGAGGGGCGATAGATATCGATATGATCGACGCCAAGGCGTTGCAGCGAATAGGCGAGAAAGTTGCGAATGGCCTTCGGGCGGGAATCATAGCCGGACCAGTTGCCGGCGGCGTCACGCAAGGCGCCGAACTTGACACTTATCAGGGCCTTCTCGCGCTTTGCGCCCTTCAGCGCTTCGCCGATTAGCATCTCGTTGTGACCCATGCCGTAGAAATCGCCGGTGTCGAGCAGCGTGATGCCAGCCTCCAGCGCGGCGTGGATGGTGGCGATGCTTTCGGCACGGTCGGCCGGGCCGTACATGCCGGACATGCCCATGCAGCCGAGGCCGAGCGCCGAGACCGAGGGGCCGGTCTTTCCGAGTGAAACGCAATCCATTCTCGTTCTCCTTCGACAAGGCCGAAATCTGCCGGCCGTTTGCTCGGTCTCTTGTTTACTTCGCTCTGCGTCGTGCGATAATCCGATATCAACCGAACGCCTTGTACGAAATTTCGCACAATGAACGACCTTCCACTTGCCGATCTCGATGCCTTTACCGCCGTCGCCGCCGCACGCAGCTTCCGCGCAGCAGCCAAGACACGCGGCGTTTCTGCGTCCGCGCTCAGCGAGGCGCTGCGGCGGCTTGAAGCCAAACTACAAGTGCGCCTGCTCAACCGCACAACCCGCAGCGTGACGCTGACGGAGGCGGGCATGCGGCTGCTCGATCGGCTGACGCCGGCGCTCGGCGAAATTGCCGGCGCGCTCGACCAGGTGAACGAGATGCGCGACAGTCCGGCGGGAACGCTGAAACTGAATGTTCCGACCGTCGTCGCCCGGGAGATATTACCACCGATTGTCGGCCGCTTCCTCAGCGAGCATCCGGCAATCGCCCTGGAAGTGACAGCCGAAGACGGGTTTGTCGACGTTCTGGCGGCCGGCTTCGATGCCGGTGTGCGCTACGAGGAACGGGTCGAACGCGATATGATCGCCATACCGATCGGGCCGCGCCGCCAACGCTATGTCACCGCCGCTGCGCCGGATTACCTCGCCAGGCGGGGCATGCCGCAACATCCGCGCGATCTGCTCGAGCACGCCTGCATTCGCCACCGTTTCTCAAGCGGCATTTCTCTTCCCTGGGAATTCGGCGAGGGTGATATGGCACTGACGATCGCACCGCCGGCGGTAGTGACCGCAAATGCGATCGACCTCGAACTCGGTGCTGCCCTCGATGGGCTCGGGATCATCAGAACCTTCGAAGAGTTCGTCGCCCCCGCAATCGCCGCGGGGCGGCTCGTGCCCATCCTCGGCGACTGGACGACGAGCTTTTCCGGACCGTTTCTCTACTACGCAAGCCGCAGACATATGCCGGCGGCGCTGCGCGCCTTCGTGGATTTCCTGCAGCTCGAACAGCGGCGCAAAAACGGCTGACAAGCGGCTGCACGTCAACCGACGTATCAACCACCGCGATAGTCCCATCAGATAATTTGAGTTGTTCACGGATTGTTTCGGCCGAAATGATCCGTTACACCTAAATTGGTCGCGTTGTTCACGTTCTGTCCCTGTCCTCGGGGCAGCGCTCGGGGGGAGGAGTTGCATGCTCGACGAGAAGTTTGTGCGACGTGGTCTGTTCCTCGTCTTTCTCATCCTGTTCCTGGATATCATCGGTATCGCGATCATCGTCCCGGTGCTGCCGACCTATCTCGAGGAATTGACCGGTTCGGGCGTCAGCGAGGCGGCGATCGATGGCGGCTGGCTGCTGCTCGTCTATGCGGCGATGCAGTTTCTCTTCGCCCCGCTGATCGGCAACCTCAGCGACCGCTTCGGACGGCGCCCGGTACTGCTTGCGTCCGTCTTCACCTTCGCACTCGACAATCTGATCTGCGCGGTCGCCACCAGCTATTGGATGCTGTTCATCGGTCGTGTTCTCGCCGGCATCAGCGGCGCGAGCTTCGGCACGGCCTCGGCCTATATCGCCGACATCAGCCATGACGGAAACCGCGCCAAGAATTTTGGGCTGATCGGCATCGCCTTCGGCACCGGATTCGCGCTCGGCCCCGTGCTTGGCGGCCTGCTCGGCGAACTCGGCCCGCGGGTGCCGTTCTATGGCGCTGCAGCACTATCCTTCCTCAACTTCATCCTCGGCGTGTTTCTGCTGCCGGAAACGCTGGACCGTGCCCATCGCCGTCGTTTCGAATGGAAACGCGCCAATCCGCTCGGCGCCCTCAAGCAGATGCGCAACTATCCGGGCATCGGCTGGGTCGGGCTCGTCTTCTTTCTCTTCTGGCTCGCCCACTCCGTCTATCCGTCGGTCTGGTCGTTCGTATCCAACTACCGCTATGGCTGGAGCGAGGGGCAGATCGGGTTGTCGCTGGGCATCTTCGGCATCGGCGGCGCGTTCGTCATGGCCGTTATCCTGCCGCGCATCGTGCCACGGCTCGGCGAGTGGCGGACAGCGGCGCTCGGCCTGGCCTTCACGACGCTCGGCGCTATTGGCTATGCCGGCGCCTGGCAGGGATGGATGATCTATGCGGTGATCATCGCAACCGCGCTCGAAAGTCTCGCCGATCCGCCGCTGCGCAGCATCGCGGCCGCCCATGTGCCGCCTTCGGCACAGGGCGAGCTTCAGGGGGCGTTGACCAGCATCGGCAGCATCACAACCATCATCGGCCCGCTGATCTTCACCCAGGCCTTCGGCTACTTCACAAGCCCCAGCGCTCCCGCCGCCTTCGCCGGCGCCCCCTATGCGCTGGCGAGCTGCTTCCTCGTCGGCGCGCTCATCGTCTTCCTCATGAAGATCCCGAGTAGCAGGGCGGTCGCACCGCAGGGCACGGAGACTGCCGAGCCGGTCACGGTTGCAGCGCCGGAAGCGGCCGAGGCAGTCGAGCGTTCGCGAGTGCACGGAAATTGATCAATTTTCGTGATCTATCGATGAAAGTTTGAGCAACCTCGCCCTTGCGGCTGGCTCTTTGCCCGGCGGTATTCTATCTCCGGTTTTCCTCCCTCCGATCTTTAGTTGCGGCCTGAGGCCGTATCGACTGCCAGGAATCTGCCATGCTGACCGCAAATGCGAGCCCTACGTCTTTGACGACCGACAATTCCTGGCGGACGCATTATCGCGCGAGTTTCTATCTTGGCGTCCCGTTCATCGGTGCCCAGCTCGCCCAGCTCGCCATCAACACGACGGACGTGCTGATGGTCGGCAAGCTCGGCGCGACCGAGCTTGCGGCCATCATTCTCGCGACGCAGATGTATTTCACGGTCTATGTCTTCGGGAACGGTTTTGCCAACGCCGTGGTGCCTATGGCGGCCCAAGCCGTCGGGCGAGGCGACAAGGTCTCGGTGCGCCGTTCCGTGCGCATGGGCATGTGGGTGGTTCTGCTTTACGGCGTCCTGACGGCGCCGGTGCTCTGGATGGCCGAGCCGATCCTGCTTTTTGCCGGGCAACAGCCGAAGGTCGCAGCACTCGCAGGCGAGTACATCCGCATTGCGCAGTGGGCGATCTTTCCCGGTCTCATCTTCATGGTGCTCCGCGCCTTCCTGAGCGGGCTGGAGAGGGCAGGCATCATTCTATACGTGACGCTGGCAACCCTCGTGCTCAACGCCCTGCTTTGCTACGTCCTGATTTTCGGTCATTTCGGCTTTCCGAAACTCGGCATTTTCGGCGCAGCCGTCGCCGCCCTCGGCGTTGCCGTGCTCGGAGCGGCACTGACGATCGCCTACATCAAAAGCAAGCCGGAGCTCAACCAGTACGAATTGTTCGTGCGCTTCTGGCGCCCCGACTGGGTGGCGTTTCGCGAAGTCGTCTTTCTCGGCATTCCGATCTCGCTGACAATCCTTGCGGAGGTCAGCCTCTTCACGGTCGCGTCGCTGCTGATGGGGACCATTGGCACGGTCGAGCTTGCGGCCCATGGCATCGCCCTGCAGTTCGCCTCTATCGCTTTCAT
Organism: Ensifer adhaerens; assembly: GCF_020035535.1. Classification (NCBI taxonomy): domain Bacteria; kingdom Pseudomonadati; phylum Pseudomonadota; class Alphaproteobacteria; order Hyphomicrobiales; family Rhizobiaceae; genus Ensifer; species Ensifer adhaerens. The sequence goes on along the minus strand of NZ_CP083349.1, from coordinate 1,598,976 downwards.
GATCCCGCTCGGTCTCGCCCAAGCCGCAACCGTGCGCGTAGGTCTTTCCTATGGGCGCGGCGATCTCCTGGGCGTGCGCCGGGCGGCGATTGCGTCGCTCGTGCTCGGCGCCGGCTTTGCCATCGTCGGCAGCGCGATCTATGCGCTTTTCCCGAGCCAGCTCGCCGCGCTCTATCTCGACACCGAGCGGCCGGACGCCGCCGCGGTTCTTGCTTTTGCCGCGCCGCTCATCGTCATTGCCGGCGCTTTCCAGCTCGTCGACGGCATGCAGGCGATCGCTGCCGGCATGCTGCGCGGGCTGAAGGACACCAAGGTACCCATGCTGCTGGCATTGATCTCCTATTGGCCGATCGGCTTTGTGTGCGCCTGGGCCTTCGCCTTCCTGTTCAACTTCGGCGGGATCGGTGTCTGGTTCGGCTTCGTGCTCGGGCTAGCCGCTGCGGCCGTGCTGTTGAATTGGCGCTTCTTCCGCATGCTCAACGCCATGTCGGCAAAGGCTGCCGCCATGGCGACCCACTGAGCGGTATGTAGAGTGGAGGCAAAGAAAAAGCCGGACGGGCAGGGGATGCCGTCCGGCTTAGAATGGCGACCGCCTCAGGGGAAGGGAACGGCGTCGCCTACTACCAAGCTTCGATGACGAAGCCTCGAAACCGCTAGACGTTGAAACCGTCGAGCCGCTCCGAACCCTGGCGATCGCGCTGGAGGTCGCGTATCGTTCGGGCGAAATCGATCAAGAATACGAAACTGATAACCGCTGCCGCGATCATGAACAGGGTGGCCATGACGCCCTCCATCAATGGAAGATCTTCTGGGTCGCGAATTTATCGCGCCGGTCACGGGACTCGTCGCGAAGTCCATGTATCGTCGCAAAGAGCATCGCGAAAAACATCGCCATCGAAAACAGAGCAAGTCCCATAGCCGTAATCCTTTCGCGTCCTAAACGGCAGTACGTTCGAAAAAGTTCCGTTGTTTACTGCGCTACACTAGCGTTTTGCGTGTGAAGCACCTTTGAACATGGCATTCATCTAGCATTCATTCTTTCTGCCCCGCTGTTTCCCAGGGAACAGCCTCTGGCTCTCGGCACAACTCTTGCGATCCGTCGCCGTCCATGACAAAAGGCATCACCAAACGGAAACAGGTGCGATGACCACGGCATTTTATCCCGGCTCCTTCGATCCGATGACGAACGGGCATCTCGACGTGCTCGTGCAGGCGCTGAACGTGGCGGCGAAGGTTATCGTCGCAATCGGTATCCATCCCGGGAAGGCACCGCTTTTCTCCTTCGAAGAGCGTGCAAGTCTCGTCCGTCAGTCGCTTCAGGAGTTTCTGCCCGACAGGGCCAGTGACATCGACGTCGTCGCCTTTGACAATCTGGTTGTCGACGCGGCACGCGAGCGCGGCGCGAAACTGCTGGTGCGCGGACTTCGCGACGGCACGGACCTCGATTACGAAATGCAGATGGCCGGAATGAACCGGCAGATGGCCCCCGACATCCAGACACTATTCTTGCCCGCAGGCACGGCATCGCGGCCCATTACGGCCACATTGGTCCGCCAGATCGCGGCCATGGGCGGTGACGTCAGCGCCTTCGTGCCCGCGGCAGTTTACCAAGCACTGCAGGCCAAACGCCGCGCTTGAAGCGCGGCACCCTTTACACCACGCAGGGAGAAACCATGAAAATCCTCCACCTCGCTTTTGCCGGCGCGCTTGCGCTTGCCTCCTGGACGGGAACGGCATTCGCACAGTCGGCCGACAATTTTCTCACGATCACGCTCAAGGATGGGCCTGTCGTCATCGAGCTGCGTCCCGACATTGCCCCGAAGCATGTCGAGCAGATCAAGGCGCTTGCGGCCGCCGGCGAGTATGACAACGTTGCCTTCCACCGCGTGATCAAGGGCTTCATGGCCCAGACTGGCGACGTGCAGTATGGCGACATGGAAAACGGCTACCAGCCGCAGGCTGCCGGTACCGGCGGATCGTCGCGGCCTGACCTGCCGGCCGAATTCTCCGACGTTCCGTTCGAACGCGGCACGGTCGGCATGGCCCGCTCGCAGGATCCGAACAGCGCCAATTCGCAGTTCTTCATCATGTTCGCACCGGGCGACTTCCTGAACGGCCAGTACACGGTCGTCGGCAAGGTCGTTTCGGGTATGGAGAACGTCGACAAGATCAAGCTCGGCGACGACGCCAACAACGGCTCCGTTACCGATCCCGACCGCATGATCAGCGTCAAGGTCGGCAAGTAAAGTCAAACAGAAGGAGAAAACCCATGGCCGAGATCAAAGATCCGGAAAACACGATCATCATGGAGACCACCAAGGGCAAGATCGTTATCGAGCTTCTGCCTGACGTCGCTCCGGGTCATGTCGCCCGCATCAAGGAACTGGCTCGCGAAGGTGCCTATGACGGCGTGGTGTTCCACCGCGTGATCGAGGACTTCATGGCGCAGACCGGCGACGTTCAGTACGGCAAGACCGGCGGCGAACACTTCAACCCGGCGCGTGCCGGCATGGGCGGCTCCTCCAAGCCGGATCTGAAGGCTGAATTCTCGAACGTCAGCCACATCCGTGGCACCTGCTCGATGGCCCGCAGCCAGATGCCGAACTCGGCAAACTCGCAGTTCTTCATCTGCTTCACCGATGCCCCCTGGCTCAACAAGCAGTATTCCGTTTGGGGCCAGGTCATCGAAGGCATGGACAATGTCGACAAGATCAAGCGCGGCGAACCGGTGCGCGATCCCGACACCATCGTCTCCATGCGGGTTGCCGCCGACGCCTGATTTGCGCTAATGCACAAACCCGCCCCGGTCGCCAACAGCGCCGGGGCGGGTTTGCTTTTGTCTGAAGAAAACAATGCGCGTAGACCTGTTCGACTTCGACCTTCCGGAAACCTCGATTGCGCTTCGGCCCGCAAGCCCGCGCGACAGTGCCCGCATGCTCGTCGTCCGCCCTGACGGCACAGACGTTCTGTCCGACCAGGGCGTGCTCGATCTGCCGTCTTTCCTTAAGGCAGGCGACGCGCTGGTCTTCAACGACACCAAGGTGATCCCTGCACAGCTCGAAGGCATTCGCCGCCGGGGCGAGGAGATCACCACACCCGTTTCGCTGACGCTGCACATGCGCGCGGCACCGGATTGCTGGAAGGCCTTTGCCCGCCCGGCACGGCGCCTCAAGATTGGTGACCGCATCGCCTTCGGCCACGGTAGCACGAGCTGCCTTCTTGGAACGCTTGACGCGACGGTGGAAGAAAAGGGCGATGCCGGCGAGGTGACGCTGCGTTTCGACCTCTCGGGCCCGCCGCTCGACGAAGCAATCATGGCTGTCGGCCATATTCCCTTGCCGCCTTACATCGCCTCGAAGCGCGCCGAGGACGCACAGGACCGCGCCGACTACCAGACCATGTACGCCCGGGAGGAGGGCGCCGTTGCGGCCCCAACCGCTGGTCTGCACTTTACCGACCGGCTTTTCGCCAAACTCGACGAGGCTGGCATCGAGCGGCACTTCGTGACGCTGCATGTGGGAGCGGGCACGTTCCTGCCGGTCAAGGCCGATGACACCGACGACCATGTGATGCACCAAGAGATCGGCTACGTCGACGCCCGCACGGCCGAGCAGCTGAACGCCATCAAGGCGAAGGGCGGCCGCATCGTCTGTGTCGGCACGACCTCGTTGCGGCTGATCGAAAGCGCAACTTCGGAAGAGGGCACCGTCAAGCCGTGGTCCGGGCCAACCGGCATCTTCATCACACCCGGCTATCGCTTCCGCGCCGTCGACATGCTGATGACCAATTTCCATCTGCCGAAATCGACGCTGTTCATGCTGGTTTCGGCCTTCTCTGGCCTCGAAACGATGCGCGCGGCATATATGCATGCGATCGAAACCGGCTACCGCTTCTATTCCTATGGCGACGCCAGCCTGCTTTTCCGGAAAGACTAGATGACCGAGACCTTCCAGTTCAAACTGCACAAGACTGATGGCAAGGCCCGTCGCGGCGAGGTTTCCATGCCGCGCGGCACGATCCGCACGCCCGCCTTCATGCCGGTCGGCACAGTCGGCACGGTCAAGGCGATGTATCTCGACCAGGTGAAGGACCTCGGCGCCGACATCATTCTGGGCAATACCTATCACCTGATGTTGCGGCCCGGCGCAGAACGCGTCGCGCGGCTCGGCGGTCTGCATGGCCTCATCCGCTGGCAAGGGCCGATCCTGACCGATAGCGGCGGTTTCCAGGTCATGTCGCTCGCCGGCCTTCGCAAGCTCGACGAGCAGGGCGTCACCTTCAAGAGCCATGTCGACGGCGCGCTCTTCCACATGTCGCCGGAACGCTCGATCGAAATTCAAGGGTTGCTCGACAGCGATATCCAGATGCAGCTCGACGAATGCGTGGCGCTGCCGGCCGAACCGAAGGAAATCGAGCGCGCGATGGAGATGTCGCTGCGCTGGGCCGAGCGCTGCAAGGTCGCCTTCGGCGATCAGCCGGGCAAGGCGATGTTCGGCATCGTCCAGGGTGGCGACATTCCGAAGCTGCGCGAACGTTCGGCCGAAGCGCTGAAGGGTCTGGACCTCAAGGGCTATGCCGTTGGCGGTCTCGCCGTCGGCGAACCGCAGGAGGTGATGCTGCGCATGCTCGACATTACCTGCCCGATCATGCCTGTGGACAAGCCGCGCTATCTCATGGGTGTCGGCACGCCTGACGATATCCTGCGGTCCGTGGCCGAAGGCATCGACATGTTCGACTGCGTGATGCCGACCCGCTCGGGGCGCCATGGCCTGGCGTTCACGCGCCACGGCCGCATCAACCTGCGCAATGCGCGCCACGCTGAGGACATGCGCCCGCTCGACGAGCAATCTTCGTGCCCGGCAACGCGCGACTATTCGCGTGCCTACCTGCATCACCTGATCCGCTCGAACGAATCGCTCGGTGGCATGCTCTTGAGTTGGAACAACCTGGCCTACTACCAGGAGCTGATGGCGGGCATCCGCCAGGCGATCGACGAAGGCCGCTTCGCCGACTTCATGGCCGAGACGCAGGAAACCTGGCGGCGAGGGGACCTTCCGCCGGTCTGAGACGCGATAGCGCTCAGATCTCCGGCCCCGGCGCCGACTGCAGCATCATCACGGCATTGATCTTGTAGCTGCCGTCCGGCTGCTTCACGAGTTGATAGAGCGCGGTCCAGTCCTTACCATCAGGGGCTGAGATCAGCACTTCCTGGATCACTTGGTCGCCCACGACTTTCGATCGGCCGAAGGCGAAATTGCCGGGCCGATAAACCGGCCGGTAGCCGCGCTTGACCATGTCGAAAAAAGCGGTCTTGTCGGGGAACTTTCCCCGGATCTCAGGTGAGGCGAAAGAATAGGCCGTCTCTGCATCGTCGTGCAGAAAGGCCGCGATCTGTTCTTGAATGATGGCGCGTGCCGTATCGACAGGTTCTTCCGCGCGCGAAGCGCTCATGCCCGCCAGTTGAGCCGCCAGACCGAGGGCAATAGCAAGGGTCCTGAACATCGCCGATCTCCATAGCCGCAATGAAAGACCATAGGACAGTCGCGGCTTTTGGAAACAGGAGCTTTGGTGGCAGCTTCAGATAGTTGCTCAGATCTGTCTATGTAAATCGTGTTAATTCAATTTGTTGTCTGGTGATATGAAAGTCAGATATTAGATATCATAAGTTGGTGATGTCCGCGTAATGGCGTGCGCAGGCTGGCGGCGGCGAAGCGCCCTCTGCCAATGGGCGATCTAGTTGAACGTTGTCGCCATCCATTTCTGCCATTTCGGCTCGCTGTCTTTCGCGCGCGCCTTGGCACCGTCTCCATAGTGATAGAGCGCGATGCTGGCATTGGTGCCTTCGCCGGTCGAATAGCTTCCGATGAGCGCGATGCCGGCGCCGGGTTCCTTCAGGCGCAGCAGCAGATAGCGTTGCTTGGTGTCCTGCTGTACCCGTTCGACGATGCCGGCAAGGCGTTCGGGCCGTGGTGGCGTGCTGCGCTCCTCGCCGACATTGGCGCCGAGAAGTCCCAGCGCTTCGGTCAGGCGTTCCCAGACTCTTGCCTGCGGTTCCCCGGTTGAAACCATGGCGAAGCTGCTGACCGCCTTCTCGCCGGCGAAATGTGCGAGATAGATCTTCAGGATCTCGAAGAACGCCGGCCATCCGCCCTCGAAGCCTTCCAACTGGTCGTCCCAGTCGTCATTCGCTGTGAACAGCGAATGCACCATGCGCAGCACGCAGCGATCGCCGGAACGCGCCGTGACGGTGATTTCGGTTGCGACCGGCGGCGCGCCCTCGCTCCACTCGCGTTCCACATAGGCAAAGCGGGCAGGCGGCTCCCAATGCGTCACCTCGCCGGTCGAGCTGCCGTTCGGACCGAAGTCGAAGGCGATCTTGCCTCCGACCCGCTCATCGATTTCCGTCTTGGTGAACCAGGCATTGTTGCCGCTGCCGGTTGCGATCGCCCGCCAGACCTCTTCGGGCGAGCCGGGCACGATCAGTTCCATTTCAACCCAGCGCTTTCCGCTGCCATCCTTCTTGATCGGCATGGGTTATCCTTTCAGGAGTTGGTGTCGTCGGGTTCGCCCTTGGCTGCGCTCTCGTCGCTTGGCGCAGGGTAGGAGGCGATGATGAGCCGGTGCGGCCGGGCGTCCGGCGCGCCTTCGTCGTGGTAGCGCGCGGCGAGCGCGCTCACCGCCTGGGCGAGATCGGCGGTAAAGGCGGCGCGCTCCGCAGGCGAACGAAAGTTGATCACGGTGTCGATCGACAGCGTCGCTAGGCGCTTGTTTTGCGTGCGGGCGCTGCACAGCAGTCCGCCGACCTCACGGACCATGCGGGCCGCCAGTGCGACCAGATAGCTCGCAGATAGGCGATCGCTGCTCCGCCCGGGGTCGGCAGCAATCGGCCCCAGCGCCGCCGGCGAAACTACATAGGACGTGGCGGTTGCGACCATCAGGCGCTCGGTCAACCCGCCCCAGCGGCGTTGCTCTGCCGGTTCTATCAGTTTGTGCTCTTCGAGCGCACGCAGATGGTAGTTGACCTTCTGGCGCGTCAGCCCCACCCGCACAGCCAGCGCGGCAGCCGATGCGGGCGCGGCAAGTTCCGCCAGCAAACGGGCCTTAATCGGCTCCAGGGCAAGTGCGGCGGCGGCCGGCGCGTCTATGACATCGAGATCGAGCATGGTGCAATCATCGCCTTGACAGATTTTTTTGTCAAGGCGATGATTGCACCTAATGCGGGTAGGGGAATGCCGAGTGCCCGCTGACATGCACGACCTCAGCTATGCGGAGCCTTCCAACCATTCAGGCTCGCCCAATGGAGCCAGCCATAAGGAAAGGCGCTGAGCCGGGTTAGGTTCCCGGTTGAGCTTCTCCACGCGACGCGACGCTAACGTTTGCCGACCGCTTGGCAGTTCGTCGTTTTTCTCTGAATGTCACCACCCAAGGTGGCGGGAGGCAATGTATCGATGGGAGCGCGCCGATGAATGCCGGAACGATCGAGATTTACCGCCCACGTGATGTTTCCACCCTGGGCGACTGGAACATCGGCGGTCTCAAGCTCAAAGCCTGTGGCCTTGCCGCCGATGGCAGGCGCATCGATGACGCGATGGTTACGCTGGCTCAGTCATTCGTCCGACAGGACGTCATTCCGTGCATGGCGGCCGGGGGCGATAGCAATGGTCTCGGCTTTGTCATCCCAACCCGGCAGACTATCGGAAACTCTATACGGCTTCTGAGCCGATGGATGCTGCAAGGAGACCGGTCATTGCCTGTGTTTGGGAATTGGCGCTGATCAACGCCGAGCAGGAAGCCTGGCGAAAGACACTGATGAAAGACAAACCTGATCCATTGGCCTACATGGAAGAGCGTGCCGCGTTTGGGACGGCTTGAGCGCCAGGGGCGTGCCGCAAGTGACGAGGGCGCGCTTTGCGCAAACGTTGGAGAGAGGGTCGCATGTCATCCTTGAATCCGCCCGGGGGAGATCCTAACTGAAGTGCAACACGCCGGTTTTCAGGGTAGGGGTTCAGCCTCCCTCTTGCAAATGTGCGCGGAACACTTCGGCCGGCGTCCTGTAGTCGAGGCACTTTCGCGGCTGGTCGTTGAGATGGCGAGCAAGCTGGATGAGCTTGCGTTGCGACACGCCTGCAAGATCGGTATCGCCTGGCATGTATCGACGGATGCGCTTGTTGATGTTTTCCACGGCACCTTTTTGCCACGGTGCACTGGGGTCACAAAACCAGCTCCGCGCGCCGATGCCATCTTCCAAAGCCCTGAATCCGGCAAACTCCGTGCCGCGATCAAAGGTGAAGCTCTGCCGGGCAAAGGCTGGCAAGGGAGAGAACGTTTCGATGATCTTGTCCATGATCGGCCGCGAGTGCCGGCTGTGGTTCTTGATCATCACCGTGTAGCGGCTCTTGCGCTCGATCAGTGAGGTCACGTTGGCGTTGCCCAGGTCACGTTGGAAGATCAACAAGTCGCCTTCCCAATGCCCGAACTGCGAACGATCACCAATGAAATCGGGACGTTGCGATATCCTGCAGGCAGCGGGAAAAGTGCCGCCGCGCGGTTTCCTCGCGCCGCGGGGACGGCGTTTGCGGCGGCCTTCCGTCAGATGCTGATAGAGCTCCAGCGCCTGATCGTCCTTGCCGTAGATGAAGCGATAGATCGTCTCGGTGCAGACCCGCACGGCGCTCACGCCATCGGCGAGCAGACGACCGGCGATCTGTTGCGGGGACCACAGTGCCTTCAGCTGCTCGATCACCAGTTCGCGCAATCGCGGGTGCCGCACAAGTTTCCTCAAACGCTGCCGCCGCTCTTTGCGGATGTCGTCAGCAACGGTCGGGAAGTAACCGCTATAGTCGGGCAGCTCGCGATCGTGGAAGGTGTTGCGCCGGATCTCACGGTAGATCGTCGATCGATGACGCCCGAGTTCGCGCGCCATTTCTTTGATCGGCAGTTTGCGTTCGACAAAGTGGAAGAGCCGGCGTCGATCGGCCAGATTCAGCTGCGAATAGCGGCGGGACATGCCAAAATCTCCAAGGGGAAACCATTGAAATCATTGGCATGTCGCACTTGGAAATAGAATGTACCCGGCTACAAATAAAGATCACATAAGATAGATTATGGAACTACTCCATATGCCGGAAAACATGGATTGCGGCCAATCCTTGCCTTGCCGAGCTTGACCCGGCCTTTGCAGCCTGCTTAGCGTTCCGGCACCGAACACCACTTTCAAGGCCAGATGCGATGAGCGAATTGCGCGTTCTTACAGATGCTTTCATTCCGGAACTGCCAAACCGCTACAAAGGCAAAGTTCGTGAAAACTACGACCTGCCCGACGGCAATCGCATCATCATCGCCACAGACCGGCTCAGCGCCTTCGACGTCATCCTGACATCGATTCCGAACAAGGGTCATGTGCTGACGCAGACCGCGCGCTACTGGTTCGAGGAAACGGCCGACATCTGCCCGAACCATGTAGTCAGCTATCCGGATCCGAATGTCGTCATCGGCAAGCGGCTCGACATCCTGCCGGTCGAGGTCGTCGTTCGCGGTTATCTCGCCGGAACCACTAGCACCTCGATCCTGACGAAGTACCGCAACGGCGAGCGCGAGATGTACGGCATTACCTTGCCGGACGGCATGCGCGACAATGAGAAGCTGCCCCAGGCGATCATCACGCCCACCAGCAAGGCTTTCGACGGCGGCCACGACGAGCCGCTTTCGGCTGAAGCGATCCTCGAGCAAGGACTGCTGACGAAGGAACAGCTCGACACGGTCTGGCAATATGCGCTGGCTCTGTTCGCCCGCGGCCAGCAGCGTGCCGCCGAGCGCGGCCTGATCCTCGTCGATACCAAGTACGAGTTCGGCACCGACGAGAACGGCACGATCATTCTTGCCGACGAGATCCATACGCCCGACAGCAGCCGCTATTGGATCGCCGACAGCTACCAAGAGAGCTTCGAGCGCGGCGAACGCCCGAAAAGTTTCGACAAGGATTTTGTCCGCGCCTGGGTCACCGCGCGCTGCGATCCCTACAAGGACCCGATCCCGGAAATTCCTGTTGATCTCATCGAGCAGACCTCGGCAGTCTATATCGAGGCCTTCGAGAAGATCACCGGCAAGCGCTTCGTTCCGGATCTTTCCGGCGCCACGGTTCTGGATCGCATCCGGGCTAATCTCGTTCCATATTATTCCAAATAAATCAGTATATTAGATAGGAATATTAATCTAATTTACGTGTCAGCGGATGCCGGATCGTCGACATCGAATTCGAGCTGCATCATGTCATAGGCCGGCTCGATATGGTCGGGCGTTTCGCTCTGAACCATGTCGTAGTCCAGCGGCACATGCATGTGCGTGAGCACCGCCCGCTTCGGCTGCAGCCTGGCGATCCAGCCGAGCGATTGTACCAGCGACAGATGGCTCGGATGAAACTTGTACTGCAGCGTGTCGATCACCAGCAGATCGAGGCCGCCGAGCTTAGCGACGGTCTCCGCCGGAAAATCACTGACGTCGCTGCAATAGGCGAAATCTCCGACGCGGAATCCGAGAGAATGGATGTTGCCGTGAAACTGCATCAGCGGCCGGAACGCGATCGGCCCGCCGGCGCCCGATATCACCACGGGCGACAAATCGTCGGGAATGATCCGCGGCTCGACGATCGGCGGATAACCGCTGCCGGGCGGTGACTCCAGGCAATAGCCGAAGCCCTCGCGGATGCGCCCCATCGTATAGGCATCGGCCCAGATCGGCACCCGCCTCCGGTTTTCAATGACGTAGCCACGCAGATCGTCGATGCCATGCAGATGATCGGCATGCGAATGGGTGTATAGCACCGCATCGATGTGGCGCACCTGTGCGGCAACCATCTGGGCACGGAAGTCCGGCCCGGTGTCGATGACGACAGTCGTCTTGCCGCCATCGGGCGCAGTCTGCTCGACGAGCAATGCAGCGCGCAAGCGCCGGTTCTTCGGATTGTCGGGATTGCAGACGCCCCAGTCACCGGTGATCCGCGGCACGCCAGGCGACGACCCGCAGCCAAGAATGGTGAAGGCGCGCCGGAACGCCACGTCAGAGCCTCGGCATCTTGGAGAAGATGCGGAAGGCGTTTTCCGCGGTGATCGTTGCGATTTCCTCCGTGCTTACGCCGATCGTTTCGGCGAGCACGGCGGCCGTATGGGCAACGTAAGCCGGCTCGTTGCGCTTGCCGCGGAACGGCTTCGGCGCGAGATAAGGCGCGTCGGTCTCGACGATCATGCGGTCATGCGGCACGGTCTTGGCGATTTCGCGCAGCTCTTCGGATTTCGGGAAGGTCAGGATGCCCGAGAACGAGACGTAGCCGCCGAGTTCGACGCCGACACGGGCGAGGTCAGGACCGGACGAGAAACAATGCAGAAGGAAAGGGAAGGCCCCCTTCCCTGTTTCTTCGGTCAGGATCGCCGCCATGTCCTCGTCGGCCGAGCGGCTGTGAATGACGAGCGGCAGGCCCGTCTCGCGTGCCGCGGCGATATGACGGCGCAGGCCCTCTATTTGCGCGTCACGCGGCGCGTTGTCGTAGAAGTAATCGAGACCCGCCTCGCCAATCGCCACCACCTTCGGATGCGCCGAAAGCCGAACGAGATCCTCCGTCGTGATGTCCAGTTCCTCGTCCGCATTGTGCGGATGGGTGCCAACGGAACAGAAGACGTTTGGGTAGGCTTCGGCGATCGCGAGGATCATCTCGAACCGCTTCACGCGGGTCGAGATCGTGATCATCTGCTCGACACCCGCCTCGCGCGCCCGCGCGACGATGGCATCACGCTCCGCTTCGAAATCGGGGAAGTCCAGATGGCAGTGGGTATCGATCAGCATGCTCAAATGCCTTTTTGCGCTTCCGGTGCCACATAGCGCGGGAACACTGGCTTCGGCGCTTCGAGCGGCGTTCCCGAGACCAGACGCCCCGCCTCGCCGAGGGCTGCAAAGTCGCGCTTGTCGGCAGGTGCTGCCACCAGGTCGAGCAGCTTTGCCGAGGATCCCGGCATGAACGGCTGAAGCAGTATGGAGATCTGGCGCACGACTTCCGCCGTGACGTAAAGCACGGTGCCCATGCGAGCCGGATCGGTCTTCTTCAGCGCCCAGGGCTCCTGGCCGGCGAAATAGCGGTCCGTCTCGGAAACAACGGCAATGATGGCCGCCAGCGCCCGGTGGATCATCTGCTTGCCCATCTCGTCGCGCGTAATCTCATGCAGCGCGTCGGCGGCGGCCAGCATCGCCTTGTCCTCGTCGGTCAACGGACCGCAGACCGGAACCTGTCCGTCGCAGTTCTTGACGATCATCGACAGCGAGCGGCTCGCCAGATTGCCGATGCCGTTGGCGAGGTCGGAGTTGATGCGGGTCGCTATCCCCTCCTCGCTGTAGCTGCCGTCCTGGCCGAAGGAGACTTCGCGCAGGAAGAAGTAGCGGATCTGGTCGAGGCCGAAATGCTCGACAAGATTGAACGGATCGACGACGTTGCCGAGCGACTTAGACATCTTCTCGCCCTTGTTGAGCAGGAAGCCGTGGGCAAAGACGCGCTTGGGCAGCGGCAGGCCGGCCGACATCAGGAAGGCCGGCCAGTAGACCGCGTGGAAGCGGATGATGTCCTTGCCGATCACATGGATGTTCGCCGGCCAGAATTTGGCACGCGGTCCTTTGGGATCGTCGAGATAGCCGGTCGCGGTGATGTAGTTCGTCAGCGCGTCGACCCAGACATACATGACATGCGCCGGGTCGTTCGGGACCTTGATGCCCCAGTCAAAGGTCGTGCGCGAAACCGAGAGGTCCTTGAGGCCGGACTTCACGAAGGAGATCACTTCGTTGCGGCGCTCCGCCGGGCCGATGAAGTCAGGGTTTTCCTCATAGTGCTTCAGCAGCTTGTCCTGGTATTCGGACAGCTTGAAGAAGTAGCTCTGCTCCTCGACCCACTCAACCGGCGTTCCCTGCGGCCCGTAGCGCACGCCGTCGTCGCGCAGCTCCGTCTCGTTCTCCTGGTAGTAGGCTTCATCGCGCACCGAATACCAGCCGGCGTAGGAGTCCTTGTAGAGGTCGCCCGCCTCGCCCATACGGGTCCAGATGTCCTGTGACGCCTGGTGATGGCGCTGCTCGGTCGTCCGGATGAAGTCGTCGTTGGACGCGTTCAGAACCACGGCCATTTTTTGGAATTCGGCTGAGTTGCGGTCGGCGAGCTCCTGCGGCGTCACGCCTTCCTTACGCGCGGTCTGCTGCATCTTCTGCCCGTGCTCGTCCGTTCCGGTCAGGAAAAACACGTCACGTCCATCGAGGCGCTGGTAGCGCGCCATGGCATCCGTCGCGATCAATTCGTAGGCGTGGCCGATGTGCGGCTTGCCGTTCGGATAGGAGATCGCGGTGGTGATGTAAAAGGGGGACGTGTCTCTCATAGGCGGATTCGATCTATCTCGGATTAAGCTACGCACGCTCTTAGCGCATACGCCGCAAGGAAGAAACATGCGATCCGTGAAAAGCCCGGGCCGCGCGATCGTCGTCGCTGCTCCCAGCCTTGCGCGCTTAGCACGCGCCGATTAGAACAAAACAGAAACAAACTGAAGGACGAATCATGCTGGAACGGCTTGGCAGCCAAATTGAAACTGCGTCCGCCGGCTATGCCGGCGCGCACGGCATAGAACGTGATCCCGATTGGTTCATCCTGAAGATGCAGGAGGAATTGGGGGAGTTGACGCAGGTCTGGAACAAGCTCAGCGGCCGCGGTCGGCGCCACGGCGTATCGACGGAGGAACTCACAGCGCTGATGGCCGACGAGACCGCCGATCTACTCGGGCATGTGCTGCTGTTCGCCCACCACCACAAGCTCGACCTCCGCGCGGCGATCGAGCGCAAGTGGCGCTTCCAGGCCGCGCTATAGCGCCGCCTTCATGTCATCGAGCAGCGACAGGATGGTCTGCTTTCGATCGAGATTGTAGGCGTCGCTGACCGTCAAGCGCTCAGTCACGGAGACAGAAAGCCGCGCGAAGCGCTCGGCGCGCATGATGTCTCCAGCGATCGCAGCCTCCCGCGCGTCACGCATGATGCGGTCGCTCGCGAGCGCCTGGAAAAATTCGAAGATCGTTTCGCTGTCCTTGCCAGATAGTACGTCTGCCAGCTTGTGCATGTCCTTGCGCACCGACGGGCCCTGCCCTGCGAGGATCCCTTCGAATGTCGCGGCGATCTCCAGCCCGCCGTAATTGATGAGCTTCAGCGCTTCGGCGACGCTGCCATTGGCGGCCGCAATGATGCGCTCGGAATTCTCGCCCTCGAGATCGAAACCGAGATGCGCCAGAGCCTGGCTCAGCGGCGCCGCGTCGAGCGGCTTCAGCCGCAACGGCAGGCAGCGCGAGCGGATCGTCGGCAGCAACTTTCCGGGCGCATGCGTCAGCACCAGGAAGAGCGAGCGGCGCGGCGGCTCCTCGAGGATCTTCAGGATGGCATTGGCCGCATTGCGGTTGAGATCGTCGGCCGGGTCGATAATGACGATGCGCCAATTGCCGGTACCGGACGTCTGGCTGAAGAATTTTCCGGCCCGCCTGACCTCGTCGACCGTGATCGCGCCCTTCGCCCGGCCCGTCTTCTCATCGATCGGGCGCGTCAGGTGCAACAGATTATGCGAAGCGCCCGAGGCAAGCTGGCGCCCAATGGTGGAAGCCGGATCCGGATCGGAAATCGTTTCAGGCGCTTCCGCGGGCTCGGGATGTTTCAGGATGTGATGCGCAAAGCGGAAGGCAAGGGTCGCCTTGCCGATCCCCTCCGGTCCTTCGATCAGGATCGCGTGGTGTCCCTTGCCGGAGCGATAGCTCTGCGCGAGGAATGCTTCGGCCTGCTCGTGGCCAAAGAGCCGATTGTTCTCGGCGGGCGCGATGGCGCCATCCAGGACGCCGGCTCGTTCGCTCATGACACCACTTCCTCGGCCGACGTATCGGTGCCATCGCCATGCGGCAGGAGGGTCTCGACGAGCGAAAGTACCTCGGCGGCTATGGCCTCGACAGGCTGTGTCGCATCCACGACGCGGCATCGCTCGGAATCGCGTCTGGCGATGTCGAGAAAGGCATCCCGCCGCTTCTCGTGCGTCTCGAGCTGTTCCTTCTCAAAACGATCGGGATTGTCGTCGCCGGCGCGGCGCTGCGCCCGCTCGAGGCCGACGCTGGCCGGCAGATCGAAGATCACGGTCCGGTCCGGGACCACGCCGTTGATCGCCACACGCTCGAGGCTCTCGACGAAGCTCTGCTCCAGGTTCCCGGTAATGCCTTGATAGACGCGCGAGGAATCCATGAAGCGGTCGCAAAGCACGATAGTGCCCTTATCGAGCGCCGGCCGAATGACCTCTTCGACATGATCGCTGCGGGCGGCGGCAAAGAGGATCGCCTCCATCCGCACCCCGAAAGCCTCCGCGGCGCCAGAAAGCAGCACGTGGCGCACCGCTTCAGCGCCAGCTGAACCACCGGGCTCCCGTGTCGTCAGCACTTCGCAGCCGCGCGCGCGCAGCGATTCGGCGAGAAGACGGAGCTGCGTCGACTTGCCGGCGCCTTCCCCGCCTTCGAATGTTACGAACAGACCCTTTTTCAGCGACACCATGCGTTCCCATATCGGCATGCGACCCCGATCACGCTGAGTTCAGGTCGAATCGACCTCGTGACCGGTTCTAATAGGTTAGAGCGGGGTGGGGCGGAAAACTGCGCGAACCATCCTCATCCCGCTCCGGCTCTGTTTAGCCGATTGGTCGGCGCTGTGAAACCGTCAGGTGGCGATGAATTGGCGGGAACTTCCCCTCGCCTTGGCTTGCTGTCGCTAAATCCAGAAGAACAGCAGTTCCTGCAGCGCATCGAGGGCACGGCTGGTCAGCGTGCCCTGCCCGACGGCGCTCGCGGTCTTGACCGGCACTTCACGCAGCAGTTTCTCGCCGTTCCACAATTTGACGACGCCGACCTCCGTTCCCGCCGTCACCGGCGCCCGCAAGGGCCACTTGTAGACGATGCGCGCCGTCAACCGATCCGGATTGTCGACCGGCAGCAGCACGTCGACCGGGCCGCCGGCAACCAGCGCGACATGGGAGGCATCGCCGCCATAGACGGCCGCCTCGCCGATCGCTTCCCCATCGGCAAAGATCCGCTTCTTTTCAAAGGCAGACATTGCCCAATCGAGTACCTTGCGACTCTCTTCGATGCGTTCCTTGTCGGTCTCGAGACCGCCCATGGCGAGATAGACCCGGCGGTCGCCGCGCTGGAGGGAAGCGGCGAGCGAAAAGCCGAAACCTTCGGCAAAACCGGTCGCCAGACCATCAACGCCGATATTGGCCGAGATCAGCGGGTTTTTGTTGCGTTGCAGGATCTTGTTCCATTCGAACTCCGGCTGCGAATAGAGCCGATAGAGATCCGGATGAGCCTCGTGGAGATGCCGGATGAGCGTCACCAGTTCGCTCATCGTGATCTGGTTGCCTGGATCGGGAAGCCCGGTCGCGTTGCGGAACGTTGCGACCGGCATGCCAAGCTCGCGAGCGCGCGCCGTCATCCGTTCGGCAAAGGCGCCCTCGTTGCCGGTCATGCCTTCGGCAAGGATGATGCAGGCATCGTTGGCAAGCTGCACTGCAACGCCTTGCAACAGGTCGGCGACGCGGATGCGGGATTTCAACGCGGCAAACATCGTCGAGGTGCCGGCGGGTGCGCCACCGGTACGCCAGGCATGCTCGGATACTTCGAAGGTGGTTTCGGCCGAAAGCTCACCCTTGCCGATAGCCTCGGCCACGACTTCCATCGTCATCAGCTTGGCTAGTGACGCGGGTGGTATCGGTTGGTTTTCGGCGCGTGAAAAAAGCACGGTGCCGGTTTCGGCATCAACAAGCAGGATCTGCTTTGCCTTGGTGTCGAAGGCAGGCGCCGGTGCCTGCGCGAGTGCGACACCGGCAAGCAGCGAAACGCCGAAAAACAACGCCGAAAACATCTTCATGCGCATGGGAAACTCCGGTTTCCCGTCGGGCATAGCAGCGTGGTCATTTTGGCACAACGCCGCCTGTGCTTATCGGACAGAACCGCTTGCTTTCTGGCGCTTGGCGTAATCGACGATTACCTGCGGCGTCAGCTGCTTCTTGTCGACCATGATCGCTTCGAACGGCGATTCGGCATCGCTGACGCGAACTTCGTAATAGGCGGCCGCATAGGCCATGTTGCCGTTCGGCATCGGGATGTATTCGGGACGCTCGCGCGGGATCGGGCCGATTTCCGGCAGCATGACGAACTCATTGAACGACTGCGGCTGGGCGAACTGCGGCACGGGAGCGGCAAGTGCCGTCACCGGCTCGCTGACGTCGAGCGAGGCCTTTGCGGGAACGGTGATCGTGCCAAGGCTCTGATTGCGGAACGGTTCGTTCGAGGCAACCATGACGCCGGTCGCGATCTGGCCTTCCGGCATCACGCTCGGCCCACGTTGACCCTTCTCGACGTAGGACGCCATCAGATAGGGCATGTCATTGCCTTCAAGCGGCGCGCGACCGACATATTGTACCCGGACCTGCGCACTGCCCTTGCGCTTGATGTCAAGCATGTCGGCCGTCTTCGAGGACACGTCGATGATACGACCGTATTCATAGGGGCCACGATCGTTGACGCGCACGATGACCGAGGTGCCGTTTTCCATATTGGTGACACGCGCGTAGCTCGGCAACGGGAATGTCGGGTGCGCGGCCGACAGATGGGCCTTGTCATAGACCTCGCCGTTGGCAGTCAGGCGGCCGTGAAACGCCGAGCCGTACCAGGAAGCGACACCCGTCTTGTTATAACCGAAGTCTTCCTTCGGCTGATACCACTTGCCCTTGACCTGATAGGCCTTACCGACCTGGAAGCGTCCGCCGCCCTTCGGGATATTGTTGCCGGTGGCGACACGCGGGCTCGCCTTTACGCCGTAGACCGATTCAGGAAAGTATTCCTTGCTCCGTGCGGTTTTCTTGAGGCTCGATGTGGAGCCACAGGCTGCAAGCGTTACGCACAGCGCAGGAATAGCTGCAAGGCGCAGTCCCTTGACCAGATATGCCGCATTCTTACTGGAGGTCATCTGTCCCACAACATCGATCGAATAAGCCGTACTCGAAACCTTCCGCTCTTGCCCCCAGCGGAAATCTCGGCGTCCCGAAACGGAACAGTCGATTAAACATGACAGCAACAAGGCGAAAATGCGAACTCATCCACAGTTCAGCGCCTGATTTCATGCATTATGGTTTACAGATGGTTACCATCCGACCGGGCGCGTGCTCTCCAATACGGCCGTGGAGAAAATCTTTCAGCGATGCATGTTAAATCTTGCAAAGCGACAGGGCTTCGCGCAATAACGCCGTGCCCGGTAAGCAGTTAGCTGCGAAACTCGTGCAAGGACAGGTGGCCGAGTGGTTTAAGGCTCTGGTCTTGAAAACCAGCGTACGGGAAACCGTACCGTGGGTTCGAATCCCACCCTGTCCGCCATTCTCCCAAGGAATATAGACCGACCAACAACCGCCATCGGCGGTGCCGTTTCATCTCAATAGGGCCCCATCGGCAAGGTTGAGTTGAATTTCCGATACCGCGGCTGGTTCGCCGCAGGCAGAAGGAACCGGCGTTCTCCGTCCTCAACGCAACCCGATTGCCGGAGGCCTGCAAGAAGCCCGGAATTCGACAATGCTAGAGGCTGAACGGGTCGCGCGCTGATCGCTTCTCGCTCGGCGCATTGAACGGATCGGCCTTCTTCTCCTTGGACTTGCGCCCTTCGTCGGCGATGATCTCATCCACGGCGCGCTGGCACTTCATGAGTTCGTCTGCCGCCGGACCGGTGCCACGCAGACTGAGATTTGCGATCACGCGTTCGTCGAAGGCGATCGCCAAAGCCCGTTTGCGCACGAAGCCTGTGAGGAATTCGGGATCGGTGACGTTCACGAAGAGGAACTTGCCGTTCTCGTCTCCGGCGGCGGTCGCCGAAGCGCTCCAGGGATCGCTCTTGTCTAAGCGAAACGTCAGGTCATAGTCCTTGCCGATCTCGAGCGACTTCCAGTCGTCGCTGGCGAAGCTCATATAGAGTGGCGATTCGGAGCCCTTTGGATAAAACCCCAGGCGCAGCGTGACCCCGCCCTCGAACATCGACGTGATGAAACACGAGCCTTCCATCGACGTGTCGGAAGCAACGGTCCAGCCGCCGACTTCCTTCCACTTGATGATCTCGGCCTCTTCAGCCACGGCCGGCCCCGTCACCATCAGACAGCCCACCAACCCGAACAGCAATCTACGCATGCAAAGCCCCCGTTTGCGCGCATTTTGATAGGTCGCCGCGTGACTGTCGAGGGTGGGCGACCCGTACCCACGCAATATTTAGGAATATTCACCTCTCGTGCAGACCGATGCTCACGCCAGGGAATTACATGGCGAAGGGATCTTTCGACGACTTGGTCTGGCCGCCGCCCGCAAACGGGTCATTGTTCGGCGCATTACTGCCGGCGCCCGCAAAGGGATCGGCGGCCTTCCCCTGCCCGCCGTTCGGCATCAGCGCGTTCACGGCCTCCTGGCATTTGAACATCTCGCTGACGGCCTTCATCGAATCACGCAGACTGAGGCTCGCCACCACGCGCCCTTCGAACGCCAGCGCCAGCGTATTCTTGCGCACGAATTCGGTGAAGAAATCTGTATTGGAGAAATTGACGACCAGGGCCTTCGAACCCGTGAGGTCCACGCCGAACGCAACGGCCGGCCACTGGCGGCCGCGGTCGAGCTGCAAGGCGACGTCATACTCCCTTTGAGGCTCGATCGATTTCCAGGTAGCATTGCCGATCGAAAGAAACGCCAGGTTCGCCGATCCCCTTGGATAGAAGCCGATACGAAGGATCGCGCCGGCGTCATAGCTCGTCGCCGCGTAGCACGAGCCGCCCAAGGACGGATCGGAACCGACCGTCCAGGCATTGATCCGCTTCCAGATATTCGAACGACCTTCTTCAGCAGAGGCCGCTCCGGCCGCCGCCAACAGACCGAGAACCGCCAACGACAATCTATGCATGCAACCACCCCACTTTCCCCGCAAAGTTATCGTATTTTTGCAACCTGTCGAGACAGTGCAGCGCGATCACAACATGGATTTGTGCGCGCCGAAAGCGAGGACACGGACTGCTACAACCGATGCGATCGCAAGTCGGCCAATCGCGCCAGGATCGACGGGCCCTGCCGCCGCGCACCTCTGGCGCAAACCGGTCACAGCCTGAACTCAAAGACCTGTTGAACACGTGAGAGTGATCGCCAAGTTTGCTGGACTTCGGAACGAAAGCGCGGTTCACATCGTTAACCGCCCCGTAGTGCCACCCTTGCCTCAAAGTGGACGATCACCGTGCTTGCCGCCCTGCTTCTCGCTTCGATAGTCGCATCGCCTAACATGCCTGACGTCAAGCTCAGTGCCGCCACGGTCGATGAACTCCAGACGGACTTCGAAACCGCCGTCCCCTGCCACCAGATTGATGGACGCAACGTGTGGAAGGGTGCCATTGCGTTCTACATCCAGTCGTTCGTCTATGACGGCGACACGCCCGTCGCGACCGATGCGGCGGACGCGGTGCTTCCCGAAGACAACAGCGCAGAGACGGTGAAGGAATTCGAAGACGCCTGCGCCGCCACGCAGCCGGCCTGACCCTCGCCATCAGAACGCTCGCGATTCGCTCGACGCAGTCCAATACGGTCGTTTCCAACCACACAATCATCACCAAAACCCGCTTTGCTCCCGTAAAAGTGACCAACCGGCACGCGCAGTCCCGCCAATTGACTGAATTCACGGAATTTTAGGCACTTGCAGAACACATATGGAACAGATAGTGTCTGTTCTTGATTTGTTTCACGCCTTCTGGAGCGACGTGCCATGCTGACCCGCAAGCAACAGGAATTGCTTCTGTTCATTCACGAACGCATGAAGGAGTCGGGCGTCCCACCGTCATTCGATGAAATGAAGGATGCGCTCGACCTAGCGTCGAAGTCCGGCATCCACCGTCTGATTACCGCGCTCGAAGAACGCGGGTTCATTCGCCGTCTGCCGAACCGGGCCCGCGCGCTCGAGGTCATCAAGCTTCCGGAAGCCTACGCGTCCAGCCAGCAGCAGCCACGTCGCGGCTTCTCGCCGAGCGTGATCGAGGGAAGCCTCGGCAAGCCGGCGGCGGCAGCCCCTGCCGCACCACCGAAGCCGGCGCCGGTGGCCGAAAACACATCAGTTTCCGTGCCGGTCATGGGCCGCATCGCTGCCGGTGTGCCGATCTCGGCGATCCAGAACAACACGCACGACATCACCGTTCCGCTCGACATGATCGGCAACGGCGAACACTACGCCCTCGAAGTCAAGGGCGACTCGATGATCGAAGCCGGCATCTTCGACGGCGACACCGTGATCATCCGAAATGGCAATACCGCCAACCCCGGCGACATCATCGTGGCGCTCGTGGATGACGAGGAAGCGACGCTGAAGCGATTCCGACGCAAGGGCGCATCGATTGCGCTTGAGGCCGCAAACCCTGCCTACGAGACACGGATCTTCGGGCCTGATCGTGTGAAGATCCAGGGCAAGCTCGTTGGGCTGATCCGCCGCTACCACTGATCCCAGATAAAAATCTGGTACTCGGAAGAACCTCGCTGCCGCTTGCGGTAGCGAGGTTCTTCTTGTTCATCCGATAACGCGTCGCCTACTCGTGGATGGTGTATTCGCCGAGTTCGCAAAGGTCCTGCGTATCTTCGGTCGTATCGAGGCCCGAATCCTCTTCGAACTCGAAGCGCATGTCGTACTTGCAGACATCCCGGCCGTCAGCGATGGTGATTTCCATGTTCTCGCCGGGATTCAGAACCTGCCGGCCGAAAACATCGTCTTCCCACTCGTTGACGCCTACCGGCGACGTGTAGAAATTGGTCAGAACTGCACTTGTGTTGTTCTTCAGCTTGAAAACCAGGTCCTCTGCCCGCGCCTCGAATGTGGTCGCAGCAAAGAGGATTAACGCCGTCAGGACAAGTTTCGTCTTCATATAAGCCATTGCCTCCGTTTGATGATGACGGACGCTACCGATGCGGCTGATGTCAGCGGAGTCATCGTTCCCCCTCTACCGATTTCACCGAAGCGATAAGATCCGTACGGGGCTTAGAAGACGTGGCTTGTGCGGGCGTGTGGCATGCCTGAGCGAAAGCACCTACGCGTCGCAACCCGGAGTAAGCTGAGGAAGGTAATCGTTCCGACCTCTTCTTGAAGCATTGCTGCTCGCTGGGCAGGAGCAATCGGCCTTGCCGGACGTTCTGCCTGTGGAAAGCGCCCGAACCGCAAATTCGCTTTGTGCTTTTTCCGAAAATGCCTCTTGCGGATTTTCTGCAATCATTCTAAATCCCCGCCAACGCTCGGTTATCCGAGCCGTGAGGCCTCGTGGCGGAGTGGTGACGCAGAGGACTGCAAATCCTTGTACCCCGGTTCAATTCCGGGCGAGGCCTCCAAATACATTCACCAATATAATCAATATGTTGCAGTCGTCGCGAAGCGGAAAAAACACCGCTTCCGCGTAACGCTATGTTGCTGCGAGAATCCTTTGCTTTCCCTGCACTTCCACGAGGCGACGGCGGATCCACACGACATGAAATGCGACATGTTCAATGCGAACCCCGAGCCAGAAACCCGCTCACCAGCTGTAGGTGCTTGAACCCCGGTTCCCTTCGCGGCGCCGACAAACACGTCGCAGGTCACCATCTCTGCCGAAGGCTGTCATAGTGCCCTCAGGGCCGCCCTGTGAGCGTCCATAAGGGTCACGACGGGATCGGTCACGCTGCCACTCCATCACCTTCCGCAAGAAGCGCTCGCCCTTCACATCGATCTCGGCGAGCACGATTCCGACGACAACCTCCGCGATTTTTTCGAGGCTCAACAGGTACTCCTGATGCTGTCTGTCGTCCCTTAAGAGGCGCCTCCTTGCCGAATTGGGCGTGGCGCGGAAAGGGTTCCGAGACACCAAACCCGTCAAAGATCGCACAAATCCCTCGCCGGCGTATTTCGACATCGTCGCCAGCAAAACATAGTCGCGCTGCGGCTTAAGCGTGGGTTCCTTCCCGTCGCTGCGGCGGCACAGCATGGCGTCCACCTTCTGAATTAAGCAACTTCTAAAGTTACGCTTGAAGCCGCTCGCAACCGTGGCATTCTTACCGGCGATAGAGGGGAGGTATTTGGATGCTGAAGGGTAGAATGTTGCTCGCCGCCGACTACATCGGCAGGTTCGGTATCTGCGCGTATTTTACGATCGCGATGTTGCGGCGCATCGTTCACGCCGCGCAAATCGTAGCGAAAGACGAGTTGCAGTCGGCTGACGTCTTGGCGTTGACTTCAACCGCCGCCACCGTCCTATTCCTCGGAATGGTCTGCGTGGTAGCCATTACCCGCTTGCCGCCGATCAGAGCCGCCACCGGCTTCGAACCCTATTTGACTGCGATGGCAGGAACATTTCTTCTCGGCCTGATCGCATACTTGCCCGAGCCCGCCGATACAAGTTTGGCGCTCCAAATGGCCGGCACGGCTATGATCGTGGTCGGGATGGTTTCGTCAGCCGTCGTTCTTTTCTGGCTCGGTCGCGCCTTCAGCATCATGCCCGAGGCCCGGACCTTGATCACGGGCGGACCCTACTCGATTGTTCGCCACCCGCTCTATCTAACGGAAGAGATCGCCATGATCGGCTTGATCGTCCTCAATCTTTCGGTCTGGTCAGTACTTCTTGGGGGTGTCCAGTGGCTGCTGCAAATTCGCAGAATGATCAACGAGGAACGAGTATTGCAGACTGCGTTCCCCGGTTATCCTGCCTATGCGCTCGACGTCCCGCGCATTCTTCCATTCATGAACGCGGGTAAGCTGCGATCAGCACAGTGAAGCCAAGGTGGGATTTTCTCGTACTGATACCGGACGAACACGACGCCAGAGCCGTTGCCGCCAGAACCGGTTGAGGCGGCGGATCGGCGGGACAGGCGACGATCCAGTCAGGAGGCCATCATCACACCACTACCGCGTGAGCTGAGGCTTCCAAAAAACTCCACATTAGTGAAACGTGCTGCGGCAATGTCTTCCTTCGAAGGCATTGCGGTTCCGCAAATATCGGCCTCAGCACCAGGGCGTCGCGTGTCCCGTCCACGGCCGCACCAGTCCCTCGTTAACGAGGACGCGTCCGATGGATTGATCGCCGCGGGTGACCAGCCGCAACTTTTCACCGGCCTTGGCGTCCTGACGACTGTTCGACGTTTCCAGCCTGAAGTCACCTGCGTTCAGCAGTTCGCGCAGGCGCTGCTTGGCGTAAAAGCCGCGCGAACGCTCTTTGTCGCAGCTTGCCTGGCGAATACGCGGTGCGTCGACGTCCGCCACGCGGATCGTTTCTCCGTGGTAGAGGAAGGTGGCGCCGTCGATCACGCAGTTGTCGTTGCGAATCCCGCAGAAATAAAACTGATCCGTGCGGATCGATGCCGTTTTGACTTCCGCACTCGGCCGCACTGCGGGTGTCGGCGCGTTCGCGCCGACGTCGACGGACGGCACGGGAGCTGCAAGCGCAACTCTTGTCGCGGGATTCGGCTTTTGCTTCTCCGCTTGCTGCGCGGGACGCTCGTCCGCTTTCTGTGCGACACGTACAGGCTTCGGCTTCGAATCATGACGGGACGTAAACGCCACGACATCCGATACCACCGGCCAGTGTTTCAACTCGGCGCGATGATCATAGGCGACTACGCCGCCGACGATAACTGCGGCGGCCAGATACCACGGCGCCATACCGCCTTGTTTGCCCCTGCTCCGGCCGGAGTTCCTGGTTCGACGTTTCGTAGTGGCTTTGGCCATGCATCCTCATCCTGATTCGCGACCGCATTATGCGTTCGATGCGTTGCCGAAAAGTTTTCGGCAGCCCCTCAATAGCCAGATGCAGGCTCGGAAAGAATCAAGTGGCAGGAGAATCGAACGAGACAGGTCGGTGCGGTTCGGCGTGGACGAACACGGCCACCGAGAGACGGACGCGACGAATTTTGGCTCACGACCCCTTCGACGAGTTTGCCCGCCCGCGCCAGCGCGCCCACCAGACCGCCAGACGGCGGCGGCGACGGCGGACGGATGGGAGATCGTGCGAAAGGACGATGAGGCCGAGCGGTATCATCCAGAAGCCGAGCACCGGCAGAAAGCCGAGAAAGCCGCAGAACACTAGGAGCGAACCCAACAGGATACGTAGCAGTGGCGATTCCGGCAGCGTGATGCGCCATTTGCCGAGCACGATCTGTCGTGTCTGCGGATCGATACCGAAATGCATCTGCTTCCTGTTTTTGTTCATCATTCCCTATCCGGCGTCTTTTCCCACAATTGGGGACTTCTCCACAGCCTCGCAACCGAACTTGTCACTTTTTTTGAAAAAACCGCTTGGCAAATCAGAAAAGCATGCGTATTAGCAGCCTCACTTCTGAAGCGCACAGCAAACAGCGGCGCGGATGATCCCTGGTAGCTCAGCGGTAGAGCATTCGACTGTTAATCGACAGGTCGCCGGTTCGAATCCGGCCCGGGGAGCCACTTTCTAAAAGGGTCGTTCTTAACTGAACGGCCCTTTTTCTTTGCGGTTTCAATGCCTTACGGCAGGTCCATAAGGCGCAAGCCCCGCCGCTTCCCTTGCAAAGCTTGCAATTTTGGTTACATTTTGGGTACATTTCGGACTACAGAGCCCCCCGAAAAGCGATCCCCATGCGCTCCGATGACGTTTCCCAATTCGTAAAGAAGCACCCGGCCAGCGGCATCTATCGCTATTATCGGCGCGTTCCGCTCGAGGTCGCTCACCTCGACAAGCGAACTCACATCAAACAATCGCTCAAAACAAAGATCCTGAAAGAGGCGATCGACAGGGCACAGGCGATTCACGATGCGGCAGAAAATTTTTGGCGAGCGCTTCTGGCCGGCAACGACAACGAAACAGCCTTTGCCCGATACGAGGCGGCCGTGAGGCTTGCGCAGTCGCTCGGCTTTACCTATCGGCCAGCTGCCGAGGTTGCAGCACTTCCCCTCGAGGAGCTTGAAAAACGGCTGCTCGTCGTCTCCGAGAATTTCGACCGGTCACAGATGATTGTCGACGCGGCGGCCGGAACCATCGACGAGCCCGCGCCGCGCCTCAGCAGCATCTGGACGCTCTACGAGCAGCACAACGCGGCCGGCCTGACCGGAATGTCCAAAAACCAGCTGAGGAAGCACAAGGTCTCACGCGAGCGCGCGATCACTTATGCGATCGCCGTCATGGAGGATCTCGAGCTAGCTGCGATCGGACGCCCCGATGTTCTGAAGTTTCGGAAATGGTGGACCGACAAGATCATCGACGAGGGACTGAAGGCCGACACGGCCAATCGATCGTTCAGCGACATCATGGGCATGCTCACGCCCATAGACGCGGCCCTGCACACGAATTACCACGCGGTATGGGAGAAGGCCCGCATCAGGGAGACGAACGCCACCAAGGGCCGCAGCCGTCCGCCTTTCCCGAACCAGTGGATCACCGACAAGATCCTGCTGCCTGGCGCGATGGATATGCTCGACGACGATGCCCGCCTGGTCGTCTACACGATGGTGGAGACTGGCGCCCGGCTCGGTGAGATCTGCAATCTCAGACCGCAGGATATCCGCCTCGACGATGAGGTGCCGCACATCGAGGTCGCCGAGCGCAGCGATCGCCGGCAGAAGAGTGATTATTCCATTCGCCGCGTGCCTCTCGTCGGCGTCTCGCTCTGGGCGATGCGCCAGCGTCCGAACGGCTTCGCGAAATACCAGGACAACGCAGACTCCGCATCAGCGCTGATCAACAAGGTTCTCCGAAACAACGGACTGATGCCGACCGATGATCACACGGTCTACTCTCTGCGCCACAGCTTCCAGGACCGCATCGAAAACGCCAATTGCTCCGATCGAATGCAGGCGGACTTGATGGGCCACGAATTCGGACGGCCGCGCTATGGCGATGGCCCGGAGATGAAACGCCGGCAGGCTTTCCTCGAGGGAATCAAATTCGCTTGGCCGGAGGCCGCATGATCCTTAGAAGCGATAGACCTTCACAGCCCGCGAAATCTTCTGCGCGCCCTTGAATGACGGGTGGCGCAATTTTCCATCCGCCGTCCAGCCTCGATATTCGATCTCTGCGGCAGACAGGGGCTCGGTGAAAACGACCCCCTTTCGATCCAGCGCCACCGCCGGCGACGCCGTGGCGATCATCTCGAGCGCCTCTCGCAACTCGCGTGACATCCTGTTGGTGAAGCCGGTTCCGACGCTGCCGGCATAGACAAGGCCCTGCCCTTTCCTTGCCGCCAGAAGCAGCCGGCGGATCTTGCCTGGCGACGACGGCTCAAAGCCGACGATCACGAACAAGTCGCGGCGTGCGCATTTGACCTTGAGCCATTCCGGTCGCCGGCCGGATCTATACGGGCTGTCGCGCCGCTTGCAGACGATCCCCTCGAGCTTCAGTTCGCAGGCGGCCCGAAAGCTATCGGCGCCGCTGGCCTCGATCTCTTCGGAAAGGCGGAGCGCCCCGCCGTGACCAGAGATCAATGGCTCGAGCAACTGCCGCCGCTCGGCTTGCGGAAGCCCGCGGAGATCGCGACCGTCCAGGTAAAGGAGGTCAAAGGCCATGGCGATGAAGTCGGACGATCCGCGCCCCGCCGGCCGGCGTCCCAATGCGCGCTCGAGCATGTGAAAATCAGATCGGCCCTCATCATCCAGGACAACGGCTTCCGCGTCGATGATGGCACTGGCGACGCCGAGCTGCGGCACATCGGCGACGATCGCCGGGAAGCGTGCCGTCCAGTCGTGGCCGTTGCGCGTGAGGATCCGCAGGCGGTCGGGCTCAATATGAAGCGCGATCCGATAGCCATCCCATTTCACCTCATAGGCCCACGCAGGGCCTTCCGGTGGCTTGCTGGCAAGGGTCGCCACGCAGGGCGGAGCCCATGCCGGCATCGGGTCGGCGGGCTGCGGTTCGGGCGTTTTCCTCGAGGGCGTACGGGCCATTTCGGCATTAACGCACAGTTCGTCGAAAACGTCTCATTGACTCTTGCCGCCATGAGAACATATTGAGAACGCCAGCAAGCGAAAGGGCAGATCATGAACGACGAAAAAGGCACCGAACCGAAGACGGATTCAGTGCTCGTCGAACATTGGTGCGAGCATCCGGGACGGCTGCAAGAAATGGGGAGGCTTTGGCTTTGCGATCGGCAAGGCCGCCCCGAACTGGTTTTGCTTCGAACACAAGCACAACACCTGGCCGCCCGGCCGGTAGTAAAATACCCACGGCGCGCGGCGCGCCATTCCTGAAACCAAAGCGGCGAAAATTGAAAGGCAAGGTGCCCGCGATGGCGCGCGCTCTTAATATGGAAATCCCCTACCGGTCAGACCTGAAACTCGTGCGACTGAAATCCGAATGGCAGATCTGTTTCCAGGCGAAAGGCAAGCTCGACGGCCGGCCGATCATCGCCTGGCTGCGCAACAGCGACGGCGAGTTCTTCTGCGAGGTCGGCAAGGAACATCAGATCGAGGATATGCCGGATATCGATCGGCCTAATTTCTTCGGCGACAAGTTCCACCACGCGATCGACGAAACGGACGACGCCGGCAAGCGCACGCGATCACTTGCCGGCGCCGACAATATCCGTGCAGCCCGCGCCGCCTTCGATGCGCTGGTGCCGCAATACAGTAACCGCCGCCTGATCCTGCGCGAAGGTGCGCGGATCGTGCTGGTGGCGAAGAATGGGAAGATCGAACCCTAGCCCCTGAAAAAGAAAAGGCCCTCCGTGGGCGGGAGGGCCAGTTTATGGACATCTATAAGGGTATGGCGGACAACGTCGGCCAGGCCGGAAAGTTCCTTTTACTTCGACATCAGCAACATCAAGAGCCGTCGGATCGCGTCGCCAAAGGTCACCCCCATAGCGGCGCCGCCGATCCCGACGACGCCGAGCGCGCCCATCCCCATCAACTGCCATTTCTTCACCTGTTCGGTGACAGGTTTCATTTCCTTGATTTCAGCCTGCGCCCCGGTGTTCGCCGTTTCGAGTTTGGCGATGCGATCGACCAGGGCGTCGACACGTTCGTGCATCTTGCTGCGGCTGCGGTCGGACTTGTCTTCCGACTTTCTCAGATCCTCGCGAAGGTGCTGCACCTCCGCAAGCAATATTCCCAATTGATGATGGACGGATGCCTCGAGTGTCTCCAATTCGATCCCCTCTGCGCGCTCGCTACCTTCGGACTGCATGCCCCCATACGCCGAAGGGTCGCTACGGCGAACTTCGTGCAAAGCTCTCGGCGGTTGCACGGTAGTGCTCGGCGCACCATTCGATGCGACGGTTTTCCTGATCGCGGACGACTTCCCACCGCGCCTGCGCCCATCGGTATTTTTCGCCCACCTTTGGAACCACGGCGGGCATGGGATCGCTGCAGTAAGCAGGCCAGGCCGGAAGGTGAACGCCGGCCGAGAGTTTCCCCAGCTCGGCGGCGGGCGCATCAACACGCGCGGCTTCATCGTGCGCGCATCCACTCGTCATCACCAGCAGTCCAAGCCCCGCCATCGTCCGCCGTATCTTCCGCAATTTTCGCCTCCAAATCCCGGCGCGCGGTTTCGGCCTGCTCCCGCGCCCGTTCTGCCTGCCGGCGTTCCGCCTCGGCCATTTGCTTGTGAATGAGGAGCTGCACCTCGAGCACCTTGACGCGCGCCTCGGCCGCGGTCAGCTCGACCCGGCCGACCAGGTTCTTTGTCGCGCGCGCTGCTGCGTCGGCCGAGGCCGTCGCCACCCGGCCAGCGACGAATTCCCGCACGACCGGGATCCGCTCGACGAAGGGAATATCGCGAAGGCCCGGAATTCCCTCGTAGTAGCCGAGGAGCAGGAGCACGGCGCAGCCGGTGATGCCGATCTGGCGGGCGATCCAGAGCAGGAATGCACCCATCCTTAGAACCCTTCCCACTTCGAGATGAAGAGGCGGTCCCGGAAGATGTAGATCAGCAAGAGGATGATCACGATCAGCAGCCCGAGCGTGAACATCGAGACGCCGAACGCATCGGCGATCGAGCGGCCGCTGTCGACTGCCTGCGCCACCTCATAGGCTTGACCGCCGACGCCGGCGAGCGACAGGCCCCCGGCCGCAAGCGATGCCCTGCCGATATTGCTCGTTGCCGCCGTCTTGCGCCCCGTCTCTGCGACGTCATCTTCGCCCCAGATCGCCACCGCCTTGCGAAACGCGGCGCGCCGATCGGCGAGGCCGTTGAAGCCGCCATTGATCGCCTTCGTCAGGCCGCGGATATCGTTCTGGTCGGCGAAGCGATTGCAGCCGGCCTGCGACCAGTACCAGATCGCAGCCCTCGCCCCGATCGTCGGATCAAAGAGCGCGTCCGGATCTTTCTCGAGATCGATACCGATCGCCTCGCCGCAGGCTTTATAGTTCGCCCGACCGGTGATCTGCTTGATGGCGCGCCCCCGGAATTTCCAGCCGTCGCCAGGATCGGTGTTGCCCATCCGGCCGCCATAGACTTTGTTCGCCAGAGCCTCCGGATTGTGCGCATAGGGCGCAGCACTCTCGATTGTCGGAAAGCGTTTCGGCCAGACCTGCACCAGGCGCTTCGCCGAGTAGGAAAGATCCTCTTCGACATCGGTAAAGCCCCGGCTCTCGACGAAGCACTGCGCCAGGAAATGACAGATGCGCGCCGGCGTGACCATACCGGCGGCTTCTGCCTGCGGCCAGGCCTGCATCAGGCCAGACAGCATCGTATGCTTCGCGGCCGGCGCGAAGCGCTTCAATTCAGCAAGCTGCATGGAGAACCCCTTTAGGGATGAAAGAAGTGCGACGCGGGCCGGCGCCGAAATATTACGCCAGCGTCAGAACGCCATTCGTTCCGTCGAAGTCGATCGTCAGGGATTCGCCGTTGCCGAGCGTCAGGTCGGCGCCGTAGTCATACCATCCGATCAGCTCGTCGTTGGTGGCAGTGTCGTTGTAAAGCACCACATAGCGGAAGGCTGCGGCGGAACCACCCGAGGCCGTCAATACCAGGTCAGTCAGCGTCAGCTTATAGGTTCCGGACGACTGCGCAGACGCGGACGTCGTGATGTCGCGCGCAGAGAGGTTCGTGTAGCTGATCTGGGTCAGGTTCGACAGCTGGGTGTTGGTGGCTACCGGCGCGTTTGCGGCCGCGCACAGCGCTACCTTCAGCTGGTCAGACCCGAGGTTATGCACCTTCTCGGCCAGCGCCTCGACGAACGAATTGAACTTGTTGAATGATGCCATTGCCTGTCTCCTGTTAGATCGCGCCTAACGCGCAGTTGATTTCTGCCCGCGCCGTCGTAAAGTTGTGCAACGCAGCCGGGAGGAAATTGCTATCGACATGTTTAAGGGGAAGCAGCGCCGATCGACCTTGGAGCACGCCGCCCTCGCCGCCGCATTGCTGGCTGCATTCATGATGCTGGTAGCCGCGCTGTTTGACTGGCCGATCGGTTTTTTGGGCGTCGGTCTTTAGAGCAGCACTTCGATCTTCTTCACCATGTATGCCTGGTTCGAGTTGGTGTAGCTCGTGACGTCCACCGTGGCGGCCTCGCTGACCCCACTCTTGTAGTAGCCGCGCTCTGTCAGGCCTGATCCCGACCGGCCGCCGACGGCCGACGCCGCGCTGAAGTGCACCGAGACGACCAGGTCCTTAGCCGAATCCAGGACGAAGGCGACACCATCTGAGACAACGTCCACACCAGCGGAGGTCGTGACGCCGTTCGCGCCGCTGAAGGTCAGCCGGGTCGGCGTCGTCTCGAAATCGTAGTCGTCATTCGTGGGGTGGCCATGGCCGATGAATGCATTGTCAATCGTGAAGCCGGCCGTGGAGCCCGGCTGGAAAGTCACGCGTATCTGAGTGCCGCCGGACACGAGGTACAGACTCTTGTCCAAGAAGCAGCGGAGCGTGTATCCGCTCCAGCCGGTCGAGTTGCCGGACAGTGAGCTATTCCGCACCGTCTGCCATGTCGCTCCGCCGCCATAGGTCAGCGTCGCCGCATTCCCCGTCAGGGTGAATGTTGCCTTGACGGCAGACATGACCAGCGCGCGCTTGAAGGCGTTGCCGACGCGCGTCAACGTGAATGTGCCGGAAGCAGCAAGCAGGTTGAGTGCCTTGTGGAGCGCGGCCGCATTGCCGGCCAGCGAGAACGAACCCGCACTCGCCGCCATGCGCAGCGCACGAGACAGAGCCGCCGCATTTCCGGTGATCGTGAACGCCCCGGCATCCGCAACAAGGTCAGGATGACCGGTCGACAGCCCGGCATTGTTGCCGGTAACCGTGAAGGCAGCGGAACCCGCCGCCATCTTCAGCGAGCGCAGGAAAGCGGCATTGACCCCAGTCAGCGTAAATGTACCGTTCACGACCGACAGGCGCGCACCCTTGAGCAATACGGCGGCGCTACCCGCGAGGGCAAAGGCATCATTCGCAGCCGGCATAACGAGGCTGCGCTTCAGCGTCGCCGCATTGCCCGCCAAGCTTAACGTGCCTGTTTCCGCCAACAACACAGCCGGAGCACCGGGCCGAGGATAGGCCGAAGTTGGCACGGTAAAGCCGGAATCGGACCCGTAGAGCGCCTCGCCTTTCGTGACGCGGATCTCCTCGAGCCATCCATCGTGGAAGCCGGCATTAGCGCTTCCGTTGCTCGTGTTGCAGCCGATCGACAACTTGCCAATCGAAGGATGCAAGGCATCCGCGTAAGTCGCTTTCGCCAGCATGACGCCGTCGCGATACAGGCGCAGCACGCCGCTTGCATCACGATCGACGGCGATGTGATACCACTGACCGGTGACCGTCGTTGCGGCTGCATCGATCGGCGTGGAATCGCCGTTGAAGCCGCCAGTCGATGCGAGAAACTGCCACTTCCCAGATCCGCCGGCGCCTTTGGCGATCGCCCACGACCGTTCGCCGAAAACGTCATAGACGCCGATCAGGTAAGGGTTCGGTGAAATCGAATTGAAGCGGACGAAGAATTCAACCGTGAATTCGCCATCGCCAAAAAGAAAGTCCGGCGAGTTGTCGACGAGCACCGCATCGCCCGTGCCGTCGAGCAGCAGCGACGAGCCGCCAAACTTCGACTGCGCCGTGTCGAGCTGCGCATTGCCCACGAATGACAGGGTATGTGCGCGCACGCTCTCATCCGGCGCGCTGGTCGCGCCGTCCGAGCCATCGAAGCCGCAGAGCAAGACCTGACCGAAAAACGGCGACACGACCGGCGGCAGCAGCAATAGGGATGCAACAGCGCCATACATTACGGTGTCTCCGGCGCCAGGAGGCCGAATACATCCCATGTGTCGGTATCGACCTTTTTCACCGTCACGACCGCCCCGAGGCGATCGGTCGCCGCGGAATAGCCATCGATCAGGTTCAACGTCACGCCATCCGCCGCAACGAAGGTCAGCGGCCCAGCGTCACTCTGCCGGAAGTGCAGTTCAGCATCGACGAGGAAGGCATGGGTGGAATTGGCGGGAATGGTGATCTCGCAGCCGAAACCGTGAGCGCAGCGAAAATAGTACATCGCTTGCGCAACCGCCGGCGTCAGCGTGTCATCCGTCACGTCGACCGCCTGCGTCGGCCGCTGCACCGGCCGCGGCAGGATGAACGGCCCGAAGGTCGATCCATCCTCGAGGTGAATGGTGATCGTGTTGCCGGCCTGCGTGATGTTGGAAATTTGGTTCGGCTCGGGAGCACTGCCCTCGAGCTCCGCCACGCGCTCGGCGAGTTCATGGGTGTTTCCATCGATCTCTGCGGCGGTCAGATTGGAACCCTTGCCGGAGCCCCAGGCGCCGGACGTGCGATAAGTGAGCGTCATTTAGAGGTCCTTTAAGGCGTGACAGGATCGCGCTTGCAGAGCACGGAAATCGTGATGGCGCCGTTTTCAACCAGGTACTCATTCTCAGTCGATCCGGAGATGGCGACTGGACTATAGGTGGCGCCGCGATAGCTGACGGCGATCCCGGCGAAGCTCAAGGTGGCAGTGCCGATTGTGGCGGCTGCAGCAAAGAACACGTTCGGATCAGGATCGGCCCCGGTGCCCGTATCCGGCGCCGTCTGTGACGGCATATAGTTCGTCGGTGGCGGTCCCGGATCCTGATAACCGCACTCCGGCGCGCCCGTGATCTGATGCGCAAGCATAGCCAACGGCTGCGACGTTGTAGTCAAAAAGTCGCCGATGCCCGGATAGTCCGGATCCTCGAAGGCGTCCGCCGTGAGTGCCGCAATGCGCACGCCGCAGCCACTGCTACTCGCCAGACCGACATAGGTGTAAGTCCACGCGCCCGGCGACACGTTAATGAACGGCCCCGCCGGAACACCCGAGATCGTAACCGGATGCTCGCCGCTATCGACGGTCAACGTCCTGCTATGCGTGCGCCAGTAACCGGCAGCGGAAAGTGCATAAGGCGCGCCCGCATCAATCACGTTGTCGACGACGTAGGAAACCAGGTAGGTATCCGTCAAATTGACACCGGAATAAGGAAAGGGAGTCGGGTAAAAGGCCGGACACGCGATCAGGCCGTCACCTGCGATGGCGGAGCCAATTGGGATCAGGATCTCGATATATTCCGGCACGCTCCGCCAGCCGACCTCAATGATGGTGCGGAACGGATCGAGAATGACGGGATCACTGGCAGAACCCGGCATCAGACAGCTCCATTGCGGAAGTTGAGCCGGATCCGCTCGCCGTTGCGGGTCTGGAAGACGACCGCCTCGATCCGCTGCACGATGACGTATTGCTCGGAATCGTCAGGATTTTCGACACGAACGTCCGACGTCGTGCGGCACATTTCCGTCCAGTCGATGACGGGGATTTCCTTTTCCTGCTCTTCCTCTTCCTCGCCTTCCTGACCGCCCGGAAACTCCGGCCAGTTCACCGTGTTGATGGACGGATAAAAGGGTTGCCCGCTCATCGCCTGGATGAAGTCGGATGCAGCACCCCAGCGCACCAGCGCCTCGGCCTCCTGGTCCTCGGAAGGCTTGCGCGCCAGCAGCCGCGCCAGAAAGCGATCCCCGCGATTGTCCTCCGAGGGAGAACTGAAGCCGTAGCCGCCGCCGAAAAATGTCCCGCTCATCGTCCTGCCCTCACGCCGCCTCGAGGTCGATCGTCTTCGGCAGCGCGAGCGCGCTGACCGTGACGTCGTACACCGTCTCGAATGGCCCCTTGCTGATCGGCTTCAGCTTCAGCTCGACCTCTGTGAAAGCCTGGTCGAGCGCCGCTGCGACGCCTTCAAACGAAGAGCTATAGGCCGCGATTAACGCCCGCTGCTCCGCCTCACCATTGAAGACGGTGAAGGTGTCGATCACCTGCGCCTCCGTAAGGTGATCGAAGTCGAGCCCGTCATCGTTCGGCGGAACGTTGGAAAAGTCAGCCATCGTCACTTCGTCCGAGACGACAGACGACGAGGCGCCGGTGTAAAACTGCCAGCCGGTCTCGGCATAGCCTTCCTCGGCATAGGTCGGCGTGCCGGTCGCCGCAGAGACCGGGTTGCCCTTGCCGATGCTGCAGCCGATGACGAAGCCCGCGACAGGCTTGCCGCTGTCGCCGCTCATGGACAGCGAATAGGAGATGATCTTGCCGACAGCCGCGCCGCCCGGCAGGCGCGGATCCTCGACACGGATTGCCTTACGGCAAGAGAAGGCCACGCCGGCGGCAAGCGACGTCTCGCCCTTGATCTCGACCGAACGCGCCCGCGCCCGCAACCGTGCCCGGCAGACCGCGATAAGATAGGCCGCCGAACGCCGGCCGCGCTCTGTCGTGAAGTAGGCCCGGCGTGAACGGGCGCCGATCGGCAGCACCCCGCCAGGATCGATCGGCTCGCCGACCAGGTCCGACGACAGGGAAAGCATCAGCGGTTCAGCTTCATCAGGATCGCTAATGAAGGCCTGGGCGTCGGCCGTCATCGTGAAGCGCAGCACCTCGCGGCGCGTGCGGCTGACATCGAACTTGGCGGTCAGCGTCGGCAGCATCTTCCAGCAGGGCCAGGAGGCCTTTTGCCCGAACCAGCCATTTCCGCCGACAAAGACCTGCGTTTGAAAGTCCAGGGGCACCGTGAACCCGTCAGCCCGCCTGATCGAGGACTGACCGAACGACCAGCCGCCGCCGATATTGGCGCCGGCCTTCGGCCAGTCTTCCATCAGCCCCTGCCCCGTGAAGGACGAGATCATGTTCGCCGTAGAGGTGCCGGCGGTGCGGAAGGCGACGATCAGCGCAGGAACGAGATCGTACTCGCCGGTTGCGGTCTGATCCCAGCCGACGACGGCCTCGCAGGTGATCTTGGTCGCCGGCGCTACGCCAAAGGAAAGCTCGACGCTATCACGCATGACGTTGCCGCCAAGATCGATAACGCCATCCTCTGCCTCGAGCACATCAGAGATGGTCACGGCATGCGTTACGCGGTCGATGTGCCAGAGCGCTGCTCGGCTTTCGAGCACTGCATCCGGATCTTCCAGCAACTCCGGCGTGATCCATACCGGATCCCAATAGGGCTCGACCTTGAGCGGATCAGCAGCCGCAGCCTTGGCGGCGGCATAGTCGACCGGTCGCGCCGCGAAGGTGAGCCGCACGGCATTGCCGATGATCTCTTCCGGCATGGCGACGAGACGTCCGAAGAACAGCGGCTGTCCGCCGGCAGTATCGCCAAAGTCCGCCGACAGCCACGCCCATTGCTTACGCGTCGGATGCAGCAGGCCCTTGCGCGGGTTGCGGATGTCGACGGTCAGTGCTGCAAACTCGCCTTCGGCCTGGCTCAATTCGAACGCCAGCGCCTGCTCGTCCTCGCGCAAATACGCGCTATCGAAGCTGGTATCGGTCTCGTCGACCCAGGCGAAATAGAACGTCGTCATTCACACTTCCTCGAGCTGCAACGTCCAGGAAACCTGCCGGCCATATTCGTCCTCGCGCAGCTGCCAGTCCGTCACCATCATCGACAGCTGCGGCCGGTAATAGGTCATCGCCCCTTCGACGCGCGGAGATCCGGAAACAACCGGGCGATCCGGCGAGCCGCCGGAGGTCGGATAACAAAGCTCCGCAATACAATCGACGGTCACCGCCTGCCCCGGCCAGATTCCGTTCAGCGCCGGTGAAAGCTGATCTGACCCGCTGATCGTCGACGTGAATTTACGCATCTGGCTTTCTGACAGATCGACAAGTGTGCCGTTGATCGTCCGGCGTAACTGGCCGGCGCCGCTGATTGGCTGGAGGGTTTGCTCGAGGCCGCGCGCCGAATAGGGCGCGACGCCGATACCTGCCATGACAAGCACGGTTTCGTTTGCCATGCCTCACCTCCATCCCGGTTTCTTGCCAGCCTTGCGCAGCCCCTTGCGGCCCTGATGTTTCGCCAGGCGATCGGCGACGTCTTCAGGCGCGAAGGTCTCAAACCGTTCCCCTCCGAAATCGAGGATCAACGGCCGCAGACCATTTGCGGCTGGAACCGCTCCGCCCTCGGCAAGCGCCGGCATCATGCGCGGCATGCGCATGCCATCGGTCAGACGCGAGACGACGCCCGAGAAGTCGACCGCGCCGCCAGCGGCAAACCCCTCGAGCAACTTCTTAGGCAGCCGCATGCCATTCAGCGCATAAAGCAGATCGAGCCCGTACTTCTTTACCGCGGCTGCACGAACGACGAATTCGCCGTTCGAAAGCCAGGAAAGGATGCTGTCGCTGGTACTTGTCCCCGGCCCGGAAACAGCTCCGCCGCCGGCGCGGTGCAAGACGCCGATCGGCCCGCCGTTGGCACGCCGCTCGCCGCTATCGCTGTTTGCAGCCCGAACCCGCGCGGCCGCCGCTTCCGCCCGAGACGCAAGAGCCTCGAGGCTGGCGACGGACGACTGCAGCTGGGCGACCGCCGATTGAACGGCGGAAAGCACCGCGTCGAATTGCGACTGCACCACCGAAACCATGCGCTCGAGCACCTGCGCAATCCCAGTCGCGGCCGTGTCGAACGGCGTGACAAGGCCCTCGCCAAGCCCGGCCGAGGCCTCGGCAATCGTTGCCTGGATCGCCGTGACAGCAACGGTGAGCTTGATTGGCACTTCTTGCAGCGCAACGCCGATCCTGTCGCGCCCGTCCTCGAAGGGCCTTGCAAGCGCATCGGCGATGCCCGCCGCCTGCTGCTGCCCCTCCTCGCCGGGCTGCTGCACAGCACCACCAGCGAGCGCCGCCTGCACCGCCGGCTGGACGCGAGAGACTTCAGCGATCACGCCATCGACCGCGATCTTCGTGTTTTCAGACGCCCCCGCGAAAGCTCCGGCAGCAGCTTCGCCGCTAGCCTTCCAGGCTTCGCCAACCGATGCGATACCCTCTTTCGATCCCTCTACCGCCGAGGACACCGCCGGCCCGACCTGGTCAAGCCCTTCTGTCAGCGTCTCCGCCGGGCTGGCCTGGCTCTTCAATTCATCAGGGACATGAATAATCAGGTCCGAAACGTCATTCTTGACCTTCGCGATCTTTTTCCCTGCCTGATCGGCACTTTCACCAACATCGTCGAGGTTCTTTTTGCTCGTATCGACCGCCTTTGCGACGCCATCAACAAGGGAAAAGGTCTGCTTCACGACCTTATCTCCGTCACTCGAATGGACGGTGATGGTCTTGCCGAGAGCCTCGACCTTTTGAGTTGTCTGCGCAGCCGCCTCGCCGGCCCCCGAGACTGCCGCGGCAGCAGCCCGCTGTTCTTCGGAGAAATTCCGCGCCTGAAAGCTAGCGTCGGACATTTCACCCTTGAGAAGAGCGACCTTGTCGGCGTCCTCTTTGACGGCTCCGCTCAGCTTTGCGGATTCGTCGGTGATGCGGAGCATGTTGGAAGCAAGCCAATCAAGGCGCGGGTCTGTGGCGGCCAGCCGGGCGACACCTGCCTGAAACTCCTCGACGGAAATCTTGCT
This sequence comes from Ensifer adhaerens, assembly GCF_020035535.1. Taxonomy (NCBI): domain Bacteria; kingdom Pseudomonadati; phylum Pseudomonadota; class Alphaproteobacteria; order Hyphomicrobiales; family Rhizobiaceae; genus Ensifer; species Ensifer adhaerens. The sequence goes on along the minus strand of NZ_CP083349.1, from coordinate 1,560,083 downwards.
GTCGGAAAACCGCTTGGCGAGAGCGAGCAGAGGCTGCGCAAAGGCTTCGTCGGTTTCCCATTGCGTCAGTTCAGTTCGTGCCGCCGAAAGAGATTCTGCAAGCTGCTTGCTCGTCTCCTCCAATGCCGCACGCGTCTCGAGCAGCAGCCGATCGCGCACATCCTGCGCCATCTTCGCGACCTGGAAGCCCGCCTTTCGATAGGCCTCTTCGACGCGTCCAACGACGCCCTCATGCGTCTCCATCGCCTTGGTCGCGGCGTCAGTACTGCTGGCCCAAAGCGCGATGCCGGTACCGATGACGGCGACTGCTGCAAGCCATCCGCTCGCAAGCATCACACCCTGCATCGAAATCAGGCCTACCCTGACAGCGCGGATCAGATCCAGGATACGCGCAAAGCCGATGGATGCGAATCCGACCTGCGCCACCAGCGAACCAAGTCCAAAGATGACCGGGCCGATCGCAGCGGCAACGCCGGCCAGCACGGTCCCGAATTTAAAGGTTGCAGGATTGGTTTTAGAGAACCGGTCGACGAGGCCATCCAGCCCCTTTACCAGATCGGTCGCCCATTTCAGAAGTCCCGCATCCGCGACGCGGTTTGCCAGCGTTTCGAGAGATCCACCGAGCTGCTCGAGCGCGCCATTGAACCCCTGCATGCGCGAGGTCGCCTGCGCCTCGGCGTCCCCCTTGGCGATTTCTTCACGCACGAGCCGGAGGCCATCAGCGCCCTTCCGCATCAAACCGACAGCGGTGCGCAGAGCATCAACACCGAAGATATCCGTCAGCGTCTTGCTCAGATCCTCATCTGAGAGGCCCGCTAGCTTCGTCCGCAGTTCCTCGGCAACCTCCGCCATCGATCGCATGTTGCCCTGCGCGTCGAAAAACTGGAGATTATATTCCTTCATCGCCGCCGCCGCGTCTTTCGACTGCGGCACCAGGCGCGTCATGAAGGTTTTGAAACTCGTGCCCGCATCGGAGCCTGACGAGAACAGGTTCGATGTGGCTGCCAGAACGGTATTGAAATCCTCGAAGCTGACACCGAGCGCACCGAGAACACCGCCGGCCTGACCCAACGCAAGCTTGTAATCGTCGAAGCCGAACTTTGACGCAGTAAGTGTGCCGACGATCTGGTCGACGGACGTGTTGAACTGTTCCGCTCCCAGCCGGAAGCTCTGCATGGTGTCACTGGCAACGTCCGCGGCGCCGGCCAGCTCCGAGCCGGTTGCGGCGGCGAGCTTCGTCACGCCCTGGATCGCTCCGCCCGTCACCTGCTCGAGCGCAAGCCCATTTTTCAGAAGGGATTCCATCCCCTCTTCCACCTGCCTGCCGGAAAACACAGTATCGGCGCCGAGTTGCAGCGCCAGCTCGCGTACCTTCTCCATCTCAGCGCCGGTCGCGCTCGAAACGGCCTGGATGCGGTTTAGTCCGGACTCGAAATCGCCTGCGACTTTCAGGATGCCAGCACCAAGACCGGCAATCGGCAGGCTGACTTTCGCAGTAAAGCTGCTGCCAACGTCGCGCATCTGCTGGCCGAGGTCGCGGAATTTTCTGCCGAAGGCATCGAGCTTTTGAGACGCCTGCTCCAGCGACTGAAGGAAGGCAGACGACGGACCTTTGACCTGGTTTGCCGCCTCCTGAAGCAACTTGAACGCCGCTGCGCCCTTGTCGCCAAGCTGCTCCAGTTCCCGCTGAAGCTCCTTGCCCCCGTCCAGTGCGATGCGCTGCTTGATTGTTTTGCGGGCCATAATGCCTTCCCGTGCGGACACGATTCGACGTTCGTCGATCGCTGGTGCATGATTTGTGCGCGGAGGTTGCGTGAATGGATGGACCCCTCCGTCGTCGAATGAGAGGGGCCAATGAAGATACTTGCTGTAATCCTAGCAGCGCAGGCAGCCTACTCGGAGCTTCAGGATGGCGTGATGGACGGTATCGCTACCGCGGCCGCCAACGCGATCCTTTGCAAGCACAGCACGCTCAACACGAAGCTAGCTGCGGAGATGATGGTCGTTTCCGGCCTCGGAGACGAAGAAGCCAAGCGTGAGTTTCATCGCAGGGTCGATAAGATCGTATCGACGGCTATGCCCCTATCTACCTTCGCGTGTTCTAAGGGGATTGAAGCCTTCGGCCCAAATGGAACGATGGCGAAGAACCTGCTCATCCCGAAATAGGCCTCGGTCAATCCGGGAACTTCTTGGCGACATTGCCGGTAAAGACCGCCTCGATCCGGCCCGCCTCACGCTCGATGACCTCACTCAAACCGAACCGTTTTCGGATCGTGACGCTGTCGACGCCAACGAAGAGCGGAACAGAACGGATGACACCGCTCCCGGAAGCGCCCTTGCGAAGCTTTGGCAACGTTACTTTGCCTAGTTCACCCGATGCAGCTTGACGGCCACTGACCGCCATTTTCGCCGCTAGCAGCGGCTTCTTTCCTGGCCGCCTTAACAGGGTGAGCGGACCGACCTCTTTTGAATACCGCTCTGGCGTCATCTTATAGCGCCCAAGTTTCTTAGGCGTCGAAGACAGCGGAAGCCACAATGTCGGCTTGCCTCTGATCGTGGCACCGGTTTCAAAAACGTCCGCGTAAGGGATTTTGTGAAAGACCAGCGTCGCCGCGTTCAACGACACCTTGCGCTTGGGGTAGACGTCGGCGCGCAGCGCATTTTGCCAGCGCGCCGAGAATCCAGCAGCCGCGATTTCTGCGCGACCTGCGTTCTTGATGGCGTTGGCGATCTCGATGATCGTCTCCTGCCCCGCCTCGGCCAATGGGCGATACTTCTCCCGCAGAGCCACATCGAAGCCTTCGGTGATCGCCTTGACCGTGATCGTGATCCCGCGCGTCATTCCTTCTGCAAAGCCTTCAGTTGCTGCTTCACATCCTGCGGCTTTCCGCGCGATGCATTGAAGCCGGTTGCCAGGGCATCGGCCCGCTCACGGCGGCGACGGATGGATGCGAAATGAAGGAACCCAGCAATCTGCCGCGGCGTGTATTGCCAGACCGCCGCTGGCGCATGCCCCATCGCGATTAGGGCTTCGACCCCTTCGGCGATTTCGTACCCGGCGCCGTATTTGATGGAACGCCGTCGAGGTCGAACATTCCCATCAGCCTTTGAACGAAAGGGAGCGGGCCACCCGGCATCGTCGTCTTCATAATCGCGTCGAGCAGGTCCGCCTGCGCAACGGCCGGCAGGCTTGCTGCCTTCTTTTCGTGCGCCTCGCTTCCGAGGCCACCACAGCCCGCCGCGATAATCGCCGCAACAGCGCCCGCGCCAATATTTGACCAGCGATCGGCGTCAACTTTCCGTCCGGTAATAGCCATACGGATTTCCGGGAAACGGTTGAACAAATAGGCGATGCCCTCGGCCGAAATCCCAATCACCTCGACGGCAGTGCCATTGATGGTGACGGTCTCGGCGACCGGAGCGATATCAAGCAATCCCGCCATGCGGGTCTCCTGTTGGTTTGGATGAAAGGACAAGCGGCGGCGATGGCCGCCGCTTTTTTAGATTGAGAGGCCTACTCTTCGTCGATGACCTCGAGCGTGCCAAAGCTGCCGTTCACGGTCAGCACTTCGCCGGTGATCTCAATCTGCCCCCACTCATCGGAGATGAGGTTCAGGGATCCGGACGGGCCGAACGACACGGAGGGCAAAGTCATGTTGATCTTGTTGCCGATATCGTTCGTGCCTTCGAACTTAATCGCCCCCTTGACCTCCGACTCACTGAAAATGTCGAGTTCCAGGTTGCCGGCGGAGTTTGTCGTCGCCTCGGACATCAGCAACAGACCGAGGTTCTGAGCATTCAGCTCCGAGAGGACCGCACGCAGCGTCAGCGTTTTTTCCAAGACGACAGACTTGGTTTTGGTGCGGACACCGGAACGGGAACTACGATAATCGAGCTTTTCGATAGCGGGCGTGATCTCCACTTCGGGCGCTTCGCCCAGATCCCGGAGCGTGCCGCCCGACGGCGTGAACTTGAGAATGCCCTTGAGAATGCCAAGGTTGTCAATGCTGGGAGAAGCAACCATTTCGGTCTCCTTTGTGGATGATGGGAAAAACCGGCGAGGCCGGCGTCAGACAGATCCGGGGCGAAGCACGTAGCGGAACGAGAAGGAAAGCCCCACCTCCCCGATCATCGAGCGGCCGCGAGAAAGGCCCGAGGCACCGCCTTCGTATCGACCGCCCTCACGATCCTTTGTCAGGTTCACGAGCGTCTCATCAGTGGCGATCGCGTTGACCACCCGACCACGCAGCAGGTTCAGCTGCGTCCCGACCGCCGATGCCTTTTCCGGGAGCACCACATAGATTTCAGGCGTCATCGTCACGACGCGTGGCGCGGTCGGCTTCCGCGAGATTGGATCGCGATCGTCACCGGTCTCGTCGCCGTCGAGCACCACGAAAGCCGGCAGCGCGGTTTCAGGGAGACCGAGTTCATTGCGCTTAGCCGTCTTGATGCCTTCGATCGAACGGCCGATTTCCAGCAACCGTGCGAGAATCAGTTCCCTGTGATCAGCCATTGTCCGCCTCCAGGATCAGTACCTGCTCGCCATCGGCCTCACCTGATGGAACCGGTTTCGGATGATGGCTGGCGATCCTCCAGGTCCTGCCAGAGAACGAGACGTGCGCATCGTCGAGCTGCTCGACCGTCACACCGACCGCAGCGAGGTCGGCGACCTGCACGGTCGCGCCTGGCACGACCGTGCCGATCTCGACGTTTGGGCCGACCGGCAGACCGCCCGTCTTGTCGATCAACGTGACGGTAACTTGCGTTTCGGCGGTATCCGCGAGCGTCAGCACCGCCTCGACCCCTAGCGTGCCGTAGATCGGACCGAAGAGAAGCGAGCCATAGTCGATCATGCCGGCACCCCCCATTCGTCGCGGATCCAGCTCGCACCGCGCATCAGCGCATCGAGCGGCTTCGGCTTGCCGTGGAAATAGACCAGCCGGCAATCTGCCGGCGGCCGGTCGAACTCCTGCATTTCCGCCTTGAACGAACGGCAGAGCCCATCCTGGTAAAGCGCCGCATCCGGCACCTGCTCGGTGATCCAGTCCTGGTCGCCGTGCATTTCCTTCATCGCGTTCGAAACCTTGAAGCTCTGCCAGATCCGCGTGAGGCTGCCATCGGTCGACATGACCGAGGAATTGAAGCCCGCCTGCCAGGGATCCTTGAGGATGGTCAGCGACCGATCGGGACGATGAAGCGACGTAATATCGCCGACGACGACGCAGTCTAGGTCGAGATAGAGGAACGGGATCCCCGCCGAGAACAGCCAGACCTTCCACCACCAGCCAATAAGGTTCTCGTCGGCGGGCAACCTGAAGACATTCACCCCGTCGACGCCGGCCGGATCATCGGTGAAGAGCAGGATATTGACGGACCGATCGGCATGCCGGCGGATCGATCGGGTCAGCCGGTTGACATCGGCGGCGCAGTATTTCGTGCCCCACTTGAGGAGAAAGACAGGAACCGGCTCGGTCATCGCTGCGCCACCATGACGACATCACGATGCGGTCGCGCGACAACCTCGTATCCAAGCGGCGCAAGCGCTTGTTCAGCGGAGCCCTTGAGATAGCCGTAGCGCTCCGAGAGCCCCTTGTCCTCGATCGCAATGACCGGCCGAAACTTCTGGATCGTCTCCATCGCTCCGAGGATTGCCGGCATCTCGAAGCCTTCGATATCGAGATAGAGAAGATCGAGCGCCGGCAGGTTGAAACTATCGAGCGCGACGATCGGTGCGGTGGCACCCTTCGTCACCTGGTAGGCGCCGACATTGTTCGCTTCACGCGCCGACAATTCGAGGCCGCACCACTCGCCGCCGTCAGCGCCGAGCGCGCAGGGCAGCGCCAGGATGTTCTCAGCCGACGCAGTGTTGTGCACGAGCGCGCGAAAATTCCGAGGATCCGGCTCGAAGGTGACGACGCGGCCGAACTTCGGCGCAAGCGCCAGCGCCCACACGCCCATATTGCCGCCGGCCTGCACAGCCAGATCAAACTTCCGGCAATGCTCGAGCGCATGATCCATGTCAGGCACCGTATCGAACACGACCGCAGCGCAGGCACGATCTTCGATCGGCCACATAAGGCCGCGCTCGAGCCGATAGCCTTCCGGCATGGTCAGCGCTTCGGCTGTTTGACTTCGAGCCACGTTCATTCAGCCGGCGTGAAATCAACATAGAACGTGTCGCCAGCCTGGAATTTTCCGAAAAGCTCAGGATTGGCGACAACGATGCAGAAGTCCACGGCGGGAGAGAACTTCGAGAACGTGTTGTTCTCGTCGCTTCCATCAGCCGAATAGCCATCGCTCTTCGACACCCCGTGAAACCTCAAGGTTTCGTTGATGGTTTCTCCGGTTTCCGGATTGCGGTACGGCACACTTGAGCCGACACGCACCTTCGCACGCATCTTCGTGTTCATGATCTTTCCTTTTCGGCAAGCGGTCATTGATCGAGACGTTCCCTCAACTCGGCGACCGTCAGTTCCGCGTCGAGGCTCTCCAGGAAGAGGAGGATGGTTTTGCGAGTGACCGTCACATCGCGGCGGCTCGCGGTACGGCGCCCATCGTCGAGGCCGCACGGAATTCGCAATCCGGCTGCCAATTCGAGCGCCTCTTCGATATCTTCATTCATGACCGATCACCGTGGAGACGTCCGCAAAAGGGAAGCACTTGAGCGCCGAGGCCGGATTGCAGTTGAAGACGCGTACGCCCTCGATTGCCAGTTCACGGCTCATGCGCTCGAGCGAGGGGATGAACTCCGCTTGATAGAGATCCCGCGCCGGCGCCTGGTGATTGCCGTGCCAATGGCCGCCGCCCATGTCGAACCCGAGCAGATAGATCGGATTGGCGCCGAAGTGGAAAGCGAGGTTCAGCGCGTTGGCACCACTGCAAAATCCGGCAAGTTTCGTCGGATCCCGTGACAGCGAGGACGTCTTGTCGCGCCAGAGCCTTCGAATCCAAACGCCTTCGACGGTCGTCACATCAACGGCTCGGGTGAGTACGTAACGGCCGCGGAAAAGCTGCAGCCGATCCCTATTCCAGCCGAAACCAGCGCGACATGCCGTCGGCGAAGTAAAGCACATCGGCAAAGGGCGCGAGATCAAGCCCCGCATCGTTCACCGCAATAATGCGCCCCCGGCCAATCAGCCGGGAAGCATCGAAGCCCTCCAGCGACGCGCCGCCGCCGAGAATGAAAGCCGGTTCCCCGGCCCATTCTCGAGGAACAGACCACGCCGCCGGATGGCTCATGTCCCGATCAGAACGAGCCGTTCAGGCGAACGCGGCCCTTCGCGGACGGGTTAGCCGCAACAGCAACAGCAACACCGATCAGCGTGTTGCCGCTCGAGCTTGTCGTCGCCTGCCCGAGGGATGCAGACCAGTAGATTTTCTGACCGACCGTCCAGGCCTGTGCCGAGACCTTTGCCAGTTCGAAAACGCCCTCGGTCTCGAAGATCCCTTCCTCGCCGACCGCCACATCGCTGACGGCGACACCGAAGATGGAGCCGACGACATAGCCGTCGCCCGAGGCGATATCGACCGCGGCGGATGTATCCGCGACGGTGAGGGCAAGCCGGGTGCCCGGCCCGATGTAATTCTTCATAGCCAGATTCCTTTTCGCTGAACTAAAAAACGGAGGGGGTTACGTGGCGCCCGAGATAGAGCCGGGCGCCGCGTTATCAGGCGCCGGTCGAGCGGTAGAGGCCGCGGAAGTCGAGCGCCTTGACGGCCGCGTCGATGCGAACCTTGAACTCGACGCCATCGACGTTCCAGCCGTCTCGCTGCTCGAGCACCGGCTGATCGCGACCGTCGAGATAAGCAACCTCGATCGTGTCGTGCTGCGCGGCACTTGCGGCGAGATACCACTTCAGCGCGGAGTCGGCGGAAAGGCGCGCCTCGGAAACCACCTGCGCCATCGAGCGGGCATAGTTCGGGGCGCGCGTATTATTCGTGCCGGAGGCAGTCACCTCGTATTCCGAATTGATGACCTGTGAAGCCTTGCCTTCCAGCTCGGTCGGCACGATCAGATGCGCCGGACGGATGTTGAGGCCGCCGGCTGCATGCTCGTCCGGATCCTTCTGCTTCGCCATCGCGGCGCGGCCAGCGTCGAGGCTGGCAGTCGTCAGGGCGCCAGTGCCGACGTTGTCGTGGTCAGCATGGAACAACGTGATGCCGTCGCCCATGGCTGCGTTCGCGGTCAGCACGGCATAGACCAGATTGCCGACAGTGCGGATTGCCGCACGCCCCATGCGCGACGGCACCTTCGTGAAGAAGGACATGTCGTCGTTGATGATCGCCTGGCGGGTGATCGAGAACATCTTGCCATAGGTGGCAAGCTGGATCTGTTCACCACGGTCACCAATCGTCGCGAACGAATACTCGCCACCTTCCGGCACAGCGGACAGAGCCGGAAAGAGGTTCAGGTCGACGCGCTTCGTGGGCTTGAAGTCGGTGAGAACGCCGCGACCGGTCCAAATCGGGAAGGTTTCACCGGCTTCAAGATAGCCCTTCAGCATCGACTTGTTGGCGATGTTGGCGAGGATCTCGACGAAGTCCGAGCTCGAATGAGCCGCGCCAGACATCGAGAACTGGCGCATGCCGAGCGCCATGCCGATCATCGCCATGGAATCACCCATGGTAAGCTTCGAGACGCCGGACATCAGCAGGTGCTCGCGAGCGAGCTCGCGCAGCGACATCGAGGTGAATTCGTTGACCTCACCTCCCTGCATGCCGGCCTTGAACAGCAGCGCCTTTTCGGCACCCTGCTTGAAGCGATCGCGGCCGTCGGCGGTGACAGTCGTCGCGCCAGGGCTGACGCGGCCGCCGGTCGGATCCTGGCCGGCGAGGTGATTGATCACAAGCGTCTGCGCCTTGCCGAAGTCGCCACCAGCATCCGCGACGATCTTGTTTGCATCGGCAAGCGTCATCTTCGCAGTCGTGCAGAGTTCCAGAATGCGCATGACGACGTCGCCGGTTGCCACCACGACAGCCGGGTCGGCGGCAGGTGCCGGAGCCGGCGCCGGAGTAATGGATGCAGTCGGGGCGGGAGCAGGATTGTCCGCCGTCGGGATCAGGGGTTTAGACATATGCGTCTCCTTTGTAGAGAGCGGGGCGGACGCCACCGCGACCATCGGCAGGCCTTGTGCCTGGCGATCTCGAGCCTGCGTGCCGAGGCCCGCAGGAGCATGCATGTAAGTCCGGTAGTCGAAGGTGCTGTCGGCGGTCGCCGCAGCTTCCGCTTCAGTCGCCGCCGTGGCGAATCCCTTGGCGACCGCCTCGGTCGGCGAAAGCCAGGTCTCATCCTTCATCATCTTGCGGATCTCGGCCTCGGAAAGGCCGGTGCGCTCGGCATAAAGCTGCGCGAAGACGCCGGTCATCGTATCGAGAACGGCAGCCGTGCGGCGATGTTCATCGGCAGGCCCTGCGGTGATACCCGCCGGCTCGTGAATCATCATCAGCGTGCCGTGCGGCATCTCGATCACGTCGCCGGCCATAGCGATGACCGAAGCAGCCGAAGCGGCGATCGCGTCGATCTTGATCGTTACCTTGCCGTCGTGGCGCTTCAGCGCGTTGTAGATCGCCGAGCCTTCCATAGCGATGCCGCCGCCGGAATTCAGCCGCACGACGATATCTCCGGAGAGCTCGGCCAGCGCCTCGATCACCCTTGCCGAGTTGAAGCCGGTATCTTCCCACCAGTCCCAATAACCGACAGGGCCATACAGAACGAGTTCACCATTGACGATCAGACTAGACATCGCCTTCTTCTCCTGTCGGTTTGGAAGTTTCACCGCCAAGGGCGACGGCATTGCCGGTGCTGGTCACGCGGCGCGGATCACTGTCAAAGACGAGACCGAGCTTGTCGGCTCGCTTGTTTGCGTCGGCGATCTCCTGATCGAGATCCTCTGGATGATGACCGAGCTTGCGCTGCTCGCTGGGTCGCGAGGAAAGGCCGGAGCGCATCGCGCTGACCGCAGCCTTAATCTCCTCGGCCGGATTGATCATCTCGCGCGGCGACGGCGTCCAACGCACCTTTGCGTCCATGACGCCCGCGCCAAGCATCAGCGCAGCTGCCTCGAGGAACCAGCGGCCGAGCGGATCGCAGAGCTGCGGCAGCAGCATGTGATACTGCGCGGCAGCGATGGTCCGCTGGAATTCAAGCCAGCCCATCCGGCCCGACGAGAAGTTGACGCCATTAAGGTCGCCGGAAAGCGCCTCGTACGACATTCCCATGCCGACGGCGACTTCCTGCAGCTCGGCCCGCTTGTAGGCCCCATACTCCCCGACCGAGGGCGGCGTGCCGAAGGTCACGTCCTCGCCTTGCTTCAGGCGCTGGATGATGCCCGGCTGCAGTTCTTCGACCAGGTAAGGGCTGCCGGTATCAGCATCCTTGACCGCATCGCCGCCGCCGGTCACGTCATCTTCGGAGGTGACGAAGGCAGCGAAGCACGCCGCCACCTTCTGCCGCACGAGCTGCGCATCGGCATAGTCCGCGAGATCCCGCATTTTCAGGATGACCGGCGCAAACCAGGTGACGCCGCGAACCTGCCCCGGCCGATCTACGCGATAGATATGCGCGATGTCGGCCGCCGGCACCAACTTGCTTTCGAAGTTAGTCGCGCGCATCGATGCGGCGCCGGGATGCTCGGAAAAAATCCAGTAGCCCTCACGACGACCGAAAGGGGTGAACTGAATCCCCTGGATGATGAATCCGCCATTCGGAAGCGGCCCATCCCTCGACGTGTCGAGGAAATCAGGCTCGAGCACTTCGATCTGGAATGGCAGCGCCAGTCCATCCTCGGCACGGCGCCACCGCCGGCGCACCAGCGCCTCGCCGGCCTCGGCGACCGTTCCCATAACCAGGGCTTCGAGGCCGTAAAGGTCGCTCTGTCCATGCGCGTCGCAGGCACTCGTGTCGAAATGCCGCTTGATGAGATCCTCGAGCAGCGTCCGGATCTTGCGGTTCTTCGCTTCCACCGACGGAAAGATGCCAGGCCCGACGATGTTGTTTTTCAGGGCCGACTTTGCCCGCGCCGCATAAGGGTTGTTGCGCACCATGTCGCGCGCTACATCCCGCAACCGCCCCAGCGCCGGCAGGTTCTCGGCATTGGCATCGGTCGACACAACCCGCCAGCCCTGAGCCCGGCGACCGCGCGTTGCGCCGTCATAGGCCATACGGGCGTCGGAAAGGGCTGCGGCCTTGCCGCGCATCATCTCACGCTTCAGCGCTACCGACGGCGAGACCGCGGCAATGATCCGGTCGATCAGGTTCATGGATCAAAGCCCCCGCGTGAAACCGGCAACAGTGCGGCGCGAAGGCTGGGATGACGGATTGACCTCCGCCTCCATATCCTTCAGCAGCTGCCGCATCTCGGAAAACGAGCGATAGGTGACCTGCTCGTCGCCGTGGCGAACGGTCAGGACGCCGGAGGCGATTGCCTTTTTCAGGGCGTCGATCTGCGTTTGCGTATAGGCCATGTTCCTACCTTGAGAACCAGCTGCCGCGAGGGCGGATCCAGGATGATGACTGGTTGGCCGGCGAGGCCGCCGGCCGGGTTGCTGCTGCTGCCGGCGCCGCCTCTGTCGGCTTTTCCGACGGCTTCGGCGCCCTGCCCCGCTTCGGCGGCGCGGTGCCTGTCTCGACCGGAAGAGCGGAAGAATTCTCCGGCATCTCGGCCGCCCATGCCGGCGGCCGCGTCCAGTTGATTTTTTCGGCCTTGAGCACGATGGCGATCGCCTTGCCGTACACCGCAAGGTCGAGCGCCTCGTTTCGCAGCCCGCTTTTGCGTTCGCGCCAGCCTTGATCGGTGCGCACCTCGGCACAGAATTCGGCGAAGACGTTTTCAGCCAACGTCTCCGGCAGGTGATACTTGCCAGGCCCCGCATCCTTGCGGGTGAGTGACATGATCACCTCATCCTTCAGCGGATCGGTGCCCGCCTCGATGTAGAGAAGATCCGACTTCCGACGCCGCTTCGTGCCTTGCACCTTCTCAGGCACTTTCAGCGTCGCACGCTCGCGAGTGACGCCGCCGCGACCACGCAGGATGAAGCAGCGACCGGAGTTTCCGGCCAGGCGATGATGCCGCCACCAGTGATAGGCGTGATCCGTCGTGCCCTTGGCGCCGTGCAAGTCGACGACGATGGCCCGCGGCGCCAGCGCGAAGCCGGATCCGGCGACCGGATAACGCTGCTCGAGCAGCGCCGAGAGCGCTGACCAGTCCTCGTAATAGCGCGGCGGGTCGATCGAGCGGTTCGCGGCGTTCGGCGCATCGGCCGGCGGCTCGTGAATGTCGAAGCGATCGATCAACCAACGCTCGAGCCCCGGCCCCCAGGCGTCGACCTGGACAACGAAGCGGTTCGGCTGCACGTCGGCCTGCACGGTGATGAACCGCGTCTCGGCCGGCGCAACCCGCATCGGAAAGGCCTCGGAAAGCGCCTTCAGCGTCTCCGGCGCGAGCGTGTCGCCGACCGTGCGGATCTGCGGCAGATGCGGCCGCCCCTGGTCAAGGTTGATCGTCGCCTTCAGCGCGCCTTCGTCGCCAGTTTCCTCAAATTGGATCCGCCCCTGCTCGGCGCGCATCACGAGCTGTTCCCAGCTTTGCATCGCGGCGACCGGCCCCTCGAGCCAGTAGGAAACGACATCAGTGTCGCGCACGGCCGGATCGTCGATCTCGACCAGGTTCTGACCGTTATTCGTCTCGTGCAACCAGATGCCAGAGCAATTCAGCTCGTGCTTGCGATCGGCGCCGATGCAGCAGCCGTTCGGGCAAACCATTTCGACGGTGCGCGCTGACTCGCCGGGCGTCGCCTTGCGCTCATAGTGCAGCCGTTCAAACAGCGGCCGGAACGGGTCACCGCAAGAAGGGCAAGTCCAGTAGAACCCGCCCCGCGTGCCGAGATTGTACTCGGCGAGGATCCCCGAACAGGGCGGCGCTTCGTGCAACGTCGATGGCTGCCAGTCGTCGCGCTCGATCAACCGACCCGGAGAGGATTCACAGATCACCATGCCTTGCGAGCCAGCATGTTGCGTGCGTTTGCGCGCCAGCATGAACGGCGCCCCTTCGCCGTCGACATCCTCGGGCATGCGGTCGTAATCGGTCAGCAGAACGTCGAAATATTCGTTCTGCGAAAAATAGCCGATGACCGGCCAGCGGATCTGCAGGTTCATGTTCCCCGCGAACCGCTTCTCGTGAATGTTATCCGAGCCGCGGCCGGTCATCTGCCGCTCGGCGATCGAGCTATTTGCACGGATCATCGGGGCGAGCTTTCGCTCGGAAAACTGCTTCGCCACGTCCTGCGTCGAGCAGACGACCAGCATGTCGCGCGGATTGCAAACGATGCGATGGCCGATCGTGTTCAAGATCAGCGGCTCGGTTTTCGAAGTACGCGCCGGCCCTGCAAAGACTACCGCACCGAAGCGGCGTGAAGTCGTCATGCGCGACGGCTCGACCATGTAAGCCGCGAAGTCGTTTCGCCAGCCTCCGGAAAAGCCAGGCGACGAGATCTTCCGACCCTGCTTGCCGTCAGCCCCCTTCTCTGCCCAGGTCGGTACGTCGATACGCCGCGCCGGCGCCAGTACCGGCAAAGCCTCGCCGACCACGTCCCAGGGATCGGCGAAGGCTGGCGGCGGAACCGGAGGAAGGAACTTCTCCCAGACCCGAGCCTCTTTCATGAATCAAAGAGATCCCGCTTCTGCGCGGTCGCTTCGCGCACCGGCCGGTCGCGCCAGAATGCGTCGATCGCCTCTTTCACACCGGAGACAAGGTCGTCGCAAATATCGATGAGCGCGTGCACTAGCTTCGGCTCGAGCGCATGCTTGCGCTCAATCACGTCAGGCGCTGCATTCAACTGATCGCGGATCAGACTGAAAACCACGTCGAAGGTCTCGCGTACATCATCGCGGCGCATCAGCTGGTTTCGATCGCGCTCGAACATCTCGTGTTCGCGCTGTGCAGCCATGATCTCGCGGCGGGTTTTTGGATCGAGCGCGGCCATCGTGTCGCCAGAGGATCCGCCGACGAGGGCGAGCCGCAGCGCCTGCGTCGCCTGGCGCACTTTTTCCGACCGCAGATCCTCGTTTGCCTTCTGCGCCTGCCGCCAGGCGAAGCAATGCGAGAGCTGCAGCTCGTAAGCGCTGCCGGCGCCGCCCTTTTGCTTGACCGGCATACCCTTCGAGATCCAGGCGGCGATCGTCGGCAACGACACATCCATTGCGTCGGCGAGTTCCTGCTGCGTCATGACGCAATCTTCCACCACCTCGGGCAGCGGATAGCGCTGCACGAGGTCGACAATGTCGGTCTCGGTGAGTTGATCGGTCATGTGGAGCTAAACAACAACAAGTCCAAAACAAAGTGCGCCGGGCGCACTCACAGCCAAAAGGCCCGCGCTGCCGCCTCACCCGCTTACAGTTTTTGGGCGGGAAGGACCCGAAGGGCGGGGTCGGCGGGCGCTCGGTCTGAGGCCCGCCTGAATGCGGAGGTGACTGGCAATGCTTTCGCACTTGCCCTGAAGCGGTGCCTCGTCGAGGCGGTCAGGGCTGGGTCCGACCGGCGTACCGACCCGGAAGCTTTGGGCTTCGCTCGCCTCCGGTCAGTGCCATCGGCTCAAGGGCTCACTCTGGATCATCGGATCTTCCGAGGCAGAGAGACTCATATTCTTTCGAGGATTGCAAGAGGCACGAGGACCGGCTTCATCCGGCCGAAAGCATCAAGCGCGACCACCGCGTCGCCCATCCCGTCCGCCCTACAGGAGACGATCGTGCCGATGAAACCGGTGAACATTCCGCCGTTCAGACGCACCTTCTGACCTGACCTGAAGACGTCCGATTGAACATCCCAATCAAAGAGACCAGTGTTAGCCTTCTCATTGAACTGATTCACTTCCTCGGCAGAGACAACATGCGGCTTGTCGCTGCCGCCGAGGATGCCCACCACGTGCTCGGCAGCCAGTAGGCCCGCCATCGCTGCCAATGAATAACGGCAGCGAACGAACACATATCCGATGATCACTGGCGTGCTAGCGCCATCGATAATCCGGTGCCTGACCCGTCTTTTACGCCCCTTCCGCATCGGCACACAAACTTCAATTTCGGCTTCTCCGAGCAGCTTTTCCACAGCGTTCTCTCGGCCCGTCATCACTTGAAGCACATACCAGGGCGAATCACCCGCAGCCTTCAGGCTCGCCTCATGCAGCATTTCCTCGGTCAGTATGCGCATGCGATCCGCGTATCTGTCGCCCGTTTCGGCAGCGATCGGCGTTCCGGTGAAGTCGTTACGCTGCATTGTCATGGCCCCTGCCTCTCGCTGCGAGATAGTCGGAAATCTGATGGTGGAAGTGATCGAGCGCTGCGCTCACATCTAGGCCACCGCCGTCCATGGTGATCAGCGGTGGGAACCAGATCCACTCTGGCAACCGCCCTTCGGAGAAGAACGGCCATCCACGCCGGCTGTGCTCGGCCTTCCATGCGGAGAACAGCTCGCCTTCACGAGGGACCTGCTGAAAGGCTTCCGCATAGGGCATCAGGTCCTGCGGACAAGGATATCCCTTCGCCTCGCTAGCCCTCGCCTGCATCTCGTTGACTAGCGGCCAGCCGTGGCGAAGCACCTTGTCGCGCATCAGATAACCGACAGGATTACCGTCAGCGAGCATAGATAGCTCCATTTTCGTCAGGTCCGCCGGCACCTCTGCGCCACTGGTGATAAGCTGCTGTATCTTGTCAGCAAGCCGCCGCTCAAACTGGTTTAGTTCGATCCCCGTGCCGTAGGGCTTGCGGAAGAGATCAGCCAAGCGCGTCGCCATCCAGAGCTTGCCGAAAGGCCCGGCAAGTTTCGGACCTTGAGCGGCGGCCGGCTTTGCTGGTAGCTTCTCCCAGCGCTTTTCCCGCAAATAGACCGCCATCGAGCAGATCGTCTTGCGCCCACCAACCTTCGCCGCATCGAGGTAGTCAGCCGTGCGCGCCTCGGCTGCTACTCGCTCTTCGGGCGAAAGAGCAACCCACGCAGACCTCGCCGCATCGACACTGTCGCCGACATACGTCGGCCAGCTTGGCATCCACCGACGGAAAGACCGCTCGATAGAGCCCGACGTCTCGGTTTGGCATTCTTCCGAAAAACCTTCGCGCGCACCCTCTCTCAGATCTGATGGTTCTACTGGTGGTTCTATTACGGTTTGGGTGACATGGTGACACCCGTCGGCGTCGTCAGTGTCACCCATAGCCGCCGCCGGTGTCGTGGGTGACTCCGTGTCATGGGTGACACCATGACACCCTTCGCTTTTCGCTTTTGGGTCCTTCAGGCGAGCAATCGCCGACATGCTGAAATCGTAGCGCGTCGCCTCACCAGGCTTGCTACCGCCCCTCGACTTGACGACCAACAACCCCTCGTCGACGAATTCGGCGAGAATACGCTGCACCTGGCGCTCCGAAAGCTCAGTCTCGCGGGAAAGACGGGCCACTGTCGGCCAAATGCCTTTTCCGTCGTCGTCGGCAAAATCAGCAAGGCGCACCGCCAGCATCTTGCGGCTCGTCGAGCCGAGATGCGCCTTGAAGAGTACGGACATAATCGCGATGCTCAATTCGCGGCCTCCTGAAAGAGAGATTGCTGTCGATAGGTGCGGGACCGCCGTTCGGCGGCACGTTGTTCTGAGGCGAGTTGCTCGGTCGCAGCCGGGTTCAGCCAGAGCACCTCTGTTCGTGCCCTCGCGCCGTCGGCCATCGCCTTGCGCTCGACCCTTCGCCACTCCGATAGAGCCGCGTCATAAACCGGGGACGGATAGCCGGAGATGATGCACATCCCAGACATTGCATTGATCCGATCCAGCAATTGCTCGTGATCGTCGTCACTCATCTCGTGGGTGTAGCCGTGAGTTCTCTTTGAGCGACCGACGAGCGAGGATCTGGTGCCATGAAGGTAAGGCGGGTCGAGATAGAACAGCGTCTGCGGCATGTCATAGCGATCGATGATTTCGAGCGCCGGCTTGTTCTCGATGGTCACGCCTGAAAAGCGATCGGTAAAACTCGGAACAGCCTCCCAGAACGATGACCAGGATTGCGACGGCAGCGCCCTCTCGTCACTCAATTTCGTGCGGAAACCGGTTCTGCACGAGCGCGTGACACTATCTGATCCGAACCCCATGAAGCTGCGGATGATGGTTTTGTGCGCGCGGTCGATGTCGTCGACAGCCGCCTCGTAAGACCAATCGAATTCGGCTCTGGCAAAAGGCGTCAGGCGCAATCGACGCTGCAACTCGAGCGCCTTAACCGGATCCCGAAGCACACGAAATAGCGTGACGACGGTCATGTCGAGATCATTGTAGACCTCGGCAGGGATAGCAGGCTTGCGAAGCATAACGCTCGCGGCGCCCCCGAACGGCTCCACATAGACCCGGTGCGAAGGGAAGTGGCTGATCACCCATGGCGCCATCCTCCATTTGCCGCCGTGCCAGCGAAGTGCAGGACGGGCCGGCGTCACGCTGCCACCTCCCGCATTGCATGACCGCCCCACTGCTCCGCCATTGCCTCTGCGATGCCTTGAAAGGTCGCGGAGCGGATCTTCCAGCGATCCGGCCCCGGCGACGCCCGATGGATTGCAGACCACGCCTTGTGTTCCTCGGTCCCGGATTTCGGTGGAATAAGGCGATTGGTGGCGGTGAGCGGCGGCAGGCCGCGGAGGTAGAATGAGGTGCCCTTGAAGGCAGCTTCGCCGAACCACCATGGCTGGACGGTCTGAGCCGGCTGCTCGTAGTTTACGATCCGCGCCTTCGCATGCTTGTGCATGATCGGGTTTTCGACGGCCACTCGCTGGATCGGTGCGTTCCAGCAGGCCGAGAAGAGCGCGGCGCCCTCGTCGAGGAGCCGGTGCATGATGATGCGGCGCTCATCAAGTGACAGGCCTGCCCATGCCAGCTTCTCTGCGGGAGTGGCTTCATCCGGCGGGTTCTTCTGCACTGGATCGTCGAGCCATCGAACACCGGAATTGCAGAGCCGCGTGCATGGCGGATGCATGACGGCGAGCAGATCCCAGCCGTCGCCTAGCAAATCGCGGACGTCGCCAACGATATGACGGTTGCTGCCATCATCAGCCCGCAAGAGATCGCAGGACCATGCGTCGTGACCGCGATCGAGAAAGGCACGGCGCACACGGCCGGATGTCTCACAGCCGACCAGTACACGAAGAGGGCGCGCCAGAGGGCTAATCATCGGCGCCTCCGAACAAGCTCACCTGCTCGTCGAAAGGCACCGGAGCCGCTGGCTGCTCGACGAACAGATCCGCCTGGTGATAGGCCTTGCGGATGCGTTCGCACGCCACCTCGAAATAGCGCTCGTCTCGCTCTATTCCGATAAACCGACGCCCCCCCCCAACACACGCGACGCCGGTCGTGCCGGACCCCATGAAAGGATCGAGGATTGTGGACGCTTCAGGAATGTGACCGAGGCACCACTTCATAACGCCAAGCGGCTTTTGCGTCGGATGGAACCGCTCTTCTTGCCCCTTCCGGATCATGCCATTCCAGCGCCAATTTATACGGCGAACCGCTTTCGGAAGGTTCGTCCAGGCAAGCTCACAGTCGGCAAAATCGTTGGCGCCGTTCTCCTTATCCCAAACCAACCAGCACGAAGTCGGCCCGAGGTCGAAATAATTGCCGCCAAAAATGATCTGGTGCTTGCTAATCCGCCGCATCAGTTCGATGCATTCGGGAGGAGGAGGAGACTTGTCCCAATCAAAGTCTCCGTAATCTTTCGGCGCCGCGATTTTGCCCCGCGAGGCAACCTTCTTGGAATTCTCATTGATCCCATATGGAGGGTCAGTAACCACCGCGTCGACGCGGCCAAGAAGTGGCATTACGCCCATGCAATCGCCCAGATAGAGCTCGGAGCTACCGATCATTTCTTTGCGTCGATAGGGATCGGTCACGCCTTCCCCCCTTCGATCGAGCGATACTCAACCGGTCGGCCGTCGGCGATCGCGCGGGCAATGCCATGTTCCATGCCGCGCGAGATGCCACGATCGTGATAGACGACCGTCGCCTCCGCCATCGGACCCCAAGACAGTCCGGCGGCAATGCCAAGAAATCGCTCGCCGGGAATGTCATCATTGAGGATGCCAGCTTGCGTGTAGAGCAGATGCGACGCGATCGGCGCCTCGCCGCGCTGTAAGCTGTCCCGGACGCAGGCGCGCGCATAGGCGATGTTCGCTTCGATGTCGCCGGCATAAGGGCTTTCAAGGATAACCAGTCTCATTCCGCCGCCTCCGCCTGTTCCGCGGGCATGTAATCCATCCAGTCGACACGGCGGATCTCGGTCGGCCCGACGTACTCGCCCGCCTCGTTCATCTCCCAGATGAACCACGCCGTATTCATCCGGCTTGTCGCCTCCGGCCCGTCCCAGCCGTCGCGGTGCATCATCGGCAGGCGGCGCTTGAAGACGAGCACACGCGACGGCGGATTTTCATCCATGGCGAAGTTGCGATCGTCATCGTCAAAACCACAGAGGAAGTTGAGATTGAGCAGCAACGCCATCTTGCGCGGCCGGTGGACCCGCAGCGCGTGCGCGACAAAGCGGTTCAGCAACGCCCCATAGGGCGGATTGGTGACGATATCCGGATGGCCGTCGAGCGCTACCGATGTCAGGAAATCCTCGACCCGCTGCACCTCACCGAACTGGTCGGCAGTGCCATAATCCTCGATATCGGCGAGGCTGACCGTATAGCCGACATCCTCCAACGGTCGGCTGCTCGCGCCGCGGCCGCAGGAGGGGTCAAGGACGACCGAGGCGAACTGCTCGAGCGCGATCAGCGTATGCATCGCCTCGATGGGCGTCTCATAGAGATTGTTCCCGCGATCTTCCTTCGGTGCACTGGAGGTGCCGACGGCGGCGCGCAGATTGGCGCGAGACGGCTCTAGCCCCGCTTCGATTCGCGCTTGAATCGCGCGCTCGACGATGCCAGGCGCCCTCTCCTCGGCAGCAGCCAGCTTGCGAGCCTCATGAATTTCCTTGCGAGTAAGGCCAGCCTCGGCGGCGGTGAAAGCGTTCTCGTTTGGAACGCTTTTCGGGCGCCCCTTCAGCGTCTGACCCGCTTCCGTCGCGGCGTCCCATTGCCGTGCGATGCCGATCTTTGCGCGCGTCTCAATCAGCAGCGCGTCGGCCTGCATTTGCCGCGCCTTGCTGACGAGCTTTTCTGCCGCCTTGAACCGCTCGCCATATTGCGCCACCAGCTTCGCCTGATCATAGGCGACCGAGGCAAGCATCCGCGCGGCGATCACGTCGCCGTCGTCGAGCAGCTTTCGCGCCCGCTCGACGGTCGCCAGCAGATCCGATGCGTCATGGCGTGGAACGGCGATCTCTGTCGCCTCGACGACTTGAGGGAGGCGATCGACGCCCGTTTCCGGCGCGTCAGGTCCGCCTTCGCCTCCCTCTTCGCTCGGCGCCCTATCGGCCGCCGCATACCAAAGGAATCCGTCTTTCATGTCACGACGGATAATGCCCTTGCCGTTCAGCTTGCGCGCCGCGTTCTGCTCGGGCGCCGTCTCGCAGCGATAGCTGCCATGCTTCTCGATAAGAGCGAGAACGCGCGATTGCTGGGAGCCGAGACCATTCATACGACTGCCCCGGCGTGTACCGGGAGCGCGACGCGCTCGGGAAATGTCTTGTCGATCCATTCGAGGATGCCGGCGCGCAAGACATCCGACAGCGGCGGCGTGGGTGCGCCTGTCCGCGCCTTTCGGCGCCGCTCCTCTTGTTCGCGATCAATGAGGTCCCAAATGTCGAACTCCTCGAAAGACTTGCGGAAGGCGGGCTGTGCCAAAGCCTTCGGCCGTTCAGAGAGCGCGGCAATCAGTGGGATCAACAGCTTTCCATCCCAGATCGCCGCAACGTCGCCATAGCCCTCCGCCCCGGCGAGCACCTTCAACGCCGAGACAAGCGCAGCCGCCCGTCTCTGCCCGACAAGTGAAACGAAGCCTCGGACGGCATAGATCTCGCACGGCTTCTTGTGCGATGCGGTCGAATTGCGGGTCATTAGCCGGCAGCCGCCCTCGAGGGCGATGCGGTCGGCCGTCACCGCCCACTCCTCGCCGGCGGCAATCGACGCGCGCAGGATCTGCCAGCTGGTGACTTTCGTCACCCTGCCGTTGACGGCGGCGAATGCTGCAGCCTGTTCGGCACGCGACATCTGCACCACCTGGCACGGGACCTGCGAAAATCCGCACATTGCCGCCGCGTGGGTGCGGTGCTGGCCGTCGATAATGGCATACGCGCCCCCCTCGACTGGCGCGACGAACACCGGCGAGAACATCGACCACCGGAAATGCCGCGCGATCCGCCGGATCGTTTTCCAGTTGTCCGCGCGAAGCTCGCGCTGGTAATCGTCGTCGACGACAAGCCTGTCGATATCGATCCATTGCAACATCGGCGCGGAACCCGCATCGACGTCAGCGACCATCTCGCGTTCGGATATGGCGATCTTCCGCATCACAACGCCCTCATGAGATGGTCGAGGTAGGCAACACCCACCTCGGTGAGATTCACCGCGTCGCGATCACCAGCATCGACACTGACAAAGCCGCCATCTATCGCCCGGTCGAGCACCTCACGATCGGCGTTGAGCGTGATGCGATAGACACCGCGCGCCTCACGGACACGCCGAAGGAAGGCGACGCCGCGAGGACCAATCGGGCCGCCATCGGCAACACGCGCGACCCGCGGAGCGGACTGTGGTGATCCGGCATAGGGCCGGAGCCTTCTCTTTGCCGAGGTCATCATGCGACCCTCGACATTGCGGCGATCGCGTTGTCGACCGCCCGCTTCAATTCGTGCAGCTCGCGGCTGATGCGTTTGCGGGACAACTCGTCGAGCCTGCCCTTCACCTTGCCGTGCGATTCATGGATGGCGCGCACCACGTCGGCCGTCTCGAGCGACAGCGTCACGCCGTCGGCATCGGTCAGCTCGTGCGGCTCGACCTGGTCGGCCTCGATCATCGGCTCGAGCCTGAAGCCGAGCTGCCGGGCCGCCTCGCAAAGGATAACCGGGGCGCCCGCACGCTTGTCGGCCTCGATGGCGACGTCGATCGGAATGAACTGATCGTCATTGCGCGAAGCGTATTTCGAAAGGTTCGCCACGCCGACGCGCGTGAAATGCTGGAAAGAGGTCAACCCGCCGCCGAGGACGAAGCTGGCCTCGGTGGCGCCCTTCAGCGCGAAAAGGTCTTGTTCAAGAATGGTGCGCACGAAATCACCCCCAGGAGTCAAAAGGGTTCAGGGAAACATTTTGTCGGAATGATTCAGTGAAACGGCGGACCGCTTCACCTAACGTAAATCAAATTCCACGAAGGGAGGCCCGCATGGAAAAGCAGAAAAGGCAGGGACGCGGCGAGACGAGGTGCCGCGTCCCTGCCAGGTGGCAAGGCCGCCCTGGGAGAATGAGGAGAGAGGCGAGCCTTGCACGGGGAACTTCATTCGGCCGCCTCGACTTTGGCGGCAGGCGGCGGGCCGAAGATATCCGGCAACAGCGCGTGACGAGAAATGCCGGTCTTGGCCTCGATCTCGATCGCCTTCTTCGCGGAAAGATGCAGGCCGCGCTCCCAGCGCAGCGCCGTCGACTGGTCGACATCGAACAGCGCGCCGAATTCCTTCAGCGTCAGTTCGTGTTCTTCACGGTAGCGAGCGATAGGCGATTTGTTTTCCATGGCGGGCAGACTTGCACAATCTGCAAGTTTTAGCAAGCCGGTGACTTACACATCAAGCCAAGGACAGCAGCGCACACTTGGGATAAACTTGCACCATGAACAACATCAAACCGTTACATGTTGTGGACATGCCAGAGCGGCTGCACTTCATCCCCGAATGGGCGAAATCAAAAGGCATGAAGCAAGTTGAGGTCGCACTGCGCGTCGGCGCCTCTCAAGGCGTCGTGTCGCGCTGGTATGCCGGCAACGTGCCATCGAGCGAGTATCTGCCGAAGCTCGCCGAGCTGTTCGGGACAGACGTGCACGGTCTCTTTCGTCATCCCGACGAGGAGTGGATCGCACAACTCCTGCGCACACGCACGCCGGCCGAACGCAACAAGGCGATCGAAATGCTGCTTCTGCTGTTCAAGGATGACGAGCGCACCGGCACAGAAGGTTGATCGCAACCCTGCCGTTTAGCGGACTGTAATAAAGCTCTTAAAAATATTTGGGGAAAAGCACGCCAGAGGCTTTGTTCGAAGCGGCGTGCACGCCTTGATCGTCAGATTTCTTTCTGAAGATAGGCCAAGGCCGCCCGTATCATCGGCCCGGTGATCACCAGATCATTGTCACGACACCCCTCGTCCGCCAGTTTCAACGCCGCCATGGCGCCTTCCCTCGACAGTGCCGGCTTCTCCCAGGCGGCAATCACCGCCAACGGAGGCCGATAGGTCTTTTCCGCCAACACCTCGAGGTCCTCGCCCCCAAGCATTGCCATGCGGTTGAACAGCGCCATCTGCCTTTTGTAACTTGCGATCGCGCGGATCAACGGATCGTCGTTCAGCGAAAGTCGTTGAAAATGCAGGCCTCCCTCGGTGTCATTCTCGACCCGCCTGCCGTATTCCTCATTCATTCAGCACCCCCGAAACCTGCCCCTTGAGTTTTTCAGCCTGCATGCGCTCGCGCACCGAGCGGACAATTTCCGCGTTGCGCGAGGTAAGGTTTTCCTTGGCTGCCTTTTCCAGAAAATCCGCCAGGTCTTTCGGCAGCCGAACCTGCATTCTCACAGTCTCATCCATGACAGCCCCCAGTCGCGAAGATATGCCCCAGCCATACGTGTGGCATCAGTGTGGCATATCAGCTAATCACGTTCTATGTCATGTGTGCATCCATGGCGAGAGACGACCTCCATTTTCGATTGCGCATACCGGAAGGCCTGAAGAGCAGGATTGAGGAGGCTGCGGCCGACAACAACCGCTCCATGACCGCCGAGATTATCGAGCGCCTCGAAACGAGCTTTCAGCCCATTCCCACCGAGATGAAGGCGATTGTCGCCGAGTTTACCCAGCAGCTGATCGCCGCGATGGAGCGGCAGAAGAAATCGGACAGCTGACCCGCTGTTGCGGCGCACCCCTTCGGCCTTCGTCATCGGCCGCATCGCCGCAACCCCTAGCACCAGCCCACACTCCGCATTTCAATTAGCACTTTAGCTTAAACAAATTCAAATTTTCAGCCCTGTCAAAGCCTATCCTGCGACGGGCCGCCCTTAATTTTCCCCGCACCCGTTCCGAACCAGCACAAAATCGATTCGCTTGCGTGCAAGATTTGACTTGCACTATGTGCAAGATTGCCGCTTGACGCAACTTGCACAATCTGCAATTTTTTAGGCGTACCCAACAAAGGAACCCGGTTCCCCAGGAGGTCGCCCATGTAGCCAGCTGCTCCCCAATACAAAAGGTCCGCATCCCCAGGGGATGAGCCGGAAACGCCTCATCCCCTCCAAAAATCAGAAAACAAGGGAAACGAAACGATGACGAAACATCTCAAAGCAGCCACCGCAGAAATCGACCGGGAAATCGGCGCCCGCATTCGCCGCTTTCGCAAGTCCCGCGACATGTCGCAAGGCGCGCTGGCCGCCAAGCTCGGCATCACGTTCCAGCAGCTGCAGAAGTACGAAAAGGGCGTTAACCGGGTTTCCACCTCGGCGCTGATCCTCATCTGCAAGGCGCTGCAGATCACACCGAACGACGTGATCGGATCCTTCGTCGACACCATCAACGCCACACTCGGCGTCAAGCTCGCCGAGGAAAACACACAACTGAAGGCGCGCCTCGCCGAGATCGGCCGCACCGCCTCCGGTCACGGCCAGATGTGCCACGGCGCAGTCCTCAGCCTCCCTTGATCGATCGCCTTCGACGTCGGCCGGCGAACCCGGCCGAGTTCAAAAGCGACCTCAAACTATGGGCAGAGCGATGGACGACGATAACTCGGATTACCTCGACGAACCCGACGATTGCGACTGCGAGGACTATGACGCGGACATTCTCGAAGGCCGGGCCCGCTGCTTCAGATGCGGCCGCTCTTGGCGGATGACCACGCAACAACTCAGCGCAGAAACTCGCTGGCAGGCCTCGATGTTTGAGGCATCCGACGCGGACATCGCCTGATTTCATTCAGAGGTCAGCGACAACACACAGGAGCAGCATTCCATGGCAGGCAGGAAGCAGAAATCCGCAGTCAAGACGATCGCCGAACCTGTCGACGACCAGTCCCCGCTCAACCTCAGCCGTAACCCGATCTTCCTCTTTCTCGGCGGCGCGATCCTCATCAGCGGATTGTTGCTGATCCTCGCCGCAACGCTCACCGCCAAGCAGGCGGCCGGCTTCGAGCGCATGGTCGCATGGGAGCACCGCAAATGAGAACGCGCCTTTTCGGCTGGGATACGATCTACGGGATCGACGGCAAGCATCCGACGCCATACCTCACCCGCTTCTGGTTCTGGCGCCTCCGGCTGCACATCTTCTATCGCGGCGATGCCGATCCGGATCCGCATGATCACCCCTGGGATTTCTGGACCTTCCCGCTCACCGCCTATGTCGAGGAAGTGACGCGGCCGAGCCTGTTGTTTCCCAACATGTTCTACAAGCACCGCCAGGTCGTGCACGCCTTCCGCTGGCACCATCGGCCGGCAGAGCACCTGCATCGCATCATCGGCGCCTTTGATGGCTGGTGGGTGACGCCCGAGGGATTCCTCTACATCGGCGAACAGCTCGGCGAGCACGACCAGCCACAGACCGACGGCGCCCGCATCGTGACGATCGTCTGGCGCGGCAAGGGCGAACGCCGCTGGGGCTTTCTGAAACATCGCGACGGCCGTTGGTGCTGGATCCACTGGAAGGAATACGTCTTCCACGGCGGCGGCCTGGCGCCGTGCGGGCCGGCAATCGACGAGGTCGCCGCCAAAATCGAACGCGACGCAACGAAGGTCGAGCGCGACGCCGCGGCGATCGATGCGGAGGTCGCCGCAGTCGAGGCAAGCATTCGCAAGGGAGCGCGTCGCGCCGGGAAGAGGTTCCAGCTATGAAG
Source organism: Ensifer adhaerens (assembly GCF_020035535.1). Lineage (NCBI taxonomy): Bacteria > Pseudomonadati > Pseudomonadota > Alphaproteobacteria > Hyphomicrobiales > Rhizobiaceae > Ensifer > Ensifer adhaerens. The sequence continues at coordinate 1,534,074 of NZ_CP083349.1, read as the reverse complement.
ATCCACGTCGTCAATCACCGCCCGCCGGCCGGCCTGTCGCGCACTGCCGCGAACCTGAAAGAGCCGGCGGTCCGCGCCGGCTATCTCGCCGGCCTGACGGTCTACCGGCTCGCCGCCGCCTTCGCCGTCACCGAGGACGTGATGCGCGCCTATGTCGCCCAGCATCGTCGTAACTGGGAATCGCTCGAAAACAGCGGCGTGCGCGAGGACGAGCGCCGCACCGTCGTCTATGCCCGCATCGCTCGCGACACCGGCAACTATAACGTCAGGCCAATCTCCCTGCCGCGCGTCACCATGCACGTCAGGGCGATGGAGCAGCAGGTATGAGCACGCAGCACTCGGCAGAGATAGACAATCCCGAGGCCGTTATCCGCGCCTGCTTTGCCGACATGAAGGTCAAGCTGCCGCTCCGGCTCTGCGACGAGGATGTCGGCGTCATCCTTGACGATGACGGTTGCGACGTCTTCACCGTCGACAGCAACGGCCAGCGCGACGACGCAGTCGTCTCGGCGATCGCCTTCACGATCGCATCGCTCATCAACATCCAGGCCGGCTTCGACGAGGAGACGGCCAATGGCTGAAGCGCCCGTCACCACGAAGCCTCACTGCGACATGTCGATCGAGGAACTCGAGGCAGAGCTGCGCCAGTGGAACGCCCACATTCGCCGCGCACCGGCCTGGAGCGCACACACCGCCGCCGCCGAGCAATTCCGCAGCGACTGCGAAACCTGGCTGCGCCGCCGGCGCGCCGAACTTCAGGAGAAAGCCTATGGCTGACTGGCAGCCGACTATCTGCATTTATCACGGCCATTGCGACGACGGCTTCGGCGCCGCCTGGGCAATCCGGAAACGCTGGCCGCTCTGCGCCTTCGTTCCCGGCCACTATGGCAAGCCGCTTCCGGACGTCACCGACAAAGACGTGCTCTTCGTCGACTTCTCGGCGCCCTATGAAGTGCTCGTCGATTTGTCGTTCACCGCCCGCAGCCTGGTCGTGCTCGATCACCACAAGACGGCGCAGGAGGGGCTGCAGCGCCTGCCGCCCTTTGATGGCACTCTGACCGGCCTCGACAAGGCGTTTCAGATCAACTGGACGCAGAACATCCCGAAGATTGCGGTCTGCTTCGATATGAACCGCTCCGGCGCCCGCATGGCCTGGGAGTTTGCGCACGGCCTCGACGAGGCAAACGGCACGGTTCCGGCGATGATCGCCTATATCGAGGACCGCGATCTGTGGCGCTTTGCGCTCGGCGAGGACACCCGCAAGTTTTCGGCTGCGCTACGCACCTTCCCGCAAACCTTCGAGGTGTGGGACGAGATCGCCAGGAAGCCGAACAGCCTGATCGACGACGGCGAGGCGATCCTGCGCGCTCATCGCAGCAACCTCCGGAAATTCACATCCGAGGTCTACCTCGTCGAGATCGCCGGGCACTCGGTCCCTGTCGTCAACGTCCCCTACCACTACGCCAGCGACGCGGCGCACGAGCTGCTCGAGCAGCATCCGCAGGCACCCTTTGCCGCGGCCTGGTTCCGCCGTGCCGATGGCATGGTGCAGTGGTCGCTTCGCTCTGAAGACAACCGCCTCGACGTCTCAGAGGTCGCCAAGCGCTTCGGCGGCGGCGGCCACCGCAATGCGGCTGGCTTCCAGCAGGAAGCCGGATGCGCCGAAGTTGTGCTGCGCGATTTCGTGACCGAAATCCGGGCATACCAGTCGCCGGAATGTGATGAATGCGACATCCTCGGGCCGCTCCTCAAGCGCGCCGACGCGGTGCTTGGCGAGGTAATCGCCAATGGCTAAAACCGCTATGATTACAGGCCAAGGCCCCAATTTCACTGTCCTCGCGAACGCTGTTTCCGATGCGATCTACGCTGCGCAGCTGCGAGGCATGGAGCTGGACGAGTGCCTCTCGGTCCTAGTGCAGGTCGCCGCAGATTATGGTCGCGGCACCTACGGCAAAGATTTCCTGACTGGCCTCGCTGAATTGATCGTCGCTCGAGGCAACGAGCCGATGCCGGAGGATCCCAATGGCTGACGGCACCAAGATCGAATGGACCGACGCGACCTGGAACCCGATCACCGGCTGCTCGGTCGTCTCCCCCGGCTGCACCAACTGCTACGCGATGAAGCTCGCCGGCACGCGGCTGAAGCATCACCCGAGCCGAGAAGGCCTCACGCGCAATAGCAAGGCAGGCCCTGTCTGGACTGGCGAAGTCCGCTTCAATCCGCAGTGGCTCGACGAGCCGTTGCGCTGGAAAAAGCCACGCATGATCTTCGTCTGCGCCCATGGCGATCTCTTCGCCGAGGGCGTGCCTGACGAATGGATTGACCAGATCTTTGCCGTCATGGCGCTGGCGCCGCAGCACACTTTCCAGGTGCTGACGAAACGGCCGGAACGCATGCGGGACTATCTTCAAGAAATGGCCCGCTGCTTCGAGCATGACAGTGCTGAGTTTTCCCGCCGATGGGGCACGGCCGCCGCCGAGGTGACCGGATCGCCATGTGCCGCCGGCGCGATCGAAGATATCCCCTGGCCCCTGCCGAACGTCTGGCTTGGCACATCAGCGGAAGATCAGGACCGCTATAGCAGCCGCTGGCCCTACATGGAGGAGCTTCAGGAACTTGGGTGGCTGACATGGCTGTCGGCCGAGCCTTTGCTAGGGCGCATCCTCTTGCGAGTGACTGGGTTAAGAGAGGTCGGCCCCGACGCGCGAGTGCATCAATCTAGTCTGCCGCAGTGGGTCGTCGCTGGCGGCGAAAGCGGCCCGAACGCGCGACCTATGCATCCGTACTGGCCGCGCCAGTTGCGAGACCAGTGCGCCGACGCCGGCGTACCGTTCCACTTCAAGCAATGGGGAGCGTGGGGAAAACCGACGAAACCCCGGCCGAGCGGCACCCCCGGCAGGTTTGCGCTCGCCGCATCGCCTGAAGGCGCTTCGGAGTTCTGGCCGGCGCACGTCGTCGAGATCGGGCATTGGCCGCGCCAAATAGACCTCTTTGGCGGCGCCACGGTTTTAGAGCATGTGGGTAAGAAGGCCGCCGGCCGCCTTCTCGACGGCATCGAGCACAACGGCTTTCCCGGAGATCCGCCGATGACACCCCGCTCCGGAAGTGCTCACGTAAAGGACTTCGAGGCGTTCGTGGCAGAGACGGCGCCGAAGTTGCACTGGAAAATTTACCAAGACCTCGGAGCCGACCCGAGCCGCAGCAACGGCTATTACGATGGATGGCAGCATGGGTTCGGAGAGGCTTCGTTCGGCCCCCTGCCTCTTCCTCAACTCATAGATGAGATGAAGGCATCGGTGACGGCGAAGGTCCGCGCCCTCGGAGACGATCGCCAATGACCGATCGCTCCAACGCAAAACCCGTCACCGGCGCCATCGAAAGCGGCGAGGCCGCCAAATGAACCAGCCCGCCACCTCGCCCCGCCAACGTCGCTTGAATGCCATCCGCACCCGCGCCGCCGAAGCCTCGAAAAATTGGGGTTTCGCCGGCGAGGCCGACGGCATGCGGCTTTTGGCCGGCGAGGATGGCAAGGAACTGATCGCGATCGTGCCGAATGCAGCGAACTTCATCGATCGCGAACTCGTCTTGAATGCCCCGCAGGATCTGATCTGGTTGCTCGACCTCTACCAGGTTGTTGCCGCCAACTATCGCAAGGCCCTCGACGAGATCGAACGCCTGCGGCCGGGCCAGGAGAAGCCGAAGGACTACGCCGCCGAGTGCGCGATGAAGTGCACTGAGCCTGCTTTCAAGAAATACATGCAAGAGCGCCACGGCCTCGATCGGCCGCTCACCGACCACCGCGTCGTGACGAAGCTCCGATCAATCCTGAACATTCGCTCGCGCGCCGAGCTGAACAATGACCCGGCCGCCGCTGCCCGCTGGCAGAACCTGCGCGCCGACTTCGACGCATGGAGAAGACGATGAGCAGCCGTCGCGACCGCATCCGCGCAAAGATCATGGCGCGCGTCGAGATCAACCCGGTAACCGGCTGCCATGAATGGACCGGCCCGGATTCCGGCAAGAACGGCCGCGGCTTCGGCTATCCCCGCATGTCGCTCGATGGTCAAACCGTTGCCGTGCATATCGCCATGTGGACGAACGAACATGGCTACATCCCCGGCAAAAAGGAACTCGACCACTATTGCCGCAACCGGCGCTGTGTGCGGCCGGAGAAGGGTCACGTCGAGATGGTCACCCGAAAAGAAAATGCCAAGCGCCGCGAAAAGGCGAAGCGCGGCATGCTCGGTCACAACGGCGGCCCCGCATTCACATGCGACGAAATCGCCGCCGACGCCCGGAGGGATCAATGAGAGCCGGCGTCGAAGAGATCTCCGTGGAACGCATCGAAAAGATGCTGCTGATTGCCGCCGAACTCGTCGATCGGCGCGGCCCGATCGCGCAGCCAATCCTCGATCGCCTCGAGCGTGAGTACCTGGCCGCCAAGGCACGCGGTACAGCCGTTGACCGCATCCGCAAGATGATCAGCGCCAGCTAGCTGATTCGACCCAATCGAGCAGACTCCCGCCCCACACCGAGCCTGCGGGGCTTTTCTTTGCCCGATGAGCAAAAATATTCGGAGCCATCCGGCCTACATTTTGGTTACATTCTGGTTACACGCATCCGCGATCGACTTGAAGATACTCAGCCTAACGCTTTGAAAACTCATGAGAGCATATGAACCCATACGGCGGAGCCAACTCCGGCCCGGGGAGCCACTTTCTAAAAGAGCCATTTGCAGAGATGCAGATGGCTCTTTTTCATTTTGCACCTAAGTTCCGCGGGTGAGCAATCCCAAACCTAGACGGTATTCATGACAAAGGCGGCGCCCATCATCGTCTGGTTCCGCAAGGACCTGCGTCTTGCCGACAATCGCGCCCTTGCGGCCGCGGTCGGTGAGGCTCCCGTCATTCCGCTCTATATCCGGGAGCCGGACGAAAGCGGCAACGGTCCGCTGGGGGCTGCGCAGCGATGGTGGCTGCATCATTCGCTGGAGGCGTTGAGGGCTCGCCTCGCCCAATTCGGCTCGCAACTCATTTTCCGCTCCGGCGACCCGCTGGACGTGCTCACCGACGTGGCGCGCAAATCAGGAGCGCAGCGCGTTCATTGGAATCGTCGCTACGATCCCTCGGGCATCGCCACCGATACCGCCTTGAAGAAGGCGCTCTCAGCTCAGGGGATCGCCACCGAGAGTTTTGCCGGACAATTGCTGCATGAACCTATGCGCCTGCTGACGACGACCGGCGGCCCCTATCGCGTGTTCACGCCCTTCTGGCGCGCCCTCGATTCAAAGTTTGAACCGGCTCCGCCAATCGACGAACCGCAACAAATCGTGTCACCGGAAACCTGGCCGTCGTCCGAACCGCTTGGCCAATGGTCGCTTCTGCCAACAAAACCGAACTGGGCGGCCACGTTCAGCGAAATATGGACGCCGGGAGAAAAAGGCGCGGCCGCTCGCCTCGACGAATTTATCGACGAAAAGCTCAAAGATTACAAAGTTCGCCGGGACCTTCCTGACGCTGACGGCACGTCCCTGCTCTCTCCCCACCTTGCCCTCGGGGAGATATCGCCGGCGCAGATTTGGCACGCGACACAAGGGTTACAGACCGAAGGCGGTGAAGGTGTCGCCACCTTCCGAAAGGAGGTCGCCTGGCGCGAGTTCTCCTACCATCTGCTGTTTCACTATCCCGAACTCCCCCGGCGCAACCTCGATCGCCGATTCGATCATTTCCACTGGCTTGACCACGAAGGCGACTTTTCCCTGTGGTCCAAGGGCCTGACCGGATTTCCGATCGTTGATGCCGGCATGCGCCAGCTCTGGCGGCATGGCTATATGCACAACCGCGTGCGGATGATCGCCGCGTCCTTCCTCATCAAGGATCTCCTGATCGACTGGCGAAGGGGAGAAGCCTGGTTTCGCGACACGCTGGTGGATGCGGATCCGGCAAATAATGCAGCAAGCTGGCAATGGGTCGCGGGATCAGGCGCCGATGCGGCACCGTTCTTCCGAATTTTCAATCCGGTTCTCCAGGGCGAAAAATTCGACCCGGACGGCGCCTATGTAAAGCGCTTCGTGCCGGAACTCGATCGGCTGGAGCCGCGCTACATCCATCGCCCCTTTGCTGCTCCGGCCGCTATCCTCGCAGATGCCGGCATCGAACTCGGCGCAACCTATCCAAAGCCGATCGTCGACCATGCCATGGCCCGGGACCGCGCGCTCGCGGCGTTCCGCGAGATCACAAGCGCGCCGAGAGAGCCGTAGCGAATACAGGCCCCCGGTAGAATTCCACGGTTGGCGTCTCAGACGAATGCCGCTACGCTCACCTTACGGATGCAACAGCTGAGGGGGTGGTGTATGCGTGAGCTGGAAGCAAGTCTCGCCGCGTTCAAAGGCGCACAGGAGCTTTCTGCCGAGAATCTCTCGATGGTCCTCAGGGACTTCCCATTGAAGGCACGCATGGTGCTGGGCGCCCTCGTGCATCTTCAGGCCGGCACATTGATGCTTACAGCGCCGGATGGCCGCAAACTGGTGATCAGGGGCAAGAGGGCGGGCCCGAGCGCGATCCTCACCTTGAACAACTGGAACCTGCCGCAACGCGCCGTGACTGGCGGCACGATCGGGGCTGCCGAAAGCTATATCGACGGCGACTGGGACAGTCCCGATGTGGGTGCCTTTCTCGAGCTCTTTCTCGTCAATGCCGAGATCGGCAAACACTTCCCGAACCGGGCGCACGGCCTGCTTCACCTTGTCGAAAAATTCCTGCATTGGCGCAACGCCAATACGAAGTCAGGTGCGCGCCGCAACATCTCCGCTCACTATGACCTCGGCAACGCCTTCTATAGCGAATGGCTCGACCCGAGCATGACCTATTCATCGGCGCTCTATGCAACCGGCGCCAACGATCTCCGCTCCGCGCAGGCGGCCAAATATCGCGCTCTGGCAGAAGCGACCAACCTTCGCGCCGGAGACCATGTGCTGGAGATCGGCTGTGGCTGGGGAGGCTTTGCGGAATTTGCCGCGGGCGAAATCGGTTGCAAGGTGACGGGATTGACGATCAGCCGCGAGCAACTGGCCTTCGCCCGCGAACGCATCCACCGGGCAGGTCTTGCCGACCGCGTCGAACTGAAATTCCAGGACTATCGCGAGGAGAATGGCACCTATGACCGCATCGTCTCGATCGAGATGTTCGAGGCGGTCGGCGAAAAGTTCTGGGCGACCTATTTCTCGCAGCTCAAGCGATGCCTGAAGCCCGGTGGCAAGGCCGGACTGCAGATCATCACAATCAAGCCCGAAGCCTATGAGGAATACCGCGCCAACCCGGACTTCATCCAGAAATACGTCTTCCCGGGCGGAATGCTGCCGACGCGCGAACATCTCATCGATCTCGGTCGCCATGTCGGCTTGCGCATGAGCAACGATTTCGGCTTCGGCATCGACTATGCCCGCACACTTGGCGAATGGCGCCAGCGCTTCTGGTCGGTCTGGAACAAGATCGAGCCGCTCGGATTCGACCTGCGCTTCAAGCGGCTGTGGGAGTTCTATTTCTACTACTGTGAAGCCGGGTTCCGGGCCCGCAACATCGACGTCCGGCAGATCGTGTTCGAATAGGAACGCAACTGGCGCGTCTTTACCGCGCCGCGCGTAGCGCTTATGAGGCGGTCTATCCAGTTCTCAATTGAAGGTTCCGCATGCGCCTTGCATGGTTTTTCCTCGCGCTCGCCATCGCGACCGAAGTGGTGGGCCTGACGGTGATGAAGGCCGCGTCCTCAAGCGGCTCTTATCTCGGCCACATCGTCATGTATGTCTCGATCGCGCTCTCCTACGTCTTCCTTGCCAAGGCCGTGAAGACGATCTCCGTCGGCGTCGCCTACGCGATATGGGAGGGTTCGGGCGTCGCGATCATCACGCTCGTTTCTGTCTTCGTCTTCGGTCACGTGCTGACCGGACGCGAGATTCTCGGGCTTTCGATGGCGATCGTCGGCATCCTGCTCGTCAATGCGGGAGAGCGCCACGACGAGGAAGAAGCCGCGGCGGAAGGAGCAGCCAATGAGCGCGCCTAGCATCTATTTCGCGCTCGCCGTGATGGCAGGCATTCTCGATGTTGCCGCCAACCTGGCCTCGACGAAATCGGAAGGCTTTGCCCGCCGTGGCTGGGGCGCGCTTTCCATTCTGCTGGTGCTTGCCGCCTTCGCGCTCCTCGCCGAGGCGATCAAGGGCATGGAACTCGCGATCGCCTATGCCGTGCTTGGCGCAACCGGCATCTTCGGAACGGCCATCTGCGGACGGCTGCTCTTTGGGCAGAAGCTGAAACCGATCGGCTGGGTCGGACTTGCCCTGATCTTCGGCGCCGTGCTGGTACTTCACACCGCCTGACGCCGGCGCTCGCCGGAGCCCGCATGCTTTTTCGCGTCCCTTGCTTCGGCAACGACACCCGTCAGCCGCCGGACAAGCGCGAAATAGAGACTATAGGGCAGCAGACGCAGAAGCTTCACCGCGTAGGTGAAATGCCGCGGGAAGCTGATTTCAAAGCGCCGCGACTTCAAACCCGCAATGATGCGATCCGCCGCCTGCTCGGAACTGACGAGAGCCGGGCGTGGGAAGCGTATCCGCGCCGTGCCGGGCGTATCGACGAAACCGGGGCAGATGATCTGCAGGCGGATGCCGATCCGGTCGAGATCGAACTTCAGGCTCTCGGCCATGTTGATCAGCGCGGCCTTTGAAGCGCCGTAGGCGGCGCTGGTGGGCAGCCCGCCATAGCCGGCGACGGAAGACACGATGGCGATGTGGCCGAAGCCCTGCGCCTTCATGTGCGTGACGGCAGGCAGCAGGCAGTTGACAACCCCATTGAGATTGACCGCAAAACTCTTTTCGAAGGCTTCGCGATGAAGGTCATCGCCCCGCACCGGGACGGCCACTCCGGCATTGAGGATCACCAGCGACAAGTGGCCATGGTCGTACTCGATCGCCGCCAACACCCGCTCCATGTCTTTCGGGTCGGTGACGTCGCCGTCGAGAACCGTGATCCTTCCCTCGCCTGCTGCCTCGTGCTGCAGGTCCACCAGCTTTTCGTGGCTTCTGGCGGTGACGACCACCGAATAGCCCTCGCGCACCAACTTGAGCGCCAAGGCCCGGCCGACGCCGACGCTCGCGCCGGTAACCCAAGCCAGTTTATTTTCGGATTGCGCAGACTGAATACTCATCACTCACTCCTCGGCACGCGCCGGGAAACACGCACGCATCTCCTTGTGGGCGAAAAGACTTGCCCGGCCCTTCATCGCGGCAACGCTTCGTTGCCGCTGAGCCCCACATGCCTTGGAGACGATTTTTGTTCGGGACAGAGCGGCGGCGAAACGCTATTTCTTGCCTGAAGTGCAGGCTGAGCCGAAAACACGCCAACATTTCGGCGGTCCGGGATCGTTGTTGATTTTCGTCAGTCGCCGTTCGTCTTTCCCTGGTACTCGCCGCCCTGTTCCGGCGCCTGTCCTCAAACACGAGGTTCTGAAAATGGCCATTCTACCGTCCGTCCTCGAAGCGATCGGCAACACACCCCTGATTCGGCTGAAGGCCGTATCGGAGGCCACGGGCTGCACGATCCTCGGCAAGGCCGAGTTTCTGAACCCGGGGCAATCGGTCAAGGATCGCGCCGCGCTGTCGATCATCCGGCATGCGGAAAAAACCGGACAGTTGCGCCCCGGTGGCGTCATCGTCGAGGGCACGGCCGGCAACACCGGCATTGGCCTTGCGCTCGTCGGTCAGGCGCTCGGCTACCGCACCGTCATCGTCATCCCGGAAACCCAGAGCCAGGAAAAGAAGGACGCCTTGCGGCTGCTTGGTGCCGAACTGGTCGAAGTGCCGGCCGTTCCCTACAAGAACCCCAACAACTACGTGAAGATCTCCGGCCGGCTTGCCGAGCAACTGGCAAAGACTGAGCCGAACGGCGCTATCTGGGCGAATCAGTTCGACAACGTCGCCAACCGCGACGCGCATGTAGAAACCACGGCGCCGGAGATCTGGCGCGACACGGATGGCAAGGTCGATGGCTTCATCTGCGCAGTCGGGTCCGGCGGCACGCTTGCCGGCGTTGCGCAGGGACTGAAGGCGAAGAACCCGGTTATCAAGATCGGCCTTGCAGATCCGCAAGGCGCCGCACTCTACAATTTCTACACCAATGGCGAACTGAAGGCCGAGGGCAGCTCGATCACAGAGGGAATCGGCCAGGGCCGCATTACCGTCAATCTCGAGGGCTTCACCCCGGATTTCTCCTACCAGATTCCGGATTCGGAAGCCGTGCCCTATGTCTTCGACCTGATCGAGCAAGAAGGCATCTGCGTCGGCGGTTCGACGGGCATCAACATTGCCGGTGCGGTCCGTCTCGCAAGGGAACTCGGTCCCGGACATACGATCGTGACGATCCTCTGCGACTATGGTAACCGCTATCAGTCGAAGCTCTTCAACCCGGACTTCCTGGCCTCCAAGGGGCTGCCTGTGCCGGCCTGGTTGAAGACGTCTTCCAACATTGCCGTGCCATACGAATCAGTGGGATAGGAATGCGATGATCAGGACCGTGACTGCCCTCTTCCGTGACGATTTCTACCTCTCGACCTGCGAAGCGAGCGTGACGGGAATTCTGGAGGACGGCGGGATCGAACTGGATCAGACCTGCTTCTACGCAACGTCCGGCGGCCAGCCCGGCGACACCGGTTTTCTGGAGCGCGCCGACGGCAGCCGCATCGACATCGCGGTCGCGCGCCATGGCGCGACCAAGGACATCATCGTCCATGTGCCGGCTGAAGGACAGCCGGTACCGGATATTGGCGAGAAACTCGTACTTCACATCGACTGGCCGCGCCGCTATCGCCTGATGCGCATGCACACCGCCTGCCATCTGCTTTCGGTCGTCTGCCCCTTCCCGATTACCGGAGCCTCGGTCGGCGAGGACGAGAGCCGTGTCGATTTCGACATGAGCGAGACGATCGACAGGGACGACGTCACCGCGGCGCTGATGAAGCTCGTCGAAGAAAATCACCCCGTCTACGTCCAGTGGATCACCGACGACGAACTCGCCGCCAACCCTGGCATCGTCAAATCGAAGAATGTGCGCCCCCCAATGGGTTTAGGGCGCGTCAGCCTTGTCTGCATCGGCGAGAATTCGGCGATCGATAGCCAGCCCTGCGGTGGCACACATGTGTCGGAAACGCAGGAAGTCGGCGCCATCCACATCGCCAAGATCGAGAAGAAGGGCAAGGAAAACCGTAGGTTCCGTATCCGCTTCGGCACGCCCGAAGATCGCGCATCAGTTTGAGTAGGGAGTTGCGACCGTGACCAACAACAAAAGCGCCTTTGTCGTTTCCGCCGATTGGCTGCAGGAGCGCCTTGGCGATCCCTCGATCCGGATCCTGGACGCTGCCTGGTACCTGCCCGCGCAGAACCGCAACCCGAAGGCGGAATACGATGCCGGACACATTCCCGGCGCGGTGTTTTTCGATCAGGACGTTATTGCCGACCACACGAGCGGCCTGCCCCACACGCTGCCCTCGCCTGAAGCCTTCGCCTCGGCAGTCGGCACACTGGGCGTCAGCGAAAAGGACACGATCGTCGTCTATGACGGTCCCGGCATTATGACCGCGCCGCGCGTCTGGTGGATGCTGCGCATCATGGGTGCCAAAGACGTCTACGTACTCGACGGCGGCATGGACGGCTGGAACAAAGAAGGCCGCCCCGTCACCACCGAGGTGCCCTCACCCAAGCCGGCGACGTTCAATGCCCATTTCAATCCGGCGGCCGTGACCTCCTTCGCGCGGATGACGGAAATCGTTGCGGATGGCTCGATCCAGATCGCCGACGCCCGCGGCGCCGGACGTTTCTACGCCGAAGAACCAGAGCCGCGCGCCGGTATGCGGTCTGGCCATATGCCCGGCGCCCATAGCCTCCCGTCCGGCACCTTTTCAGAGAACGGAAAATTTAGGGATCTCGCGAGCCTCCGTCAGATGTTCGCCGACGCCGGCGTCGACCTTGCGAAACCGGTGGTCACGACCTGCGGCTCGGGCGTCACCGCTGCCATCATCACCCTGGCGCTGCAATCGCTCGGCCATACGGAGAACACGCTCTATGACGGCTCCTGGTCTGAATGGGGTGGCCGCTCAGACACGGCGATCGTGACCGGTCGAGAGTGATATCATGCGCTCGCCGAAGCTCGCCTCCCTGACAGTGCACGTAACCGAACTCGAAATGACGGCGCCGCCGAAGCAGAGCCTGCCGATGCCGGTCAATATCCAGACCGCGATCCTGCGCGTCTCGGACATTCCGCTCAGCTACTACCGCTTTCTGTATCTGCGTGTCGGCCGCCGCTGGCACTGGACCGAGCGGCTGCGGATGAGCGACGAGGATCTTGCCGCGGCGCTCGCCGACAAGCGGACGAGCGTCACGGTGCTTTATGTGAACGGCGCACCGGCCGGCTTCTTCGAGCTGCATCAGGGCGAAGACGACGTCGTCGAGCTTGTCCATTTCGGCCTGATGGAACATGCACTCGGCCTTGGCCTCGGCAAGTGGTTCCTGCTCCAGACACTTTTTGCCGCCTGGGCGCTGAATCCAAGCAAGCTGACGGTCACGACCAACAATCTCGACCACCCGCGCGCGCTCCAGCTCTACCAGCAATTCGGCTTCTCGCCGGTCGCCACCCGCGAGACCACGGTCGAGCCTCTGACCGACGACGAACTGCTCGCGCTCGCAAAAAATCTCTGACGAACACCATCCGGCAAGTTCCGGGTGTCTTGATGATCGCGGCAGGTGCACTCTCCTGAATTCAAGCCGATCAAGGAGATACACCATGCCGTTGCGCTACATTCCCATGTCCGACGATGAAGCCCGCCGGATGAGAGAAGGCGGGCCAGATGCCTATGGCAACCCGCCGGAACGGGAGATTTCCGATGGGGATGGCGTTCCCTGTCGGCATTGCCTGCGCAATGTCGGAGGCGGCGAGCCCTATCTGATCTTTGCGCTGCGGCCGTTTTCCTCGTTGCAGCCTTATGCCGAGACCGGCCCGGTGTTCATGCATGCCGAAGAATGCCCGGCGCATGACGGCAACGCGCTTCCACCGATCCTGGCCTCGAGTGTCAGCTATCTGTTGCGCGGTTATGGCGAGAACGAACGGATCGTCTACGGGACCGGCGGTGTCGTTCCGACGGAAAAACTGCAAGCGCGGGCGGAAGAACTGCTGGCGCGACCGGACGTTTCGTCCGTGCATGTGCGTTCAGCCAAGAACAATTGCTACCAGTGCCGGATCGAAATGCGCTGACGTGAAATCGGCCCGGCATCGCTGCCGGGCCGAAAGGATCAATCGTCAGGCGACGCTCAGGACGGCCTCGGGCGCGTAGGCATCGTAGCCGAGCGCTTCGGCGACCGGCGCATTGGTGACGCGGCCGCGATGAACATTGAGGCCGGCGCGCAGGTGGCGGTCCTCAGCGATTGCCTTCAGGCCCTTGTCGGCGAGTTGCAGGCCATAGTGAAGCGTGGCGTTGTTCAGCGCATGCGCCGACGTCACCGGCACAGCGCCCGGCATGTTCGCAACGCAATAGTGCACGATGCCGTCGACCTCGTAGGTCGGGTCGGAGTGCGTCGTCGCATGGGACGTTTCAAAGCAGCCGCCCTGGTCGATGGCGACGTCAACGATGACCGCTCCCTTCTTCATGCCGGTCAGCATTTCGCGGGTCACGAGCTTCGGTGCCGCAGCACCGGGGATGAGGACTGCGCCGATCACCAGATCGGCGGAAAAGACTTCCTCTTCCAGCGCATCGATGGTCGAGTAGCGTGTATGCACCCGACCGGCAAAGAGATCGTCGAGCTGGCGCAGGCGCGGGATCGAGCGATCGATAATGGAGACGTCGGCGCCGAGACCTGCCGCCATGCGTGCGGCATGCAGACCGACGACGCCACCGCCGATCACAGTCACCTTCGCCGGCAGCACGCCCGGCACGCCGCCGAGCAGGATGCCGCGGCCGCCATTGGCCTTCTGCAGTGAGGTTGCGCCTGCCTGGATCGCCAGGCGTCCGGCAACCTCGGACATCGGAGCCAACAGCGGCAACCCACCGCGGTCGTCGGTGACGGTTTCATAGGCGATCGCCGTGACGCCGGAATTGAGCAGACCCTTGGTCTGTTCCGGATCGGGCGCAAGATGGAGATAGGTATAGAGAATTTGGCCTTCGCGGAGTTGCACCCATTCGGAGGGCTGCGGCTCCTTGACCTTGACGATCATGTCCGACTTTTCGAACACGTCCTTTGCCGTCGCGACAATCTTCGCGCCAGCGGCACGGTAAGCATCGTCATCCGCGCCGATCCCTGCCCCGGCCTTGGTTTCCACGATCACCTCGTGGCCATGGGCAACATATTCACGCACCGAGCCGGGCGTCAGGCCAACTCGATATTCATGGTTTTTGATTTCCTTCGGGCAACCGACACGCATCCTTGCGTTCCTCTCCTGTTATGGGCTTTGCGCCACTTTTGACGAGGCATTCAGCAAAACACGCCGTCTTTCGAATGTCCTTGCAAAGACGAATCCCAAGGCGCATTGATTTCGAAGAATATTGCGTGGAGGGATGCATGATTGGCGGAAATAACGAATGAGCGAACTTGATGCCATCGATCATGCGATTCTGCGCATACTTCAGCAAAACGGTCGGATCTCGAATGCCGACCTCGCGGCGAAGGTCGGACTCTCGCCTTCCGCCTGTTCGCGACGGGTCGACATCCTGGAGAAATCGGGAACGATCGCCGGTTACCATGCCCGCATCGCGCACAAGGCGCTCGACTACCAGATCATGGTGATCGTGCATATTTCGCTATCAGGCCAGTTCGCCAAGACGCTCGCGGAGTTCGAAGCGGCTGTGAAACTCTGCCCGAACGTGCTCGTCTGCTACCTGATGTCAGGCGAGTACGACTACATCCTTCGCGTCGCGGCCAAGGACCTGCAGGACTACGAGCGTATCCACCGCGACTGGCTCTCGGCCCTGCCGCATGTGGTCAAGATCAATTCCAGCTTCTCGCTGCGCGAAGTAATCGACCGGCCGAATGTCGGCATTTGAGCGAATGGAATCGGCCTAGCGTCCGACGACGCAATTGCGGCCGCGCCCCTTGGCGGCGTAGAGCCGAAGGTCGGCCTCCGACAACAGGTTCTCGACCGCCGCGCCGTCGTCCGGCGTCGACGACAGGCCGATGCTTGCCGTCACCGGCCGTCCGTCCGGCGTCGAGACGAGATCCGACACGGCAATGCGAATCTCGTCCGCGCGCCGCAAGGCATCGCCGTGGACCATGGCCGGGCAGAGGATCACGAACTCCTCGCCGCCATAGCGAAACAGCCGGTCGACCGGACGCAGCTTCGACTTCACCGTTTCGACCAGCCGCTGCAGCACGCGGTCGCCCTCCTGGTGGCCGAAGCGGTCGTTGACGCCCTTGAAATGATCGACGTCGATGATCATCAGCGTCACGGCCGCATTGTCGGCGCTCGCCGCACGCAGCATTTCCGGCGCTTCGACCTCGAACCGGCTGCGGTCGAGCGAGCCCGTCAGCGTATCCTGCCCGGAGCGCGACAGCAGGTCCTCGTAGCGTTCGCGGAAGGTCAGCGTGTTGAAGATATCGCCAAGCGGCCGGTCCGACATTGCCAGCGACGGGTGACGCGAAAGGTTGAGATAAAGGCCGACGGCCACGGCATAGAAGGGTGCTGCCAGCATCTTCGCCATCCAGCCGCCCCAGAACACTTCGGCCGGCGCGCCGTTCCACCAGCGCAGTGCCGCATAGAAGGCCGCCTGATCGAATGTAAGCACCACGATACCGCAGACAAGGAAACGGATGGTCACGAAGCGCCGCAGCCAACGGCCCAGGCGTTCGTAAAGCAGGATGATCATCAGCGAATCGAAATAGAGGATCGTCGTCCCCCAGACCATCAGCCAGCCCATCTCATCGATGAAGGCGAGGTCTGCGGATCGCTCCGCAACGATCGAAACGGTGTCGTGCTGGCGCAGCAGAAGGCTGAGCGCGACCGTGAGGAAGTTGCCGGCGAGCAGGCCGTAGATCGGCTGGCGAACGGTCGCCGCGTCCTCTTTGACATAGAGCAGCAGGATCATCATCAGCTTGCCGGAGAAAAGCACGGCAGAGCCTGGCGAGATCACGCCGAACGGCAGTTGCACATAGAAAACTGCGGCGAGATAGGTCTCGATGAAATGCATGACGCCGAGCGCGGCGACGAAGACGCCAAGCCCCAGCCGGGCGCGAAGATGCAGCAGCCCGATCATCGCCGTAACGTAGACCAGCGCCTCGCCGACGAAGAGAAGAAGGTTGGCGTTTGGCATGTGCTTGAAAAAGTTCCGTTTCCCGAAGCACGGTTAAACCGGAAGTTTGAAGAAAACTTTAGCGGAGCCGGCGATTGCCGGACTTCGAAATGCGAAAATCTGCCGCTTTCGGAAATGTCGCCTTTCCGGCATAGTCGCCGCCAACCCACCGTGGTTCGCACGTCTGCGAACAAAACTCCGGATTGCACTCGTCTCGGAAAAACCGGGATCCTTGATAAATGGAGGACCGCATGCCAACGATGACATCCCCGCTCCACCTCACGCGCCGCTCGCTGCTCGCAGGGGCCGCGGCCTCCTCGGCGCTCGTCATGCTGCACCCGTTCTCCGTTAGCGCCGCCGCCAACCAGGCGCATCTCAGAATCATGGAAACGACGGACCTGCACGTTCACGTCTTTCCATACGACTACTATGGCGACAAGCCCAACGACACGGTCGGTCTTGCCCGTACCGCCTCGATCATCGACGCCATCCGCGCGGAGGCCACAAACTCGATCCTCGTGGACAACGGCGACTTTCTCCAGGGCAATCCGATGGGCGACTACATCGCCTATCAGCGCGGGATGAACGATGGCGACATCCACCCGGTTATCGCCGCGATGAACGTGCTCGGCTATGATTGCGGCACGCTCGGCAACCACGAATTCAACTATGGCCTGGATTTCATGTTCAAGGTCCTGAACGGCGCGAACTTCCCGCTCGTCTGCGCCAACCTGACAAAGGGTGCGCTTGCCGCCAATGCCCGTCAGGATGAACTGTTTCTCAAGCCCTACGTCATTCTCGACCGCAAGGTGAAGGATGGTTCCGGCACGGAGCACCAGCTTCGCGTCGGCCTCATCGGCTTCGTTCCGCCGCAGATCATGACCTGGGACGCCAAGAACCTCGCGGGCAAGGCCAATGCCCGCGACATCGTCAAGGCGGCCGAAGCCTGGGTGCCGCAGATGCGCGAAGAAGGCGCCGACATCGTCGTCGCCCTCTCCCACTCCGGCATCGGTCAGCAGGTCTATGCGGAGAACCTCGAAAACGCGTCCGTTCCGCTTGCTGCGATCGCAGGCATCGATGCCATCGTCACCGGTCACAGCCACCTCGATTTCCCTGGACCGAAGTTCGACGGCATCGCGGGCGTCGACAACAACAAGGGCCTGATCTCGGGCAAGCCCGGCGTCATGGGCGGCTTCTGGGGCTCGCATCTCGGCCTGATCGACCTGCTTGTCGAACGCGAGGGCGGCTCATGGCGCGTCGTCAACTCCACGAGCGAGGCGCGGCCGATCTACCGCCGCGAAGAGAAGAAGGTGATCGCCGAGGTCGCCGACAAGCCGGAGGTGCTGGCTGCGGCTCAAATGGATCACGAGGCGACGCTGACCTACGTGCGCACACCGGTCGGCAAGACCAGTGCGCCGCTCTATTCCTACTTTGCCCTGGTCGCCGACGACCCGTCCGTGCAGATCGTCAGCCAGGCGCAGACCTGGTACATCAAGGACATGCTGAAGGACACCGAGTATCGCGACCTGCCGGTGCTTTCGGCAGCGGCTCCGTTCAAGGCCGGCGGCCGTGGCGGCGCGGACTACTACACCGACGTCCCGGCCGGCGACATTGCGATCAAGAACGTCGCCGACCTCTATCTCTATCCGAACACCGTTCAGGCCGTCGTCATTACCGGCGATCAGGTGCGCAACTGGCTGGAGATGTCGGCCGGAATCTTCAATCAGGTCGAAGCCGGCGCTTCGGACGCGCCGCTGATCAACGGCAGTTTCCCGTCCTACAATTTCGACGTCATCGACGGCGTCACCTACCAGATCGATCTTTCGCAGCCGCCGAAGTTCGACAAGGACGGCACCACGATCAATGCGTCTTCGAACCGCATCAAGAACCTGCAGTTCAGCGGGCAACCGATTGACCCCGCGCAGAAATTCGTCGTCGCCACCAACAACTACCGGGCTGGCGGCGGTGGCAATTTCCCCGATATCGCCGCCGACAAGGTGGTGTTCGTAGCGCCCGATACCAATCGCGATGTCGTGGTGCGCTACATCATCGGCCAGGGCACGATCAACCCATCGGCCGACGCCAACTGGACCTTCGTGCCGCTCGCCAATACCAGCGTGACCTTCGAAAGTGGCCCGAAGGCCCGCCAGTTCCTGGCACAGGTGAAAGGTGTGACGATTGAAGATGCGGGCGATGCCGCCGAAGGCTTTGCCCGTTTCCGGATCAAGCTCTAGGTTTCCAGCGAACCAGGACCGGGCCGCCTGTCTGTGGCGGCCCATCATTTCGACCGGAAGCGCGAGAATTCGCCAACCCTTCTGCGGGGCGCGGAATGCGAACGCGAGACATTAGGAATGTCCGCTATCTATCTGAGAAAATTTGCTTACACCGCTGGCGCGATCGATCAAACCTGGCGCGACTGGGCGTCGTCGGAAAACAACGAAGGGCCAGTCTGGTCGATGATCTGGCGGCCCTTGCGCAGGGTAGCGTCGATCGCGTCCTGCTCGGAAGTGAAAAGGTCGGCGCGAATAAAGCTGCGGACCTTGGCTCCGCCATCGGCAGAAGCCTTCTCGATGCTGCCGGCCAGACGAAACTGCGAGCCTTCGCGCATGGGCGTCGCGCGAATGGTGCATTCGGCATAAGCCTCGGTCTTGCCGGGCGCAGCCTGCGTCTGGTTTTCAGAGGGGCCGGAACGGCCGAACAATTTCGAGAAAAACGATGCCATGCCCAAGACTTAGACGCCGCGACCGGCACTGTCAAAGCTTAAGTGCCGATTTTCGGCGACAACGCGCCTCCACCCTCACAAGAAGCGCCGAGCATTCAGCCGGACGCATCAAAGGCGCTCCGGCATTTTGATTCCGGAGCGCTTTTCCGCTTCCAACTATTCGGCACGAGAGCGAAAGGCTCTAGATGATCAGATTGGAAAGGATCTCGTTCTCGGTGATGTCCTGGTAGCGCAGCCCGGCAGCGTCGAAACGCGCCTTCAAGACCGGGAAGTTCTCGGCATGTTTGGTCTCGATCCCGATCAGGATGGAGCCAAAATTGCGCGCAGATTTCTTCAGATACTCGAAGCGCGAGATGTCGTCCTCATCGCCGAGCAGATTGAGAAAATCGCGAAGCGCGCCCGGTCGCTGCGCCATGCGCAGGATGAAGTATTTCTTGAGCCCGGCATGACGCATCGCCCGCTCCTTGACGTCGGGCAGGCGATCGAAATCGAAATTGCCGCCGGAGACGACGGCGACGACCGTCTTGCCCGCAAGCTTCTCGGGACCAAGCGCCTCCAACGCTGAAACCGACAGGGCGCCGGCCGGTTCCAGCACGACACCTTCGACGTTCAGCATCTCGACGATCGTCAGGCAGATCGCGTTTTCCGCCAGCAGCATCACCTGATCGGCCGAGAAGCGTCGAAGCGCTGCAAAGTTGAGGTCGCCGATCCGTCCGACGGCGGCACCGTCAACGAAATTGTCGACCTGATCCAGCGTCACGACGCTACCGGTTTCGAGACTCTCGCGCAGGCTGGGCGCGCCGACCGGCTCGCAGAAGATGAAATGCTCCGGCGCAACCTCATCCTTGAGATATCCCGTCACGCCCGCAGCAAGGCCGCCACCGCCAACCGGCAGAACGACGAGATCCGGCGTAACGCCATCAGGCAGTTGCCAGGCGATTTCCGCCGCGACGCTTGCCTGACCCTCGATGATGTCGGCGTGATCGAAAGGCGGCACCATGACGCCACCGATCGCCTCCACGTGGTCCCGCGCCGCCTTGTAGCATTGGTCGAAGATATCGCCGACGAGGCGGATGGTGATGAACTCGCCGCCAAACATGCGGGTCTTGTCGATCTTCTGCTGTGGCGTCGTCACCGGCATGAAGACGACGCCCGGCACGCCGAAATGACGGCAGACGAAGGCGAAGCCCTGGGCGTGGTTGCCGGCCGAGGCGCAGACGAAGGTCTTGCCGGAAGCACCGGCGCCAAGTGCCTTGCGGAAAAAGTTGAAGGCGCCGCGGATCTTGTAGGAGCGCACGGGCGACAGATCTTCGCGCTTCAGGTAGATGTTGGCGCCGTAGCGGGCGCTGAGATGCTCATTGAGCTGCAGCGGCGTCGGTGGGAAGATCTCCCGCAAGGCTTCGGTTGCGGCTTCAACATCCTGCTTCATCGCGTGCGGTCTTCCGTTGAGTTGGTCGATGGCCGTGGCTATTGCACATTGCAACGCGCGAGGCCATCGCTTTGACTCGAATCGACCGCCGTGAACAATACAGCCGCATACCTTCGGCCGGGACGCCCGCAACACTTTCCGGGAAATTGAACGCTTGAACGCTACATTGATCCGGCATGCTGTGCATATCGCGGCGATCCTCGGCATCTACCTCGCATGCGCGATGCTCGTGCCGGCGATGGTCGACCTCTACTACGGACACCCGGACTGGCGCATCTTCACTGCATCCGCCTTCATCGTCGGTGGCCTGTCGCTGACGACCTTCATGGCCACACGCATGGGACCGCCACCATTTTCCAAGAAATTCGGTTTCGTCCTCGTCAACATGCTGTGGGCTGTGTTTTCGGTGGCGGGCGCGATCCCGCTCTGGCTGTCGTCGCTGAAACTTGATTTTGCCCAGGCGCTGTTCGAATCGATATCGGCAATCACCACGACCGGCGCGACCGTGATCGTCGGTCTCGACGATGCGCCGCCGGGGCTGCTGGTCTGGCGCTCGTTGCTCTGCTGGCTCGGCGGCATCGGCATCGTCGTGCTCGGCCTGTTCATCATCCCCTATCTCAGGGTCGGCGGAATGTCCTTCTTCAAGATGGAATCCTCCGACACCAACGACAAGCCGTTTGCACGCCTCGCGAGCTTCAGCCGCGCCTTCCTCGTCGTCTATGTCGTCATCACCCTTCTGTGCGCCATCGGTTACTTTCTGACCGGCATGAACCGGTTCGACGCGATCAACCACGCGATGTCGACGGTTGCGACCGGCGGTTTCTCGACCCACGACGCATCCTTCGCCTATTTCGGCAGCATCCCACTGCTCTGGACGGCGACCTTCTTCATGGCGCTTTGCAGCCTGCCGTTCTCGATCCTGATCGTGCTTGTCGCCCGCGGCCGTTTCGATGCACTGCGCGATCCGCAGATCATCGTCTTCCTCGGGTACCTCGCGGCCTTCTCGATCGCAGTGGCCGTCTATCACCGCCTCGCGAATGGGGTCGAATTCCACCTGGCACTGGCGCATTCCTTCTTCAACATCACCTCGATCCTTTCGACGAGCGGCTATGCCAGCCAGGACTACAGCCTCTGGGGGCCTTTCGTCGTCATGGCCGCCTTCGTCGCCACCTTCTTGGGCGGCTGCTCCGGGTCGACCGCCGGGGGCATCAAGGCTTACCGGTTCATTGTGCTCTTCAACGCGATCCGGTCGGGGCTCAACAAGCTCGTCTATCCCAACGCGATCTATGCGGTGCGCTACGGCAAGAATACCGTCGATGCCGACACGCAGCGCGCGATTTTCCTGTTCTTCATCACCTATATCCTGCTCTGGGTCTTCGGCAGCCTCGCAATGGGCGCGCTCGGCTACGACCTGGTTACGGCGACCTCGGCGGTCATCACCTGTCTCTCCAATGTCGGGCCCGGACTTGGCCCCATCATCGGACCGGCCGGCAATTTTTCCACGCTCGGCAATCCTGAACTCTATCTGCTGTCGCTGATGATGCTTCTCGGCCGTCTGGAAGTGCTGACCGTGCTCGTGATCCTGACGCCGGTCTTCTGGAAGCATTGACCAATGGCCGGGCGGCCCTATCGTCTTGACTCGATGCGGCAGATGCCGAAAGTCGGTGTCATCCGGCGATGGGGGACGTCATGGTGAAACATATGCTTCTTCTGGCGACGCTGACCGTCGCCACGACACTATCCGGGAATACCACCACCCACGCCGGACCGCTGACCGATGCGGCGGCGCAAGCGGAGAAACTTGCCGCTTCGGGCGATGCGGCAAAGGCGCGAGACCTGCTTCTGCAGGCCATGAGCGACTTTTCGCAGACGCTGCCCTTCGCGATCGGCAAGGCCGTCTTCGTCTCCAAGCAGCCGACGGGCTATGCGATGTACGAACCGCGCGAAGGCTCTGTCTTCAAGGAAGGCGAATCGCTGATCTCCTATATCGAGCCGATCGGTCTTTCCTGGAAGAATGCGACGGAGAAGGGCAAGCTCGAGAGCCACTTCACCGTCGATTTTGATATTCTTAATCCGAAGGGTGACGTTCTCGCCGGGCAGAAGGCCTTCGGCGACTTCACCTTCACCGGTTACCTCAGAAACCAGGAAATCTATTCGACGCTCACCATCGATGTTTCCGGAGCGCCGGCCGGGGACTACGTGCTGCGCTTCCATTTCAACGACGTCAACAGCGGCAAGAGCGCCAGCGTTGACCAGCCCTTCAAGATTGCCGGACCGTAAGACCATGCCCCATGCAATAACGACTGTTGGTTTCGATGCCGATGATACGCTTTGGCAGAACGAGCAGTTCTTCCGCCTGACCGAGACGCGCTTTGCCGAACTGCTTGCTCCCCATACGAACACCGAGCATCTCTCCGAGCGGCTACTTGCCGCAGAGAAACGCAATCTCGGCCTCTACGGTTTCGGCATCAAAGGTTTCGTACTGTCGATGGTCGAGACCGCGGTGGACGTGACCGACGGAAAGGTCCCGTCCTCGGTCATTGCTGAAATCCTCGCGGCCGGACGCGACATGCTCGTCCATCCGGTCGAACCGCTACCGCATGTCAAGGAAACACTCGACGCGCTGCACGGCCGGTTTCGCCTCGTCATGATCACCAAGGGCGACCTCTTCGACCAGGAGCGCAAGCTCGCTGCCTCCGGCCTCGGCGACTACTTCGATGCCGTCGAAATCGTCAGCGACAAGAATGCGAGCACCTACGACCGCATCTTCAAGCGTCACGGCGACGGCGCGTCCAAGAGCCTGATGGTCGGCAATTCACTGAAGTCCGATGTCGTGCCCGCGCTTGATGCGGGCAGTTGGGCTGTCTATGTCCCGCATGCGTTGACCTGGGCGTTCGAGCACCACGACAAGCCCGAGAGCCATCCACGGTTCCGCGAGATCAACGACCTCGGCGGATTGCCGTCGATCCTCGAACGATTGCCGCTCTAGCCACATCACGGGGAGAAGGCTAAACAAACCCAGGATTGAATCCGCTATCCATTGCACGCCACTCAATGCGGTAATCTCGCGCGATTTCGCCAACGGAGAGTGAGAGAATGGCCTAGATATTCGGCGCGACAATCTTGATGGTGCTGCTCGGATGGCTGCTGCGCAAGGTCTCCGCGCTCAGCGTGCTCTTCGTCCCGTCTGGCGAGACTGATCGGCCTGGCCTTCGCGGCCCCCGCCGTCTACTCGGTCAATTCCGGCCTGCCCTACCTCGAAATGCTTGTGCCCTATGGTATCGCCGCACTGATTGCCGCCGTTGTTTTCTACTTCCTGAAGTCGAGGCAACAGGCTGCGTGGCCATCAATACGCCTTTCACCCGTCTGATGCACTTGACTGTTCGCCTTGAGTGATTGATCTAGGGAACATGCGGGCGTGGCGAAACTGGTAGACGCAAGAGACTTAAAATCTCTCGGCCTTGGCTGTACGGGTTCGACCCCCGTCGCCCGCACCAGGCAAACGGCTTGTGGGATCATTTGGCGGCGGGCGTCTGACTGTCACTCGGCAGCGACAGGTTTACGCCGAAAAGAGTGGCCGCTCAGTTGTTGTAGTAATAGCAATCGCATTCGGCCTGGTAGGCATCGTCGTGCCATACCCGGACGGCGAGCTTCGTTGCGCATCCCTGGTTCTCGAGCCTGAGGCCGAGAAGGGAGACCGCTGCCGCCTTGGAATTGGGGGCGTCCACCTCGATTGCCGATCCGACCTGGTGGACTCCCTGCCGCGGGGTCCAGGTAAAGATCTGAACGCTATAGTGCATCGAATATCCTCCGTGGAGAGATGGTGTGCACGCAATACTAACGCTTGTGTTCGGATTGAGCCGGCTGCCTTGTAGCGAACTAGCCGTCTTCTACGGTCGCTTCCGGCCGATCGCCGCCGTCAGTGTGCTCGAAGTGCCAGTGGCCTTCTTCATCCTGGAAACTGATATCTTCGTCGTCGCCGCCGACCTGTTGTTCGGCGGCGGCAGCCTTGGCGGCGGCTAGCGCCAACTCGCGGCTGGGAAAGGGTTCCGAATATGCGTCGGAGGCCTTATAGGCCCATCCTCCGTCATGAGGAACGATGGTGTAAGTAATCCGCGCCATACTTCCCTCCCAGCAGTCCGAAAACCTTCGGTCTCCGGCGGGCCGTTGCCGCACGGCCCTTCTTTCCTCCTCGTCAAAGGCATTTCTCATGCCGAACGCCGCGGATAGTACCACAGGTATGGTGCGAATAGCCACCTTCGCGAATCACTTGGATCTGGCTCATATCGAATCAAAAAGGCGGCCCCTTTCGGAGCCGCCCTTGATCAAGAATTCCAATCTCTTAGGTCGATCAGCCGGCGAGCTTCGCGGCGATCTTGGCGACGTGTGCGCCTTGGAACCGAGCAGCCTCGAGCTCGACCTCGGAGGGCTGGCGCGCACCGTCGCCGCCGGTGATGGTCGAAGCGCCGTAGGGCGAGCCGCCCTTGATCTCGTCGAGGCCCATCTGCCCCTGGAATGCATAGGGAAGGCCGACGACGACCATGCCGTGGTGCATCAGCGTCGGGATGAAGCCAAGAATCGTGGACTCCTGCCCACCATGCTGCGTTGCGGACGATGTGAAGACCGAACCGACCTTGCCGACCAGCTTGCCCTTGGCCCACAGGCTGCCGGTCTGATCGATGAAGTTGCGCATCTGCGAGGCGACGGTGCCATAGCGCGTGCCTGCGCCGAAGATGATTGCGTCGTACTGTGCCAGCTCTTCGACATTGGCGATCGGCGCCGCCTGATCCAGCTTGTAGTAGGAAGCCTTGGCGACTTCTTCCGATACGAGTTCGGGAACGCGCTTCACGTCCACTTCGGCGCCAGCCGTTTTCGCGCCTTCGGCCACCGCATAGGCCATCGTTTCGACGTGTCCGTATGCCGAATAATAGAGAACAAGAACCTTGGCCATAAAATGCTCCTTTGGATTCAAGCGATCCCACTTGATCACCGCTGCCGGGAAGATTTATCAAAATGCGGCCGCTTGCCAGGAGCTGCCCGGGAAACAGACTGTTCTCGCCCGTCGAACAATAAACAATCACTGTTAAACTATTAGCTGAAATAAATAGGGATCACCGATGAGCAGCACAAAAATCGTCACCGCCGCGATGGTCGCCATCGGCGACGAACTCCTGTCGGGCCGTACCAAGGACAAGAACATCGGCCATCTCGCCGACATGATGACCATGGTCGGCATCGACCTGCGCGAAGTGCGGATCGTCGCCGATGACGAAGCTGCCATCGTGGAAGCCATCAACGCCGTGCGCAGCCGCTACGATTACGTCTTTACGTCAGGCGGCATCGGCCCCACCCATGACGACATCACCGCCGACGCGGTCTCGCGCGCCTTCGGCGTCGAATGCATCTACGAACCCGAGGCAATGGCCCTGCTCGGCGCAATGTACGAGCGTCGCGGCATGGAGTTCACCGACGCGCGCAAGCGCATGGCGCGCATGCCGCTCGGCGCACGCCATATCCCGAACCCCGTTTCCACCGCGCCAGGATTTGCCATCGGCAACGTGCATGTCATGGCCGGCGTGCCGCAGGTGTTCCAGGCCATGCTCGATGCCTTGCTGCCCGGCCTCGAGGTCGGCTCGCCCCTCCTCTCCCGCACTGTGCGCTCGCCCTTCGGCGAAGGCGACATCGGCAGCCCGCTGACAGAAGTCCAGAAGAACCACCCGGAAACCAGCATCGGCTCCTACCCCAAGTTCGACGGCAAGAACTTCTCGACCGATATCGTCGTGCGTGCCCGTGATCCGGAAGCGCTGGCCGCTGCCGAAGCCGACGTGCACGCGATGATCCAGGCAATCACGGAAGCGCGCGCGAAGGCCTGATTGCTGTTGCATTTTTCCCTGGATCAGCATCGATCCAGGGAAATCAGGTGGAAGGTTCCGACGTTACAGTGGTCTTGAAGCGTCTTGAGAGACGTGAAGCGCTGTAGAGCCTTGCGCTCAGGGCGCCATTGCCGCTATTGCATGTCGGCAAATCAGGATGACGCGTTCCCGCCTGCCCGATCTGCCGGACGCTTCGCCTTTACCTTATACAGACAAGCCGGAGCCCACTGATGTCGCTGCCCGATAAAGCCTTTCCCGTCTCCTGGGACCAGTTCCACCGTGATGCGCGCGCGCTTGCGTGGCGCCTCGCCGACAACGGCCAGGAATGGCGCGCCATGGTCTGCATCACCCGCGGCGGCCTGGTTCCGGCCGCGATCATTTCCCGCGAACTCAATATCCGGATGATCGAAACCGTCTGTGTCGCTTCCTATCATGACTACGATACGCAGGGGCAGATGAAGGTACTGAAAGGCATTACGCCTGAAATTACCAAGGATGGCGGCGAAGGCGTGCTGATCGTCGACGACCTGACTGACACCGGCAAGACCGCAGCCGAAGTGCGCGCCATGCTGCCGAAGGCGCATTTCGCCGCCGTTTATGCCAAACCAAAGGGCCGGCCGCTGGTCGATACCTTCGTTACCGAAGTCAGCCAGGATACCTGGATCTATTTCCCCTGGGATTTGGGCTTCACCTACCAGGAGCCGATTGCCAAGGGCACCCGCGGCTAACAGCCAGGCGAACATGTATCAAAGACGCCTCGAGTGGCTCCTTCCATGAAGTCCGGCTGCTCGAGGCGCTTTATCTTTCGGCTTCACGCCATTGGCGGTATCGCGCCAATCAATGTCTCGGCCGTAAGCCCCTGCCCGGCCCGGTCGCCGGCAGCACCATGTCGCCATACGGCGGCGGCTGCCGCCTCGAAGGCCGGCATCCCTTGGGCAAGATGCGCACCGGTGATGCCGGCGAGCACGTCTCCCGAGCCGGCCGTTGCCAGCCACGGCGGCGCATTGTTGTTGACGACGGCCCGTCCGTCCGGTGCGGCGACCACCGTGTCGGCCCCCTTGTAGACGATGACGGCATGGCTCGCGCGGGCCGCCTTCTGCGCCTTTTCGACCTTCGAAAGTTTGCCGTCGCCGGCAATTTCGGGAAAGAGGCGGGCAAACTCCCCCTCGTGCGGCGTCAGAACCATCCGACCTCCGCCCCTTAGGAGCGCGGCAAAGAGTTCCTCGCGGTTCGCCTGAAATGAAGTGATCCCATCTGCGTCCAGCACCAACGACCGATCGCACAGCGCAAGCGCAAAGTCCCTAGCCTTCTTGCCGACACCGAAACCAGGCCCCAAAACGAAGCTGCCCAAGCGGTGATCCTGCAGCCATTTCGTCAGGTCACGCTTACCCTCCACTTCCTTCACCATCACCGCGGTCAATTGCGATGCATTGATCCCGAGTGCCGCCTTTCCCGTTGCCACCGTGACCAATCCGGCGCCGGCCGCGAGACCAGCCATGGCCGCCAGGCGTGCGGCGCCCGTCGCCTGTCGGTCACCTGAAAAGACGACCAGGTGACCACGCCTAAATTTATGCGTCGATGGTGCGAGGTCACCTCCCCAGCCCGACCAGACCGCCGGTGCGTTCAGACGCAGCGAGCCGGCTCCGGAGAACATGACGCGGGCCGGAATGCCGATATCGAAGACTTCGAGCGTGCCGCACAGGGGGCGCCCGGGCAGAAGCCAGTGGCCCGGCTTCGGCGCCATGAAAGTTACCGTATGGCGGGCCGCGAATGCAGCGCCACGGATCTCGCCGGTCCGTCCGTCGATGCCGCTTGGCAGATCGACCGCGACAACCGGGAGCCCGCTTGCATTGACGCGTTCAATGAGCTGAACGACATTGCCCGGGAGATCACGCGAAAGCCCGGCGCCGAACAGCGCGTCGATGACGACATCGCCGGGCTGGGGATCGAATGCTGCAAGCGCCGCTACCGGCCCATTCCATTCCGAACGAGCCCGCGCGGCGTCTCCTTGAAGGACTGTTGCGTCGCCGAGTGCGAAGACCGTGACGTCCGCACCACTTTCCGCCAGACCGCGGGCTGCGACGTAGCCATCGCCGCCATTGTTGCCCGGCCCGCAGAGAACGACGAAGCGGGCGGCATCCGGGAAGCGTCGCAGCGCCGCCGCAGTCACGGCCAGGCCGGCGTTGCGCATGAGCGTAAAGCTATCGATGCCGGATCGGGCGGCGGCCTGATCGATTGCCGTCATTTCCGAGGGCGTGATCAACAAGTGCTGAAGTTCGGAGCGCATGCGCCAGACTTATCCATGCCCAACGGCATGAAGCAAGGTCCCACGCTCACCACGCGCATTGCCCTGTAAATGTGCATTTGCACATATTTGTTGCTCAAGTAACGTGCGTTGCCGTATCGATGACAACAGACCACGGTCAAAGCCGGGCATGTTTCAATCGAAAATTACAAAAATTAGGCAGATTACGGCCTGGAATGGCATGGAAACCCGGCGATCGCAGTTCTGGCAGTAGATTTTTTGTCGTTCTGACAGATTTTCGCAGAAAAACTGGCATGCAACGTGCATATTCAAGGCGAGCGGGCATGATCCTGCTTTCAAGGGAGAAGCGGAGAGACATTTTCTCATGAAAAAGATCGAAGCGATCATTAAGCCCTTCAAGCTCGACGAAGTGAAGGAAGCCCTTCAGGAAGTCGGACTACAGGGCATCACCGTCACGGAAGCCAAGGGCTTCGGGCGGCAGAAGGGTCACACGGAGCTGTATCGCGGCGCCGAATACGTGGTGGACTTCCTGCCGAAGGTTAAGGTCGAGGTCGTGTTGGCGGATGAAAACGCGGAGGCCGTCATCGAGGCGATCCGCAATGCCGCGCAGACCGGCCGCATTGGTGACGGAAAAATTTTCGTTTCCAATGTGGAAGAAGTCATCCGCATTCGCACGGGCGAAACCGGCCTCGACGCCATCTGATATCACGGGCCGTCCGGCCCGGTTCTTTTCAAACCTCGTCATCTCACACAGGGAATAACGGCAAATGACGACTGCAAGCGATATTCTGAAGCAAATCAAGGACAACGACGTCAAGTTCGTCGACCTGCGCTTTACCGATCCCAAGGGCAAGCTGCAGCACGTAACCATGGATGTGGTCTGCGTCGACGAAGACATGTTCGCCGACGGCGTCATGTTCGACGGCTCCTCGATTGGCGGCTGGAAGGCCATCAACGAGTCCGACATGGTGCTGATGCCCGATCCGGAAACAGCGCATATGGACCCGTTCTTCGCGCAGTCGACGATGGTTATCATCTGCGACATTCTCGATCCGGTCTCGGGCGAATCCTACAACCGCGATCCGCGCGGCACGGCCAAGAAGGCGGAAGCCTACCTCAAGGCATCCGGCATCGGCGACACTGTATTCGTCGGTCCGGAAGCCGAATTCTTCGTCTTCGACGACGTCAAGTACAAGGCCGATCCTTACAACACCGGCTTCAAGCTCGACTCCTCGGAACTGCCGTCGAACGACGACACCGACTACGAGACCGGCAACCTTGGCCACCGTCCGCGCGTCAAGGGCGGCTACTTCCCGGTTCCGCCGATCGACAGCTGCCAGGACATGCGCTCGGAAATGCTGACAGTTCTGTCCGAGATGGGCGTAACGGTCGAAAAGCA
Organism: Ensifer adhaerens; assembly: GCF_020035535.1. NCBI lineage: Bacteria > Pseudomonadati > Pseudomonadota > Alphaproteobacteria > Hyphomicrobiales > Rhizobiaceae > Ensifer > Ensifer adhaerens. The sequence continues at coordinate 1,504,067 of NZ_CP083349.1, read as the reverse complement.
TCACCACGAAGTCGCTGCCGCTCAGCACGAACTCGGCGTCAAGTTCGACGCACTGGTGCGCAACGCCGACAAGATGCAGATCTACAAGTACGTCGTGCACCAGGTCGCCAATGCCTATGGCAAGACCGCAACCTTCATGCCGAAGCCGATCTTCGGCGACAACGGCTCGGGCATGCACGTGCACCTGTCGATCTGGAAGGACGGCAAGCCGACCTTCGCGGGCGACGAATATGCCGGCCTGTCGGAAAGCTGCCTCTACTTCATCGGCGGCATCATCAAGCATGCCAAGTCGCTTAACGCCTTCACCAACCCGTCGACGAACTCCTACAAGCGTCTCGTCCCGGGCTACGAAGCCCCGGTTCTGCTCGCCTACTCCGCCCGTAACCGTTCGGCCTCGTGCCGCATTCCGTTCGGCACCAACCCGAAGGCCAAGCGCGTCGAAGTCCGCTTCCCGGACCCGACCGCCAACCCCTACCTCGCCTTCGCGGCCATGCTGATGGCTGGCCTCGACGGCATCAAGAACAAGCTGCATCCGGGCAAGGCCATGGACAAGGACCTCTATGACCTGCCGCCGAAGGAACTGAAGAAGATCCCGACGGTTTGCGGCTCGCTGCGCGAAGCACTCGAAAGCCTCGACAAGGACCGCAAGTACCTGACTGCCGGCGGCGTGTTCGATGACGACCAGATCGACTCCTTCATCGAACTGAAGATGCAGGAAGTGATGCGCTTCGAAATGACCCCGCATCCGGTCGAGTACGACATGTACTACTCGGTCTAAGGCCGTGCCGGCCGGCAGCGAGATCGCTTCCGGCCGGGCAACCTATGCAGAAGGCCGGCGCTTCGATCGACGCGCCGGCCTTTCTTTTTGGCCCGTTGCCCCCACCTGGGAGACACTGCATCTCAGCGGTCGACAGCACGCCTTGCAGAATTGTGTGATATTATGCCTACGGCAACTTTTGCGCGTCTAGATGGATACCCAGCGCAATTGTCCAACGCCGGACGGAAGGGAGATCCCTATTGATGTTTTGGGTTCGCCAACCCAGATAATCTCCTGAAAGGATGTTTTGCGTCATGAAACAAAGAAACGCCAAATTCGAGATCGGACAGGTGGTTCGCCATCGGATTTTCCCGTTCCGCGGCGTCATTTTCGACGTCGATCCGGAATACGCCAACACCGAAGAATGGTGGAACGCCATTCCGCAGGAGATCCGCCCGAGCAAGGATCAACCCTTCTACCATCTGTTCGCCGAAAACGATGACAGCGAGTACGTCGCCTACGTTTCCGAGCAGAACCTGGAGTTCGACGACAGCGACCGACCGATGCGCCACGCACAGGTCGATGCGCTGTTCGACAAGGATGGTGTCGGCCACTACAGGCCAAAGGCGGCGTTCCGACATTAAGGCATCGCCCCGGACAAATAAAAAACGCCCGGACACAAAGTCCGGGCGTTTCTTTTTGGGATCGTGAGATCGCTTAGTTCTGCTTGGCAGCCTTCTGGGCTTCCTCAAGCTTCTTGCGGGCGTCTTCAGCCTTCTTCTGCATTTCTTCCTGCAGGAGGCGTTGACGCTCTTCGAGCTGCGACTGTTCCATCGGCTCGCCATCGAAGATGCCGGTGAAGCCCGTGAGAGCCATCTTGATCGGGTTCGGAGCCCGCTGGTAGTTGACCGAGGTGAAGACCACCTCGTTGCCCTTCTTCAGGCTGGCGATCAGCTGGTCGGACAGCGGCGCTTCAGCGACGCACTTGTCCGGCATGCAGATTGCGTAGTCGAGCTTTACCGGCTTGCCACCGTCGATCTGCATCTGGACACCCGTCGGGATCAGGCGCGCGGACGGTACGGAAACCTGCAGGACCTTGCGGTTGACCTTGCCGCTTACGGTGATGAGGCCGACAGCGGTCACGAGCTGACCATTGTTGGCAGTCAGGAGGTTCTGAACGATGCAGACGTCATTGTCTTCCTGCTTGGTGCAGATCTTGAACCAGCCCTGCGGAGGCTTGCCACCTGCCTGCTGGGCGGACGCAACACTCGGTACGCCCGCAGCAGCTACAGAGAGCGCCAGCGCTGCCATACCCGAGCGTTTGGTAAAATTCGACTTGAAGATCATTGTGATTCCGTCTCCTGAAATCCGGTAACGGAACACATCGTTCCGCAGGTGAGTATCGTCAGCCGCCGTTGTCCTGTTGGCCAAATAAGGCAAATGCATGACCCCGTTTCCGGAAACACCTGTTACATTGGCTCGCTTCGTTTATCCAGTGTTTCCTGTCATTTTTTGACTTGCTACTGGGCGGAATTTGGGCGGCTGATCGGTTGGATTCATCGGTCACCATTGGTAACGTTCAGGGAATCGGCCTGTTGATACCCCTCACGGGAGGTGACTTTGCGTGCAATTCTTTCCGGTCTGGCCCTGCTCATGACCGTCACTTCGTTCGGCAACGCTGCGGTAGCCGCGCCAGTGCATGCCATTGCCATGCACGGCGAGCCGGCGCTGCCCGCCGATTTCAAGAACTTCCCTTACGTCAATCCGAACGTGAAGAAGGGCGGGAAGATCTCCTATGGCGTCGTCGGCAGCTTCGACAGCCTCAATCCTTTCATTCTGAAAAGCATGCGCACGACAGCGCGCGGCATGTGGGACCCGGAATACGGCAACCTCGTCTACGAATCGCTGATGCAACGCTCGCGGGACGAAGCCTTCACCATGTACGGCCTGCTCGCCGAATCGGTCGAATGGGACGATGATCGGACCTTCATCCAGTTCAACCTCAACCCCAACGCCCGCTGGGCCGACGGGCAACCGGTCACAGCCGACGACGTCATCTTCACCTTTGAACTGTTGCGCGACAAGGGACGTGTACCCTTCAGCAACCGCCTGGCAAAAGTGGCAAAGATGGAGAAGGTCGGCGACCGCAGCGTCCGCTTCACCTTTACCGAAGACGTCGACCGCGAACTTCCGCTGTTGCTCAGCCTCTCTCCGGTCCTGCCGAAGCACGCCATCGATGTTGCGACCTTCGATCAGACGAGTTTGAAGCCGCCGCTCGGCTCCGGCCCCTATCGTGTCGTCGAAGTGAAGCCCGGTGAGCGCATCGTCTACAAGAGAAACCCGGACTATTGGGCGAAGGACCTGCCATCCAAGGTCGGCCAGGACAATTACGACGAAATCTCCGTCGAGTATTTCCTCCAGGAAAACTCGCTGTTCGAAGCGTTCAAGAAGGGTGAAATCGACATCTACCCGGAAGGCAGCGCCACCAAGTGGGCGCGCGGCTACGACTTTCCGGCCGTCCGCTCCGGCGATGTGGTCAAGGAAACCTTCAAGCCGAAGACGCCTTCCGGCATGCTCGGCATCGTGTTCAACACCCGCAAGCCGATGTTCGACAATCTCAAGCTCCGCCAAGGCCTGGCTCTGGTGTTTGATTTCGAGTGGGTCAACAAGAACCTCTTCGATGGTGCCTATACACGCACCCAGAGCTACTGGCAGAACTCGACACTGAGTTTCCTCGGCGCGCCGGCTGACGATCGTGAACTCGGCCTCATCGGGGATGCACGCGACCGGATCAACCCGGCGATCCTGGACGGCACCTACCGGCTGCCCGTGACCGACGCTTCCGGTCGTGATCGCAACGTCCTGCGCGTCGCCGTCTCGCTGATGCGGGAGGCGGGCTTCCAGATCAAGGACGGCAAGATGGTGGACGCCAAGGGTTCGCCGCTTGCCTTCGAAATCATGAGCCAGAACGCGGGCCAGGAAAAGATTGCGCTCGCCTATCAGCGCTTCCTCGCCCCGCTCGGCATCCAGGTGTCGGTGCGTACCGTCGACGATTCGCAATACCAGCAGCGCAGCCAATCCTTCGACTACGACGTGATCATCAAATCCTTCCCGTCAACGCTGTCACCCGGCGTCGAGCAAGCCGGGCGCTGGTCGTCCCAGGCGAGAGACCGGCAGGGCAGCGACAATTTTGCCGGCGTCGCCGACAAGGATGTCGACCGCATGATCAACAACATTCTCCAGGCTCGCACGACCGAGGATTTCACGGCTGCCGTGCGCGCGCACGACCGGCTGCTGATCAACAACTCCTACCTCGTGCCGCTCTATCATCTGGACGCACAGTGGGTGGCGCGGCGCAAGCATATCGGCCGTCCCGATGTGTTGCCGCTCTATGGCTACCAACTTCCGACCTGGTGGGATCAAAACGCGCAATAGGAGGCTGGTTCCCTTTTGGTAACGCATTGAAAGCCGGCTGAAACCGGCTTATCTCGCCGATATACCAAACAAGGAAAGGCACCCGCACCATGCAAACCGTCAGCATCGATATCGTCTCGGACGTCGTCTGCCCCTGGTGCTATCTGGGCAAGGCAAGGCTCCATCAGGCAATTGCCAATGTCCCGGATGTGCTCGTCACGGTCAATTGGCGTCCCTATCAGCTTAATCCCGACCTGCCGCCGGAAGGCATCGACCACAAGAAGCACCTTGCCGAGAAGCTTGGCGGCCAAGCGGCCGTCGATCGCGCACATGACATGTTGTGCGAACTCGGAGACGCCGACGGCATCGCCTTCGACTTCGATGCCGTGAAAGTCAGCCCGAACACGCTTGACGCCCATCGGCTGGTCCGCTGGGCCGCAACCAACGGCCAGGCAGCGCAGTCAGCAGTTGTCGGCCTGCTGTTCAAGGCGAATTTCGAAGAAGGCCGCAATGTCGGCGATCACGCCGTGCTGCTCGATATCGCCGAGAAGGCCGGCCTCGACCGCCCCGTCATCACGGCGCTGCTCACCTCCGATGCCGACAAGGACGCAGTCAAGGAAGAGGTCGGCATGGCCCGCGAGATGGGCGTGACCGGTGTGCCCTGCTTCATCCTTGAGGGACAATATGCCGTGATGGGAGCGCAATCCGTCGACGTGCTGACAAATGCGCTGCGCGAAATCGCGGAGATGAAAGCCAGCGGCAAGCCGAACTGAGCCGCCGCAATCCTGGCGTTGCCGCAACCGGCGGCAGCGCTATTCCTGCGGTCGGCTATTTCGCCAGTCCAGCGAGTTGCGTCATCACCATCGCAGCGCCCGAAAGACGCTTCTCCGGCGTCGCCAGTTCCTTTTGGAAGAAGATGCTATGGTCCGGCCGGATCTTCGCAAGCGTGCCCTGCTTGGCGATGTAACCGACGAGCGCCGCGGGGTTTGGGAACTCCTTGTTGCGGAACTGCACAACGACCCCCTTCGGTCCGGCATCGAGCTTCTCGACATTCGCCGTACGGCACAGAGACTTGACGTAGACGATCTTCAAGAGGTGCTGGACCTCGATCGGCAACGGGCCGAAGCGATCGATCATCTCGGCGCCGAAGCCGTCGATTTCCTTGAGATCCGTCAGTTCGCCGAGACGGCGGTAGAGACCGAGCCGCAGATGCAGATCCGGCACGTAGTGTTCTGGGATCATGACCGGGGTTCCGACCGAAATCTGCGGTGACCAACCGGTATCGTGGATTTCTTCCTCACCCTTGAGCTCGGCGACCGCTTCCTCCAGCATCTGCTGGTAGAGCTCGAAGCCGACCTCCTTGATATGACCCGATTGCTCCTCGCCAAGCAGGTTGCCGGCGCCGCGGATATCGAGGTCGTGGCTGGCAAGCTGGAAGCCGGCACCGAGTGTGTCGAGCGACTGAAGCACCTTCAACCTGCGCTCGGCCGTTCCAGTCAATGTCTTGTTGACCGGCAAGGTGAATAGCGCGAAGGCACGCACCTTCGAGCGACCGACGCGACCGCGCAGCTGATAGAGTTGGGCGAGGCCGAACATATCGGCACGGTGCACGATCAGCGTATTGGCCGTTGGGACGTCCAGACCGGATTCGACGATCGTCGTCGACAGAAGCACATCGTATCGCCCGTCATAGAAGGCGTTCATGATGTCTTCGAGCTCGGTTGCCGGCATCTGGCCGTGCGCAACCGCGACCTTCAGTTCCGGCACGTCCGATTTCAGGAAATCGTGGATTTCCGACAGATCGCTCAGGCGCGGACAGACATAGAAGCTCTGGCCACCGCGATAATGTTCGCGCATCAGTGTTTCGCGGATCACCAGGGCATCGAAGGGCGAGATGAAGGTGCGCACCGCCATGCGGTCGACCGGCGGCGTCGTGATCAGCGATAGTTCGCGAACGCCGGTCAAGGCGAGCTGCAAGGTGCGCGGGATCGGCGTCGCCGAAAGCGTCAGCACGTGCACGTCGGACTTCAGCTCCTTCAGCCGCTCCTTGTGCTTGACGCCGAAGTGCTGCTCCTCGTCGATGATCAGCAGGCCGAGATTGGCGAAGTTGACCGACGTGCCAAGCAGTGCATGCGTGCCGACCACGACGTCCGTCTTGCCGTCTGCCACCTCCTTCTTCGTCAACGCCAGTTCCTTGGAACCGACGAGACGTGAGGCTTGCTGGATGCGGATCGGCAACCCACGGAAGCGCTCGGAGAAGGTCTTGAAATGCTGGCGCGCCAAAAGCGTCGTCGGCACGACGACGGCAACCTGTACGCCATTCATGGCCGCGATGAAGGCAGCACGCAAGGCAACCTCCGTCTTGCCGAAGCCGACATCGCCACAAACAAGGCGATCCATCGGCCGGCCACTGCCGAGATCATCGCGTACGGCCTCGATCGAGTTCAGCTGATCTTCGGTCTCGTCATAGGGGAAGCGAGCAGCAAATTCGTCGTAGACGCCATCCTGAGCGATCAGAGACGGTGCCCGGCGCGTGTGCCGCTCGGCGGCGATGCGGATGAGACCGCCCGCCATATCGAGCAGCCGCTTCTTGAGCTTGGCCTTGCGCGCCTGCCAGGCAACGCCACCCAGCTTGTCGAGGATTGCATCGGTCCCTTCTGCGCCGTAGCGCGACAGGAGTTCGATGTTTTCGACCGGCAGGAACAGTTTGGCGTTCTCCGCATAGACGAGTTCGAGGCAATCATGCGGCGCGCCGACAGCCTCGATGGTGCGCAGGCCAACGAAGCGGCCGATGCCGTGTTCGGCGTGTACCACATAGCTGCCCTCGTCGAGGCCTGCCACCTCGGCGATGAAGTCGGCACCACGCTTGCGCCGCTTCGAGCGGCGCACCATGCGGTCGCCCAGGATATCCTGTTCGCCGATTATGACGAGATCGCCTGTCTCGAAACCGGCCTCGATGCTGAGGACGGTCGCACCCGCCTCGCCCGGCTTCAGGCTCTTGACCTCGGCCAGTGCCTTGATCGGCTTGATGTTGCCGAGTCCGTGCTCGACCAGCACCTGCAACAGGCGGTCCAGCGACCCTTCGCTCCAGCCCGAGATTATCACCTTGGCGCCCTTTGAACGCCGCTCGGCTATGTACTTGACCGCCTGATCGAAGACGTTGACGCGTTCGCTGTCCGTCTCCCCCTCGCCGGCCGACTTTGCCCAGCGCATCCCTTGACGCGCATCGACCGAGATCACCTGCCGCGCTTCGCCTTCATGCTCGTTGAACGGTGACAAACGAATGGCATCGCGCGAGGTGAGCACAGCGTTGAAGTCTTGCGAGTTCAGGTAGAGCAGTTCCGGCGGGACCGGCTTATAGGGCGTGCCCTGGGTGGTCTGCGTCTTGCCGGGAGAGGCCGATGCCAGGCGGGCGTCGTAATAATCGAGAATGAGTTTCGAGCGCTCTGCGGCTGCCTCGCGCGCCAGGTGATCGGTGACAATGCGGAAACCATCGAGATAATCAAATACCGTTTCCAACCCGTCAAAGAAGAGCGGCAGCCAATGCTCCATGCCGGCGTAACGCCGCCCTTCGGAAACCGCCTGGTAAAGCGCATCGTCGCGGTTCGTCGCACCGAACAGCGACAGATACTGCTTGCGGAAGTGGCTGATCGTCTCCGGCGTCAGCGACACCTCGCTCATCGGGTTGAGATCGAGCGAGCGGACCTGGCCCGTCGTGCGCTGGCTTGCGGGATCGAAGGAGCGGATGGTCTCGAGCGTATCGCCGAAGAAATCAAGACGCAGAGGCTCGCCGCTGCCGGGCACGAAGACATCCAGGATGCCGCCGCGCACCGCGTATTCGCCGACCTCACGCACGGTCGCGACCCGCTCGAAGCCGTTGCGCTCGAGCCGCATCGCGATGTCATCCATGCGTACCTGATTGCCCGGACGGGCCGAAAACGCCAGGCTCTCGATCACATCCTGAGGCGAGATTTTCTGCAGGGCAGCGTTGACGGTCACCAGCACGATCGCTGCATGCGGCTTCTTCTTGTGTGCGATGAGTGCGCTCAGTGCTGCGAGGCGACGCGCAGACGTGTCGGCGCTCGGCGATACGCGGTCATAGGGAAGGCAGTCCCAGCCCGGCAGCGTCAGCACCGGAATATCCGGCGCGACGAAGCCGAGGACCTGCTCAAGATCCGCTATCCGTTGACCATCCGACAGAATATAGGCAACCGGCTGACCGGCACGCGCAAGTTCGGCGAGAACCAGTGCCTCGGCACCGGAGGGAACCGGCCCGATCGTGATCTCCCGCTGCGCTTCGACAATTTTCTTCGGATCAAGGCCAGCCAGCATCATCGGTTACTTTATCTCTTCGGGAAGCTTCTCGAAATCGGGACGATAGGCGGCAATCCGCTCGAACATCGACGTCTGATATTGGGGCGGCACCGGCTGTTCGCCAGTGATCCACCTGACGAGATCATTGTCCTCTTCGCGCATGATCGTCTCGAGTTCATCGAGGTCCGCATCGGAAAGCAGCGAAAGCTCGGCCTCTGCAAACTGCCCGAGAATCAGGTCCATCTCGCGGATGCCGCGATGCCAGGCGCGGAAAAGGATCCGCCGTCGACGCGGATCAAGATCGGCGCTGGTACGTGAAATGCCAGTCATGGGAATTCCTTCCTGCCGCCTGCTACTGCGCCGCGCACCTTCCCAGGCGCACGAAAGTCGCTGTAGCACTTTAAGTTGCTGCATGGTTTTGTCCTTAAATCGGATTGATCCAAGGAGAAAGAAGACATGCAGGAGAGCACCGCGCGTTCGAACGATCACGCGAAAATGCTCTAGCACCTTGTTTCCAGAGCAACTTGTCGCCTCCGGTGATATCACTTGAACGCGGGACGCTCTAGGCTACGGTTTGTCGTCACAGCGCTCTATAAACGCTGAATAGGTGATTGTCAGCCTTGCCAAAGCCCGATTTATCATCGCAATTTCATCGCCATGCGCCCCGCCCTGCTCGACCCGCTCTTCTCACCGCTCGACACGCTTCCAGGCATCGGCCCGAAGATCGGTGAACTTTATGCCAAACTGCTCGGCCGTGAAGCGATCGACGACTGCCGCGTCGTCGATCTCGTCTTCCATGCGCCGCATTCGCTGATCGACCGCCGCCAGCAACCAGGCATTGCTCACGCCCCGCAAGGGGTGATCGTCACGATTACCGGCCGGGTCGATCGCCACCAGCCGCCGCCGCGCGGCAAACCCAATCTGCCCTACCGCGTATTCCTGCATGACGAGACCGGCGAGCTGGCGCTCACCTATTTCCGGGTCAAGGGAAACTGGCTGGAAAAGTCGCTTCCGGTTGATGAGACGGTGATCGTCAGCGGCAAGGTCGACTGGTTCAATGGACGGCCGTCCATGGTCCATCCGGACTACGCGGTTCGGGCAAGCGAGGCGGAAAACCTGCCGCTGGTCGAGCCGGTCTATGGCCTCACCGCCGGGCTTTCGCCCAGGACATTGCGCAAGTCGATCGAGGCGGCCGTCGCGCGCGTTCCGGAAATGCCGGAATGGGTGGACGACGCACTGCTCACCAAACAAGGTTTCAGCAGCGCGGCCGACAGCTTCCGGGCGATGCACGATCCCCGTGACGCGACGGATATAGATCCGCAGGCGCCCGCGCGCCGCCGCCTGGCCTATGACGAGTTTCTCGCCGGTCAGCTGTCGCTGGCACTCGTGCGGCAGCGGCTGCGCAAGGTTGCGGGAACGCCAGTTCACGCCACCGGTGTGCTCTCCCGGCCGGTCATCGACGCGCTTCCCTTTTCGCTGACAGCAAGCCAATCCACGGCAATTGCCGACATTCTCAAGGATATGTCTGGCACCGAACGCATGCTGCGGCTGCTCCAAGGCGACGTCGGCTCCGGCAAGACGATGGTGGCGCTGATGTCGATGCTCGCCGCCGTAGAATCCGGCGGCCAGGCCGTGCTGATGGCGCCCACGGAAATCCTCGCCCGCCAGCACCACGCTACCCTGGCCAGGATGGCGGCCCCTGCCGGCATCACGATCGACGTCTTGACCGGTCGCACGAAAGGCAAGGAGCGCGACGCCATCGTCGACCGCATAGCATCCGGCGAAACGCGGATGGTGATCGGCACCCATGCGCTCTTCCAGGACACGGTGAACTACAAGGAATTGACGCTGGCGGTCGTGGACGAACAGCATCGCTTCGGCGTTCACCAACGCCTGCGTCTGACCGCCAAAGGGATCTCCCCGCATATGCTCGTGATGACGGCGACGCCCATCCCGCGCACGCTGGTGCTCGCGGCCTTCGGCGACATGGACGTTTCGAAGCTGACGGAGAAGCCAGCGGGCCGGAAGCCGATCCAAACCGTGACGATCCCGACCGAGCGTACGGACGACATCGTCGATCGACTGGACGCGGCGCTTCGCGAAGGCAAGAAAGCCTACTGGATCTGTCCGCTCGTCGAGGAGTCGGAGGCTGTCGACGTCATGTCCGCCGAAGAAAGATACGAGGGCCTCGCCAAGCGCTTCGGCAACAATGTCGGCCTCGTGCATGGCCGGATGAACGGAGCCGAGAAAGATGCCGTCATGCTCGCCTTCAAGAACGGCGAGATCCGGTTGCTGGTCGCCACCACCGTCGTCGAAGTCGGCGTCGACGTGCCGGACGCGACAATCATGGTGATCGAGCATGCGGAACGCTTCGGTCTTGCCCAGCTTCACCAGTTGCGTGGACGGGTCGGCCGGGGCGACGAGGCGTCGACCTGCATTCTGCTCTACAAGGGACCGCTCAGCGAAAATGGCCGATCACGGCTTTCGATCCTGCGCGACAGCGAGGACGGCTTTATGATTGCCGAGGAAGACCTGAAACTGCGCGGTGAAGGCGAGTTGCTCGGGACACGCCAGTCCGGCACGCCAGGCTTCCGCATAGCCAGCCTGGAAGCGCATGGTGACCTCCTGGAAATCGCCCGGAAGGACGCCGCCTACGTAATCGAGAGGGATCCGGACCTGACGTCGGAACGCGGTGAAGCGCTCCGGACGCTGCTCTATCTCTACCGGCGCGACGAAGCGATCCGCTTCCTGCGCGCCGGCTAGACGTTTCCCAGGATATCTGCAGCGGCTTGCATTCGAGGGTACGCCTCGGTGTCAGGCAGTCTTCTGCTGGCCAATCTTTAATGGTGCATTGGCGAGCGGCTTGTGGTCGGGCGTCACGAGACCGCCTGATATCAGCAGCTTGGCCGCATCCTCCGCGCTCATCTCGAGCGGAATGATCTTTTCACGCGGGATAAACAGCAAAAATCCCGCTGTCGGGATCGGGGTCGGCGGCAGGAAGACAGCCACCATGTCCATGCCACGTTCATCGAACTTCGAGGCGATCTCGCCCTTCACATCCGTTGCAATGAACACCAAAGACCAGATCCCCGGGCTCGGATACTCGATCAGTCCGGCCTTCTTGAAGGAGGACGATTGCTCCTGCAGCACCGTCTGGAAGATCTGCTTGGTGGATTTGTAGATCGTGCGGACGAGCGGCGTCCGGTTGACGAGGGATTCGGCGAGATTCACGATCGACCGACCGACGAGGTTTGCGGTCATGAAGCCGACGAAGGTGATCACGAAAATGGCGACAAGCAGACCGAAGCCAGGAATAGCAACGGGTGAATAGGTGTCCGGATTATAGAAGTTTGGAAGATACGGCTTTACCCAGCCATCGGCCCAATCGATGAACGTTCGCACGAGCCAAACGGTGATTGCCACCGGCGCACAGATAATCAAGCCGGTCAGGAAGTAGTTGCGCAGCCGCGTCGCGATGTAGCTGCGTTTTGAATGTTCCGTCATGCTTTCTTCCGTCTCAACCTCACTCGACGCCGAAGGCAGGATGATAAGCGACGGTGCCCGCCGCCATCGCGCCGGAAAGAGCCAGCGCCATGAAATATTGCGGCGCACAACCGGCGAATACAAGAGCCGATTCGTTGCGGAAACCGAACTTTTGATAATAGGCGGGATCACCGACGACGACGCAGCCGGCTGCCCCTTCGGCCCGCAGCCATTCGAGCCCCTCAAGGACCAGCTGCCTACCGATGCCTTGCGCCTGAACGTCAGGTTTCACCGAGACCGGTCCGAGCCCGAACCAGCCGGTTTCTGCCGGCGTGAGGGTGACGGGCGAAAAGGCGATGTGTCCGACAATCTCGTCGTTCATCTCGGCAACCAGCGACACGCTCAGCGCACCAGCCTCGCGCAGTCGCTCGATGATCAAAGGCTCGCTCTGGTCGCTGTGCGGATGCCCTTCGAAGGCGGCCGCGGTGACGTCGCGGATCGCATTCTCGTCTCCCTGACGCTCATGCCGGACGTAGATCATTCGACGGTCACCGATTTGGCGAGATTGCGGGGCTGGTCGACGTCGGTGCCCATGAACACCGCCGTGTAATAGGCAAGCAACTGGATCGGCAGCGAGAAGATCATCGGGGCGATGATTTCGTCGACATTCGGCAGCACGATCGTCGCCATGGTTTCGAGCTTGGAGGCCGCAGCCCCCTTCTCGTCGGTGATGAGAATGATACGGCCGCCACGAGCCGCCACTTCCTGCATGTTGGACACCGTCTTCTCATAGAAGCGATCGTGCGGCGCGATGACGATGACCGGCATGTTCTCGTCGATGAGCGCGATCGGCCCGTGCTTCAGCTCACCGGCGGCGTAGCCTTCGGCGTGGATGTAGGAGATTTCCTTGAGCTTCAGCGCGCCTTCCATCGCCAGCGGGAAGCTGGTGCCGCGGCCGAGATAGAGCACGTCGCGGCATTTCGAAAGCTCGCGCGACAACAGCTCGATCACGGGCTGGATGGCGTTCAGCACCTGGCCCATGATGCGCGGCATTTCGGCGAGATGCCGCACCAGGACACGCTCTTCCTCGGCACTCACGGTACCACGGGCACGGCCGGCACCGATTGCCAGCGACGCGAGAACTGCGAGCTGGCAGGTGAACGCCTTGGTGGAGGCGACGCCGATTTCCGGACCGGCGAGGATCGGGAACACCGCGTCGGACTCGCGGGCGATCGTCGATTCGCGCGTGTTGACCACGGCACCGATCTTCAGGCCGAGTTCCTTGCAGTAACGCAGCGATGCCAGCGTGTCGGCCGTTTCGCCGGACTGCGAGATGAACAGCGCCGCGGCCTCAGGCGAGAGCGGAATTTCGCGATAGCGGAACTCGGAAGCAACATCGATTTCCACCGGCAGCCGGGCGTAACGCTCGAACCAGTACTTGCCGACGAGACCGGCGAGATAGGCCGTGCCGCAGGCCGAGATCGCAAGGCTCGGCACCTTGGCAAAGTCGATGGCGCCGTCTGCTGCCTTGATGCGGTTGCCGGCAAAGTCGATGTAGTGGCTGAGCGCGTGGGCAATCACCTCCGGCTGCTCATAGATCTCCTTCTCCATGAAGTGCCGGTGGTTGCCCTTGTCGATCATATAGGCGGCGGCCGAAGAGATCTGGCGCGGCCGATCGACGGCATTGCCGTCAAGGTCGAAGATATGCACACCGTTCGCACCGATCACCGCCCAGTCACCGTCGATCAGATAGGTGATCTCGTTGGTGAAGGGCGCAAGCGCAATGGCGTCGGAGCCGAGGAACATCTCGCCCTTGCCATGGCCGATCGCCAGCGGCGGACCGTTGCGTGCCGCCATGATCGTCGACGGATCGTCCTGGTAGAGCACGGCCAGCGCATAGGCGCCGGTGACGCGCTTCAGCATCGCGTGCATTGCCTCGCGCCGGCCAAGGCCTTCGCGACGGAACTTGGAGAGCAGATGAGCAACGACCTCGGTATCCGTCTCGGTCTCGAACTTGGCACCACTGCCGATCAGTTCGTCCTTCAGGTCGGCGAAGTTCTCGATGATGCCGTTGTGGACGACGGCGACACCGTCGGTGAAATGCGGATGGGCATTGCGCTCGGTTGGCGCGCCATGGGTCGCCCAACGCGTGTGGGCAATGCCGATCGTGCCGGCGAGCGGCTGTTCGCGAAGCCGGATCTCGAGATTGACGAGCTTGCCCTCGGCGCGCCGGCGCTCCAATGCGCCACGGGTGATGGTCGCGACGCCGGCGGAATCATAGCCGCGGTATTCGAGACGCTTCAGCGCATCGACCAGTCGCTCCGATACCGGCTGGTTGCCCACGATGCCAACAATACCGCACATAGTCGTCTCCGATTTGTCCCCGCGCCGGTCGTGGCGCCTCAGCCTAGGGGCGGATCTCCCGCCTCTTGCGCTGCCTTGGTAAAGCATTTGCCGGGCGAGGCAATCCGCCCCGATTTCACTTTCGGTTTCAGTATTTAACGCTCTGCAGGTTTCCCCAAAATCGCAGCCGACACTGGCAAGAAATCGACAGCGATCCAGGCGCCACAGCGACCTTTGCACGTCCCACAGGACGCGCAGCGATCTTGGCCTATTCCGCAGCCTTCGCAGCCTTCTTGGCCGCCTTCACCGCCTGGTAGCGCTCACGCAGCAGTCGTGCCCGACCCGGCTTGATCTCCTGGCGCGCACGGCCGAAAGCGACGGCATCCGCCGGAACATCCTCCGTGATCACGCTGCCCGAGGCAACCAGGGCGCCGTCCCCGATCGCCACCGGTGCAACCAGCGACGAATTCGAGCCGATGAAGGCATTTTCGCCGATCCTGGTCTCGTGCTTGTTCACGCCGTCATAGTTGCAGGTGATCGTACCTGCACCGATGTTGGAACCTGCGCCGACGAAAGCATCGCCGATATAGGTCAGGTGGTTGACCTTGGCGCCAGCGCCGATCTCCGCTTTCTTGACCTCGCAGAAATTGCCGACCTTGGACTTTTCGCCGAGATCTGCGCCCGGACGCAGTCGCGCGAACGGACCAACCGTCGCCCCTGCCCGGACCGTCGCACCCTCGACATGCGAGAAGGCATGAATGATCGCGCCGCTCTCCACCCGCGCGCCGGGGCCGAAAACGACATTCGGCTCGATCAGCACGTCCTGCCCGAGCACCGTGTCCCAGGCGAGGAACACCGTTTCCGGCGCAATCATCGATACGCCCGACAGCATCAGTTCGTGGCGCCGGCGCTGCTGCCAGAGCCGCTCGATGAAGGCGAGCTCCGCGCGCGTGTTGCAGCCGGTCAATTCTTCTTCGGGGGCCTCGACGGCGATCGCCCGGCCGCCGATTTCGCGCACGATCTCGACGAGGTCGGTCAGGTAGTACTCGCCCTTGACGTTGGCGTTGCCGATACGGCCGAGCAGATCGAGCGCCTTGCGACCGTCGATCGCCATCAGCCCGCCGTTGCAATAGGTGATGCGGCGCTCTTCTTCGGTCGCATCCTTGTGCTCGCGGATGGCGAGCAAGGCACCATCCTTGACGATCAGACGGCCATAGCCGCTCGGATCCGCCGCCTCGAAGCCGATCACCACCACGTCGTTGCCGGCGGTAAGGCCGTCACGGGCCGCCTTGAGCGGCTCTGGCGTGATCAGTGGCGTGTCGCCGAAGACGACGAGAATGTCGTCATAGCCTTTTGCAATGGCGTCACGCGCGGCGAGCACCGCATGCCCCGTACCCAGCCGTTCCTTCTGCAGATAGGAAGAAACCGAAACACCGCCGACATCGGCAGCCGCCGAAACCGATTCCGCATCGCGACCAACCACCAGGGCGATATCGGAGATCGCGGCGCTCGCTAGCGCCTGAACGACATGCGCGATCATAGGCCGGCCGGCAACCGGATGCAGCACCTTCGACATGGACGATTTCATCCGCGTGCTTTCACCCGCAGCCAGAATGATGGCCAGGCACGTGCGTTCCATACAATACTCTCCTTGGTCTTTCCGAGGCTGAAGCCCCTCGCACAATTCCTTAAATCGAAATCGGCTCAAGTACAAAATCACGCTCGATTCGGCGCGGTGGTACCGCCAAGATATTGCGAGAAGCATAATTCTCACAATCACGTCGCATTAACCGGCTTAAAACCGGATGATGGCATAAGAAGGCGCGGAGCCTGTGTCAGCAAACAGTGCGGGTGCATCGCTCCCCCGGGGGGAACGAAACCGCAATGCATAGCCGCACCGAATTGGATGTACAGGCACGACCGGCGAGCGTGACCCTCAGCTTCGTCCGCTCACCGTTGTTCCTGCTTGCCTTCTCTCTTGGCGTGCTCGCGCTGCTGCTCTCCATCACGATCCCGCAGCCGATCGGCCCGATGTTCTGGGATCACTATCTTTATCTCGATGCCGCCAACCGAATTCGAGACGGCCAGGTGCCGTCGGTCGATTTTTTCACGCCCGGCGGCGCGCTCGGCTACTACTTGTTCACGGGTCTGCAGGGCATCTTCCCCAACGGCCAGCCCCTGTTGTTGGCGAGCTGGTGCCTGCTGCTCGTCACCGGGCCGACGATCGCTCTCGTCGTCTTCGACATCCAAAAGCGGTCGGCGTTGCTTGCCTATGCGATCCTGCTGCCGTTTCTGGCCTTCTCGGTGCTGCCGTTCAACACCGGCGATTTCTATCCCTACCCCGGCTCTGATGGTTTCGGTATCTACAACCGCCAGGTCTGCCAGCTGCTCTACGTGCTGGCGGCAGCACTGGTTCATGTCCGCGACCGCCGTATCCTTGTGCTTGTGGTTGCAGCGGCGATGGCCGCTCTCTTCTTCGTGAAGATCACCGGCGTTGTTGCCGGCACTGTCCTTTGCCTGATGGCCTTTGCCGCAGGCCGCATCGCTCTCAAATCAGCGGTCACTGCTGCCTTGCTGTTCTTCGCCGTGCTCGGCGTGGTCGAATTTTCGGTGGGCGCCGTTTCGGCTTACATCGACGATATCCTTGCGCTTCTGGCGGTCAACGATGGCAGCCTTTTGCCACGCCTGCTACAGGCCGCATCGCTCAACGCCGGCCTGCTGATCCCAGCCGGACTGCTTACGCTGGTGCTTTTCGTGACGCACCTTCCACCCTTCGCGCGGTCCTTGCGGCAGCTTGGCGGGCGGCCCTCTGCTTCGGCGCTCGCTCAAGTCTTCGACCAACCGTCCTTCTGGCTGGCCGCCTTCGTCCTCGCCGGCGTACTTTTCGAAAGCCAGAACACCGGCAGCCAGGCCTTTATCTTTCTGCTGCCTCTGCTCCTCAAGATCGTAGCCGACGAGGTCACCGGTGGCGCGCCCAAGCGGCGTGCGATCACAGCGGCCATTCTTGCAATAGCGGCCGCGCTGCCTCCGGTCACCGCCGTCCTACAAAAGAGCGCTCGCGCCTGGATCGGCGCGATCAACAATGTGCCGCTCGAGAGCCGGAACCTCAAAACGATGGGCGCCGTCAATCTCCGCCCCATCCTGGCACTGCGCGCGGAGCGCCTGCGCGAACTCTACGCGGCCCATCGCCCCACATTCGATGCTTTCGCGGATGCCGGCGAGCTGCCGTCCTTCCTGCTTTACAGCGATTTCGATTTCCAGGCGGGCTGGCTGAAGAATGTGGACGACGCCATCGATGCAATGCGTGCTTACGAAGCCGCAAATAGCGTGCACTTCAAGACGATCCTCAACATCGACTTCACCAATCCCTTTCCCTGGCTGATGGATCGCCGCGCCCCGCACCATGTCGCCATCGGCGCCGATCCCTTCCGCGCCGTGCCGCCGCCGAATGAAAATGTCCGCGCCGCCGTCCGCGCGGTCGACGTCGCGCTCGTGCCGACCTGTCCGGTCACCAACGTCAACCGCATGCTGCTGTCGCTCTATCTGCCGAGCCTCGAGCCCGGCCATAGCCGGGTGCCGCTGACCAAGTGCTATGACGCCTTCATCCGCAACGACCTGAAGGCTGCGGCCAGCGGCTCTTGAGAGTTGGCGACTAGGCCTCGGGCCGCAGCCGGCTCTCGGTCAAAAGCCCGCTCTCCTCCAGGATCGGATAGGCGACGGACGCGACGTGGGCGTTGACGCGCTTGAGGTCGCGCAGCATGTCGAGGTGAAGCGAACTGGTCTGCAGGCTCTGAACCAGCCCGTCGCGCAGCCGCTCGATGTGCCGCTCGGCCGAACGCTTCTCCATGTGGCGAACGCTCACCTTCACTTCGATAAGCTGCCTGGCAAGATCGGCATTGCGGCTGACGAAGATGGACTGGGCAACGCGAAGATTGTCGATCGTCAGATTGAAGAGGCTTTTCAGCTCCTGATAGCCCTCCTCCGAGAATTTCAGTCCGTTGTTGACCTTTTTGGCAATCTCCTCGCAGAGCCCCTTCTCGATGATATCGCCCATATGCTCGAGGTTGATGGCATAGTCGATGATGACGATCGAGCGCCGGCCGTCCTCCTGGCTCAAGCCATCGCGCCCCAACCGCGACAAGAAGATCTTCACTTCCTGCTGCAGCTGGTCGACCTGCTTTTCGAACTTGCCGATGTCGCGAATATCCGAGAGATCATTGTTTTCGAAGGCGCTCGCGGCGCGCATCAGCATCGTTTCGACCAGATCCCCGACGCGCAGAACCTCGCGGGTCGCCCCCGACAGCGCCATGACCGGCGTATGCAGCGCATTTTCATCGAGGTAGCGCGGTCCGCTCTCTTCGGTCTCCGTATCGGGAATGAACCGGACCATCAGTTGCGACAACGGACCGGCAAAGGGCCATGCGAGGATCGCCACGGCGAGATTGAAGGCAAGGTGGATATCGACGGGCAGGTTTTGCTGCGGCAGCGGCAGGCTTTGCAGGAACTCCACACTCATGCTCGTCAACGGCAGTGCGATCAAGCAGCCGATCGCGCGAATGACGAGATTGCCGAGGGTGACGCGGCGCGCCGATGGAGCGGAGGCCAAGGTTGCCATGACCGGCGGGATCGCCCCTCCGAGGTTCGCACCCAGCACGAGCGCCACGGTCAGCCCAACGGTCAGGATGCCTGCAGACGAGAGCGAGAGCACCAGCATGACGACCGCCAGACTGGAGGAAGAGGCGAAGGCAAGCCCGGCGGATATGATGAGCGCGACAGGCCACGCACTGTCGAGCATGCCAAGGAAGGCGGCAAGTGCTGGAGAATCACGCATCGGCTCGGTCGCAGAGCCCAGCAGATGCAGCGACAGCAGCATGAGGCCAATGCCGACGAACGCCGCCCCGAGACCCTGGCGGGCATTCGAACGACTGGCGCGATGCAGAACCACGCCGACGAGGATTACCAGCGGTGACAGCCACTCGATACCGGTTGCGACGATCCAGGCCGTCAGGGCGGTGCCGACATTGGCGCCGAGGAGCACGATCTGGGCCATGCGCGAGCGCACCAGCCCTTTTTCCACGAACGACGCGGTCATCAGTGCCGTAGCCGTCGAACTTTGCAAGGCCAGCGTCGCGACAAGCCCGGTCGCAAAAGAGCGGACGCCCCCATTGGTTCCTTGGGCGAGGGCGGCGCGCAAACGTGCGCCGAAAGCACGCGTTACGCCATCCTTGACGAGCGACAGCCCGAAAAGAAGCAGCGCTACTGCGCCGAAAAGATTGACCATCACGATTGTCGACTGCATGGCATGCCTTCCCGCGGGGTCTTCAGAATCGCCCCTAACTCCTGCAACAGAACCACAGATCCAACGCGTATTCGACTCAATCTGACAGATAAATTTCGATTGCCGGCTAATGAATCCGACACGGATTGTACCGAGTGCGCCCAATGCGTCGAGCGGGCCTTGGCGACCTCTCACTTTTGCCACGACGGACTGGTGGCAGGCATTGAAAACCGGGCAATCGGGGTGGACGAACCATCGCACGCGTGCGCGCAATTTGCGGCAAACAACCCTTCATTTCCTGTTTCGTTTGTTTTAAGGAACGATTTCGTTTGGCCGTTGGCCACCGCATTGCAAAGAGGTTTCTGCCCCCATGCTCGAATTCCTGAGAAGCGCTGCCCAGACCTGGGTCGTCAAAGGCCTGCTAATCGTTCTCGTTCTGTCGTTCATGGTGTGGGGCGGCTCATCGCTGACGATGACGAACCAGTCGGATGCGGTGGTGGTCGTCGGCGACGTCAAGGTCAAGGCGCCGGAGTTCCGGCTCGCCTATGAAACCATGCTGGCTCAAGCCTCCCGCCAACTCGGCACCCGGTTGACGCCGCAGCAGGCCCGCGCCTTCGGCATCGAACAGCGCGTCTATTCGCAGGTCGTCGCCGGCGCTGCTCTCGACCAGCTTGCCAACGACATGAACCTCGGCCTTTCGCAGGATCGGCTGGCCAAGCTGATCGCCGACGATCCGGCGTTTCACAGCGTCAACGGCCAGTTCGACCGCCTGACGTTCTCGAGCGTTCTGCGCAATGCCGGCCTGCGCGAACAGGACTATATCAACAGCCAGAGCCAGACGGCTATCCGTTCCCAGATCGTCGACGCGCTGTCGGACGGCTATGCCGCACCCAAGGTCCTGACCGACGCGATCGGCGCCTACCGCCACGAAAAGCGCACCGTCGACTATCTGCTGCTCTCGAACGCCAATATCGACGCCGTGAAGGCACCGGGAGACGATGTACTGACGCCCTGGTACGATACTCGCAAGGCGAACTATCGCGCCCCGGAATATCGCAAGATCAGCTTCGTGAAGCTCGAGCCGGTCGACGTCGCAGACACTGCCGCCGTTACCGATGATCAGATCCGCGCCGAATATGACCGGCGCAAGGAAAGCTTGCGCACCCCTGCGACGAGGACCATCGAGCAGCTCACCTTCCCGTCGCGTGCAGCGGCTGACGCGGCATCGGCCAAGCTTTCTTCCGGCACGAGCTTCGACGACCTGGTGAAGGCCGAAGGCAAGACGTCGGCGGACGTCCTTCTCGGCGAGTTCACCAAAGATCGCGTGCCTGACGCCAAGATCGGCGAAGCGGCCTTCGCAATTGCCGCCGACGGCGGCGTATCTCCGGTCGTCGACGGCGCCTTCGGCCCGGTCATCGTCCGTGTGACGAATATCCGCCCGGAAGCGGTCCGCAGCTTCGACGAGGTGAAGGAAGAACTGCGCAAGGACCTTGCCCTTTCCGTGGCAAGCGAAGAAGTCATGCGCCTCCACGACAAGATCGAGGATGAACGCGCGTCGGGTGCTCCGATCAAGGAAGTCGCCGACCAGCTCAAGCTGAAACTCGTGACCATCGACGCGACCGACGCTACTGGCAAGGACAAGAACGGCGACGACGTTGCCGGCCTGCCGGAGCAGACAGCCCTTCTACAGGAAGCCTTCAAGGCCGATGTCGGCGCAGAAACACTCCCGGTCAATGTCGGCCGCGACGGTTATGTCTGGTTTGACCTCGACGAAGTCATCCCTGCGCGCGACCGCACACTGGACGAAGCTCGCGACGAAATCGGCGCCGACTGGATGGCCGAACAGCAGCGCGCCGCCCTTGCCAAGAGGGCCGGCGAGCTCAAGCAGCGTGTCGAGCAGGGCGCAAAGCTCGCCGACATCGCCAATGAACTCGGCCTCGCCGTTGAAACGAAGTCCGGCCTGACGCGCTCCACCTCGGACGCGGCCCTCAGCCCGGCTGCCGTCGCTGCTGCCTTCTCTGGCCCGAACGGTTTCGTCACCAACGCTGCCGGCATCGGTGGCGAGGGACAGGTGCTCCTGCAGGTAACCGCAGTCGAAGACGGCGGCCCGACGGACGCGCTGCAGGACGATAGCCGTCAGATCGAGGCCATGGCCCGCGTCAGCGGCGAAGACATCCTGGATCAGATGGTCGCCACGTTGCAGGCCGCCTACGGCGTGTCGATCAACCAGACGCTTGGCGAAACCGCCGTCGCGCAACGATAGGCCCAGAGGAAACAACCGATGAGCGATCTCAAGCCATTCGTTGCCAAGGTCGCCGCCCGCGAGGCGCTGAACCGCGAAGACGCACGTGCCGCCTTCGAAATCATCATGTCGGGGGCCGCGACGCCATCGCAGATCGGTGGCTTCCTGATGGCGCTGCGGGTGCGCGGCGAAACGGTCGATGAGATCGTCGGTGCGGTCGGCGCCATGCGTGCTCGCATGCTGCCCGTCGATGCACCGGCCGATGCGGTCGATATCGTCGGAACCGGCGGCGACGGCGCCGGCACCTACAACATCTCGACGCTTGCATCGCTCATCGTAGCTGGCGCGGGCGTCCCGGTCGCCAAGCACGGCAACCGCGCACTGAGCTCGAAGTCGGGCACCGCCGACGCGCTTTCGTGCCTCGGCGTCAAGCTCGACATCGGGCCGGAAGCCATCTCGCAGTGCATCCGTGAGGCAGGCGTCGGCTTCATGTTCGCGCAGCAGCATCATTCGGCAATGCGCCATGTCGGCCCTACCCGGGTGGAACTCGGCACGCGTACGATCTTCAACCTGCTCGGCCCGCTTTCCAACCCGGCAGGGGTCAAGCGCCAGCTCGTCGGCGTCTATGCGCCGCAATGGGTGCAGCCGCTCGCCGAGGTTCTGCGCGATCTCGGGTCTGAAAATGTCTGGGTCGTTCACGGCGAAGGCCTCGACGAGATCACCACGACCGGCACGACGCAGGTGGCTGCTCTCGCGGACGGCAAGATTTCGACCTTCACGCTGACGCCCGCCGATTTTGGCCTTCAGACAGTGACGCTCGATGCACTGAAGGGTGGCGACGGCGCACACAATGCCGTTGCGCTCCAGGCCGTGCTCGATGGTGCCGAGAACCCCTACAAAGACATTTCCCTTGCCAATGCGGCGGCATCACTGATGATAGCTGGACGGGCAAAGGACCTCGGCGAGGGCATGGCCCTCGCCCGCCAGTCGCTTTCGAGCGGCGGCGCCAAGATGGCGTTGCAGCGCCTGATCAGCGTTTCGAACGCGGCCTGAGGAAGGATCGGCAACGATGACGGATATCCTGCGCAAGATCGAAGCCTATAAGCGCGACGAGATCGCAGCCGCGAAAGCACAGACACAGCTTTCCGAGCTCAAGGCGCGCATCGCCGACCAATCTGCGCCGCGCGGCTTTTACTCAGCGCTCACCGCGCGCAAGGCGGCCGGCACGTTCGGACTGATCGCCGAAATCAAGAAGGCAAGCCCGTCCAAAGGCCTCATTCGCCCGGACTTCGATCCGCCGGTGCTCGCCAAGGCCTACGAAGCGGGTGGGGCCGCCTGTCTCTCCGTGCTGACGGATGCGCCGAGCTTTCAAGGTGCGCCGGCCTTCCTGGAGGCCGCGCGTGCGGCCTGCGGCCTGCCGGCCCTGCGCAAGGACTTCATGTTCGACAGCTACCAGGTGTTCGAAGCGCGTGCCTGGGGTGCGGACTGCATTCTGCTGATCATGGCGTCGCTCAGCGACGACGACGCCCGTCGCCTTGAAGAGGCGGCCTTCGAGCTTGGCATGGACGTGCTGATCGAGGTGCACGACGCCGAGGAAATGGAACGGGCACTCAAGCTCGCCTCCCCCCTTGTCGGCATCAACAACCGCAATTTGCGCACCTTTGAGGTCGATCTCGCCGTCTCGGAACAGCTTGCAGGCATGGTTCCATCCGATCGGCTGCTGGTCGGCGAAAGCGGCATCTTCACCCATGAGGATTGCCAGCGCCTGGAAAAGAGCAGCATCACCACCTTCCTCGTCGGCGAAAGCCTGATGCGAAAAAGCGATGTGGAAGCGGCAACACGCACCCTGCTGACCGGCGCAGCAACCACGCTGGCGGCCGAGTAATGGGTAAGCCGACGCTCACGCATCTTGGTGGCAGCGGCGAAGCGAACATGGTGGATGTCGGCGACAAGGCCGAGACCGTGCGTGTGGCGGTCGCCGAAGGCCATGTGCGCATGAAGGCGGAGACGCTGACGCTCATTCTCGAAGGCGACGCCAAGAAGGGCGATGTCATCGGTACGGCGCGGCTCGCCGGCATCATGGCCGCCAAACAGACCGCCAATTTCATCCCGCTCTGCCACCCGCTGATGCTGACCAAGGTTGCGGTCGACATCACGCCCGACCCAACGCTTCCCGGCCTCCGGGTCGAGGCGCTTGCCAAGCTCACCGGCCGCACCGGCGTCGAGATGGAAGCGCTGACGGCCGTGAGTGTCGCGTGCCTTACCATCTACGACATGGCGAAGGCTGCGGATCGCGAGATGGAGATCGGCGGAATCCAGGTGGTCAGCAAGTCCGGCGGTCGGTCCGGCGACTTTCGCCGCGAAGGGAACTGAGGCCATGTCGCTGCTATCCGTCGAAGATGCGCTCGACCGAATACTTGGCAGCGCGGCTTCGAGACCACTGACCGAACATCTTGGTCTTCACGATGCTGTCGGCCGGGTCCTTGCCGAAGATATTGCGGCGCTCGTCACCCATCCTGCCTTCGACAATTCGGCGATGGACGGCTACGCCATTCGCCATCAGGATATCGAGACCATTGGCGCGGAACTTGCCGTAATTGGCCAATCGGCCGCCGGCCATGGCTTCAAGGGAGAGGTTGGCCCTGGACAGGCCGTCCGCATCTTTACCGGAGCGCCCCTACCCGTCGGCGCCGATACGGTGATCATCCAGGAGGATACCGAGCGCCTGCCGGAAGACCGGATCCGCACCAAGTTCGTGCCCGGCAAGGGTCGCCATATCCGCTTGGCCGGACAGGACTTTGCACGGGACGAGAAGGCGCTCTCGGCTGGTGACGTGCTCGACGCCGGGCGACTGACGCTGGCTGCCGGCATGAACCGTGCGAACCTTCCCGTCTTTAAGCGGCCGAAGATCGCAATCCTTGCGACCGGCGACGAACTGCTGCCTCCCGGGAGCAAACCGGGGCCGGACCAGATCATCGCCTCGAACAGCTTCGGCGTCGGGGCAATCGCCCGCGACAACGGCGCAGAGGTCATCGATCTCGGCATCGTCGCCGACGACCAGCAGGCGATCGCCGCCCAGGTCGCGCGGGCTCAGGCCGCCGACGTAGACGTGCTCGTCACGCTCGGAGGCGCCTCGGTCGGCGACCATGACCTGGTCCAGGCAACGCTGCTTTCCTGCGGCATGACGCTCGACTTCTGGCGTATCGCCATGCGACCGGGAAAGCCGTTGATGGTGGGCAAACTCGGAGAAACGACAGTGCTCGGCCTGCCCGGCAATCCGGTCTCGAGCCTCGTTTGCGCACTGCTGTTCCTGGAACCGCTGACACGCAAGCTCGCACGATTACCGTCCCGCGAACGCATGGCAACCGCCAGGCTAGCAAGCCCGCTGCCGGCCAACGACGTCAGGCAGGACTACGTTCGCGCACGTCTCTCCAAAGACGAAGACCGGAACCTCGTCGCCCACCCCTTCTCGCGGCAGGACTCGTCGATGATGAAGGTCTTTGCGCAGTCCGACTGCCTGATCGTGCGCCGGCCACACTCTGCAGAAGCGCCGATCGGTGCATCCTGCGACATTCTCAGGCTTCGCTGACGCGATCGCGTCCGGCTGCAGGCATCTGCGAATTGGCTTGTGAAGCGCCGTGACCTGGGCGGGCTCATTTCCACGCCACAACTGGGGCTGATGTCATGGCGCCGACATGATAGCCCTGTACAAGGGAGCTACTTGATCGCCGCTGAGGACGTCCGACTACGGATGTACTAGCGGACCCGCGGTGATCTGGAGAAAGGTCGGGTTCAGCCCGGCCTTTTGCATTTCTGTGACTGGGCGCACCAGACGACGCCAGCGCCCTGAGCCGGAGCAAACGCGTCCCCGGCCCTCGCGACAAGTTCATGGATTCGATCAGCTGGCCGCTTCGTCGCTGCGGCTGACCAGGATCTTGTCGATCCGGCGCGCGTCCATATCGACCACCTCGAAACGGTAGCCGTGGGCGATGGCGATGTCGCCTTCCTCCGGGGTCTTGCGCAGTTGCTGTACCAGGAAGCCGGCGATCGTCTCGAAGTTGCCGTCGGCATCGATCCCCTCGATACCGATCGTCAGGTGAATTTCATCGATCGGCGTACGGCCGTCGACGAGATAGCTGCCATCTTCGCGCACGCGGATCAGCGCGTGTTCGATGTCGTCGTAGTTCGACGGCAGCACGCCGACGATAGCTTCGAGGATATCGGCAATGGTGATGATGCCTTCGGTGCTTCCATATTCGTCGACGATCATCGCCATGTTGATGCTCGACGACTTGAAGGCGTCCAGCGCCTTCAAGCAGGACGCGGTTTCCGGCAGAGTATGGATCTCGCGAATGTATTTACGTACGTCGAACGGTCCGGAAGCCGGTGCGTTCAGGACTTCCTTCGCCAGAACGGCGCCGAGTACATCGCCGCTCGGTCCATCGACCACCGGATAGCGAGAGTGACCGAACTGGTCGATCTTGCGGCCAACGGCCTCCAGGCTGTCGTTGACGTCGATGAAGCTCACCTCGGTGCGGTGTGTCATGATCGACTTCACGTTGCGGTCGCCGAGGCGGATGATTCGCCGGAGCATCTCATGTTCCGACTTTTCGATGGCACCGCTCTCGACACCCTCGGCCATGATCGCCTGAACTTCCTCTTCGGTGACGTGATCGGGATCGTCCGGGCGCATGCCGAGAAGGCGCATGGCGACCGATGCGGCCGTTTCGAAGAGGTAGACGACCGGAGCAGTGATGCGCGACAGGAACAGCATCGGCCTGGAAACGAACATCGCCAGCGCTTCGGAATTCTTCAGCGCCAGCTGCTTCGGGATCAGTTCGCCGATGACCACCGACAGGAAAGTAATCAGGGTGACGACGAGCGCAACGGCAACCGTGTTGCCGTAGGGATGGATCCAGGCGATGTCATCGAGGATCGGCGCGATCTTGGCGGCGATGGTCGCGCCACCGTAGGCGCCGGCGAGCGTGCCGACCAGCGTAATGCCGACCTGGACCGTGGAAAGAAACTTGCCCGGATCTTCCGCCAGCCTCAGTGCAACCTCGGCGCGGTGATTTCCCTGTTTTGCCATCTGGCGAAGCATGGGCTTGCTTGCCGAGACGATTGCCATTTCCGAGAGAGCAAAAAATGCATTGATCAAAAGCAGGACGAAAATGACAAAAAACTCGGACATGGTCTCCAGATCACCGTTGACGAAAGCCGCTCCGCTGGGAACGACCAATCACCAGATAAGCCCAGCGGGCGATCTGAGCAAGCGCAAGCGTTGAAATCTATGCGATCGCCGAACATTGAAGATCGCCCAATGGCGGAATTTCGAACAATCCCGGCCGCTCAGAAAGGTCAGTTGCTGTTTTGCAGGGCGCTGCGGACCCGTTCGCGACCGATCTTGATGACATTTTCCATCGCGAGCCGCGCGCCGACTTCGTCGCGGCGGCCGATCTCCTCGACGATGCGGATATGGTTGCGGGCGACTTCGTCGATACCGCCTCTTTCGGCAACGGGCGAACTCAGCTTGAAGACGCCAACGAGCGCCGCTTCGATCAACCCGCCGACCGTGCGCATGAACGGATTGCCGGAGGCTTCGGCGACAGCGAGGTGAAACTTCAGATCGGCGACGGCAAGGCTCTCGGCGGTATGGCCCTCCTCGCCCATGGCGACGGCGAGGCGCATCATGCGGCTGATTTCGGCCTCCGACGCATTTCTGGCGGCAAGCGCCGCCGCATGCGGCTCAAAGGCGAGGCGCACTTCGCTCAGGTGATAGAGGAAATCTTCATCGACGCCGCACTCGAAGTGCCAGGTCAGGATATCGCTGTCGAACAGGTTCCAGTCGTTGCGCGGCGTTACGCGCGTGCCGATGCGTGCGCGCGGCACGACCAGCCCTTTGGCCGCCAGCGTCTTCATCGCCTCGCGAAGAACCGTGCGCGACACCTTGAAGCGTGCCGCGAGTTCCGGGTCACCCGGAAGGATCGAGCCCACGGGGAACTCGCCGGATATGATCGCCTTTCCAAGCTGATCGACGACATGCGCATGGCTCGTGCGTTTGCGCGAGCCGGACACAACGGTTTCCAGCAAACTCCTGTTCAATCCATCTCCTCCAGGCACTCCCCTGCCTGATTCCTGCCGACGCACGGATATCGATGCCCCGAAGCACCGCCGACCGCTTGCCTCAAACTTGCGCAAGCAAGTGTAGTTTGATCGACCGATTCCGGAAAGCCCCCGGAAAGATAAGCAGAATCGGCGTTCGCCTCTATCCTGAAAAAGACAAACCCCGCCACGGCGGCGGGGTTTGCTTAACTTCATTTCTGCGCGATCGCTTACTTCGGCAGCTGGTCGTCGACACCTTCGACGTAGAAGTTCATGCCAAGCAGCGTGCCGTCATCGGACGACGCACCGGCCGCAAGCCACTCGCTGCCGTCCTGCTTCTTCAGCGGACCGGTGAAGGGCTTCAATTCGCCCGACTTGATCTTGGCTTCGGCGTCCTCGGCAAGCTTCTTCACGTCGTCAGGCATGTTGGTGTAGGGCGCCATCGTCAGGATGCCGTCCTTCAGGCCGTCCCAGCTCGACGTCGTTTCCCACTTGCCATCGAGGAAGGCCTGCGTGCGCTTGATGTAGTAAGCGCCCCAGGTATCAACGATCGCCGTCAGCTGCGTCTCCGGGCCGGCCTTGATCATGTCAGACGCCTGGCCGAAGGCCTTGATGCCACGCTCGGCGGCAACCTGCATCGGTGCCGTGGTGTCGGTGTGCTGCGTCAGGATATCAACGCCCTGGTCGACCAATGCCTTGGCGGCATCGGCTTCCTTGCCGGGGTCGAACCAGGTGTTTGCCCAAACGACCTTGATCTTGAAGTCCGGATTGACCGAACGCGCGCCGATGATGAAGGAGTTGATACCCATCACCACTTCCGGGATCGGGAAGGAGGCGATGTAGCCGGCGACGCCCTTCTGCGACATCTTGGCGGCGATCACGCCCTGGATGTAGCGGCCTTCATAGAAGCGGCTGTTGTAGGTCGCGACGTTCGGCGCGGTCTTGTAGCCGGTGGCGTGTTCGAACTTCACGTCCGGGAACTTCTGCGCGATCTTGATCGTCGCATCCATGAAGCCGAAGGACGTCGTGAAGATCAGGCCGCAGCCGGAACGCGCCAGGCGCTCGATGGCGCGCTCGGCATCCGGGCCTTCCGGTACGCTTTCGAGGTACTGCGTCTCAATCTTGTCGCCGAGCGCCTTTTCCAGCTCCTGGCGACCGATGTCGTGGGCCTGGGTCCAGCCGCCGTCGGTCTTGGCACCGACGTAAACGAAGCAGATCTTGGCCTTCTCCTGGGCACCCGCAGTCGATGCAAAGCCGATGACGGCCGCCGTACTTGTGAGAGCGAGTAGTAGTTTCTTCATTTTTTCACCCCTGTCGGTTTGAGAAACAGTTATCTGAAATGCTTGATGTCAGCGGTCCGGCACGAACGGTTTGCCGAGCGATGCCGGCGTATTGATCAAGGTCATACGCCGATTATGCGAAATGAGAATGAGCACGAGGATCGTCGCGACATAGGGAAGCGACGAAAGCAGCTGCGAGGGGATGCCAAGGCCGAAGGCCTGGGCGTGCAGCTGGCTGATCGAAACGGCACCGAAGAGGTAACCACCCGCGACCAATCGCCAGGGCCGCCAGGAGGAGAAGACCACCAGCGCCAACGCGATCCAGCCGCGGCCGGCCGACATGTTCTCCACCCATTGCGGTGTGTAGACGAGCGACAGCTGTGCGCCGGCGAGGCCAGCACAGGCGCCGCCGAACATGACGGCCAGATAGCGCGTGCGGATCACGTTGACGCCGAGCGCATGGGCCGACGCGTGGCTGTCGCCGACGGCGCGCAGCTTGAGGCCGGCGCGGCTGCGAAACAGGAACCAGTTTACGCCGGCGACAATCGCGATCGACAGGTAGAAGATGATGTCCTGTCGGAACAGCAACGGACCGAGATAGGGAATATCGGCAAGCAGCGGTATCGTGATCGGCTGCAGCTTGATGCCCTGCATGCCGAGGAAACTCTCGCCCATCATGCCGGAGACACCGATCCCGAGCAGCGTCAAGGCAAGGCCCGTCGCCACCTGGTTCGCCACCAGTGTCAGGGTCAGGAACGCAAAGAGCTGCGAGAAGATCGCGCCACAGGCGACGCCTGCGAGCATGCCGAGATAGGGCGAGCCGGTGATCTGGGTGATCGCGAAGGCAGAGACCGCCCCCATGATCATCATGCCTTCGACGCCGAGGTTCAGCACGCCGGAACGTTCCGTCACCAGTTCGCCGATTGCGGCCAGTACCAGCGGGGTAGCAGCGGTGATGACACTCAACAGGATCGCTTCGACGATGCCCATCAGCGGCTACCTTCCGTCGTTGTCGCGGTCAACCGGTCGAAGATCAGTTTGATGCGATAGTGGATGAGCGTGTCGCAGGAGAGCACGAAGAAGAGAAGCAGGCCCTGGAAGACGCGCGTCACCTTCTCGGAAACGCCGATGGAAAGCTGTGCTGCCTCACCGCCGAGATAAGTCAAGGCGAGCACCAGGCCGGCGGCGACGATGCCGAGCGGATTGAGGCGGCCAAGGAACGCAACGATGATGGCAGTGAAGCCGTAGCCGGGCGAGATGACCGGGCGCAGCTGCTGGATCGCGCCGCTGACCTCGGAAATGCCGGCAAGGCCGGCAAAGGCGCCAGAGAGCAGCATGGAAAACCAAATCATCTTGCGCGAGGAGAAACCGGCAAAGCGCCCTGCCCGCTCAGATTGGCCAAGCACGGAAATCTCGAAGCCCTTCAGCGTATAACGCATCATGAACCAGACGAGGATCGCAGCGATGATGGCGAAAGCGAAGCCCCAGTGGGTACGGCCTGAGGCAAGCATTTCCGGCAGGATCGCGTCGACGGCGAAGGTGCGCGTCTCCGGAAAATTCATGCCGCCCGGATTGCGCCAGGGCCCACGCACCAGCCAGTCGAGGAAAAGCTGGGCGACATAGACCAGCATCAGGCTCGTCAGGATCTCGTTGGTGTTCATATGCGCCTTGAGGAAGGCGGGGATGGCAGCGAACAGCGCACCGCCGAGCATGCCCATCAACATCATCAGCGGCAGCACCAGCGGCGACTGCCAGTCATAGAAGACCACCGGCAGGATCGAGCCGGCGATGGCGCCCATGATGAACTGGCCTTCGGCGCCGATGTTCCAGTTGTTGGAGCGGAAGCAGACCGAAAGTCCGACGGCAATCAGGATCAGGGGGGCTGCCTTGATCGCCAATTCGTGCAGCGACCAGACTTCGCTCAAGGGTTCTACGAAGAAGCTGTAGAGCGCTATGACCGGGTTCTTGCCGAGCAGAGCAAACATGATGCCGCCGAAGACGATCGTCAGCAGGAAGGCAATGAAAGGCGACAGGATTGAAAACAGCGTCGAGACCTTGGCGCGCTTTTCCAGTTCAATGCGCATGTGCGGCCTCCGTGCCTTCCGTCTTGCCGTACATGCCGCCCATCAGCAGGCCGATCTTCTCGCGCGAAAGCTC
Source organism: Ensifer adhaerens (assembly GCF_020035535.1). Lineage (NCBI taxonomy): Bacteria > Pseudomonadati > Pseudomonadota > Alphaproteobacteria > Hyphomicrobiales > Rhizobiaceae > Ensifer > Ensifer adhaerens. Next base: position 1,472,697 of record NZ_CP083349.1, on the reverse strand, counting down.
TTTCGCCGGATAGGGATCGGAGAGCTTTCCGTCGCTGATGACGGCGATCTCCGTCGCCACTTCGAAGATCTCGTCGAGATCCTGGCTGATGACCAGAACGGCAGAACCTGCCTTGGCGAGATCGACGAGCGCCTGGCGGATGCGGCTGGCCGCGCCGGCATCCACGCCCCAGGTCGGCTGGTTGACGACCAGCACGCTCGGTTGGCGGTCGAGCTCACGCCCGACGATGAACTTCTGCAGGTTGCCGCCCGAAAGCGAGCCGGCCGGCGGGTCCTCCCCGCTCTTGCGCACATCCATTGCCTCGGAGATGCGCTGCGTGGCGCTCGTCACCGCATCACGGCGGATGATTTTGAGGAAGCCGCCGCCAAGGAATGCTTTGGCGTCCGAGCGACTGCGGGCAAGCACGAGATTGTCCGAAAGCCGCAGCGCCGACACGGCGGCATGGCCGTGGCGCTCTTCGGGAACGAACCCGGCGCCCATCAACCGGCGGGCATTGATGTGCCTGGTGCCGACCGGTCTTTGGCGGATCTGCACGGCATTGTCGTCAGCAACCGGATACTCGCCCGAGAGCGCATCGAAAAGCTCGCCCTGGCCGTTGCCGGCGACACCGGCAATCGCCAGTACTTCGCCGGCATGAACTTTCAGACAGATGTTCTTCAGCGATACGGCAAAGGGCGTGCGTGCGGGAACTGTCAGATGACGTGCCTCTAGCTGTACCTGCCCCTTGGCGCTGGTGCCTTCCGCCGTCACGGCCGCAACGTCGCTTCCGACCATCATGCGCGCCAGCGACGACGGCGTTTCCGCCTTCGGGTCGCAGGCGCCGGTCACCTTGCCGTGGCGCAGAACCGTCGCGCGGTCGCAGATGCGCTGCACCTCTTCGAGGCGGTGGCTGATATATAGAACCGAGCGGCCTTCGGCCTTCAGCTTGTAGAGCGTTTCGAACAGGCGATCGGCTTCCTGCGGCGTCAGAACCGAAGTCGGCTCGTCAAGGATGATCAGGCGCGGATTCTGCAGCAGCGCGCGCACGATCTCGATACGCTGGCGCTCGCCAACGGAAAGATCCGCCACATGCGCCTTGGGGTCGAGCGGCAGGCCGTAGGCATGCGACAGCCGCGAGGCCTCTTCCGCCACCCTTGCCAGCGAGATGTTCGCGTCCATCGAGAGCGCAATGTTTTCGGCGACGGTCAGCGCCTCGAACAGCGAAAAATGCTGGAAAACCATGCCGATGCCGAGCTTGCGCGCAGCGGCGGGATTGGCGATACGCACGCTCTGGCCCTGCCAGATGATCTCGCCAGCCGTCGGCGCCAGTACGCCGAACAGCATCTTCACCAGGGTCGATTTTCCGGCGCCGTTTTCACCGAGAAGGGCGTGGATCTCGCCCTGTTCAATCTGCAGATTGATCCCATTGCAGGCCGCGAAGCTGCCAAACAATTTCGTCAGGTTGCTCACAGCCAATAGATGACCGTTCGCTGCTACTCCCTCAACAGGCACGCTGCCCTCTTTCCCCTCTGTTGATCCGCGTCCGCCTTAAGGCTTCGATCACGGAATCAGCAGTGTTGTTCCACTTGTTTTTCTTGTCTCGAGATCCGTATGCGCCCGCCCTGCGTCGGCAAGCGGATAAGTCTGATTTATATTGATACGCACTTTGTTGCTTTGCACAATATCAAACAGGGAATTTGCACACGCTTCCAGCGCAGGCCGCGTGGCAACGTAACCGAAGAGTGTCGGACGGGTCGCAAACAGCGAGCCCTTCTGCGCCAGAATACCGATGCTGAAGGCATCCACCGGACCGGACGAATTGCCGAAGCTGACCCATAGGCCGCGCGGTTTCAGGCAGTCCAGCGACGCCGGATAGGTGTCGCGCCCGACGGAATCGTAAACCACGTCAACGCCGCGGCCATCGGTCAGTTCCTTGACCCGCGTAACGAAATTGTCTGTGCGGTAATTGATCACGTGGTCGTAGCCGTGTGCCAGCGCCAGATCGATTTTGTCCTGCGATCCCGCGGTGCCGATCACGGTGGCGCCGAGCGCCTTGGCCCACTGACCAGCGATCAGGCCGACGCCGCCGGCGGCGGCATGGAAGAGGATCGTCGTCCCGGGGCCGACCTGATAGGTCTGGTTGAGCAGATATTGCGCCGTCATGCCTTTCAGCATCATCGCAGCCGCAGTCTCGAGGCTGATGCCGTCGGGCACCTTCACGAGCTGCGAGGCGTCGGCATTGCGTTCGCTGGCATAGGCGCCATCGGCCGAAGCATAGGCGACGCGATCACCGATGGAGAAGAGGCTGACGCCATCGCCAACGGCTGTGACGATACCAGCACCTTCCTTGCCCGGCACAAAAGGCAAGCCCGAGGCGGACTTGTAGAGACCGGTGCGGAAATAGACATCAATAAAGTTCAGGCCAACGGCGACCTGGCGGATCTGCACCTCGCCCGGGCCTGGCGGCGAGAGCGTGACGCCTTCGAGTTTCAGGACCTCCGGTCCACCAAGATCGCGTACCACAATCGCCTGTGCCATTGCCTGCTCCTATTTCCGGCCGAGACTTGGAAAAATCTGCAGCACGAAGCCAATCACGTAGAGATAGATGCCTGTCACGACAAAACCGGTCACGACCCAGGCCGGCGTCGCAAAGTGCAAGAGCAGCGCGTAGACACCCAGCGCCGACCAGATCAGGAAGACACCGAGGTTCAATGGTCGCAAACGCTGGACGCGGACCGGATGGAGAAAATTGATCGGCAGGAAGGTAAGAGCCACCGAAACGAAGACCACGATCGACGCCGTCACCTCGCTCGCCTGAATGACGAACAGTGTGAAGACCACCATGTTCCAGACGACCGGAAAGCCCGAGAAGAAATATTCATCCGTCTTCATGCCCATGTCGGCATAGTAGATCGCGCTGGAAACCACGATCGCACCGGCTGCAACGAAGGACCAGGGCTCGCCGATCATGCCGCTCTGGTAGAGCGCAAAGGCCGGCAACAGCACATAGGTCACATAGTCGATGACATTGTCGAGCGTATCGCCCGACCAGTTGGGCAGCACTTCCTTGACACGCACTTTGCGTGCGATCGGCCCGTCGATCCCGTCCACGAACAGGGCCAGGCCCAGCCACCAGAACATATCGACAAAGCGGTGCTCAGCTGCTGCGACGACGCCGAGGAAGGCAAGAAACGACCCCGATGCGGTCAAGATGTGCACGGAAAAGGCTCGGATCTCGGCGTAGGGAACTCGTCTGTAGTTAAAGAACTTCATCTGCGGACGCCGCCTACCCCTGACTTTTCCCCGTACGGGTTGTTTTTCCCGGGCGAGCTTGGGGCCCGCCTCAACCGCTCTGCGGCGCATTGCGCGTAATATGCACCCTTTGCAACGCATCGCCACTAAAATTCAAGCTTAGCGCCATCCCACAACCCTATTGTCCTGTGGACACTTGCAAATTGCTTCTGCGCTGATTCTACCCATTTATTTCGCTCTCGCCCGCGACTAAGGGTATGATCGAGGCTTGATAAGAACGCCTCCCAGCGTGCTTGAAAGGTTGGTTGGATCATGGATCACTACGACATCGCCATCATCGGTGCGGGTCTCGCGGGGTCGCTCGCGGCGATCGCACTTGCCGACGCCGGTTACCGCGTTGCCTTGATCGGCCCGGAGCCGGCGGTCGCCGACGGACGCACCACTGCACTGATGGACCAATCGATTGAGTATCTCAAGAAGCTCAATCTTTGGGAAAAGGTCGAACCGCTGACGGCACCGCTTTCGACCATGCGCATTCTGGACGGAACCAACCGGCTGCTGCGCGCGCCGCCGGTCAATTTCCGTGCTGCCGAAGTCGGGCTCGACGCCTTCGGCTACAACATCCCCAACGCACCTTTCATCGACATTCTGCGCCAGCGGGCTGAAGAGAGTGCGACGCTGACGCGCATCACCACGTCTGCTATCGGCTTCGATCTTTCGGACACTGTCGCCACGATCGCGCTTGCCAACGGTAGCCAATGCAGCGCGCATCTTCTTGTCGGCGCCGATGGTCGCCGCTCGCCGGTGCGCGAGGCGGCGAAGATTTCCGTCAGCACCTGGTCCTATCCGCAGACAGCCGTCGTTCTGAACTTTGGCCACGAACTGCCGCACCAGAACATCTCGACCGAATTCCACACCGAAAGCGGCCCCTTCACCCAGGTTCCCCTGCCCGGCAACCACTCCAGCCTCGTATGGGTGCGCAAGCCGGACGATGCCGCACAAACGCTGACGCTGGACCTTCCTGCACTCTCCCGCGCGGTCGAAGAACGGATGCAATCGATACTCGGCAAGGTGACGGTCGAAGGCACGCCGCAATCCTTCCCGCTCTCGGGCATGACCGCGCAGCGCTTCGGCAAGGGCCGCGCCGTACTTCTCGGCGAAGCGGCCCATGCCTTTCCGCCGATCGGGGCCCAGGGCCTCAACCTCAGCCTCCGCGATGTGATGACGCTCGTCGATATCATCGGCGTGGCAAACGGAGAGGCACTTGCCGCCGACATCAGTGATCGGTTCGACTGCCGTCGCCGACTTGATATCATCAGCCGCACGGCGAGCGTGGATCTGCTCAATCGGTCGCTGCTTTCCGGCTTCCTGCCGGTGCAGGCGCTACGCGCGCTCGGGCTGCATGTGCTTTCCGCCGTTGGACCGCTCCGCAGCCTCCTGATGCGCGAAGGCGTTCATCCCGGCAGCGCGCTCCACGCCCTCAAGGAAGGCTTACGGGAAAAGATCGGGCGGAAGAGCGCCTGAACGGATCAGGTAAAGCAGGCCGGTGACGGTGGCGACGGAAAGCGTCGTTGTGATCAGGATCGTCGCCGAGGCGCGCTCCTGCCACACACCGTATTGATGGCCGATAACGAAGACGTTCGTTGCCGTCGGTAGTGCTGCGAGCAGCACCGCCGTCTGCACCCAGACCGGATCATAATTCCCCATCAGGCTCATCGCCGTGAACATGACGAGTGGATGCAGCAGCAGCTTGGCTGGAACGATGTAGCCGATCTCGACAGGAATGCGCTTGATCGGACGCAGCGCCAGCGTCACGCCCATGGCAAACAGCGCGCAAGGTGCCGCGCACTGCGCGAGATAGTCGATGAGCCGCTGAACCGGCACCGGCGGCTGTACCGCGAAGAAGGCCGCAACCACGCCGGCAAGCGTCGCTAGGATGAACGGGTGCAGAATGATCTTGCGCCCGACGCTTGCGGCAAGCACCAGCGGCTTTTCCTGCCGGCCGCCGGATATCGCCATCATCGCCGGCGCAACGGCGAAATGGGCCGCATTCTCGAAGCTGAAGATCAGCGCCACCGGCACCGCGGCGGCATCGCCCAAGGCGAGAAGCGCCAGGCCAGGGCCCATGTAGCCAATGTTACCGTAAGCGGCGCCAAAACCCTGGATCGCCGCCTCGGCAATGGAATTGCGCCTGACATAGACGCCGATGAGGAAAATCAGCGAAAAGACGATGTAGGTCGCACCGACAGTCGTCAGGATGAAGTCGGCGCGCGCCAGCTGCTCGATCGGCGTGCGTGAGACCAGCTTGAAGAACAGCGCCGGCAACGCGAGATAGATGATGAAGGTGTTGAGCCAACCCATCGCCTCGCCCGGATGCTGGACGAAGCGCGCCGTCAGATAACCGAGGAAGATCAGGCCGAAGAACGGCAGCACCAGGCCCGCGATTTCCGTCATCTTGTCCCTCGCATCTTTCACTTTCCTGCGCCGGCGCCCGCCTCGCACGCCTAGCTCAGGAACCGCCCAGACGATTAGGCCGGGTCCGGCGATAAGTGATTCCGAAATACGAGGGTATGCCCTAGCCGATTTTCATCAGGATCGGGAAGGTCGTCTGGAACCAGATGGCAACGGAACTGATGAAACCGAAGAGAAACGCCAGGCCCGCCAGCACCAGAAGACCGCCCATCAGCTTCTCGACCAGGCCGAGATGGCGGCGGAAGCGGAACAGGAAGCGCATAAAGGCACCAGAGAAGCCCGCCGCGATCCAGAACGGAATAGCAAGCCCGAGCGAATAAACGGCGAGCAGCATGGCGCCGTCGGTCACGGTGTCGCGTGCAGCGGCTACGCCGAGGATCGTGCCGAGAACCGGGCCGATGCAGGGCGTCCAGCCGAAGGCGAAGGCGAGCCCCATAATATAGGCGCCAGAGAGCGTTGCCGGCTTGCCGCCCCCCTGAAAGCGCGCCTCGCGCGCCAGGAGCCCGATCTTGAATACGCCGAGGAAATGCAGGCCCATGATGATGATGATCACGCCGCCGATGCGCGACAGCAGATCCATGTGCTGCCGGAGCAGCATGCCGATCGACGAGGCCCCTGCCCCGAGCGCCACGAAGACCGTCGCGAAGCCGAGCGTGAACAACAGTGCCGCCGGAAGGACCGCACGCCGGGTGCTGCCGATCGTTGCCGCATCACCGCTGCGGAACTGATCGACCGAAACGCCGGCCATGTAACAAAGATAGGGCGGAACGAGAGGCAGAACGCAGGGCGAAAGGAACGAGAGGGCGCCGGCAAGAACGGCGGTCCAGATGGAAATATCGGCGATCGACAACGGCAAGAACTCCGGCACGCGGCATTTGGGCCATTCCTTAGCCGCAGGATCATGATGATACCAATCACCTTTTGGCGATCATTGCGCCATGCACCGTTTCTTCACAAAACCCGCAATTTTTCGGTTGACCGACAGGAAACACCCGTGCATATGTCCGCCCACTTCCGCCGGGCTTCACGGCCGCGGCCAGGGAGCGCGTAGCTCAGCCGGTAGAGCAACTGACTTTTAATCAGTAGGTCCAGGGTTCGAATCCCTGCGCGCTCACCACGAATACCCAATAAATTGGCAATTGCGATTGCAGTCGCTTGGAGAATCCACTTCGCGTGCGGCGACACGCGTCACGAACATGCATGCAGCAAACGGCTCAGCATCTTGGTAGACGCTCGCGTGGTCGTAGGAGCAGGTCGAACAAATCAGCCCGGAACTTAAGCCGTGATCTCGTCGACCTGCTGTTTCAAGCGCCGACCAAGGTCGGTGCGCTAGAAATCGAAGTAGACCGTGACGCCTGAGCGGCGTTGGTAGCGGTATGGGTCATGGTAGCCATAGTACCCGCGATCACGGTAGCCGCCAAGTACCCGTATTGGCGCGGGTAGCACCTGCCGTAATAGCCACATGAACGCCAGGCTTGGCGCCTATCCCATCGACGATCCCATCGGCGGTCTGCGTGCCAATGACGATGGCTCCGGTGGTTGACCTGTTCGACAGTGCCCGTCTGTACGTTTTCGGGTCTCGGCACGAATATCGGAGCGGCGCTCAGCGGCAAGGCGAAAGTCGCGGCCAAGCCAATCGCTGCGAAGGCGGATAAGAGCTTTTTCATCGTAACTCCTCCTATCTGCCAATCACTTTGAGCTATTCAGCCTGAACCTGCGATGAATACCTAATCCCCCCGGGTTAAGTGATTCGGCGCTGCCCGGATCCGTCCCCACCGCCGGCATGCCGGGCGGCGCGGCCATGCAGTTGCGGAACTTCCTTTCGAATCGACAGTTCCTTCCTTGACCACCAAGGAGAAACGCCATGGCGAACGATCTGAGAGCGGGCTTCACCGGAAAACCAACCGAACCACCAACAGGCGCCCGCAAGGTCGCAAGGAAGGCCGCCGCCGCTGTAAGTCGTGAAGCAAACGCTGTGACCGTTGGCGCCGCAGATCACCCATACACCGCATCCGGTCTGACGCTTGCTGTTGGCTTTGTTGCGTTTGCGATTGGCTACGCTATCGGCCGGTCGAAGATCGACAGCGGACGAAGCTACTGGCGATAGTCGCCTCTGCGCTTCCAGGGGCTAATGCGGCTGATGCGATCGATGGTCGGAGGCCGCGGACGCCCTGTCGTGTGAACGTCTGCCCTACGCCCGGGAATCATCCCTATCGACAATTGCGCGCGTTGCGTAGATGCTGAACCTCACGCTGAGGATGCAGAGTGGTGAACTCCCAGGTTGGTTTGTAGCAAAGGGGTGACAGCATGAAAAAGCTTATCATTGCGCTTGGAATCATTGGTACGCTCGCGTCCTGCACGCAGACGGAGAAAGGAACTGCAATCGGCGCCGGTACCGGTGCCATCATCGGCGGCGTCGTGAGCGACAGTTGGGGCGGCGCAGCAATCGGCGCTGTGGCGGGCGGCATCATGGGCAACCTGATAGGCCGTTCCCGTGAGCGCGAAGGCTATTGCATCTATCGCGACCGCTATGGCCGCCGCTATGAGGCGCGCTGCCAGTAGCAGCTTCCCGTTGACGCAAGCCGCGCATTTCCTGCAACGCGCGTGACTTCAAATCCGGCGGACCTCTCCAATCGCACACGATCTGACCGCCGCTCGCCTGGCGGTCAGCGTTGCGTTTTGCATGTTGGCGCCGCCATTGCGGCGCCAACATCTCGGACATGCGTGATCGGGCGGGACACAAGGACAAGAGCAAAGCGAGCGGCGTCGGCTAGCGCGTTGGTGCACGCCAGAGCAGTGAGAACCGGCGAACAGCATGAGACGTTGTCCAGCAAGCGTGTTACACTGCGCAAATGACTGACGAAGAGCAGACTTACGAATATTCGGAATTTTCCGGCCAGTTCAGTGACGACGGCGTCGTCGTGGAATTGCGAATCTATCGGCCGGCAGGCACGAATCACGATTGGGTTCTTGAGGTTATCGATGAGGAGGGTTTTTCCACCACGTGGGAGGACCCCTTCCCCACCGATCGCGAGGCCTTTGAAGAATTCATTGCAACCGTCCAGCGCGACGGCATTCAGGCCTTTACTGACGAGCCGCCACAGACGGTTCACTGACCCGATCCTGAATTTTGATTCCCGCTTTGCCTAAGAACATATCGCTCCTGGGACGCGCTTTCACGCCACCGCGCCTCGCCTCGACGCACGCATCTTCAGGGGGCTCATGCCATATTCGCGACTATAGG